>JAZQAZ010000018.1:0-109374 GCA_045545475.1 Clostridia bacterium | reverse complement strand
ACGTTATCGGAAACTGTCAACTTAGCATTATTGTAAAGACTTAAAACTGCATATTGCTTTTTATACGTTCTCTCAAAAGTGATATTTGTAACCGTCAAGTGCCCTGCCGTAATTTTTATTCCTGAAAAAGTTCCTGTAGCTTCTGTTCCGGATGTCTGGTCTGTTCCGTTATCGGTAAGAGTATATCCACCGCCGTCCAGTGCAAAAGCAATATTCTTATCAAAAACTATCTCACTGTCAAAAGAAGCATCGGACAAAAGTCCAATGGTTTCTCCTTCCTGAACATTTGCAAACGCCTCAGCTACAGTTGCATATTTAACATCGCCTATCTGAGCCACTTCACCTTCGGCATTTGCGCCAATGACACTGATGCTCATAAGCACAAATGTCAAAAGCAAATAAATTTTCTTTTTCATAATAGACCTCCTTTTTCTTTACCCAATATCTTTTCGCGCAATAATATTATAGCAAGCTTATATAAAAATTTAAACTCATAAAACGATACAAAAAGTTAACTTTTAGAAACAAACCCGCTCCAATATTGAGGAATCAGAAATTATATTCGTGTTTTTCGGAAATTTTTAACATAAATCCTCTATTATTTTACCATTCAAAATAAATCCCCCCCGCATCTTTATACTGAAGATGCGGGGATTACCGGGCCATATTATAACTTATTTTGAATATCTTTTACATCAATATCTCGAAGCTCTTTGTTCTGCTTTATGGCAAGAGCTGCCGCAATTCCTGCCGCCTCGCCCATTCCCATACATATCGGCATTACTCTGAAATTTGAATGTGCCATATGGGTTCCCGAAATGTTTCTTCCGGAAAGCAAAAGCCCGTCAATTTCTTTCGGAACAAGGCATCCGTAAGGGATTGTATACCCCTTTGCTTGAGTAAAATTCCTTTGACTTCCGGTTTCATCAAGACCTGAACCGGTGATATTATGTACGTCGAAATTAAAGTGTGCATCAAACACAACGAAGTCTTCATGCTGGTGAGCCTTTGAAATTTCCTCCGCCGTAATTTTCTTCACGCCTTCAAAGTGTCTGGTTTCACGAACTCCTATAAGAGAAGCACTTCCTATGATATAGCACTTTTCATAGCCGGGAACATATTCTCTTAAAAATTCCACTATCGCAGGAAGCTGTTTGCGGCAGGCAAATTCCGCTTTTGTAAGATCCTCAGCCTTTGTTCCGTCAACACCAGTTATGTTTGTCATATTGCAGGTGACAATTCCGGGAATCGGTGATTTATAAAGAAGCACATGGCCTGCAGGATGAGGCAGTTTTTCCTTTGCAAGAGCCTGAAGCTCACCTTTTTCTGTCGGAACCAATGTTTCAAAGGATTCGGGAAAAACTGCTCTTTCCATATCAACTCCGCCAACCTTGAACATAAGGGTTGCAGGCTGCATTTTTCCGTCTTCTTCTCTTCCCTTGATAAATTCTGCACCGCACTTATATGCCACATCCCCATCGCCCGATGCATCTATCACAACATTTGAATAAAATGCCGAAAAGCCGTCCTTGCTGTGGCAGATGATTCCTTTTATCTTTTTATCCTCCATAACCACATCGCAGAATGTTGTGTAGAGCAAAGTGTCAACCTTTGATTCTTCAAGCATTTCAATATAGGTAATCGTCAAAAACTCAGGATCTATCTCGGGAGTCTTTACTCCGGGGGCAAAATAATTCTTTTCTGCCGCCCTTTCAAGAACTTCGTGGTATAACTTGTTACCAACCGTTCCGGCGAAGTGGCTCATCATACCTGAGGTTGCAATGCCGCCAACTCTTCCCCCGCTTTCGATAAGCAGGGTTTTCATTCCGTTTCTTCCCGCCATTATCGCAGCAGCCATACCGGCAGGTCCTGAACCTACAACTATTACATCGTAATTTCTTTCATTTGTTATTTCCAAAGTATATTTCATATTGACACCTCCACATTATTATAGTATAATCATAGCACAAAATTAGGCTCCCTTCCATCGTTTTAGTGAACAAAAACTATAAAAAGGTGCATTTTATGAATAATTTTATAGCGGAAATCAAAAATTATATACTGTTTTTAAAAAAGCAATGTCAGCTCGAAATCACGCTTCATCCCAACGGCAATGAGCAGCTTATTTCAGAGAGTGAGCTTATTTATTTCAATATACACGAAAATTCTCACTGCATATATGTAAAAACCTTTCCCAAGGCTCACGAGCACTGCATAAACCGACAGTATAAAATCAATGAAAAATGTAAAACAGGCTCCTTTTGCGGAACCTGCTACGCCGGGGTGACGGAATATGTTTATCCCATAAACGGAAGAAATTCCACAGTTGGCTTCATATGCGTAAGCGGATACAGAAACAGTTCTTACCCTTCTTATGTCGAAAGATGTTCGGAAAAATTCGGCATACCTTTTGAAGTCCTTTATCAGACGGCAGAAAGCCTTAAAGAAGATATGCCTGACAAGGAGTATATTGATATGCTCATAGCTCCCCTTATAAGAATGCTTGAATTAGCATACGTAAAGACCACGGAAGTGAGCCGTGAGTCAGACATTGTGGACAGGATAATAAAGTATGTAAACCGTTATTACTCCCAGAATATTACCCTCTGCGGAATTTGCGAAGATTTTTTTGTAAGCCGTTCTTCCGTAAGTCATATTTTCAATAAAAAAACCGGCCAGAGCTTCCGGGAATATTTGGTATCCGTAAGACTCAAGGCAGCAAAATCCCTGCTTTGTCATTCCAGGCTTAGCATAACAGAGATTGCCTTTTCCGTAGGCTTTTCCGATTCCAACTATTTCTCAAATGTTTTCAAAGCCAAAGAAGGAATTACTCCCGGAAAATACAGAAAACTTAATTCATAGCAAAAAAGTCGTCCGATGGACGACTTTTTTGTGAGTGGCTTTTATTATCAAAGCATACGCTTCAATAACCTGATTTTTTCATATCAAAGGATGCATATCGATATCACGCATCCTTGATATAAATAGGAAGGAAATAAATATGTAAAGAACATACGTTGTTATTATAGCAGAAAGCTTCACCTATTTAAACATATAAAATGATACAAAAAGTTGACTTTTGAAAACAAAGATGCTATAATATTGTCAAAAAGGAGGGGATTTATTATGATTTTCGAAAAAGACAATGTATCATTCCAGATTTTGGATGTATTTTATTATATAGAAGGAGAGAAAGATTCATACAATCCCAAACACGCCTTTGACGACCTTTCTTTCAAGATAAAATGCAATGCAAAATACACTTTCAACAAAAACACCGAAACATTTACCGATCATTCTATAGCCTATATTCCGGGATCGATTATATCAGATTGTCAGAATAAATACAACGAATCCATCGCCATTCACCTTAAAGTCCACAACTATTCTACGGACAGAGTTGAGAAATTCATTCCGTCCGACTATAGTAAATATGAAAAACTTTTCAGGGAGCTGCTCGAATGCTGGACAAGAAAAACCGGCCCATATAAATATGACTCCTCCGCAATACTAAACAATATTTTTTCTGAATTCAATAAAGACAGCCGCCCCGAAATAAAACAGTCTTCTAAAATCTCTAATGCCATACAGTATATAGAAGAAAACATATTCAATGAAAATTTATCCCTGGCTACTGCAGCTAAAGAGTCATCCATCAGCGATGTATATTTCCGCAAGCTTTTCTTCAAAGAATATAAAATGTCCCCCAAAAAATATGTGATAACCAAACGTATGGAATATGCTTCATCTCTTATAGTGATGGGCTATCATTCGCTGCAACAGATATCTGAAATGTGCGGATATTCCGATTACAAGCATTTTTCCGTTGAGTTTAAAAAGCATTTTGGCTTATCCCCTACAAAATATTATTATCCTCCGCATAAGAGGAAGTAACTTTTTTACTTTCTGTTATGTACCATGAAAATCAAGGCAGAAAGCTTGCTTCAATGGCTTTGTCCCAAACACAATTTCCTTTCCCGGAATTACCCCTACAAAGGACATAATCCTTACCACTCTAACTGATAGCAAAAACAGCAGGAAACATGTTTTCCTGCTGTTTTGTTAACTTGAAATTAACTTGTCACTTATATAGCAAGGACAGCCTTACCGAAAGCTTTGTAATTGCTATATAGCCAGTCGATACTTATCAAAATGCTGTTTTCTCATAAAATAAGCAAATCCGATTATTCCTTCCATAGGACAAACAAATACCCCTATCGGTTGTCTCTCCTCGGGGAGAATTGTCCTTCGGATGCGTTGCAGTTTTGGGATAGGTATTTTTCGTCTCAGAGAAGTAAATAAATATCCCCCCGTATAACGGGGGGATTTCATTTTCGGGCATAGCCCTACCCACTACTGGCTGCACACAAGTGCGCTTTGTATTGGCCTGTCAGCCATGCAAACTATTACTTGCTACCCATAAATGGGTTATCTTTTTGCTGGCTTCCCCTTGAGGGCTTGGCAAAATTTCACAGATTTGCAAATTTTGCTTCGGCTGTCGAGCAAGGCGAGACTGATGAGGTGTTTATTATAAAGTCTTTTAGTGTCTACATTACCACCTCATCCGAGTTTTGGCAAAATAAACTTATTTTGCCTACACCCACCTTCCCCTCAAGGGGAAGGCTTTCCAACAATTTATTTGTGCTATGCAACAATGTTGCTCAATAATATACTTTTTTGTATACTTTACTTTTCCATCTGTTTATCGGTTAACCTTTTTTGAACCACGCGACTATCGCGTGGTTTTCTTTATACAAAAAGACTTGTGCTATTTCTAACACAAGTCTTTGAAACCCTTGTAAATACTATTATTTGCAAGCTTCTTCGATAGCAACTGCAACAGCAACAGTCATTTAAGCCTGTGGGTTGTTACCAGCACCGATAAGTCCCATCATTTCAACGTGAGCAGGAATGATTATATAAGAATAACTTGACTTCAATATAAAAAAAGAGTATACTTAAAGCACCACATACAACAATTTAATAATATGAATATGATATTTTGCGAATATCTTTTTTTGTGTTGCTCATTTTATGGTAGCACACGATATTTTATGTCCGTTAAAAACGTAGGCTGAAATATGTTTTGTCGTGTGCTATTCATATTTGATTGTTGTGTGTGGTAACCAGGAATCAAGCCTCGTTTTTATGCGTGGTAAGATTTCTTGCCACGCATTTTTTATTGTGTGAGAATTTAGAAAGGAGAAGAAATTAAAATAATATAAAACAAAATACATACAGAAAGGATTTTTATTGTGAAAAAAATTATATCATTGTTATTATCATTTATATTGGTATTCTCAACTATTCAAGTTGTTTTTGCTGATACAAATGGGAGTATGTCAAACTTCAAAGAAACTAAAACCTATACAGACGGACAATTTTCTGATGTTTCAACAAATGATTGGTTTGCTGAAAATGTAAAAAAGGCGTATGAACTCGGATTAATAAGTGGTACAAGCGAAACAACATTTTCTCCTGATTTAGAATTAACTTTTGCCGAAATCGTTGCATTATCTTGTAGAATTCATAGTATTTACAATGGAAACAATTATGAATTTAAAAATAGCACACCGTGGTATCAAACATATTTTGATTATAATACCGAAAATAGGCTCATTTCTTTTGAGCTTGAATACAATTCTAAAGTTACCCGTGGACAATTCGCTTGGATTTTGTATAGTACATTGCCTTTAGAAGAATTTGAACCAATTAACAACATTGCTATTGGAACAATTCCAGATGCCGACAAATATGATTTTGCTGTATATCCATTATACAATGCAGGAATTCTTTCTGGTAGTGATGAATACGGAACATTTAATCAATCCAGTACCATAAAAAGAAGTGAGGTTGCCGCAATCATAACAAGAGTAGTAGACAAATCATTACGAAAAGAATTTAAATTAACTTCCACACTAGATAAGTTACAAGGAACATGGCATTCAGTAAAACAATCTTTTTGGAATTATGAAGAAAATAAATTTGACGAAATCCGTACTGAAATAGTTATAGACGGAAATCAATTTTCAGAATACTATGTAAGTGACGGAGACTTTGGTGCTTCAATTTACAAAAAAGGTATTATTTCTTTTGCTGAGAACGGGAATTGTATAAATATTTCTTCAAGAAAATATATACAATATATAGATGGTGGCTGTAGTGTGACTGATATTGATGAGTCTTTCAACATTGTGGAAATAAGCGATAACAAATTGACTTTAGAAAAAGTAAATAGTGGATACACTTATACGTATAATAAAGGCGAAATTAACGGACACAAAGAAAAATGTCTTTCAGAAGTCAATGAACTTTTGACTCTTACACCAAATGATTTTTATGTCGATAAAAATCATTATCCTATGTTAAGAACACTAACATCCGTAACTGGAGCACAATGTACATCATCAGCCACTGTACTGTCTAACGATAAAAAAGAAGGATATGTGCCGGGATATTCCGTTTATATTTACGAGTTCCCAATGCCAGCAAAAACAAATATAGAGGCATACGAGAACCATTTTAAACCGTATATAGAATATTTGGATAATGAACTCGGTTTAGAAAAATTAAAAGTATCCGGCTCTGAATTAGTCGCCCCCTTTAAGGATATATCACATATTTATATATTAAATAATGCTCAAAATAACCGTTTGAGTGTATCATGGAATCTTGATGATATCAGTGAAAAGGTTTATATTATGATAATGTTTTTACACGATTAAAAACTAAATAAAGTCAGACAATTAACACTAATATTTTATAATAATCGGTGTTAAAAGTCTGACTTAAATTTTATCTATTTTTCCAAAAGAGAAACATATTTATAGACGGTTTCTATAATAAAAGGGGCTAAAAGACCTCCCCTACATAATTTTAAAACATAAAAAAAGCACCCGCTATGCGGATGCTTTTAATTTTTACAACTTACTTGCAAGCTTCTTCAATAGCAACTGCAACAGCAACTGTCATACCAACCATGGGGTTGTTACCGGCACCGATAAGTCCCATCATTTCAACGTGAGCAGGAACAGAAGAAGAACCTGCGAACTGAGCGTCGGAATGCATTCTTCCCATTGTATCTGTCATGCCGTAGGAAGCGGGGCCTGCAGCCATGTTATCGGGATGAAGTGTTCTACCTGTACCGCCACCGGATGCAACAGAGAAGTACTTCTTGCCAAGCTCGATGCACTCCTTCTTGTATGTACCTGCAACGGGATGCTGGAATCTTGTGGGGTTGGTGGAGTTACCTGTGATGGAAACGTCAACGCCTTCCTTATGCATGATTGCAACACCTTCACGAACATCGTCCGCACCGTAGCAACGAACCTTTGCTCTTTCACCGTCAGAATATGCCTTTTCGGAAACAATCTTAAGCTCGCCTGTATAGTAATCGAACTCTGTTTCAACGAAAGTAAAGCCGTTGATTCTGTAGATTATCTGAGCAGCGTCCTTACCGAGACCGTTAAGGATAACTCTTAAGGGTTCCTTACGAACCTTGTTTGCACTTCTTGCAATACCGATTGCACCTTCAGCTGCTGCGAAAGACTCGTGACCTGCTAAGAAAGCAAAGCACTTTGTGTCTTCTGTAAGAAGCATAGCAGCAAGGTTACCGTGACCGAGACCAACTTTTCTGTCGTCAGCAACGGATCCGGGAATACAGAAGGACTGAAGACCTTCGCCGATTGCAGTAGCTGCATCAGCTGCAGTTTTAACACCCTTCTTGATTGCGATTGCAGCACCTACGATGTAAGCCCAGCAAGCGTTTTCAAAGCAGATGGGCTGAATGCCCTTAACGATACCTGCAACGTCAATGCCCTTTTCGTCGCAGATTTTCTTTGCATCTTCAATAGAAGCTATAGAATACTTAGAAAGAGCTTCGTTGATCTGCTTAATTCTTCTATCATAACTTTCAAATAAAGCCATTTTCAGTATCCTCCTTATTATTCTTCTCTGGGGTCGATAACCTTTGCAGCGTCGTCAAAACGTCCGTACTGACCGGATGCCTTAACGAGAGCTTCATCAGCACTCATACCCTTTTTAATCATATCCATCATCTTTCCGAGATGAACAAACTTATAACCGATTACGCAATCGTCCTTATCAAGAGCGATGTTTGTTATGTAACCTTCTGCAAGCTCTAAGTATCTAACGCCCTTAGCCTTTGTAGAGAAGATTGTACCGATCTGGCTTCTAAGTCCCTTACCAAGGTCTTCAAGACCTGCACCGATGGGAAGACCGCCCTCGGAGAAAGCTGTCTGGCTTCTTCCGTATACGATCTGTAAGAAGAGCTCTCTCATAGCTGTGTTTATCGCATCGCAAACAAGGTCAGAGTTTAATGCCTCTAAAATTGTCTTTCCGGGAAGAATTTCGCCTGCCATCGCAGCAGAGTGAGTCATACCGGAGCATCCGCAGGTTTCAACCAATGCTTCTTCAATTACGCCCTCCTTAACATTTAAGGTAAGCTTACACATACCCTGCTGAGGTGCGCACCAGCCAACACCGTGTGTAAGGCCGCTGATGTCCTTGATTTCAGTTGCCTTTGTCCACTTTCCTTCCTGAGGAATGGGCGCAGGCTTGTGACATGCATCTTTCTTCACGATGCACATGTTTTCTACTTCGTGTGAATAATTCATGTTTATATCTCCTTTCAAAAAAATCCTATAATATTATAACACTATGTGAAGAAATTATCAAGAGTATTTTTCATTTTTTGACATTATTTTTTGCTTTATACAAAAAAGGTGTGAAAAGTTTGCACTTTTCCCACCTTTTTATCTCTTAATAACCGCTTCCTATAATAATTTTATGAGCTTCCTCTTTTTCCGTTTCGGGAATCAGAATTTCATATGCATTGGCCTCGCCTTCGGCAGCTTTTGTGACAGGTTTTATTTTGACCAGTATATTCGCATCTTCAAGAAGCATTCGCAAATTATTAGCATCTTCAATACTTTGAACCATATAAATAACTGTCCACATTGGCTACACCTCCAAACATAGGTTTTATTTCAATATAAAGGTATTATATAATATAATGATAAAAAAATCAAGTAAATTTTATTTTTCAGCCTTTTTTATGCTGCAACCGGCATTTTCAAGGTATTTCACAAGTCCATCTGTTCGGTTTACAAGATAAACAGACTGTATAACTTTGCCCTCATAGCTTATGAACAGAGGCACATCACCTTTGTTTTTACGCACAGCTTCGTTTATCCTGTCAAGAACCAGGGGGTCTTCAATTTCAATAATCAAAGGCTCAGAATTAAGCTCTTTGACGGGCGACAGGCTTTCCGCCATCATTTCACAGCTTCCGTCATCACGGTAGTTTATTCTTCCCCTTATCATAACTACAGAATCTTCCGTGGTATGCTCTTCGCACTCCTTAAGGGTTTTCGGGAAAAGTACAACTCTTAAGTTGCCTGTCATATCCTCGATATTCAAAAATGCCATAATCTGCCCTGACTTCGTAACCTTTTCCTTTTTATCGGAAACGATTCCGCAAATATTAATCATTTCTCCATCCTTAACGGAAAGGCTGGTATAATCTCCGTCTGCAAACATAGCGGCACATTCTTTTAATAAATTAAGAGGCACTGCTCCGGAGTTTTTTATTTGAAGAACATATTCTTCCAAAGGATGTCCGGTAAGATAAATTCCTGCCGCTTCCTTTTCCATTGCAAGACGTACCTTGGGATTGCAATCGGGAATATTCGGAAAATCATCCTTATCGGATTCTTTTTCTTCATCATCGTCGTCAAAGAAAAGATTCATCTGTCCGTCTAAATTATTTTTCGCATCCTTGGAAATTCCGGAAAGAATACCTTCATACGCCGCGAGCATCTGCATTCTGTTTGCTCCGATAAAATCAAATGCACCGCATTTTATAAGACCTTCGACCGCACGTTTATTAACATCGGCACTTTTCATTCTGCGACAATAATCTGTTATCGAAGTAAACTCTCCGTTTTCTTCTCTCTCCTTTACAGAGCTGATTATTATGCTTCTTCCGACATTTTTTATTGCTGCCATTGAAAAACGTATTCCTCCGTCTTCAACCAAAAATACATCGCTGCTCTTATTTACATCCGGAGGAAGGATTTTTATGCCTGTCTCTGCACAATAACGGATATAATTTGCAACCTTATCGCTATCTCCCTGTTCGCTTGTAAGCATTGCCGCCATAAACTCAACAGGATAATAATATTTAAGATATGCCGTCTGATATGCCACAACTGCATAAACTGTTGCATGAGACTTATTGAAAGCGTATTTTGCAAAGTCAATCATTTCATCAAACACTTCGCCTGCCGCTTCTTCCGAAACGCCTTTTGAAAGAGCACCGGGAACATTTTCTTCAGCCGAGCCGTAAATAAAGTTTTTACGTTCTTTCTCCATGACATCCATCTTCTTTTTACTCATGGCACGGCGAACAAGGTCTGCTCTTCCCAAGCTGTATCCGCCAAGTTCACGAACTATCTGCATTACCTGTTCCTGGTATACGATACATCCGTAGGTCATGGATAAAATCGGTTCAAGCAAAGGAGTCTTATAAACAATACTGTCCTCGTTTTTCTTATTTTTAATATAACGAGGAATAAAGTCCATGGGTCCCGGACGATAGAGTGCAATTCCTGCTATTATATCTTCCATTGACGCAGGAGCAAGCTCCTTCATAAATGATGTCATGCCACGACTTTCAAGCTGGAATACTCCCGCGGTGTCTCCGTCGGCAATCATTTTGTAAACCTCAGGAATATTGAAATCTATATGATCTATATCAATCTCTATTCCCCTGGTCTTTTTCACATTAGCAACCGCATCACGGATAACCGTAAGCGTGCGAAGGCCAAGAAAGTCCATTTTAAGAACGCCAAGTTTTTCAAGGTTTCCCATTGCAAACTGTGTTGTTATGACATCATCATTAAGCTGAAGCGGTACGCTTTCTCTTACGGGATCATCCGTAATGACAACTCCTGCCGCATGAGTTGAAGTATTTCTTGGTATTCCCTCAAGTGCCATTGCGGTATCAAGAAGATTTTTAACCTCTTCTGCGGAATCGTAAGCCTCCTTAAGCTTAGGACTTACCTCTATTGCCTTTTCTATGGTCATTTTAAGCTCTTTTGGGATTAATTTTGCAATAACATCCACATCCGCATAGCTCATACCGAGAACTCGTCCTACGTCACGAACGGCACCTCGTGCCGCCATGGTACCGAAAGCAATAATCTGACACACATGGTCAGAGCCATATTTCCGGTTAACGTAGTCAATTACCTCTCCTCGACGCTCATAGCAGAAATCTATATCTATATCGGGCATACTGATACGTTCAGAGTTAAGAAATCTCTCAAAAAGCAGATTGTACTTTATAGGGTCAACATTTGTTATATGAAGAGTGTATGCCACCATACTTCCCGCACCACTTCCACGACCGGGACCAACCATAATTTTCTCACTTCTGGCAAAGCGGATAAAATCCCACACAATCAGAAAGTAGTCGGTATAGCCCATGGATGTTATAACGTCGAGTTCATAATCAAGCCTTTCTTTATAGATATTGTCTGAAATTTCGCCGTAACGCTCGATAAGTCCCGCTTCGCAAAGTTCCCTTAAATATTGTTCCGAAGTTTTGCCGTCCGGCACGTCAAATTTAGGAAGATGGGATTTTGAAAAGTCAAACTCCACATTGCACTGTTCTGCTACTTTTTCGGTATTTAAAATAGCTTCGGGAATGTAGGAAAATATCTCCCTCATTTCGTCTTCGGACTTTAAATAAAACTCCTCCGTACTCATTTTCATACGGTTTTCTTCATCCAAGGTGTGCCCTGTCTGGATGCAGAGAAGTACATCCTGATATTTAGCATCCTCTTTCCTTATGTAATGCACGTCATTTGTGGCAACAATTTTTGTATCTGTTTCCCTGGCAAGAGAAATAAGCATGGGATTTACCTCACGCTGTTCCGCAATTCCGTGGTCCTGTATTTCAATATATACGTTATCGTTTCCGAAAATATTCTTATATTCAAGCAAGCGTTCCTTAGCTTTTTCCTTATCTCCTTCAAGAAGAAGATAAGGCACATCGCCCTTCAGGCAGGCTGTCAGGCAGATAAGACCTTCAGAATGTTCTCTTAAAATTTCCATGTCAATTCTCGGTTTATAGTAAAAACCTTCTGTAAAGCCCACGGAAGATAAATACATAAGATTTTTATAGCCTGTCTGGTTTTTTGCAAGAAGCACTAAATGGCCATACTTATTATCTATTCCGCTTTCTTTGTCAAAGCGGCTTCGCCTTGCTGTATAAACCTCACACCCTATAACAGGATGGATTCCTCTGTCTTTTGCCGCCTGATAAAAATCAATTACACCATACATGGCACCGTGATCTGTTATGGCAAGGTGCTTCATTCCAAGTTCGACTGCTCTGTCAAGGAGCTTTTCAATACGGCATGCACCGTCGAGCAAACTGTATTCGGTATGTAAATGTAAGTGTGTATAACTCATTCAAGCTCCCTCGCAATCTCTGTTATTTTTTTAAGCCTGTGATTAACTCCCGATCTGGAAAGGCCGGAAAGTTCGGCAAGCTTAGCAAGGCTTTCTTCCGGATTCGCAAGTCTCAGAAGGGCAATTTCCTGTAAGCTGTCAGGGAGCGAATCAAGCCCCACTGTATACATTATAGTTTCAATATCCTCAATAATTTGCTTTGCCGCCCATGTGGTTTTCCCTAAATTTGCAACTTCAAAATTATTAAGTCTGTTAAGCTCGTTTTTCTGCTCTTTCTCAATTTTTATATTGGCAAGTTCCATCATGCATTTATGTGCATTTATTATATTTAGTATGTTTTCTATGCTGTCATAGTTTTTAAGATACATAACAAGATATTTATCTCTTTTCACTCTTTTCGGTATTTCTCCAAAGGAATCAAGCATAATTGATAGCTCATCTAATGCACGCTCTTTTTTCGCCACGAACTCAATATGGTACGTCTTTTCCGGATCTATCATAAATCCTCCGCCAAGATATGCTCCCATAATGAAAAAACGACGCTCTTCAGAATTAATAAATGCGGAAATATCGTTTTCAATATAGCCATCAGAAATGCTGTTATCAGAAGAGAGTCCTTTAAGGATAGCCTCGGCCTCATCGCCCTCATAAACAAGAGCAAAAGTTCTTCCGACACTCCCTGTGCCGCTTTTTACGATTTTTCCATCTTTTATAGAAAAAAGTTTTTTACACAGAAAGGATATTCTCTTTCCCATTTCCTCGCTGTCCACGGAAAATTTAATTTTTTCATCTTCAACGCTTAAAGCAAATGCCGAAATTCCCGCAACAAAAGCAAGACTGCAACCCATGTTTTTGCAGTCTGTTTTTAATATTTCGTCTTTAATTTTAGAGGAAAAAGACATACCCTTACATCCTTTACAAATTATAATTATCTGTCAATATCCCTGTGAGTCACTATTACATTATTTCCATTTTCTCTAAGATATGAAGCAAGATGCTCTGCCACGGCGACGCTTCTGTGTTTACCGCCCGTACAGCCGATTGCCACAACAAGATTGTTCTTTCCTTCTTCCATGTATTTTGGAATCAAAAAGTCCATCATATCGGAAAGTTTTTCGCAAAACTCCCATGTAACTTTTTCGCCGAATACATAGTCACAAACCTCTTTATCCGTTCCGGTTTTCTTTTTGAGTTCTTCAACATAATAGGGATTCGGCAAAAATCTCACATCGAACACCAGATCCGCATCAAGAGCCATTCCGAATTTAAATCCGAAGGATTCCACTTCCACATGGAAGTTATCCTTATTTTCCCCGCAGGAAAACAGCTCTTCCATTTTCTTTTTAAGGTTTCCGAGAGTCATATTTGATGTATCTATAATGTAGTCAGAAACAGCTTTTATCTGACTTAAAATTTCCCTTTCTCTGCGTATTCCTTCCAGTATAGAGCCCTCGGAGGCCAGAGGATGCTTTCTTCTTGTTTCCTTGTATCTTTTAATCAACGTCTCTTCGTTTGAATCGAGAAAAAGAATTTCGTATTCATAGCCGTTTAATTTTAAATTCTCAAGTTCATCGGTAAGCTGCTCAAAAAGATAACCACCTCGAAGGTCCATTACAAGGGCAACTTTTTCAAGTTTCCCCTGAGAATGACCGCATATATCTGCAAATTTATCTATCAAAACCGGAGGAAGATTATCAATACAGTAATATCCCATATCTTCCATGCAATGCGAAGCCTGGGTTCTTCCTGCACCGCTCATACCTGTAACTATTATAAAACGCATAGCAAAATTCCTTTCCCGGAGACTTTTCTATCCTATTTTTTTAACCTCTGTTTCAAGCTTTACTCCGTTTTTTTCATAAACTGTTTTCTGAATATGAGAAATTAAATCAAGTACATCCTTGCATGTTGCATTTCCTGCATTAACTATAAATCCTGCATGCAAAGCAGAAACTTCCGCACCGCCGATACGATACCCTTTTAAACCTGCCTCTTCAATTAATGCACCTGCAAAATACCCCTCAGGTCTTTTAAACACACTTCCTGCACTGGGCATCTGAATTGGCTGTTTTTCACGGCGCTTTTTAGCAAGGTTTGCCATGCTTTCGCCAATCTGTGCCGCGTCTCCTTCTTTAAGACGAATTTTTGCACCGGTTATGACAAAATCTTTGCCCGTGTAAAAGCTTTTTCTGTAGGAAAATTCATGATCTGTGCATTCTCTCTCACACAAATCTTCGTCAAGATAGAAGCTTTTTATAATCACATCCTTCATTTCTCCGCCATAGGCTCCTGCGTTCATGTAAACCGCACCGCCGATGCTTCCCGGAATGCCTGATGCAAACTCAAATCCTGTAAGCGAGTTTTTTAGTGCCGCCTGAGCTATGGCAGAAAGCGATGCACCGGCAGAGGCATATATTTCATTACCTACGACCTTTATATCAGAAAAATTTTCTCCGATAGATATTACAAGTGTATCAAGGCCTTCATCCGCCACAAGCACATTTGAACCACGGCCCAAAACAATGGGCTTGATTCCGCTTTCTTTAGCAGTCTTTAATAGAGCTATAAGTTCTTCCGAGGATCCGGGTTCTGCAAAAAAGCGGGCGGGTCCTCCGATTCTGAAAGTTGTGTGTTTTTTCATCGGTTCGTTTTCCGTTACTTTTGTAATTTTTGCAATTTTCTCGAAAAAACGCTCCATAATTACCTCCGATTAATGTTTGCCAAGGAACGCCGCACCTATTAAACCTGCATCGTTACCGTACTTGGCAATCTGAATTTTAGTCTGCTCAACATCTCTTGAATAACGGTTTTCTTCAACATATTTTATGATAGGCTTTAAGATTCTGTCGCCTTCACGACTGATTGCTCCACCGATGGATAAAACTTCAGGCTGGAAAATATTTACCATGTTTGTAATACCTTCTGCAACATATTCTATCCACTGATTAACAATCTTCGTTCCAAGTTCATCGCCGTTTTCCATTGCTGTGAATGCGGTTTTTCCGCCAACCTTTTCAATATCTCCGTCACAGAGGGATGCAAGATAAGAATTGGGATTTTCTTTAACCGCTTCCTTGGTCATATCGATAACCGCAGTTGTTGCAGCATAACGCTCCCAGCATCCCTTCTTACCGCAGGTACATTCCTTTCCTCCCATAAAGAGTGTGGTGTGTCCAAGCTCTGTTCCTGCACCGTTAAAGCCTGTGAAAAGCTTACCGTTTATGATAACACCGCCGCCAACGCCTGTGCCCAATGTTACGAATACGAAGCAATCCATATCCTGTTTAAGCATTACATATTCGCCAAGTGCCGCACAGTTTGCATCGTTACCCATATATATGGGCTTATTGATATATTTCTGCATTTCAGCCCTTAAAGGTGTATTTCTGAAATTTATGTTGTTTGCATAAACTATTATGCCCTTTTTATTATCGATTGTTCCGGGACTTCCGATACCTACGGATTCAATCTCATCAAGAGAAACGCCTGCAACCTCAGCCGCTTCCAATGCACAAAGACTTATGTCCTTTGCAATTTCTTCGTATCCTCTTTCGGCACCTGTTGGGCGTTGTGCACGGTTTAAGATGTTACCATTTTCATCTACAAGACCTGCCTTTATATTTGTACCGCCTAAATCTACTGCTAAATAATACATAGTTACAACTCCTTATTCTTCGTCTTCATCTTCTGCTTCTTCAAGCATAGTTAATTCCATTTGTTTTGTTATTCTGTCGCTTAATTCCTCAGCCGCATTGAATCCCATCTTCTTCTGACGGTTGTTCATCGCCGCAACCTCAACAATTACAGCTAAGTTTCTGCCCGGACGGATGGGAACGGTTACAGAAGGAATTTTAATTCCCAATATGTCCGTTGTTTCGTTTTCCATACCAAGTCTGTCATAGGACTTTTCTTTATCCCACTGTTCCAAATTTATGATAAGGTCGATTTTCTCGGAGTTTTTAACAGCACCCATACCGAAAATTTTTCTTACGTCAACGATTCCGATACCACGGATTTCTATAAAGTGACGGATGATTTCAGGGGCACTTCCGACAACTGAAATGGCAGACACTCTTTTAATTTCAACGGCATCGTCGGCAACGAGTCTGTGACCTCTCTTAAGAAGCTCAACCGCCGCCTCACTTTTACCAACTCCGCTTTCTCCCAAAATAAGCACACCTTCACCGTATACTTCAACCAAAACGCCGTGACGGGTAATTCTGGGTGCAAGCTCTAAATTAAGCCAGGCAATTAACGCACTCATGAAAGCCGAGCTTCCGCTCCCCGTTCTGTATAAAGGAATATCATATTCCTCTGCTGCCTCAACAAATTCAGGAAAAACCTCAAGTCCTCTTGTTATAACAACTGCAGGGACATTGTGAGAAAAAAGATTTTTCAAAACAGAAAGTCTTTTCTCGCTTGTCAGACTCGCAAGATATGCAATTTCCACCTTTCCGAAAAGCTGAAGTCTGGTATTATCAAAATGCTCAAAAAAATCCACCGCCAGCTGAATACCGGGTCTGAAAATATCTGAATTTTTAATTTTTATCTTTTCGATATTTTCAGGCTCGTGAATTGCTTCAAGCTTAAAATGGTCTACCATTTTTTTAAGATGAACTTTAAAAACCTTTTCCGCCATAGCATTCCCTCCAAAGCATTATTTATCAATTTAGTATACCATATTTTTCACGTTCTGTCAAACAATATATGGCTGAAAAGCAAAAAGAAAGACTTGTAAAAACAAGTCTTTCTTTTTAATTATTTTGTAATCGTGATCTCTTGAGTTTCTCCATCCCATTCAACCTTATATCCCAGCTGTTCCGATACGAATCTCACGGGGATAAATGTGCGGTTATCTGTAATTACGGGGAAATTGAGAAGTGTGTACTTAATATTTCCGTATTTAGGATCCTTAACATATACAAGCTTGTTGCATATCTGAAGAGTCATTTCATAAATGCCGTTATCAAGACCTATCGTCTGAGTTTCGCCATCCCATGTAATTTCAGCACCCATCAGTTCGACAAGACCTCTTAGTGGAATTAATGTTGAGCCATTTACAATATAAGGTGCAACGTCGATTGTCTTTGTTCCTTCGCCGTCGGCATTCTTATACTGAATATCCTTAGATCCAATCTTAAGGATATATTCTTCTCCCTCAGCGGAATTAAGTTTATCCCTTGCATCCCTTGACTGGAAGAACTTGATTTCTGCCGCAGATACTCTTGATGCGAAATAATCGTATATTTCAAATTCGAAATATCTGTAATAAACTTCTTCATCAAGCGTTATGGTCTTTGTTGTAATGTCCTTTTCATATGTAAGGCCTTCCTTAACGGGCTCCCAGGTCTCGCCGTCCTTACTTCCCCAGATGTTTACGCCCATCCAGCAGCCGTGACAATCCTCTGTCTGTCTCGGAATATAAACTATTTCCTTTACTCCGATTACTCTCTGCATATCGATCTTAAGGCTTACTGTTGTGTCCTTATCAACAGCATCTGTCTGCCAGAAGGTTGTTTCCGCACCGTCAAACGCCATAGGAGGCTCGTGACCTGCCCAGTTTGCACCTTCATATTCAACATTGAACAGATTTCTGTCTATTTCATAAAGCGCATAAAGTCTGTCCATAGCGTCGTATTCTTCGAAGCTTACGGTTTCATTATCATCATTTTTAGCAACAAGGTCAAATTCAGCGAGACATCCGTAGCCACCCTGAGATGCAGTAACCTCAAACTTTACTCTCTTAACCTTTATATTTGCAACAAAGAGCATTTCTCTGTCCGCAAGGCTGTTTGAGAAAGCGAGGTCAGACTTTAAGAGGAAGTATTCCCCGTCATCGGAGTCGGACACATAAAGGTTTCCGTTGTAGAAAAGACCGTTTTTACCGTCCTGTCTGGGTACAAGCACAACGCCTCCGATTTCCGTTATCTCGGGAAGTGTAAGCTCAAGGTAATAAGGAGGATTGTCGTGACCTGTTATTGTAGGACCTTCGTGGGTGTAGTGTGAATGCCAGTAGGTGTTCACATCCCCGTCAAGTGCTCTTCCGATGGAGTTTCCGTTGTCGGAATTTACTGTAAGCTTCCAGCCGGATTTGGGAAGAAGCTTAAGACCAGTTGAGCTTACTCTTTCGCCGGCACTTCCGCTTCCGGATCCTCCGGTTGATTCTGCAGGCTTATCTGCAGGCTTTGAAGCTTCCACCTTTTCGCCACCTGTGAAGAACTTGATTTCGCAGGCAGTTGCATACTTGTCGCCTCTTGTTTTTGTTGCAAGAATTTTTATTGCTTTAACTTCGGTATCGCCCCAGGATGCACCGGAAGGCTTGAAGTTTGTTGCAGCAGGCTCAAGATAGTCAAAGCTTCCCGAATAAATATCCTTGAAGGTGGTTCCGTCAGTTGATCCCTGAATTGTGTAATTTAAGAATACACCTGTAGCATTGTCAGTTCTGGGATAGTATAACCATCCAGATACCTTTGTCATTTCGGGGAAGGTTACTGTTATTGTAAAGGGGTACTGGTCTGTACTTACGGGAGAACCGTCCACAACATCGTAATGAGAATGCCAGAAGTTTGCATCTCCCCCGTCAAATGCACGTGCGATGGGGTTTCCGTCAAGCTCGCTGGAGGCAACTATTTCCCAATTTTCGTTTACAAGTTCTGTTCCCGGGATATATCCGTTTTCGGGACTCTCCTCTTCGGGGATGCCTTTATATTCTTCACCGTTTGTCAAAGCTTCTCCGCTTGTTCCTGTGAGGAAGTCAATTTCAGCAGCGGTTCCGTAGCCACCGAGACCTTCGGTAACATAAATTATGATTCCCGACATATCGTAGCTTCCCCAGGAAGCGGTGGAGGGCTCACGTACCACGTTTGCTCCGCCGATATAGTCAAACTTACCGTCATAAATCTTTACATATTTTTCGCCGTCTTTTGTGGCATAAATTGAATATGCGGTAACGGTACCTGTACCGTTATCGGTTCTGGGGGTATATTTCCAGCCTGAAACATCAAGTGTTTCACCGAATTCAATTTTGATTTCAAAAGGAGGCTGTTCGTGACTTACAACAGAGCCGTCCTTTGCGGTATATCTTGTATGCCAGTGAGTATCAATATCATCGTCAAAGGCTTTGCTTATGCTTGTGCCTTCTCCGTGATAGCTTGATACTGTCATTTTCCAGCTTTCGCTAAAAGGAATTTCGCTTTCGGCGCTTACTGTCATAATGAGAGAAAGTGCCATCATTAAGCAAAGAATTATTGAAAATATTTTCTTCATAATAAGCACCTCCCTTAGTTAAGATGGCCCATTACGGCATTTACCGTAGCCATATCTGCACCAAGCTTACTTACTGTGTATACACCGTTTCCAAGGCTCTTTACTTCCCAGCCGTAGCATTCTGCAATCAATGAAACAGGAACAAAGAATATTCCGTTTACATACTTAACGGGAGCGGAAAGTGTAGCAATCTTTCCGTTTACTCTTACTTCACATGAATCAAGAAGTGAATAAGTCCAGATGTAATTTTCGGTTTCTGTAAGCTCGTCGTTCATATCATAGTGATGTGTGAAGAACATATTGTAGAAGCTGTTATATTCCGTCTTGCTTCTGCCGTATTCCATAATTTCATTATATGCAGATTCGGGAACGTAAAGTGTACCGTTTTCCTCGAAGGGTGTAACTCTTATATCTGCCTCATGAACATACATCTTTCCACCATTTGCAATCATCTTGGGGCTTCCTGCCTTGATTACGGAGGTGGATGTATGATACATTTCGTTTCTTTCGGCATCAGTCAAGGTTGTCTGCTCGATTTCCGTGTAGAGATAGTTAAACCTTCCGTAAGGAGCAACGCTTCCGTCCTTGTAAAGGTTTAAGAAGTTGCCATTAGCATCAACAGAATCTGTCCACTTGAATTCAAGGTCAACGGTTGCATTTTCTGCTATATCGCTTCTCTTGATTGCAATCTGGAGCATATTACCCTTTATGCTGTATGTAAGGTCAGCCATCGCTGTTGTTGTAAATTCGTTTCCGTTAAATGAAGATAATTTTCCGATTCCGTCTTTATTTACAACATAGTCATAGCCTTCCCAACCTGTAGCACGGTTACGGTCTACGTTGATATAAAGTGTAAGGAAGTTTTCAGCATCCTTAACTATATCCTTTTCTGTCTCAACCATAAAGTAAATGTTTTCAGCATCAAAGGAAACCTTTGCGCCCTTAATTGCATTTACAACGGTTGTTGTATAGTGATAAGCTTCGCTTGAGCGGGGCTTTGCAAGACCGTCGCCGTCACGCTCATAATCCTGATAAGCGTTTATAAATGCAGGACCTACATTCTGCCACTGAGATGCATCGCCATTTACATCAATCGTTGTCATTCCTGAAGCTACCGGAGCTTTACGCACGCCCTTGAACTTTCTTATCATATCTGTTAAAAGCATATAATAATCGTCCTTTAAGGGGCCGTCGTTAGGCTCAAAGTCACGGCTGTTTTCATAGTCATAGGTATCAACGAAGGCATTGGGGAAACCGTTATATACAGCATTTCTTACAGCTGTCCATTCGTTCCATCCGCCAACCATGATAAATTCAGGAGCAGCCTTAAGAGCAAGGGCCGCCTGCTCACGGAAGAAGTATGCCTTTCTCATTCCGTCAGCACTATAATCTTCACCGAATACCTCGGAGAAGCCTCTTCCCTTTGAGTACTGGTCGGAAAATACGCCTGTCATAGCTCCGCCGATTACAGTAGATTCGTTTATAGCTGTACCTACAGCCACAAATTCAGCTCTGCCTGTTTCAGGATCAACATTACGAAGGGGCTGGGGGAAGTTTTCAAGCCACATCCACTCGTCAACACCGTTATTATGACCCTTCTGCTTACCTCTTGCGCCTGCATATCTTATGGTGAAGAAATCATCCATTTCTTTAAGGAACTCGGGTTCAAAGTTGTTATCTGCATCAACGTCCGGTGCTGCAAACTTTGTTGCCGCATTACCGAATAATAAGGGCTTGCCGTCGCGGTAGTACCAGATATCGGAATAGTCATTTAATACAAAGCAGTTATAATAAATTGCAGCTCTTCCTCTGAAAGCGTCGGATTTTGCACCGCCGAGTGTCATCATTCCCGAAATTCTCGGAATGTCAACACCGGATGCTTTTGCATCTCGGAACGCCTGTGCAAGGATATTAAGTGTGGGAATGAAGTTATTACCGCTATTGGTATAGTCAAAGAAAATTGCATCTACACCCGCAAGAGAAAGAACCTCCGCATGCTTACGATATACCCAGTATTCATAGGATGTGTAATATCCGAATATGGGTGTGCCCCAGTAGAACTTACCCTGAGGATCCCATATGGGGTCCATATAGTTTTCCTTTGCTTCGGGCTTTTCTGCCACGATTTCGGGAATTACATATGCACGGATTGTGGGTGCCTTATCTATAAACCAGTTCCAGTATAAAATACCAACCTCACGGCCGTCAGTCTTAACGTCGCCCGCTTCTTCATATGTAGCAATACTTCTTCCCATATCGTCGGTTGCAACCCATGTATCAGAGAAGTTGTCAATTATTGCAGAATCCGGAACCTTGGCGGACGCTGTATCGTGAACATAGGTTTCAGGAGAAAGTGTTATGTCAAAAACCTTAAGTTCATTCCAGGTCTGTCTGCCATATAAACAATAAAAATAAAGGTCATGTGTTCCCGTGGTGGGTGTGATTGCTGTTTTAACAGTTACCTTTTCGCCAAGCTCCGACATTGTAAGGGAGCCGATGCACTCACCCTTTTTGGGATCATCAACCATAACCAGTAAGGTTTCACCGTTGGAGTTTCCTGCCATTTTGTTGTAAAACTCCATAGAAATTGAATTAATTCCGGTTAAATCAACATCCTTAAAGCCGAAATAACCCTTTCTTTCAAGGCCTCTTATGCCGTCAGCGCTGTAGGACACTACTGAATTATAGTCCACATCTGAAGGCTTTAAGACCACTTCCCCTGCCGCAGATGAAGGAATCGCAAAAACAACTGACAAAACCATCATCAGGCAAAGGAGCAAGCTTAATACTCTTTTCATATATATACCTCCTCAAAAGTGATAGTTAATTATATCACAATCTGTAAAGCACTGTCAATAGGACAATGTTGCTTTGAACTTGGACAAAACTGCTTTTCAGCATAAAAAAGGCACAGCCGAAGCCGTGCCGAAATTATTTTTAAAATCCTTTGCTGTCAAGATAGCCCTGAAGGATAAATGCGGCGGCAAGCGGGTCAACCTTGCCTGTTCTTTTTTTACCGCTTATTCCTGCTTCCTCCAAGGTTCTGTGTGCCGCCATGGATGATAATCTCTCGTCCCACAGCACAACCTTAATGCCATATTTTTCCACTAAAATATCACGGAAAATTTCGCTTTTTTCTGCACGCTCACCCTTGGTTCCGTTCATATTCAAGGGATATCCCAAAACGATTTCTGACGGGTTATATTCCTTTATGTAGGAATCAAGCTCCGCCATTCTTTTTTCCTCGTCACGTCCGCTTATTACGCCCACTGACTGTGCAATCATTCCCGTTAAGTCACTTACGGCAATACCTATTCTTACATCGCCGTAGTCAAGTCCCATTATTCTCATAATTTTTCTCCTATGTACGCTCCTTCAGGAGCTTTTTTCATCATTATACATCTTTTAGGCCGGTTTGTAAAGCTTTAATAAAAGAAGAAAGATAACTAATCCCGAAAGGAAAAAGCAAAGAATTCCCCCTGATGTATTTTTCTCTTTTATATTCCATATTCCGTAGGCCACTGCCCTTATTCCCGCAAAGGTAATAAAAATATATTCTGCCAGTTCGATAAAAAAAATCATTCAAATGTCAACCTCCCGTTTCGCTCTGTTTCCAAGCTGACAGACGAAATAATTTCAGCCTCTTTCATTTTTTCATGTATATTATATTCTTCCATTCCCTTATTTTCAAGAAAGTGAATTTTGGCATGGTTCATAAGCCCCAGTATATCGGAATCATACTCTCTCAGACACTTTGTCAGAACCTTTCTCACAGCATTTTCAATTTCCTTTTCAAGGAAATTTTTAAAGTTCCTGTCAAAGCTTTCATAGTTCCCTTGAGGAATATATTCATAGTTTCCAGAAAGATACAATTCAATTTCCGATATAAGTTTTTCTTCGGGTACTGTTTTTATTTTACCTTTTTTATTCTGGCTAAGCGTTAAAATCACAAAATTCCCGGAGCCTAAAGGATATTCCACCGTTATATCCCTGGGAGCAAAAAAGCCGCCCGCAAAACTTAAGGCAAGCATTTCGCTTTCAGACAGATACCCTTTCAGCATACCTTCTGACAATACAGCTCCTCCCAAAAATTCCACTTTATGCTTGGATTCCTTCGGAATCATCCCTGCAATAAGACCGGATTTGGTGTCGTCCGAAAAATAGTTTTCAAAACCATCTTCCTTCCTTTGGGAAACAAGGGGCAAAACAACATCTCCTCCCCCTGCCGTCAAGTCGAAATAGGTTTCGCTTAAAAGAAAATACCGTGTTGCTTCCCTGTAGTGCCGATGAATTATTTCTTCATAGTAAACCGATATATACTCCTCGTCCTCGGGAGACACATTTTTAAGTATATCCTCAGCCTTTTTCACAGCTAAAGCAAGGTACGCATTATTCTTAAATTCCGTAGCGGAAAACAGTTCCTCCACCACATCATTAACCCCTTTTTCTGCAATTTCACTTGAGATGATAACCATTTTCACATTATTTATGCTTAAATCAACGCTGTTTATGCTGTTGGCTCTGGCAAAAGCCGAAAGAATGGATGGTGCTTCAACCACCAATACATCTTTGCTTTTTTCTTTTTCTCCTTCATCTTCTTTAGATGATTCTCCCTCTCCGATACCCACTCTTTCTATTTGAAAAGAAACACGATAAGGCATATTTTCACCTTTATCTATTCCCATGGCTATCACAGAAACCGTGTGGGCAATCTCCTTTGCGTCATAAAATCCTCCTGTGCTTACCAAAAGAATTGCCACACCAACTACAAAAATCAAAAGCTTTTTCATTTAAGCTTTCCCTCCTTTTTTGTAAAAATATACACAAACAAAAAAGCGGCCGGAAATAAAATGAAAGAATATTTCAAAAACTCATCATAAACCGTAATTACATTTTTGCCAAAGCCGATTTCAGTTATAAGAAGAAGGCAAAGTGCGAGTAGCGGAACCGTTTCCTTTTCATATTTAAGGGAAAATCCTTTTTTCAGACATTCCGCCCCGAAAGCTATAGCGGTTGAAAAATACAAAAAGAAATTAAGAAGAAAAGAAAGCTTTAGTATTTTAACAAAATTTACTGCGCTGCGACTTCCCGCCAGAAAGCTTACCATATAGTAAAAAGGTGAAAAGAAACGTACCTTTGAAGGTATCGTTATGACATAAGAAAAAATCACCAAAAGGCATAAAAAGGCCGTAACAAAAATTGCCGTAAGCCCTGTTTTAAGTGCCTTTTCCCTGTGTTCAAGATAAGGCATCATTAAGACAAATATTAAAAAATCCGAAAAGAAATTAAATCCCCAAAAAGCCTTAAGGTAAAAATCATTACTTCCCAGAATCGGAAATAAATTTGTAAAATCACTGTATGGCAAAAGAACTGTAAATACCACTATTACAAAGCTTAAAACAGGGGCAATTATCAACGCAAGGGAAACATTGCTCTTTATCCCTTTCATTGCAGCATAAATAATCGCCGGAATAAAAAACACCGCTATAAATAGCGTAGGTGAAGATGGCATAAATGTTTTTATAACGCTTTTAATTAAAACATCCAGCATCAGGGCGGAAGAAACGACAAAATAGCCTGCCAGAATTATCCCTAAGACTTTTCTGAAAAAAGGCGGCAGACATAAAAATATATCCTTATATCCGCTTTTCTTATAAAAGAAATATATCAGCGTAAACATAAGTGCACTAAACAGAGTATTTACCGTGAAAAACAGCCATACAGCGTTACCGCTGATATTTGTCATACTTTGAAGCGAAAGCGTGAAAATTTTTACCGACACGAAATTAACCGTTGAAAATATTGCTTCTCTGTTTTTAATTTTCAAGCATTTCACCTCTTCCAAAGTCTGCTTATGTGCTTCTGTTCTCGTTCTCGTTTAGTCTTAAGGTAAGCGTCTCTTTTTTCATGCTTCCAGATGGGAAGAATTTTAAATGATTCGGGAATAACATTTCCGTCAGAAAATGGCGAAATCATATTTACGCCAAAGGATTTTGTTTCATGCCACAGCATAACCTGGCAGAAAAATCCTGCAGCGATTCCCAAAAACCCTCCCATACTCCCCAGAATTATATAGATAATATTAAGCACTCTTCCTGACAGTGCCATTGAAAAATTCGGGGTTGCAAATGATCCGATTGTGGCAATGGAAAAAACAATTATCATAACGGGACTAACAATATTTGCACTTATCGCCGCTTGTCCTAAAACAAGGGGTCCGATTATGCCAAGACTCTGTCCTAAAAATCCCGGCACTCTGGCACTTGCCTCTCTAACTATTTCAAAGGCGATAACCATTATTATAAGCTCGGTTACAGAGTCAAAAGGAACTTTTCTGGATGCCTTCATAATGGTAGTAAGCATCCCTGTCGGGAAAATGGTTGTATGATAAGTTATGGCGGCAATGTATATTCCGGGTAAATACACAGAGAGAAATATTCCCAAAAAGCGAACAGCCTTTACGAGGACTGCAAAAGGCGGGCGAAGGTATATATCTTCTGCAGATTCCAGAAGTTCAAAGGCTGTTACCGGTACAATGAGACAAAGAGGCGAATTGTCCACAAAAATTGCCACACGCCCCGACATAATTGCCTTGACACATCTGTCCGCACGTTCTGTTAAAAGCACCTGAGGAAGTGTAATAAAGCTGTCATTTTCTATAAACTGCATAAGCTCAGGTGCACTTATTATATGATCTACGGCCAGGGATGAAATCTTTTTTCGCACCTCATTCACCAAGGAATTATTTGTAATGTTGCCCATATATAAAACGGCACAGCTGCACTTTCCCGCTTTTCCAACCAGTATATTTTCAATTATAAGATTTTCCGAGCGAATCATTTTTCTTACCATGGAGGTATTTGTTTTAAGAGTTTCATTGAATGCCTGACGGCTTCCCAATATCGCCGGCTCGCCCGATGGCTCTTCAACGCCTCTTCTCTCCCATCCGATTACCTGAGGAAGAATAGCCCTGTCGTATCCGTCAATAAAAAGTGCACAGCTTCCATAACAGATTTCTTCTGTAACATCCTTCATTTTATCTGAAATTTTCACCTGATTTTGCGTAAGAAGAACATCTGCCACTCCGTCAAATCCGCTTTCTTTTAACTTTTCGGATTCTACCATCAACGGCATCAGAATTGTATCGTTTACACTTTGATTTGATACAAGCCCGTCTATATAATAAATAAAAGAAGAAACCTTCTTTTTCCCAAGCTTAATCTTAAATTCCCGTATCTTTATATCATAGGAGGTTTCCCTTTTAAACGCTTCATCAAGATAATCTTTATTTTCCCAAAGATATAAGGAAACTTTCTCATTTTTTTCTTTTTTCACTTCAGGTAGGGATTTTGTTATTTTGAATTCATTTTTTTCCTGCGGAGGAGTAAATGTAAAAAGCTTTTTAAGCATAAAAATCATTCCTTTTACCCTATCTTTTCCAAAATTTATAAAATTATACTTAATAGGCTTTTCCGAAATGGGCATGCTAAAACAGAAAGGAGAATTAATATGGCTAAAAAGAAAAAGAATGAAAAAAACGGAAGAAGAACTCCGCCGCTTAATAAAATTGCAAGAGGCAAAGATTATACCAACGAAGGAACTGCTACTCCTAAAATAGGCACGACACCCGAACAGCTTCCCCCGTCATAAAAAGGAGATGTAAAAAAAGCGGGCTGTAAATTACAGCCCGCTTTTTTATTCTTCCACTACTTCAAGTTTTGATACAGATACCTCGTATGCAGTTTTGGTTATTATTTCATCTTCAATTTTTTTCTGATATTCCCTTGACTGTATTCTTCCGTAAATTTTAAGGTGTGTCCCTATTGGAAGAGTTGCACAGAAACGAGCATTTCTGCTCCATGCAATAATCGGAATATAGTCTGATTTTCCATAAGCACGGTTTACCGCAAGGAGCATATCGGCGATTTCTCTTCCGAAGGGCGTTTCCCTGAAAGTCGGAGTCTTACATAAATATCCGTCAAGGAAAATGTCATTCGGTTCTTCCGAATCATCTTCATCGGTTTCCTCAAAGGTTTTTGCAAAAACCGTAAGTTTCAGTTTGCTTCCCTCCTCCGAATAGTTGTTATACGAACGAAATTGCCCCGTTATGTAATAGCTTTTTCCCATAATATCGCAGAAAAGCGGAAGCAGTCTCTCAGACACAGTTACCGGAAGCAAGTCGCAGGATCCCGATAGTCTCGGCACTGCGATTACCGTATTGTAAAACCCTTCTCCATACACTCTGTGACTTAAGGAAGGCGGTTCAACAATAGTTCCCTTAAGTGTTACGCTGTTATTTTCGTTTGACATTAAAATACCTCCCACATTAGTACTGGTATACTATATGCGGGAGGCTATATTTTTATTACTCGGATATAAGATTTCTTATGGGCTCGGGCCAGTATTTTTCGTGACATTCTATGCGGAAATATACTTTTCTTCCGTTATTCATAGTCATATATACCTCAGCATTATATCCCGGATTCTCATCAGGATATATTATGATATCTTCATCAAGAAAAGAATATATTTCTTTAATCTCATTAAGCTTTGTTATCGAATAAGCATATTCTCCGCCTCCGGTATATTCGCTTGTCACACGAGGGGTATATCTTTCTTCGATATAATCGCTGTTTGCATAGTAAAGCTTATTGATATTAACTCCGATTTCCAATACATCCTCAGCCTTTGGAAGAATTTCATAGAATCCGAGTTCCTCTAAAGCTGCCACGGTATTTTTATATTTAGGCGTAATTGTATACTGAAGTTCTCTTAATGCCGTCGTCCCTTTAAGCTCAGCATTATCGTATTTTCCATCAACCTCAAATGCAACTGTAAGTGTTGTAAGACCTACATTCTGATGATTAAATATTCCGCCAATTTCTTCATAGGGCATTTCCTTCAGGTCTTTAATTAAAGCATCGGCAACTTTTATTGCCGCAGCATCTGAATAACCAAAAAGCTTTCCTACCCTTTCATCATAAAGGTCAACAATTTTTATTTTCCTTTCCTGACCGTTTGCAATTTCAAACATCATTCCGCGGTACTTTTCAGAATTGTATATGGGCTTTAAGTAATCAATATCTTCATATGCATCCACTCTGTAACGACGGTTTATGGTGCTTCCGTTTTTCATTTTGTAGGAAAGGCGGATAAACCTACCGCTATCTCTTCTGTCTTCAATAAGGTGAGAATGAAGCTTTACGATATTTTCAATTTCGGCAAAATCGGTAATTTTTCCGTCAAAGGGCTCAGCATAGCGGAAATAATAGTGATCTAAATCATTTTCTGAAAGCCTTGCATAAAATCCTTCTGCCTCATAGTCTGTTCTTCCGGGAAGGAGCACATATTCAACACTTCCGGCATCGGGAACTCTTTTCTCATAGCCTGTTATATCAAACTTTACTCCCGCAAACAACAAAAGTACAAAGAGAGCATAAATAAGTATCGGCTTATGAACGCCTTTTATGTTAAGGCTCTTTCTTGACAGCATATAGGCAATTATTATACCGATTATACCAAAGGGTAAAAGGAAGAAAATATTGGGATCGTAAAAGCTTCCGAAGTAAAGATAGCTTGCCATTCCCGTAAAGAGTGCCACTGTGTAAATAAACACAGGTCTTGTTTCCGTAAAGGCACAAACTTCTCCGTAGCATTCAAGCCGTCTTATTTTATAAAGGAAATATCCTGCGATTAAAAGCACAGCGATTAACGCCAGATAAATAAGAGCCTGCCACGAAAGAATTTTTCCCATTGAAAGGTAAAATACATCTGCTGTGAAAAATTCATTATCTGCCTCAAAGCCGTAAACGTGAGCTTCGCAGAAACCTTTTATAAACCCTTCAAGCGCTGCGGGAATTGCAGCGAAGCAAAGAGTAAGTACGGTGCAGGCAACGCTTGAACCCGTCAGCATCTGGGTAAATGCAGTAAGTGCTATTATAAGAGCAGAATATGTTATGTATATCGCAAGAAACTTAAATGCAACAACAGGAGAAACACTTTTTGCCACATTGTCATTAAAGCGGTATATCAGAATCATAATTGTATTTATGATACCTGATGATGCACACAGTATAAATGTCGAGATGAGATGCGAAATATACTGCTTCTTTCTTGTATTGGGAAATGCATGGGCAAATGCCGTCTGCTCCGACTTATTAAGATATGAGAAGACCGCAACTGTTGTAAGCAGGCTGAACGCCATTCCCACAAACATTGCTATATAATAGTCATTCGGGATTCCGAATGCAGCACCGTAATAATAATCGCCCCACATATAGCGGTCCATTATCATAAATGTGCCGAGAAAGAAGGTTATAAGGGAATTAAGTGCCGCAAGATACCAGAAGCGCTTTAAGTCGCTTTTTATGATGCTTTTATTAAGAAATGACATTTTTGACAACATAGCCCATACCTCCCAGTTCATAAATAAATACTTCTTCCAGCGTAAGGGGCAGAATGTCCATAATAACCGGATTGTACTTTTCGGCCTTCTCCTTTATTTCCTCAGCCGTTCCTCTTACAATCAGAAGACTTACACTTCCCATTTTACTTTCTTTAAGCACAGGAATTTCTGCTTTCAATCCATCCGGAATTTCGCCATCAAAGGCAATCTGAAGTTTATGAATATTTCCCTTAACATCGTCTAAGGACTTTTCGATAACCACTTTACCTTCGTGCATAATACCAACGTGGTCGCACACATCCTCAAGCTCTCTCAAATTGTGGCTCGAAACCAAAACCGTAAGGTTTCCCTCTGCGACTTTTTCAAGCACCACGCTCCACATGGCTTTTCTCATTACCGGATCAAGGCCGTCCACAGGCTCATCAAGAATGAGACACTCAGGACAGCAAGATATTCCTATCCAGAAAGCAGCCTGCTTTTTCATTCCTTTGGAAAGCTTTTTAAGCTTTGCTTTTTCGTCAAGTCCGAAAACATCCTTTATGCGTTCATACTCATCCCAACTGAAATTTTCATATATTCCGGCATAATATTTTGCCATATCCAGAATTGTATACCCGGGGAAAAAGTACAAATCATCGCCTATGTAAACCATCTTCTGCTTTATATCATTTTCCATGACGTGCTTTTCGTCAACCATTATCTCTCCGCCGTCAGCTTTATATATTCCCATAAGGCACTTGATGAACGTTGTCTTTCCTGCACCGTTTGGTCCGACAAGTCCGTAAACTGAACCTTTTCCTGCACAAAGATTAACAGAGTCAAGTGCCGTAAAATCTCCAAACTTTTTTGTTACGCCACAAGCTTTAATCATTATTACCATCCTTTCTTTAATCATCAAACACTTTATCAATAAGTGAATTTATGTCTTTTTTGTCAGTATTTAAGTATTTAAGTTCTTTAAGTATATCTTTCATTTCCGTAAGAAGCTTATCTTTCTTTTCACCTGTAACATTATCAGTAATCGGTGCAACAAAATATCCCGTTGCCTTACGTGAATAGATATATCCCTCTGCCTCAAGTTCTCTGTATGCATGCTGTATCGTATTGGGATTAATGGACAAGCTTGACGCTAAAAGCCTTACCGACGGAATTTTCTCCTCCGCCTTCAACGCCCCTTTTATTATAAGCTTTTTCATTTCCTCTTTTATCTGTTCGTAAATCGGACGGGAGTCCCTCATATCCAGCTTTATCACTCTATCACCTCCTCTGTACTATCTATATTAATACAGTTAGCACAGTTTGTCAATACCTTTTTTTAAAAAAATTAATAACGGTCGCATGGGCGACCGTTATATCATATAAGTTTCATAATTTCTTCCCTGAATTTTTGCTCTGTCATTTTATCTATGCCACAAATCAGAGTTATTCCCATATCAGAAGCACGCTTTTTTATGTATTCCTTCTTATCCTCCTCTGTTGAGACATAGCTTGCAAACATAACTTTTTTTGCATATTCTCCGCCGAATCTTCTTGCCATGGTATCAAGCTCATAAAGTGCCTCTTTATAAACCTCACCGTTTTTACAGGATATGAAAACAGGAACGAAATCCTTTACAATAACAATGTCAATTTCGTTTGTCGTTTCGGCTCCGGGAATGTCTTTGCCGTCCCAGTCAACAAAAACGCCGACATCACAATCATCTGCAAATTTTTCATTCTCCGCCATAATTTTCTTTATTGTCATATATCCGTAAAGCTCAAGTGCATTTCCGGACTTTGTTATAAGACGGCGTACGCTGTCGTTTTTGTAAAAGAACGACACATAGTCTCCGTTTTTCTCATACCCGTAAATGAGATTTTTTTCTTTCAGCTTTTCTATCAGCTCTTCGCAGATAAATGCATCTTTTTTTCTTTTTCTTATATCGTAAAGATCTGTACTTACCCTGAAAAAGTAATCAAGCTTGCCGTACTTCTCGAAATTTCCCAAAGCCGTCGCTTGTCTGTTCCATAAGCCGCAGTTTTCCCTGCACAGCTCCCATACGTTTTTTATATCTTCACAAAAATCCGAATCAAGCACCCATGACGCATCAGGAAGCACAGCTCCCCCGTTAAGCCCTATGATATCCTTTATTGTGATATCCGGATCCGCTGCCTCAGAAATCTCCTTGCCGTTTTCAAGGGATTTAAGCTTTCCCGAATCGGGATCATACTGTATTATAGGAATATTTTTTCCGTAAGATGCCTTTCCTGCCGCAGTCAACAAAAGCTCTCTCCCACCAGTTATGTCTATAAAGGAGTCGGGGTATCTTGCTATAACAGAGGAAAGTCTTTCTTCCACCGCCTCAATGCTGAATCTTCCGACTATCTCAAATTCAAGGCTTATATCTATACCTTTATTTTTGAAAAACTTTTCAAGATATGTTATGCGATCATTGGTCATACTCTCCTTAAAGCCGATATATACCACTTTCTCGGGCTTTAAGGCTGTTGCCGCAATCACATTATTTGTCTGACAATCATCAAAAAGTTCAATTAGTGTCTTCATAATATTTCTCCTTTTGTCAGCAGAATCCAAGAATTTCCTTAATTTCAGCTTCTTCAAAAGTAACATCTGCACCCATCATTGAATCAGCAATCTGCGATGCCTTACTTCCGCCGATTATCGGGAACACATCCACCGATTTTGCAGACGAAAGAATTGCACAGACGCAAGACGCAATACTGATGCCGTATTTTTCCGAAAGCTTTTTCACCAGTTCAAGACGTCTTAAGTTTTCATCACAAAGATAACGTTCTTTGGATTTTTCTGATAAGCCATCCTTCCCTGCCAATACCATTTTAGAGAAAAATCCCTTCCCTTGTGAGGCATATGCCGCAACCGGCATATTTTTTTCAGCATAGTAGTAAAAGCTCTCCTTATCCATATCAACCAATGTTCTGTCTGCATTTCCGCTTGGTGCAATTATTGCTGGACTGAAGCGAATTTGACTTGCGGAAAAACCGACAAGTCCATTATCCTTTGCATATCTGTTAGCTTCTTCAATTCTATCTATCTTCCAATTTGATGCACCGAATTTTTTAATTTTTCCCTCTTTTATAAATTTATTCATTGTCGTTATGATTTCACTCGCCTTAAGTCTTTCGTCGTCTCTGTGAAGCCAGTAAAACTCAATTTGCGAAATTTTCAAGGCATCAAGGCTTTTTTCAAGGTCAGATCTCAATTCTCCTTCGCTTAATCTTGAAACCGGATGATCAGATGTTCTTTGAAATCCTCCTTTGGTTGATAAAAAGATATCTTCATATTTTCTTTCTTTAAGCCATTTTCCCACAATTTTTTCAGATTCACCCTCGGCATAAAGTCTTGCCGTATCTATATGGCGACCGCCAAGAGAATAATATTTATCCATTATTTCAAAGGAATCCTTTTCAGATATGGTTTCCCCGAAATAAGCTGTTCCCAGAAGTATTTTTGAACTTAATTTCCCAAAGCTTTCAGAATATTTCATAATGCACCTCTTAAAATCGTTTTATTTTTTCACATCTCTAACTGTATAACATTTATCGTCTTTCAGCTTTGATTTTTCAACCTGAAAAGAGGCAATGTTTTTAAGCAACTCACCGGAAAACTTTTTGTCGCCATACTGTTTTATTACTTCTTCAAACATTCCGCTTCGACGCAGTATATCGGCCTTTTGCAAGATTAAATTTTCATTAGTTTCATCCTTTGAAATCATAATATCAAGAAATTTAAGTGCCTCTTTCCTGCAGTGCACTGCATTTTCTTTATCCCCTGCATCATCACAGGCCCACGCTGCTCGTAACAACGAATCAAAAGACCGGGAAATTTCTCCGAACTCTCTTTCCAAAATGTATCTTTTATAAAACCTTTCAGCAAGTTCTGATTTGAAATGTGTTCCTTCCGCAGTTTGATAAGCTTTACTATATACGAATTTTTCAAGAACGCTTTTTTCCGAAACATTTTCCGGAAAAGACGAAATATTTCCCATGACATATCCGCAAAACGGACATTCTTCAATCCAGGTATGCATCGTACTTCTCATCATTTCAGGCGGACGTAAGTCAAGATCGCATGGCCCAAAAGAGTTGCTGCTCCCAAGCTGTATATAATTTTTTTCTCTGCCACAAACTGCACATTTTTTCTCCTTGTGAAACATCGTTGTCATAAGCCTTACTTCCTTTCTCCGAGTAGTTTTCAACTTTTTTATTATAGCACATAATAACGCCGATAGCAATATTTACGATATTGCCTTTACAGTTAATTCATTAAAATCGTAAACCACTTTATTTTCGCCAAAATTAATCTCGAAAATTCCGCTGTTTTTATAAGAGTTTATAAAGGGACATTCCATAATTTTTTCAGCCTTATATTCGTAAGTTGCCCCATTAAGGCGTCTTTCGGCCGTTTTTATATTAAATTCAAATCTTCCCCATGTTTTATCGGTATAACAAACACAATTACCGTCAAATGTTAAAGGATTGCTTTTTATCTTTTTCTTAAATTCATCAAGGCTTCCGTCGTCAATCTTGCTTCCCAGATGTATTACAAAAGGACTTTCACTGTCGGATAAAAGTATTTTACCTTCCTTCTGTAAAAGTTTTCCGGATGCTGCTCTTACGGCATAATAAGAATCGTAAATTTCTCCGAAAAGCCATCCGCCCTCGGTTTTTATTTCGCCGTCTTCCTCTGAAAAATCATATGGATATATGTATATTCCCGTGTCCAATGCTGCAGTGGTATTTTTCTTGAATATCATAACAGGCCCTTTTTGCATACTCAAAAAATGTGTATGAAGTGACTTATCTGTATCCAGATACCTGTATATTCTTGCATTTTTATCTCCTTTGAAAACAGCACCTTCCCATCTGTTTTGCGAGCTTATAAGAGTAAGAGGTGTGCTTCCGTCCTGATACATTGTACTTGCCGCATAGGTGGGCGTTACATATTCATAGCTTATAACATCTCCTGCAGGTTCAAGAGTATATATGGGAAAATCTTTGTTTGTAAGCTTTAAAACCTCAGTAGTGCCTTTTCCCGGGATTGATTTTACCAACTCATAGTTTCCTTTATTTTCTGCCCTTGCAATTTTTTTTGCAATCTCGGGCGGCCTGTAAGATGATGCCGGTAAGGTTATTATTGTTTCGCACTTTTCGTCCTTGTTAAGACCGAAATATAAACTTCCGAGAGAAGATGTCCATAAAAGACCGCTTCCCGCATCAGTTGCCTTGTTATAAACTCTCGTCTTTGCACTGCCCCTTATTCCATCTATGCTCTCTGCAGCATATTCAATCCACACTATATCAAGGAACATTTTAACCTTTTTCTTGAGAGTCTCACTATCCGTAAAATCATAAATATTGTAAAGTGATTCAAGCGTTACCGCCCTGTAGTTTTCCGAACCTTCAACAAAAAGCCCTATTTTTGCCCTTTCATCAATGTATTTTATAAAAAATTCTTCTGCATGGGTTGCAAAATCAGATAAAGTTTTTCCGTCAGACAGATTTTTTCCCCCATAATCGTCGGTTTTGCTCAATGCAAGTGCCGATAAATATAGCGATGCCTTTTGCAGAGCATCGTGATTTTCGCTATTTACGATTCTCAAAGGATTGTTGTCTTCTGTAAACACATTTTCATAATAATTTTCCAAAAACGCCCACATAACCCTTTTCATGCTTTCCTCGGTTTCAGGCTTAAGTGCATTGCGTCTGTTTATTCCGTTCCTTGAATTGTAAAGCATATAAATTCTTATATAGGCAGGCATACACCAATACATTGAAAATGGAGCTTTTTCAAAATCCTTATACTCCTTTATATCCGTTATCTGCCTGTCCTGTAAAAGCGTGTTTGCTTTTTCATCATTAAGCCCGGTAAGGAGTAATGAAAGTGCTGTATAAACATAGCTTCTTCCTCCGGTTCCCTGCTTCGTTTTTGCATTTTCATAAAGCAACTTAAAACGGGTAAGCTCAAAGCTTTCGGAAAATATATCAAAAGTTGTATTTATCGCTTCGTCTCCGTAAAATACCGCCCTTTTCTCTTCCGTTGCAAAGGATGTTATTATAGTAAAAAGCGATGCCGTAAGTAATATAAGACTTATAATTTTTTTCATTCAAACACCCCTGAAATAAAATCCAAGAATTTATCTGCTTCTTCTCTTGTTTTCAAAACGATAATATTTTTGGTAAAGTACTTAAAGAGCAATTCAATAACCTTTGGTCTGGTCTCTTCATTATAATTTTTTATAAAGTGTATAAATTCTTCGTCAGAATCTCCATTTTCAACCCAGGGCATATCACTTCGGCTTTTGCCTTTTCTTTCTTCAATACCCGAAAGGCAAACCTCTGTCTCGTAGTCAAGAAAGAAAACCGTGTCACACTCCTCTATACGCATTTCCATAGTGGATAAGTAATTTCCGTCAATAATCCACTCCGGCGTTTCCATAACAGCTTTCAGCCTTTCAAGGAAAACATTCTTTTCTACGGTAGTTTTGTCATTGTTCCAGTACATCATATCAAGGTGGTACAAAGGAATATTTATAATTTTGCAAAGCTTCCTTCCAAATGTGCTTTTCCCGCTTCCGGGACAGCCGATTATAATTATCTTTTTCATTCCCATGCCCTCCTTCACTATTTGTTAAAACAATGCAGTAATGATAGAATGTGGTTCAAGTGTTATTTTGTTGCATTCTCCGTTGTGTCTGATTACCGCATCTTTCCCTTCATCTGTGGGATTCATAATTACAGCAATCCTTTCCCCGTCGGGATTAATAAATGCCGTGGCAAATAAGTCACTTGTATATTTTGTGGTTGCAATTCTTTTTGCCCCACGATTGATATATTTTGAAAAATGACCTATGTAATAATATACCGGCGTACATTCAAATGTTTTTTTCTTTTCATTGAACATAACGGGAGCGTAGCAACCTGCACCCATTTCCGTGTAGTCGTAATTTATGGCGTCTGTTCCCGGTCTGAATCGATGATGATAAGGACCGCCATTAGAGTCAAGCATCAAGTTCCAGTCGCATATACCTGAGCAGAAGTTATTCATATTTTCACAAATTTCCCTTGCATAGCGTTCAGCAAGAGACAAAAGATCAGAAGTCATTCTCATAGAAGCACAGAACTCCGTGCAGATGTTGGGTTTTCCAAGCTCCCTTGTAACGAGACTTAACGCTTCATAGTGATCACCTGAATACCAGTGATGTCCCACCGCCCACACTCTTTTTTGGACCTTTTCGCGGATTAAAATGTCCCTTGCACGGTCATAAACCCTTTCCTTATTGTGATCCCATATTATTATTTTAATATCGGCTAAACCCTCTTCATCAAACACGGGGATGATGTAATTCTCTATTAAGTCCCTTTCGTCTTCTGCAGTGTAGTAGCAGCTTTCCCAGGACTGTTTTGCTTTAGGCTCATTCTGTATTGAAATTGCACTTATCGTTATTCCCTGCTCCTTATATGCTTTTATATACTTGGCATAATAAAGTGTCCAGAGCTTTTTATAAGAAGGCAAAAGCTTACCACCGCCAAGCATGCTGTTATTGTCCTTCATATAGGCAGGAGGACTCCATGGAGATGCGAAAAGAATAAGCTCTTCCCCCGTTACTTCAAGTACATCCTTAAGGAAAGGAATAATATATTTTTTATCCCGCTCGATGTTAAAACTTTCTAAGGTTTCGTCTCCCTCTTTTACATATGTATACATATCAAGAGAAAAATCGCAGGAGTTTATATGGCATCTCCCAAAGTTATATGAAAGTCCTGTTTTCTTATCAAAATAGGCGTTGATAAAGGCTTTCTTTGTCTCATCATCCATAAGGGAATAGTTGTATGCAGAAGCCTCGGTAAACGCTCCGCCAAAGCCTAATACCTCCTGATATAAAACATCATCATATATGTTTATAATATTTCCTTCAGTTTCTGATGAAATTTTTTCGCTTTTAACCAAAGAGTCATTAAAATAAATTTCTTTATTGGGTATTGAACATATAATATTCATAAATTTTCTCCTTTCATTTATGAGGCACTATAATTCCTGCATATATTTTCGTGGCGATACTCCCACTATGCGTTTAAACATTCTTGAAAAATATATGTAATCGGTATATCCGCATTTTTCCGAAACTGTCATCAAAGAAATGGAATTCCCATATGCGTTTATTAAATAACATGCGTGAGAAATTCTGCTTTGAGTCAAAAATTCCGTGGGGGTTTTCCCTGTTATTTTCTTAAATTGTGCGCGAATATAATCCTCGCTGTACCCGCTTTTTTTCAGAAGAGCGGAAAGATCAATATTGTTGTCACTAAAATTATTTGTTATTTTCTCTGTAACATTTGTTATTGCCGAAAGAAGTTCATTTTCAAAATTTATACGATCAAGAAGAAAGTGTGTAAAGGCACTGATCAATGTTGAAATGTACTCGCTTTCAGAAAAGCGATTGTTGTAAATCATCTTTGCAAGCTCTAATCCTTCGCTGTTTGAATTGTCGGCAATGACCGTCGGCGTTGTCAGATTAAAAATATAATCAAACTCTCCGTTTATATAGATTCGTTCATAAAATTCATCAATATTTGTACTGCTGTGAATGGTCCCCGGAGGAATGATTATAATTTTACCCGGTGCTGTTTCTATATCTTTTTCGTTTGTACGGAAAATTCCCCTTCCCTTTGTGTAGACAATAATTTCAAAATTTTTATGTTTATGCGGAAGGCTTGTTGTTTTTATAAGATTAATTAAATATTTCATATCATCACCGGTATTATTATATCAAAAATCTATCTTTTGTGCAAGTTGTTTTATGAAAAAGCATAGTTGTTTGTAATATAAACTGATATAATAAATATGATTTATCCTAAATATTACACTCATTACCGGGAGGAAGAAAATGAAAACCAATAATGTTGATATGTTATCAGGTTCTGTTTTCAAAGGTTTATTATCCATAACCATACCAATTATGATAATGAACATTATGCAAACAATGTTTAATGTTGTTGACATGTTTGTTTTAGGGAAACTTGTAAATGACACTGCCGTTGGTGCAGTGGGAGCCTGTGGTACTCTCATTTCTCTTTGTACAAGTCTTTTAATAGGTATTGCCTCGGGTGCAAATGTTGTAATTGCAAAACATATAGGCTGCGGCGATAAGGATCGTGCTGAAAAAGCCGTAGGCTGTGCTGTTCTTTTTTCAATTGTAGGTGGGCTTTTACTTGCCGTTATAGGCGTCTTATGTGCAAAAATCTTTCTTAATTGGACCAACTGCCCCGAAGAACTGGTAAATCAGGCAGTAATTTATTTCAGAATATATTTCTTTGGCGTTCCCGTTGTAATGTTTTATAATTTTTGTGCCTCGATTCTCCGTTCTATAGGTGATACAAAGCGTCCTATGCTTTTTTTAATGCTTGGTGGCATCATAAAAGTTTTATTAAACTTATTCTTTGTTACTGCATTCAATATGACCATCGAAGGTGTTGCAATCGCCACAATTATTTCCAATGCCATCGCAGGCGGACTTTGCTTTATCGTTATGCTGAGAAGCAAGGATATGATTCATTTTAATTATAAAAAAATGAAATTTTATGGCTCCGAGCTTAAGCAGATGCTTTTTATCGGAATTCCGACAGGACTTCAGAGTTCACTTTATTCTTTGGCGAATACCGTAATCGCCACTGCCGTAAACGGATTCGGAGCTGATGCAACAACAGGGCTTTCAATTGCAAATCAATTCGATGGCATACTGTATCAGATAGTACACGCACCTTCCCTTGCAATTATTCCGTATGTGGCACAAAACATCGGTGCGAAAAACATTAAAAGAGCAAAAGAAGCTGTTGCAAAATCTATTGTAATTACAATTGCTTTCGGTGCGTCTCTTGGTGCACTGTCCGCTATCTTCTCCGGTCAGCTTTCTTCGCTTATGTCCTCTACACCCGCTGTGATTATGTATTCTCAGCAAAAAATGATTATTGTTTCAAGTACATATTTTATCTGCGGCATTAACGAAGTTTTAAGCGGTTCTCTTCGAGGAATGGGAAAACCGATAATTCCGACAATTACAACACTGATATTTATGTGTGTACTGAGAATTGTCTGGGTTCGCTTCGTGTTCCCCGTTTGTCCTACACTTACATTCCTATATCTCGTATGGCCCATTGGCTGGATTTTGTGCATAGCAGTTGCCCTCAGTGTGTTCTTTCCGGCAATTTCAAAATTACAAAAACTGTAACTTCTTTTATGGTATTGTACCACAGTTTCTTACTCTCTTCAAGTACGATAAGACAAAAAAAACAAGGGCTATGCCCTTGTTTTTTATTCCATACCTTTTTTGATGCAGTTTAAGTTAAGCTCCAGCATATCGGCCTTCTTTGCAGGGATAACCTTAGAAAGAGCCTTTTCAACTGTTTCGATATCAGCAAGGCCTGTAGCCTTAATCATCGCACCGGTCAGAATCATATTTGCAAGCTTTGATGCACCCATTTCGTTTGCAAGCTTAGTTGCAGGAACGTCAACAACAGTAACATCTGTTCTCTTAACACCCTCGGAAATAAGAGAAGAGTCGTAAACTACAACTCCGCCCTCTGCAACAGAATCAATGAACTTATCAAGTGAAGGCTGATTCATTGCAAATAAAACGGTGGGCTTTGTGATAAGAGGAGAACTTACAGGCTCATCGGACAGAATAACGTGACAGTTACATGTTCCGCCTCGCATTTCGGGACCGTAAGAAGGAAGCCAGGAAAGCTCCTTGTCTGCTACCATTCCGCAATATGCCAAAAGCTTACCAGCAAAAAGGATACCCTGACCGCCGAAGCCGGCAAGTATTATTTCATGTGTTGCCATTATTTGTCACCGTCCTTATCTTTGTATACGCCAAGAGGATAATAAGGCATCATATTGTCTTCAAGCCACTTTAATGCCTCAACAGGAGAAAGTCCCCAGTTTGTAGGACAGGTGGATAAAACTTCTACGATAGAAAAGCCTTTCTTATCAATCTGATTCTGGAAAGCCTTCTTTATTGCCTTCTTTGTCTCGGTGATGTTCTTTATATTGTTAACCGCACATCTCTGGGCAAGTGCAACGCCGTCAAGCGTGGAAAGCATTTCAGAAACTCTTATTGGATGGCCCTGAGTTTCTGTATTTCTTCCATAGGGAGATGTTTGTGTTACCTGACCGGGAAGTGTTGTGGGAGCCATCTGACCGCCTGTCATACCGTAAATTGCGTTGTTTATGAAAATTACGGTGATATTCTCCCCTCTTGCTGCCGCATGAACTGTTTCCGCAGTACCGATTGCGGCCAAGTCTCCGTCGCCCTGATAGGTAAATACCACGTTATCGGGGTGAACTCTCTTAATACCGGTAGCAACAGCGGGCGCTCTTCCGTGAGCTGCCTCCTGCATATCGCAGTTAAAATAGTTATATGCAAAAACTGCACATCCAACAGGTGCAACACCTATTGTCTTTCCTTCAATACCAAGCTCGTCAATTACCTCTGCAACAAGACGGTGAACGATACCGTGATTGCAGCCGGGGCAATAATGGAGTGTTACGTCGCAAAGTGCGTGAGGTCTTTTAAATGTCGCCATTATTTTACGCCTCCTGTCATAGCTTCCAATTTTTCAACAATTTCTTCGGGGCTGGGAATCATACCGCCGGTACGTCCGTAAAACTCAACGGGAGTTTTACCTTCAACGGAAAGGCGAACGTCCTCAATCATCTGTCCCATGCTCATTTCAACGGAAAGGAAGGACTTTACCTTGCCTGCATACTTAGCAAAAGTCTTTGTGGGGAAAGGCCAGAGTGTGATGGGACGGATTAAACCAACCTTTATCCCCTTTGCCCTTGCTCTTTGGATGGCAGACTTTGCAACACGGGCAATTGTGCCGTATGCCGCAATGATAATATCTGCATCATCGCACATATATTCTTCTGCTCTTGCCTCTTCCTCTTCGATTACGGCATATTTCTTATAACGCTCCTGAACCAGCTTTTCAAGCTCTTCGGGAGTGATGTAAAGAGAGTTTACGATGTTGTGACTTCTCTTCATATCTGTACCAACTGTTGCCCAGGTCTTCTCGGCAAGTTCTTTCTTGCTCTTGTAATTTCCGAAAACAACAGGCTCCATCATCTGACCGAGCATACCGTCACCCATAATCATAACGGGCATTCTGTAAAAGTCAGCAAGGTCAAAAGCTTCCTTAACGAGGTCAACCATTTCCTGAACTGAAGCGGGAGCAAGTACGATTAAGTGATAATCACCGTGTCCGCCGCCCTTTGTTGCCTGGAAATAGTCGCTCTGTGCAGGCTGAATACCGCCAAGACCGGGGCCGCCTCTCACGATGTTACAGATTACGCAGGGAAGATCGCTTCCTGCGATATAGGAAATACCCTCGGACTTTAAGCTTATTCCGGGGCTTGATGAGGATGTCATAACTCTTGCACCCGCACCTGCTGCACCGTATACCATATTTATTGCAGAAACTTCACTTTCTGCCTGAAGGAAAACGCCGCCGATTTTAGGCATCTGCTTTGCCATGTAGGCAGCAACCTCAGTCTGAGGAGTTATGGGATATCCGAAGAAATGACGGCATCCTGCTTCAATAGCTGCACGAGCCAATGCTTCGTTACCTTTCATTAAAACTTTCTCTTCCATTTTTGTCACTCCTTTACTTCTATAGCACAATCCGGACAAATCATGGCACAAAATGCACATCCGATACACTTATCAATATCGGTTACTCCGGCAGGGTTATATCCTTTTTTGTTGAGTTTGTCCTTGTTGATTTCAACAATTTTTTTAGGACAAACTGTTGTGCAAAGACCGCAGCCTTTACATATTTCTTCGTTGAAATGAGCCTTTGACATATGAATCATTCCTTTCTTTTTTCAACATTTATAACTTAAAGCATAAGGATGTATTTATCCAGTGCAAAGTCTTTTTCTTTTGCCAGTTCCTTTTTAACGGCATTACCGAAAAAAGGAATATCCGTCATTTCAGAAACCCTTCTTACTATCTCCTCGCCCATTAAAACATGATCGTAGATGGTTTCTTCCATAAGGTTTGTATTGTTTATAAGGCATGTCACCTTAAGCCTTGAGGTATATTCAATCGCTCTTATCATTTCGATTATCTTATCGGGAGTATCGGTTTCCGGCCTTAAAACGTTTATTACGAAATAAACCTCGGAGTTATCTTCTGTAATATAGTTCTTGAATCTGCCGAGAACCGCCGCACCGTCATCATCTCCACCGATGTCAAGAACCGCTGTTTTCTCTTCCGTAAACGCCGCATAAACCTCCGGAGGCAATGACGGCAAATCCACATTCGTCCCCGCATAATACGGAGCCACAACACGGATTCCTGCATCTTCTAAAATTTTCCTTGCATCGTTGGTTCTGAAATAAGGATTTACGGTATCAAGATCGGCAATTATATCCACTTTATTTTTTATCGCAAAGTTTACGGCAAGTTCTGTTTTTCCGCTTCCGTAATGCCCTACAAATATGTTGATTCGTTTCATAACCTCTGCCTCTTTCATTCAACATATGATTTAAGTATTAATTATAGCATAAATATGCAAAAAGGTCAATGTTTTTATTCACAAATTTCGATAAAATGAGATAAAAAAAGCGTTCACTTTTCATAAGTGAACGCTTTTTATTTATTACAAGTCGAAGTCTACATCTTCTTCGATTTCTCCGCCTGCATCTTCTGTTGCTTCTTCAACAATATATGTCGTATCCGTATAGATAGTATTCTTCTCTCCGTTTTCATCAAGATAAATAAGATACCCTCTTGCGGTGATACCAAATTCGCCATAACTTGCAGTAAGCTTAAACATCATATCTTCTTTCGCTATTGTTCGTTTAATTTCTTTTCCGTCAAGCGTCATTCCCAGATTTGACATAACAAGCGTTCCCGCATCAACATTTGTTTTAGCATAAAGAATACCTGCTTCAATTATGGTTATTCCTTCCGGAGCATAGGCATCCGCCATAAATGATGCTATATTGTTCTCATTATAAATCTTTCTTGATACGTCAAGCATTACAACAAGAGGCTTCTTTACAACAGATTTTGCAAATGTAGCTTCAAGTTCCATATCTCCGAACACACCGAAAGAGTAATACTCGTCATAGGATACCAGTTTTCCGTTAAGTTTCCAGCCTGCAAATACCAATCCCTTTGCAGGAACATCAGCCTTTACGATATATACATCATTATACTCGGCAGTAAATTCATTTCCGTTATCAATTTCGCTGCCGCCTTTTACGCTAACGGTGTACACATTAATTTCCTTTTCGTAGTTACCCCTGTAATCGGTGTCCTTATTTATAACTCCGAGTCCGGGTTTCCAGCCGTTAAAGGTGTATCCGGATACGTACATCTGATCTTCATCGGGAGCTATAGTATTTGTATCTGTACCCTTTTCAACATATGTATATTTCGCATACTGATTATTTCTTGTAAGGAAGCTTGCAAACACTTCATCACCCATAGAGCTGTCGGTAAACAGTGCTATTATGTGACGTCTGGAATACATACTGAATACATATTCCTCTTCCTCGCTTAACACCTTCTGTGTTGTTCCGTCAATCCATGCCTTAAATGTTCCTGTTTCATCTTCGAATGCTTTAAGGGTTACTTCTGTACCTGCTGCTACAGAAACCGTTCCCGAAACAGGCTCATCATTAAGTGTTACAGTTCCTCCGCTTGTACTTGTAACCGTAAGCTTAAGGCCGGTTTCGTCCTCCGCCTTAGTCATTTCTTCGTCAGTTTCTACAGCATCTATAGCCTCTTTCGCCAAAAGATAATAATCATTGATTTCTTCCTTTGTCCCAGAAGAATTGATGTTTTCTTCAGCTGAAGCAATTATCGCTTCGATTTCTTTTCTTTCAGCTGTTCTGTAAAGCGAAAGATCGGTTTCTTTAAGGATAGAAATAATTTCAGCCTTTATGTCTTCAAGGTTTTCAATTTCGGAATACACCGCATATAATGTCACATCACTTGCCGGATTATATGCATCGTTTCCTTTTCCGGCAAGATTCTTTATTCTTCCGGGATAATACCAGCCTTCAAATTTATATCCTATCTCTGTTTCAACGGAAGGAAGCAGAACACCATTTCCAACCTTAACTTCATCGTATTCTCTTCCGCCCTCAATCCTTCCTATTCCCTCAAGTCCAAGATCATAATTTACCTTGTAGGTTGCAAAAGACTTAGCGGGATCAATCCATTCAACCGTGTCATACATATTAAAGTCAATTTTCACAAGGGTAAGAGTTTCACCGTCGAAGGATTCCTCGTATCCGATAAGCTCACAAAGGAAATGAAGCGGTGCATAGAAGATGTCATTTTTCACAAAAGGAAGATTATAAAGCGTATAGCGAACATCTCCGTATTTATTATCCAGAGAATATACAATATAGTTATTTTCCTGTAGAGTGAATGTTTTAAGTCCGCCGTTAAGAGAAACGGTAATTTTTCTTAAATCGCTTGTTTTATCTTCTTCCGCACTACCCTTATAAATAAGCTCATTTACAAAGCTTAAAAGAGGAACATATGTGCATCCGTTCATCGTTTCAATGGGACCGACAAGTGTATAGTCACCGGGGGCAGCTCCCTTTTCACAGTAAACGTCGGCAGAGCCGTACTCAAGGTGGAATGTTCCGCCGTAACGCTCGTTATACTCCTGCAAGCCGTCATATGTCTGATAGAAGTAAAGCTCTCCGCCTCCTACATAGCCACCGGTACCTGTTATGCTCTTAAATCTTATATACCTGCATTTTATGGGATTATCAAGCTTAATTACCTGAAGATCATAACCTGCCGTAAATGTGTAATCGCCAACATCAGTATAGGTTGAATCGTCACTGCTTGTCTGCAAGGTAAACTTTGTCCAGTGTCCGTGATGATCATCAGACTGTCTCGGGAAATATGTTATTTCGCTTATAGTATAATCATCCAGCATATCCACAGTAACGGTGGGCTTAATCCCCAATTTATTGAGATTATCTGTCTGCCATATGGTTGATTCAGAACCGTCAATCATATTATTGATAACATTACCGCTCCAGTTTCCTGTATGGTCACACGAAATTTCAAAGTAGTTTTTGCTTATTTCATATTTTCTTGCATATTTTGCCGTATTAATATAAGTGTCAAGGGCGGAGAAAGGTTTTTCCGCATCGTTACCGGTAATATTGATTTCCGAGATACATCCGTAACCTCCGTTACCGCCTGTTATGTTTATGAGAATTTTCTTTGCTGCAACATTAGAAGCAAGGTCAATTGCTCTTCCCGCAAATCCCGATTCATAGGTAAGCTTTTCTTCAAGAAGGTACATTTCTCCGTCGTCGCTGTCTGCAGCATAAAAGTTCATCTCAAGCGGACAACCGTTTTTTATATCCTGCCTCGGTATAACATCAAGATGAGATATTACGGTTTTTTCAGGAAATGTTATATATATGTCATAAGGCGGTATGTCGTGATAAGTTATGTTTGCACCGTCTGCCTTGAAGAATGAATGCCAGTAGTTATCTTCGTCAACTATTCCGTCAATTGCCTTTCTGATACTTCCCTCGCCGGAGTTGACGGAGATTCCCCACTTACTCTTATCTGAAAGAGCTGTGTTACTTTTAATAGCGTGATATTCCAAAAGCTCCGCAGAGGACGCAACAGTATATCTGTCATTTTTCTCCGCAAGGTCAATTTCGGCAATTGTTCCGTAGTTATTGCTCGTCTTTGTTATAGCAAGCATAAATCTCTTTGCTTTAACATTCATTCCGAAATCAATATTAAGAGGTGTCTGATCTCCCACCGTGGGAGTTGCAAACGCTACTTTATCGGCCACAAGTGCCCAGGATGTATCGGTATTACTGTCAGCCGCAGTATCCGAAACATATACACTTATTTCATTTATCTGAGCACCGGAAGACGCTCTCGGAGTTAAATTTATTCCTGAAAACTCCGTTACCGAAGGAAGGGTAACATAAAGATAGTAAGGTGCTAAATCAGGATTTACGGCAACGCCACCTTCCACCTCATAATATGAATGCCAGTAGGTGCCGACATTTCCGTCTATAGCCTTTATAGGATCGCAACCGCCGACATAAGAACTTGCCGCAATTGTCCATGTGGACTTTGCAGGAATTTCTCCGTTTTCCGCAAAAACGGAAAGGGACAGAGAGGACAATAAAACCGCCACTAACAATATTAAAGATAAAACATTCTTAACTGTTTTCATTTTTTATCCCCTCCTTATCAGAAAAGTTCTGTAACCGAAGCTACAGTAGCTGCTGAAAGAGCCGTTTCACCGGGATCTGTTACCACCGCAACGCCGTCTGTTATACTTACAGTATATCCGTATGCATCAGAAAGAAGCGAAAGCGGAACGAAGAATATACCGTCTATTACTTTTACAGGATGGCTAAGCGTTTGCTCATTTCCGCCAAAATTCATAGAAGTTGAATTGATTTTTGTATAAAGCCACGTAGTATTTATATTGCGCTTTGTAACACCGTTGGCATCTTCATAAGGCTCAAGCTCATATCTCATAAGTCTGAATGTGTTGGTTGCGGCATCGTACCATGACTTTGATTTGCCGTAGCCGATAATCTCATGCAGTGCATCTTCGGGAACGTAGATTGTTCCATCAATTAAATAAGGAGTAACCCTTGTATCAGGCTCATAAACAGTTATCATGGCGTCCCCTACCGTCATCTTATTAACGCCTGCTTTTACAACGGAGTTATTGCTTAAATCAGCATTTATTTCCTCTCCGGGATAAACCTGGGTGTCTTCGGAATATATGTAGTTATATCTTCCAAAGGGTGCACTTGATCCGCCCTTATAAACATTTAAAAACTCACTTTCCAGGTCGATAGCGTCTGTCCACTTGAATTCAAAATCAACGGAAGATGTTTCTTTTACAAGTGTTCTGGGAACAGTAATCATAAGCTTTGTTCCTTCACTTACCCATTCAACATCTGAAAGAGTTTCCCATAAATACGCATTATCCAGATTTTTTGCTATTTTTCCTGCTTCTGTAACATTTACCGCATAATCATAGCCGTTCCATCCGGTCGCTTTATTTCTGTCGGTATCAAGATAAAGCTGCATTGCAAAAGGAGTATTTAATGTCATTTCCGCTTCGGTTTCAGCCAGGAAGTATAAATTGTCATCATCATGGCTTACCTTTGCTGTTATTATGCTGTTATATACCTCATATACAAAGCTGTGATAAGCAGTAGATTCTTCCTCAGGAGTTGCAGGAGCTATAAGATAGCCTTCGTCACATCTTTCCTCGGAAGGATAATTAAGGTACTTATATGTCACATTTTCCCAATCCGAAAAGTCTTCTACGGTAAAGACACTTCCTGCAACGGGTGCTTTTGCAACGCCCTTATACTTTCTGATAAAGTCAATCATCAGACAGTAATAATGGTCTCTTAAAGCACCTGCCGATGGCTCGAAGTCTCGGCTGTTATCATCGTCAAAGGTATCAACGAAGGAGTTTGTAAAGCCGTTATATACGCCGTTTCTTACTGCAGTCCATTCGTTCCATCCGTCAATCATAATAATTTCAGGATCAATTTCAAGAGCCAAAGAAGACTGGTCACGGAAGAAGTATGCCATATACATACCGTCACCTGTTCTGTCCTCACCAAAAGCTTCCGAATAGCCTCTGCCCTTTGTATACTCGTCAGAGAATACTCCGGTTGCAGCAAGCTTGTATATGTAAGATTCATTTATACCCGTGCCAACTGCACAAAATTCATATCTTTCCGTATCTTCCTGCCAGTTCCAGCCGTGAATCGGGAAATCTTCAAGCCAAATCCATCTGTCATCAACCTTAGCAAAGGGACCTGTTCTTGATCCGCTGTTTCTGTATGTAAAAAATTCTTCAATTGTTGCCATGTCAGCAATCTGTCTGTAGAAAGTATCGGTTGTTCCGTCATCATATGTAACGGACTGTACTTTAGTTGTAACATTGGGAAGTGAGTTACCGAAAAGAAGCGGCTTTCCGTCAAGATAATACCATACATCTGTATAGTCTTCTCCCACAAAGCAGTTAAAGTACATAGACTGAAGGAGTCTTACAGAATTTTCTTCCCTTCCTCCAAGGTCTGTCATAGCTGTAATTTTAGGTGCAACTATGCCGTCCTTCTTTGCATCCCTAAAGGCATCAACAAGAATTGTAAGGGGTTCTATGAATCCGAGACCTCCGTTGGAATAGTCAAAAGCTATGAAGTCAACACCTGCATTTGCAAGCATTTCGGCGTGACGGCGGTACACCCAATAGTCATAACTGTCGTAAAATCCGAAAAGGGGCTCTGCCCACCAGAAATCACCCATATTATCCCATACGGGAGAAAGATAATTATCCTTTTGATCAGGATATTTTCTTATAACCTCGCTGGGAATATAGGCTCTCGAATATTCAGGAGAAACAAACCAGTTCCAATAGAGAATACCCACATCGTGTTTGCCGCTTTTCACAGGACCTGCTTCAGAATAATCCGCCGCTTTTCTGCCAAGCTCGTCCGTAAGTGCCCATGTGTCGTGATTTACGCTGTAAGTATAAGAATCCGAAACGGTTTCGTCTTCTTTGGTCACGGTTGTTTCATTAAGAGTAAAGGACTTTACCCTTATATAGTTCGAATTGTTGGAACCTAAGCAGGAAACAAAATATATATCATGTGTTCCCGTGGTTTCTTTTATATTCGCAGTGTAATTTGCATAATCTGCTCCGCCGTTGGGGCTTTCCTTGTTTAACACAATGTAACCCACGCAGTTAACGGAGCTTTCCGTTCCGTAAGGCGTATCAAGCATAATCGCTATGGTATCACCGTTTGAGTTTCCCGGAAGCATACATTTTACGGATGCTGTAATAGACTTTATTCCCGTCATATCAACATCTGAAAATCCGATATACTTATTTCTGTTCCAGGGATAAATCTCATAAGCAGAATTTACCACTATCTTATCATTGGGGTTTGTAAGATAATCTCCCCTGGCAGTGAGCTCAACAACCTCAGCACTTGCCGGCAATACAGAAAAACACGGCAGGATGAGCATGAGCACAATCATAAGTGTACATATTTTTTTCATAGAACCACTCCTTTTTGGATACAACTATTCCAATTATATGCATTATAACATAAAAATCTATACTTGTCTATGTTTTTTTATTTATAGAAGATAATCAATTTTCACATTATCCCCGGTAACCGTAACTTTGTCTATCAGGCTTCTTACTATATTGCGTTTTTCCGCATTCGTCATATACGGCCATGTATCGGGAAGTGTTTTAAGAGAGTTTCTTTTTTCCTTCATGTGCTTTTTTTCGGACAGCTTCGCTCTTTCATCGTTTAATGCTTTTTCCGCTTTGCCAAGCTCCTTTTTAGCTTCATTTATGGAATCAATTAAGGCATCATCCTCACCCTCAGCATAAAGCTTATATAACCTTTTGAGCTTTTTTTCGCACTGCTCTTTTTTTGATTCGAGTACACCTTTAATATCCGGCTCATTGAATTCTCCCGAGTTTATTTCAAAAGAAAGGCCCAGTAAATCTTTTGTCACCGCCTCTTCCACCTCATCTGCCCATATCTTTTCATTGGTGCAATTTTCATCCTTCACAAGATAAGGCTTGTTCTTTTCCAGAGAATAGCAACAGAGTTTGCATCCACGCTTTCCCCATTTCTGATAACGCATTTTTGCCCCGCACACTCCGCAGTAAACCATTCCCGATAAAAGATATTCCGAATCGGTAAATTTTTTCGTGCTTCGCTCCTCCATCATTTTCATTGCGGCGTTGTAAATTTCCTCACTTATTAAAGGCTCGTGACGACCTTTATATTCCTCACCGTTATAGATTATATATCCGGCATTGGACTTTCTTTTAAGTATCTGAACAGCAAGACGCTCATATTTTAGTCCCGCCATTTTAGCCACCTTATACATGGGATAACCATCTAAATAAAGGCTGTATATAAGTTTTACGGTTTTTGCATCTTCATTGGGGACCAAAATCCCCTTTTCGCTGTCATAATCATAGCCAAACGGAACTCTGCCTCCTCCGGGCCAGTAGCCATCCTTTACTCTCTCCTTCATCCCCATCCTGGTTCTCTCTTTTATATTTTCCCTTTCAAGCTGTGCAAAGGCAGATAGTATTCCAAGCATCAAACGCCCCAAGGGTGTTGATGTATCCATGCTTTCATTCATGGATATAAAATCAACACCCTTGGGGTTTAAAACTTCTTCTATCAAATACAATGTGTCCTTTTGACTACGGGAAAGTCGGTCAAGTTTATAAACTATAACCGCACTTATTTTATTTTCAAAAACCTCTTTTATGAGTCTTTGCATTTCCGGACGCTCCAAGTTGCTTCCCGAATATCCTCCGTCTATGAAAAACTCATAATTTTCAATTTTCTTTGTAACGCAAAAAGCGGAAAGCATTTCCTTCTGTGCTTCGATGGAATAGCCTTCCTCTCTTTGAGCATCCGTTGAAACACGGATATATAACGCCGCTTTTTTCATCTGCCCTCACGTCTTATAACACGTTCAACAGCCATGTCTACGGCTTTGTTTTTAATGGTGTATTTTTTAATCTGATCAAAGGTTAATTTCTTTCCTCCGACGTATCTTTCTATCTTCATAATATGCCTCCTTTTTTATTTATTATTCCCCAAAAAAGGCATACTATTTCAATTAAATTTACATTTTTATAAGACCGTATTTTTTCTTAATACGTTCAATTTTTTCTATCATCGCTCCGGAGATAAACCAGAGGAAAATAAAGGTAGATGCCGCATGGATTATATCATGCGGAAGTCCCAAAACGAAAGATGAAAGAATCGCATCTTTACTAGTCTCTGCCGAAATTGTAAGAACGGAAGCCGGATTCATGATTCCTCCGTAGATAAAAAGTGCCGCAAACGCTCCGAATATACATAGCGAAAGCCTCGATCTTTTTATCATTCCGGAGCTGAAAATTATTCCGGCAAGGCAACCTATTACGGCAAAAGCAGCCATCTGCCACGGAGTCCACGGTCCCTGACCGAAAAAGAAATTCGAAACAAATGCCGTTATTGCACCAACCAAAAATCCTGTTTCTCCACCCAAAGTAACCCCTGTAATTATAATAAGTGCCAGCACAGGTTTGAAGCTCGCCACCATAAAAAACGCCGACCTTCCCGCTACAGCAAGTGCCGCAAGTGTACTTATTACAACAAGCTCCCTTGCCTTCGGCTTTCTTTTCTCAAATAAAAACAGAAAAGGCAATATCGTTTCTGCTATTATTATAAGGCTCGTAAAATAATATTTTTTATTTTGAAGAAACTCTGTTCCCAGCCACAGGGTAAGCGGAATAATAATAAGTGAAACAATAATCACGGCCACTAAACTTTTTCTGCTTCTTTCTCCCTTTTCTACTTTAGAAACATCAAATTCTTTCTGAGGAAAAAAAGCCGAAAGAGACAAAGCAAGGAAGACTAATGAGAGTATTTGCACGGCATGATTTTTCCATCCGACAAAATAATCTCCCAGTAATATCTGAAGCAAAAGAAAAATTATTGCAAATAAGCTTCCTATAAATATATTCTTACCGATTTTTATTTTTTTCTTTTCATGTACATCCTTTTCTCTTTTTATAGCTTTGAAAACATCTGTGTCATCATTGCATATCACAGGCATTTCTCCTCCGAAAGCCTTTACTATTTCCTCTGTAAGATAAGCCTTCGGAAGTATTCCTCTGCCCATTTTATTTGCTTCCGTGGTGTAGAAGTTCTTACCGGAGAAAAACTTTCCGGGAGTATCTCCGCTGACTATTCCGCCATCAAAAAACATTGTACAGTAATCGGAATTTTCCGCGCAAAACTCTATGTCGTGAGAAACAATAACAATGGTTTTCCCCATTTTTTTAAGCTTTGAAAGAATACCCGAAAAAATCTTTTTAAACTCTCCATCCATTCCCTTTGTCGGTTCATCAAGAAGAAGAATTGACGGATTTTTAAGAAGTATTTTACAAAGTGCCGCCCTTTGCTTTTCGCCTCCGGATAAATCATAAGGGTGCATCCTAAGAAGACCGTCAATTTTCAAGAGTCTTGCCATGTCAATAACAATATTTTCCGCATCTTCCCCTTTTACCGCCGCCAATAAATCTTCCATAACTGTTTTTTCCGTGAAAAGCAGTTCGGGGTTTTGTGTCAGAAATCCGATTTTTCCATATAAATTTTCAGTTTTTTCTATTTCTTTTCCGTCAATCAGAACTTTGCCGCTGTAAGGCTTTAATATTCCTCCCATAACAGACATGGTTGTAGTTTTTCCTGTTCCGTTACCGCCAAGAATAGAATATATTTCTCCTTTGTATACTTTAAGTGAAAGTGCCGAAAGCACATCCGGAAGCTCTCTTTTATACCTGAAATATACATCCTTTAATTCTATGGAGACATCGGTTATTTCCCGCTTTTTATCCGTTCCTGTAACCGAGTCATCGTAAGGATGATTTTCAGAATATTCACTAAGCCAGGAAACCCCGTCCCTTATATTAAGCGGAATGTTTTCGACCTTCTCCGAAAGTGCCGTGGCTATTTTCGCAGGTGTGGGAAGCGAAAGATACATGCCGTGCTTTTTTTCTTTCAGTACACCGCAAATACAGTCTGCCGTTCCGTCTGCCATCAGTTTTCCGTTATCTAAAACGATGATTCTGTCAGACAAAGCTATCGCTTCTTCAAGACGATGCTCCGACAAAATTACGGTTGTTCCAAGCTCTTTATTTATTTTTTCCAGCGTTTTTAAAAATTCCGATGCCGCTATGGGATCAAGCTGGCTTGTGGGCTCGTCCAGAATAAGACATTCCGGTTGCATAACCATAACCGACGCAAGATTAAGTATCTGTTTTTGTCCGCCGGATAATTCAGAAACATTCTTATGGAACCAATTCTGAATTCCGAAGAAAGATGCCATTTCCGCAACACGCAGCCTTATTTCTTCCCTTTTCATTCCAAGGCTTTCAAGACCAAAAGCAAGTTCATGCCACACCTTATCTGTTACTATCTGATTGTCGGGACTTTGCATTACGAAGCCGATTTTTGCCGCCTCTTTTTCCTTTTCCAGCGTTTTTATATTTTCGCCCATAAAAAATATATTTCCGGATTCTTCTCCAAAAGGCGAAACGGAAGGCTTTAACAGTCTTAAAAGTGTGGTCTTGCCGCATCCCGATTTACCGATTAAGGTTATAAATTCTCCTTTTTTGACTGTAAAACTTATTTCTTCAAGTGCAGCTTTTTTGCAGTCCGGATAACCGAATGTCAGATTTTCGATTTTAAAGCATTCCATTTTATCACCTCCGTAAGTTCAATAATTGCAGGCAGCAACATAAAAATCAAATATGATGCATAAACGCTTATGCTGTATGTTGTAAGTGGTGCCATTTTATATGTCGGAAAATATTCAAAGCTTATTTTCCCGAGGAATCCTCCCACAAGCGAATATATACCGAAAAACAATACGGACATTAAAGCTAATGCGTCCTTTTTCGTAAATTTGAATAGAGAAAATGCACTTCTGCCCGGTAGACCATAGCCCCTTGCCTTCATGCTGTCAGATGTTTCCACAGCGTTTTCAAGTGCCCATGTAACCGTTACCGAAAGCACTGATAATCCGTTTTTAATTCTGTCCTTTATATTCCCGTTTCCTATGCCGTTTCCGATTCCTTTTTGTGCAACAGCCACTTTTTTAAGTTCCGAGATAAACCTCGGGACAAATCTTAACGTCATTGATAAAATCAGCGAAAGCGATGGGGCAACTTTTCCAAAAAGATAGATAAATTTATCGCTGGTCATTACCATGTTAAAACAGGAAAACCATGCAATTACCGCAACAAGCATGGCACCTGATGCGAGGCCGTAGACGATGGATTCTTCCGTCAAAGGATTTCCGCCCGGGAAATATGTTATTATCGTAAGTCCTCTGTGATTGAAAAGCGGATTAAAAAGTGCGGCAAATATGAACACCGGCACAAAATAAACTATTTGCTTTTTGCCTTTGCTGTCACACATAAGCATAAATGCGATACTTCCGATTAAAGAGAATATCAGGCAAAAGGGATTTAAAAGCACGCACGAAAAGCCTATGGCAAAAACGAAGTAAACCATATTTACCAAAGGATGAAATCTCTTAAATTCGTTCACATTAATCCCTTCTTTCGTTTAATTTACAGTATCTCCCACGTCTTTTCCTCTGTCGCAGGTATAAACCCATTCTATTACATCGCCTTCTTTTACCTCGTAAAGTGACGAGCCGTAATCCGGAAAGCTTCCGTTCACCTTATACATCCAGCCCGAAAGTTCCCCGCAATCAAATTCATAAAGGTTTGCTATTCCCTCTATATAAACACTTTCATACATGGGCGTAGCCGTAAATTCCATATGGATGTTTTTTTCTTTCAAGGTTCTTTCAAGTATATCAAAAACACTGTCGCCTGCTGTAAAGCATACCTGCTGTGTGCCAAGAATAATTCCGTCAGAAGGTAAACATCCGAGAAGGAAATCATCCAAAAGATTTTCGTTTTCAAACACAGTATCACACCTTACCGAAATTGTGCAAAACATTTCCTTTTCTTTTGATTCTTCCACCGTTTCCGAAACAGTATCAACGATGCAATCCTCCAAAGTTTCTGTTTCTTCCGATTGTAAAACAACTTCTTCTTTTTCCTCAGCAGATTCGACTTCCGGAAGGATTGTTACTTCTTCGTCTTTTTCAGGCTCTTTTTCAGGCTCTTTTTCACTTTCTTTTGTCAGCTCAACACTTTCAGTACTTTTTATCGTATCTGTAACTTCATTTTCGGTATTTTTCTTTTCAAAATTTACTCCTCTTAGTCCGGGAGCGTTTCCGCCCCACCAGAAAGTAAACGTAAGCAGTGCTATTACAAAAAGCAATAATATAGTAACTTTTATTTTTTTCATACCTTACCCCTTTGCCCTATCCAGTGCTTCTGTAATCAGCTTTAATTTCTCTATAACAACCGATATGTATGATTCATTATAGCTCAAATTATCTTTTTTTGCAATATCCGACATATTATAAAGCGTATTTTCTCCTTTTGTCGTCCGATTTACTGAAACAACAGCGTAAAATGCTTGCTCTGTCGCCATAAGATTTGCCTCTTTTTTCGCCTTTGTATGGCAAAAGCTTCCTTCCGGCAACATAAAAGACAAAAGATTTGTAAGAAGATTGTTGCCGTTTTTTGTAAACCGGGAATCCGTATAGCTTATTCCAAGCTCAGAAAGTGCTACCAGCATTTGGGCAGAACTCTCTGAGCTTTCTGTTCCTTCAGTAATATATCCTCCGGATGAAGTCTGTAATTCTGACATCTTAGTTATTGCTTTTGTCAAAGCATCTTTAACGTCCTGTCGCTCTTTATATTTTGACAAAGCCACAAGTGCCATTGCCGTAATATCCGGATCCGTCCCTTCCCCGGATAAAGACCATGTTCCTTCGGAGGTTTGCTTAGAAAGTATATAGTCAACATATTTTTCTCTTGTTGCGGGATTTACAGCGTTTACATTTTCATCAATCGCATAATTTCCCGAATCCAGTGCTATCAATGCCCATATAGGGCCGTTTATTCCCTGCTTTACCGTTTTATCAAAATCAGAAAGCGGCAAAAGAAGATTGTATCCCGAAACATCCGAGGGATTTTTGCCAATTGCCGTAACAGCGATTATCGCCCTTGAATATTCTGTATATTTAACCCTGTGCATTACGCCGCCACATGAATTTAAATAATCACAGAGATTTGAGTAATAGGTATCAAAATATCCATCGGATATTTTGATACCGCTTCTCGCAAGACCTAAGACAGTCCATTCCCCTCCCACCGAGGAACAAGTGGGATTTTTTACAGTATTAAGAATATATTCAGAACATTTATAGAGCACACTGTTTATTTCCGTGTCTTCAGAAAATACACTTGTAGCCTGAAAGCTCATTATTATAATCAATATAAAAGCTATCGTTTTTTTCACTTTTTCACCTTATTTCAGAATAGTTTCATACACCCTCATTATAATCGTCGCTATTTCTGCCCTGGTCGCACCCTCTTTAGGCGAAAGCTTTTTATCCTCTGTTCCGGTAATTATTCCGCCTTCCACGGCAAGAGAAAAAGCGTCAAGTGCCCATGGACTTATTTCCTCAGCATCGGTATATCCTGAAAGTTCGGCTTTTTTTGCCACGCCTTTGTCTATATGCTCTAAGTATCTTATAATAACTGTCACTGCCTGCTCTCTTGTTATATTCTCATCGGGTGCAAATTTCTTTTCCGTAACTCCCGTTACAATACCGTTTTCACTTGCCCACATTACCGCATCAGAATACCACAATCCATCAACTACATCGACAAAAGGATTCTCTTTTCCCGCTTCTTCTCCCGATAATCTGAAAAGCACTGTTACAAGCATAGCTCTTGTCATCGGGGCATCGGGTTCAAAGTTTTCCCCGGTTCCTTCCATGAGTGTATTTTCATAGCAATACTCTACCGCTCCGTAGTACCAACTATCCTTTTTCACATCCTTGAAAGTGCTGTCCGTAAACTCCTTCTTATTTTCTTTCTTTTCTTCAGAGGGCTTTGTTTCTTCCTTTTCTTCATCTTCCTTTTCTTCGTCTTTTTCATCATCTTTCACTGACGAAGACACCGATTGCGAAGAACCTGATCTGCTCTCTTTTGTATAGTCATCGGTATAATGGAACACTATTTTATCTCCGTTTTTCACTTTTTGCTCCGATAAGCCAAGATTTGAATATTTTCCATTGACGGTGTACATCCAGCCTGACAATGCACCATTATCAAACTCCGAAAGTCCGTTTATCTCGGAGATATAATTCCCATCGGCATTTGTAAAGGTGATGTCCGCATCCGAAAGAGCCATTTCAAATACATCAAGAACCGTTGAACCTTTTTCAACCTTGTATGTTGTTTTCGTAATCCATACCGGCAAATCCTTTTTATCGTTTTTAAATGTATGCACGGTATCTTCATCGTGAAAATCATCTCCGTAAAGGGTGAAACTTACGGAAATTTCACTGTCTGATGAAACCGTTTCTTTATTCCTTGTTATATTCAGCGTAACTGTTTTTTCTTCATCTTTATCCGCCACATTTATTTCAAAGGAATTTTTACCGTAAGAAAGTTCATACTCGGAAAGAAGCTCCTGTCCGTTTATTAAAACGGAAACACCGCTTTTTACAACAGGGAAAATTTTCACGCTGTCGATTTTGCTTCCCACTTCAGCAGAATAGGTCTTTTTATTCTTTGTCCAAGCTTCTCTTATGTCTCCTCCTACATTTATCTTTACGCCTTCAATAAGCTCGTCAGTTTCTTTTGCAGTTCCCGAAAGACGGAAAAGAGCAAGATAAGGCTCCCTGTCTCCATTCTGTACAATTAATCTTACAAGGGTTTCTTTTTTCTTTGTTACCTTAAAGCCTTCTCCGGCTCCGTCACTTTCAATTCTCTGATTATTTATATAAATGTTGTCATCTTCCTTGGCACCGTTAAGCTTCACGGAAATATACTTCATATCCCCAAGGTCAATATCGTAAATATTTTTTTCCTCCGAAATATTTACTTTCACCTCACTGATACCGTCGGTGAACACAATGCTTTCCGGGGCCTCGGTTTTACCAACTTCGTTTTCTTTAGGAGTTGTCCTAATTATGCTGCTTACCTCAGTGGATTTTTCAAAAAAGCTTCCCGCCCATATGTTTGATGCAGTTGCAACCTTTACATAATGGAATTCCTTATCACTTACATCCACGGGGTTTCCCTCAGCATCAACCGCCCAGAGAAGGTCAAAGCCGTTTGCCATTGTGGGATTTTCAACATAGGAATTTACATCCTCCACCATTCCGTCAACTATGCTTCCGTTCTTATAATAGTCTACATAGCCGAAGGATGCCTTTGATGCAAAGCTTCCGTTGGTGGAATCACCCATAACAGTGCCTTCCTGGCATTTGAAAAGAATTCCCGAGAAGGTATATTCATCATCCTCCGTATAGGGATTTAAGGGGTACTTTTCCTTTGCAGGCCACGCCTTTGCGGCAGATGTAAGCATTTCATTGCCGTAATTATCCGTCCAGTAAGCCTTTCCATCCTCGCCCTTTTTATAGGTTATTTCATAGTCCCATAAAGCCTTATCCTCATAATGCTCACTTCCCGCAAGGGCATACCAGGTTTCTCCATCCTCGGAAACGTATACCTGACCAAGCTCCGCCATGGAATCAATATTCATCTCCATACTGTTTCCGAAGATGTAAAACTCCATACCGTACATATTGTTTGGGTTATCTTTTAGTGCTTCTTCAAAATAGTATGTGATATATCCTCCGAAGTTACCGAGAGAACGCATAGAGCCTGTCAGCGTAAGTTCGGGATAAACGTCATAGCTTCCCGAATACTGACCGCCGATATATACCGCCTCAACCACTTTATCGGGCACAGCAGAGGATGACTTTCTCGTGTACTGGAACTTATATGTATTAACGCACTTTTCTTCGCTGTCTGAAAGGGTAATGCTCTTTTGTGTGTTTTTAAGGGTTACGGAATATATTCCGTTCTCGTCAGGCTCAATAATTTCTTTTTCATCTTTTACAATTGCTCCTTCTTCTGCCGTAAAGGTAAGCACGGGAGCTTTTGCATCACTTTCTGTCATTATGCGATAGGTATAAAAGTCAGGAGAAAAAGCAGGATACCAGTCCCCTTCTGCCTCAGCCGTAAGCATTTTCGGAGCTTCTGCGGAAACATTCATCAATGTGAGCTTGTAGCTTACCGTATTTCCCTCCGAAAATCCGTCACCCTCTGCTTCTTTGTCAGAGGTATAACTATCGTCGTCTGCAATTTCTATATAAAGCTCAATAACACCATCCTCGTCAAAGGAAAGTTTTTCCGATTTCAATAAAGAATCAAGCTCTGTCCACTCCTCGCCGTCAACGCTGTATCTTATATGAGCATAGGCAGTGGATGCGGCAAAGGATAAGGTAAAGTCGGTTTCGCCGTATACATATGTTCTGTAATAATAATGCGAGCCGTATATTCCTGTTACCGAAGTGAGGGTTCCTTCTTCGTCACACCTCAGCATCGTTCCTTCTTTATAGCCCTCATACAAGGTATTTGAAAGCGTTCTTCCTTCAGGATTTACAGTAACCGTCTTTAAAGCTTTTGTTTTATCTCTCGGACGTGTTACATTAAAGGTATAAACGGTTTTATTTTTTTCGTTTTCCTTTTCATAAAGCGTTACCGTAACAGCGGAAGTACCGAAGGGTATATCGGAAAGAGTTGTTGCTGCTCCGCTATGTATGTAAACCTCTTTTTCTTCGCCGTATACATCTTCGTACAAAGCTTTCGCCGAGTATTTCACATCGTCATACAAGGTATCCTTAAGAAAAACAAGATTGCTTAAGGAATAACGTGAAACAGTAAGATCGTACTCCGTTACCGTGGGATTAAATGTTTCGCCCTTTACCCAGGAACCCGATGCAAGGTAGCTTGTCTGAAATTCGATGCTTTCAAAATAAGGTATTTCCCTGCTTTCAACAACTACCTTTATTCCGCCCTTCGCGCCTTCATTGTCCACGGCCTGAATAATTACGCTTCCGACACCCACAGCCGTTACCACGCCGTTTTCCGAAACTGTGGCAATATCCTCATCAAGGCTTATCCACGAGGAAACCTCTCTGCCCTCCGCAACATAGGCAGTAAGCTCCGTTGTGGGTGCATCTTCCTCGTTCCCTATCTCAAGATAAACCTTTCCTCTTTCTCCATTCAAAGTTTCAACGGCAACGCCCTCTACTTTAATTATTCCGCTGTCGGAAAGCTCCTCATTTATGTCAAGGGCAAAGCCCACCTCAATTACACCCGGTCTATATACGTTGAACTTTATTTCTCCGCCGTTTCCGGGGTCTGCAGTAAGTTCTGCAACACCATCGGGAATGTTATAATTCCAGATATTATGTCCTTTTTTACCGGCATTAAGAGATGCTGTCTTTGCCGTCTGTCCATCCTCAGAAAGTGTTACGGTCTGCTCCTTCTGATACTGGCTTAAGATAAAGCCGGTCATAAGAACGGTGACTTCTTTTTTCACAGTCTCGTCAATCGTGGATGTGGCCTCAAAATAAAGGTAGGATGTGCCGCCGTAAATATCACCCGTAACCTCTACTTCGCCTGTAACCTCATCTATTGTAACTGTATTGCCGTAGCTTTCGTTCTTCCATGTAACGGGAGTTTCTTCGCCATTTTCGTCAAAGGCAAGGAGATTGAATTTATCGCCCTTTTTAGCTATGATAACTCCGTCAATAACATTTTTTGCATCGTGTTCTATCTTAATGGATTCGGGAGGAGCAATCTCTTCTACTGTTACGATACAAAGCGGTGCGATTATGGGGCAGTCTGCCTCAACCTCCTTCATTGTCCACCAGTCGGTAACCATTGCCTTTACCGTACCTTTTGCCGTCACATAATAAGTTCCCGCTTCGGAAAAGGAAAGATTTACATTACCGTCTTCGTCTGTCGCTTTTCCTTCAATCTCTTTAAGTTCGCCATCTTCCCAGGTACAGATAGCAAGTCCTTCAAAAGGCTTTGGCAAAAGGTCGTCTCCTTCAGAAGCCATCCCCCAGAACCCCTTTAAGTTAAGAGTAAATTCCTCATTTTCGATAGCAGTAACTTCCTTTTTATCAAAGAAGGTATAGCGGTCACAGTAGTATTTGCTATCCTGACATATTGATGTTGTAAGGAAATTCCCGTCTTTTACCTCATTAATTCCAACTCCATCGGGAATTCCCACATCATTTATAAAAAACAGGTTGTTATACGAATCAATTCCCCAGAGCTTTACAACGCTTACTCCATTTCCGCTTCCTGCATCGTAGCCATCTTCGCTGTTATATTCCTTATGTGCAGCGATTAACGCTTCGTGGAAGGTGAATTTTCCGTCTTCGTCAATATCCGAAACCGTAAGTTCACGGTTTGCCATTATGTCTCCTTCATTGTCCGAAGCAATAACACCCTTATTTACTACTGTCATATAAACCTTAATTTCATCAGTTGTTTCATTTTCTTCAGCTGAAATTATTGCCGAAGGTGCCATGCCGAATATCATAACCAGTGATAAAAGCAGGCATAACGCTTTTTTAATTTTCATTTTTACTATCCTTTCTTTTTGTTAAATTGTCTTTATTAAAGCGTCGCTATTTTTTCTTTTACACCTCCTTTTATAACAGAAAACAAAAAAGCCGTGGTAATTAAAAAATTACCACAGCAGCGTTTCTGTGTCTGCACATTTTGTCCAACGTAAAGCAAAGCCTTTTCCATAAACGGAAAATGCCGACAAAACTGCCGCCCCTATGCAAAGCAAGTACGGAGCAGCATTAGTGCAGGTCTTCTGACTTTCCACCTCTTTACGTATAACCCTGCCTTCTCAGTTTCCCAATGACCGGCTTTCGCCGACGGATTATACGGGTAGTTACAGCGACTGGTATCGTTCCGGAGTCTGACCGGATTCCCTTTTCACCCATCATACCCATACGGTATAACGGACACACTATGTGCAATATTTATTTTTACTTATATTAACATTCCGGATAAAAACTGTCAATATAAAAATTCAATATAAACTTTCAAAAAAACAACATTTTTATAACACTTGAAAACAGGATAAAAAACTGATATAATATTAAAATAACAAGGAGGTGATTTTCGTGGCAAGAACAATACTGCACTGCGATTGTAACGGCTTTTATGCATCTGTTGAATGTGCACTTAATCCATCCCTCAAAGATATTCCCATGGCTGTTGGCGGAAACAGGGAAAACCGCCACGGAATAATCCTCGCCAAAAATGAACTTGCAAAACGCTACGGAATAGTAACAGCCGAAACCATAGGATCGGCATTGAAAAAATGTCCGAACCTTACAATCGTTCCTCCCCATCACGACATCTATGAGGAGTATTCTGAGAGGGTAAACGCCATTTACTGCGACTATACGGAGCAGGTGGAAAAATTCGGAATTGACGAGTCCTGGCTGGATGTTACGGGAAGCTTAAAGCTTTTCGGAAGCGGAGAAGAAATTGCCCACATGATAAGGGAACGTGTGAAAAAGGAAATCGGAATTACCATTTCCGTCGGCGTTTCCTTTAACAAGATTTTCGCAAAGCTCGGAAGCGATTTGAAAAAGCCGGATGCCGTCACAGTTTTATCAGAGGAAAACTATAAAGAAAAAATTTATAATCTTCCCTGTGATATGCTTTTATATGTGGGACGAAATACTGCTTTGGGCCTCAAGGCTCTTGGAATAAATACAATCGGAGACATTGCCTCGGCTGATGAAAGACTGTTGTCGGAACGCTTCGGAAAGCACGGCAAAATGCTTTCCATTTACGCCAAAGGCCTTGACGATGACCCTGTAAAATCTTACCTTGATAAGCGAGAGGTTAAATCAATCGGTAACGGCATGACATTTCCGCATGACCTTACAACCACGGAAGAAATAAAATCTGCAATTTATTCCCTTTCCGATACCGTTGCCGAAAAACTCCGTCAAGGAAATCTTAAATGTTCGTCCGTTCAGCTTACTATAAGGGATAAAGATTTCACCACAATTACAAGACAAAAGGCCATAAGTCCCACAAACTCTCTTCACAACATAGCAACCGAATGCTTTTTACTCTTTGAAGCACGCTGGGAATCCGGAAAACCGGTTAGAATGCTTACCGTTACAGCTTTATCTTTATCTAAAGCCGATTCTCCCACTCAGCTTTCGCTATTTGATGAAGAACAGAAATGCGAAAAGCATGAAAAGGTGGATGCTGCAATTGATGCATTAAAGCAAAAATTCGGGAGCGGAGCAGTTTTCCGTGCAGGAAATATGTTTTCAGAAAAGAAAAAAAATTTAGGGGAATAAAAAAACACTACAATTAGTATAAAATATATTTTTTTGTCAAAAAAATCGCAATAACGAAAAAAAACTCGAAATTTCCCCTTGTAAAAATCAGATATTTTTGATAGAATAATTCTGTTACCCACAGAAAGGCAGAGATATAAATGAGGGAATTGAGAAAATTTAAGGGCTGTCTTTTGGGCGGAGCGGCAGGTGACGCATTAGGTTATGCCGTCGAGTTCAAAAGTTTAGACGAAATCAGAAAAAAATACGGTGAAAACGGTATAACCCGCTATGAGTTTAAAGATGGGAAAGCATTAATTTCCGACGGAACTCAGATGACTATGTTTACCGCAAACGGTATTCTTTTCGGTGCTACACGCGAAAAAGTTAAAGGCGTAATGGCTCCCGTTTGTCACTACATACACAAGGCGTATAAGGATTGGCTTCGCACCCAGATGCCTTCCCTTTTCAAGGATGAAGACATAATAAGCTGGATTTATCATTTGAAAGCATTACAGTCAAAAAGAGCCCCCGGAAACACCAACTTATATGCATTATCCAGCGGAGTTATGGGGACGCTTGAAGGCAGGCTCAACTCAAGCAAGGGATGCGGAGGAATGATGAGGGTTGCCCCTATCGGACTTTACTTTGACAAAGAAGAATACGGAACAGAGAGAATAGACTTAATCGGTGCAAAGTCCGCCGCAATAACTCACGGCCATCCTCTGGGATTCGTAAGTGCTGCCGCAATGGTTCATATAATAAACAATGCAGCTCACACCGATGAGAATTTATATACTATTGTATATGACTGTCTTGATACTTTGGACGGCACAAAGGAGACTTATCCGGAAACACAAAATCTGATAGACCTTATAGAACGTGCCATAAAGCTTGCCGGAAGAGAAATCGACGATACCGATGCAATACGCCGTCTCGGAAATTCCGGTCTTTTGGCAGAGGAAGCACTTGCAATCGGTATTTACTGCAGCTTAAAGTATCAGAACAGCTTTGAAAAAGCAATAGTTGCCGCAGTTAACCACAGCGGAGACAGTAACTCCACAGGCCTTATAACGGGAAGTATAATCGGTGCATACCTCGGAGTCGACGCAATCCCCGACTATTATCTTGAAAATTTGGAACTTCGTGCAGAAATTGAGGAGCTTGCTTCTGACCTGTTCACAGGCTGCCCCGATGACATAGATTTTAATGAAGGCTGGAACAGAAAATACATAAAATGCGACACCCGTATATAATAAAGAAATTTCTTCAGAAAGGATGGTTTTTGTGTCTAAATTAAAAAACTGCAACATACTTTTATCTGTTATTCTATCTATTATCGCACTTCCTGTAAGCTTGTATAATGTATTTTATATAGCTGACAGATACCCCATCTCCGCAAATGGTCTTTTGCTGTTTATATCGGCACTGCTTATCCTGTTTTCAATTCTTTTATTGCTTGCAGGAGTGTTTACATCCGGAAAAACCCTCATTTCTCTCAGCGGAGTTTTTCTTTTTCTTCAATCTGTAGTATTTATAATTCATTACATTTACTCGTATGTATTTTCCGGTATGTATAACCACTACTATCGTCCAAATATTTTCCTTGAAGTACTTAACTTTATATTGCTTCTATTGCCTATTGCGGCATACCTTTTATTAATTTTATATGCACAGGAGCAGATTAAGAACAGCCGCATGCTTTTTTCAGCACTTTTTGTTGCATGGCTTGTGGTACTCTTTACATCTTCATCCATAACTCCTGAGCTTTTAATTTTATCTTCGCTCATTTTGCTTACAAAATATGTTGATATAACAAAGGCCTCATCCTCTGTTAAAATGGGAGAAGTTTTTATACTCTCTATTGTGACCTTTGGAATATACTACATTTTATGGAGTATATTTGCCGCAAAGAAAACAGAAATGTTTATCGGCAAAAAAGCCTCTTTTTCCGAGCTTTGGCTTTTCTCTTTATTTTATCCTTACACCGCATACTGGTATTACACCCGCTATGAAGAGCTCAGTGAAAAGGACGAAACCGTTAAAAACCGCGGCATATTATGTATGGTTTTAACCCTCTTCCTTCTTTTCCCCATGGCCCTTTGCATTTTGCAACGAGACTTAAATAGGTTATCCGAAACCATTTCTTCTTCGGATGCCACAGAAAAAAAAGATGAGCCCATAAACATCGAAGAAGCTGCAGAAGCTGAATGCGAAAATGAATCTGACAAAGCCGTTATAAATTCCGAGCAGCCTTTTGAGTCTCATTACAGTCCTTCTGAGGAGGCATGACTGTAATGGTTAATTATAAAAAGGAGCTTCTCTCCATCCCAAATATATTAAGTTATGTCAGAATTCTGCTAATCCCTTTAATCGTATATTTTTATCTTGTAGCAGAAAATTACCAACTGGCTGCAATTATTGCTGCAATTTCGGGATTTACCGATCTTGCCGACGGAGTTATCGCCCGTAAATTCAATATGATAACAGAGTTTGGAAAGTTTATTGATCCTGTGGCTGACAAACTTACACAATGTACTTTGATACTATGCCTGCTTTCAAGATATGAAATAATGTGGATTCTTGTAGTAATTTTCTTTATCAAGGAAATTACTATGGGACTTTTAGGGCTATTCTCTGTTTGTAAAAACAACAAGAAACTCGACGGTGCAAAATGGTTCGGAAAAGTTTCAACCGTTGTACAGTTTGTTTCAATGACGGCACTTTTTGCATTCGAAATGTCTCTTTCAACCGTCAATTTTCTTTTAACCCTTTGTTCGGTATTTATGCTTCTTGCATTTATACTCTACATTAACGAGTACATAAAACTAAACAGAAAAAGCGAATAAAAAACGCCCGAAGGGCGTTTTTTATTCGCTTTCTTTTCGTGCATTCTTTCTGTATTCGGACATAGAAAGTCCCGTTTCACGACGGAATATTTTATTAAAATATGAGCCGTTTTCAAATCCGCAAAGTGCAGATACTTCCGAAATAGGAATATTTTCTTCACGCAGCATCGAGCGTGCCTTTTCACATCTTAACCCGTTTATAAATTCAATAAGTGTCATGTTTGTTATTTTTTTAAATTCCCTTAAGAAATGATATTTGCTCAAGCCAATCTCCCTTGCCAGTTCATCTGCTGTAATTTTCTCCGAAATATGAGAATTTATATACCCTATTGCCATTCTCATATAATGAAGTGCCTTAGAATCCTTTTCATTTCCTTTCAAGGATGTATGGCTGCGGGCAAGATAAAGAACAAACTCAATTACCGCAGATTTTATTCCCGCTTCCCTGTATTTTTCGTCTTTGCCGTATTCTGTTATTATATTTTCAAAAAGCCTTATGGCTTCGCTGTCATCAATTAGTGTTTCAAAATTTATAAGCGAGGTATTAAGTCCGTTCTGCTGAAGATAGCCTCTGTCAGGAATAAGGCAATAATATTCAAGCGTATTATCTGTTTCAGTGTAATGCAAGTCAAAGGAATTTATTACAACCAATGAATTGGCAGAAATTTTTATTTTTTCGCTATTTTTGTAAAGCATCCCTTCTCCACTTGTGACATAAAGAAACTCCGTGTTTTCATGCCAATTTTGCATACAGTGCTTTTTAAAATGCTTATGTTCCGTTTTTCCATCGGTTACATCGGAATAAAATCCCGGAGATATAGTATCAAAGTGAAAAATAAACGGAAGCCTTTTTTCTTTAAGGCCATGAGGTTCGTAAACTACAAGATTCATAAAACCACCTTTTTTACAAAACAGCAATATATTTGCATAAAACAGCAATATTTTTCCTTGATTATAGCATTATTTTAACATATAATTACATTAAAGGCAATACCCATTTTCAACGAAGGAGGTCTTTTAGTGACAAAACGAATTTTAAAAAACGTCTTGATAGATGAAAAGCTTACGGATATAGTGATTGCCGACGGTAAAATAGAGTCAATCGGAAAAATCGATCTTCCCGGAGAAGACAAAAAAGGAGAAAAAGCTTATCCCGGTCTTATAGATATCCATACTCACGGTGCACTCGGGACAAGCGTATCCAACGGCGGTCATCTTTTAGAGCTTTCGAAATATCAAAGCTCCCACGGTGTTACTGCCTGGTTTCCCACCACCACAACAATTTCCACAGAAGACCTTATAAACGTAACCCATGAAAAAACCGATTTTAATGAAGGTGCAAGAATAATGGGATTTCATCTTGAAGGTCCTTACATAAACAAAAAATATAAGGGTGCCCAAAATGAAGATTTTATAAAAAATCCTTCTTTGGAAGAACTTAAAAAATTCAAAAATGTTAAGATGATTACAATTGCCCCCGAGCTTCCCGGTGCATATGAATTCATAGAAAATTGCGGATGCAAGGTTATAATCGGCCACACAGACGCTGACTATGAAACAGCACTCCATGCAATCGAAAAAGGTGCCGATTGCCTTACTCACACTTTTAATGCAATGCCTCCCCTACACCACAGAAATCCCGGTGTAATCGGTGCGGCAATCGAAGCTGATGCCTGGGTTCAGATTATATGCGACGGCCTTCACGTTCATAAATCAGTAATTAAAATGCTTCACAGAACTTTCGGAAAAAAAATGATAGTAATAAGCGACTCGGTAAATCCCGCTTATCTTCCCGACGGAGAATACGATTATGACGGACATGCCGTAATCATGAAGGACGGAGAATGCCGCCTTACCGACGGAACCATTGCGGGAAGCTCTCACTCAGCACTATACGGTGTTAAAAAGCTTATAAGCTGGGGTATTCCCGAAAAAGACGCCTTCTACGCCGCAACAAAAGCTCCTGCAATTTACGCAGGACTCAATGAAAAAGGAGAGCTTAAGGAAGGCTTTGACGCAGATATCATACTGCTTGACAGTGAACTTAACTTGAAAGAAACTATTATAGGAGGATTGACAGACTATGTATGCAGGGATTGATTTAGGCGGTACCAATATTGCCGCAGGATTAGTTGATGAAAACGGTAAAATTTTAATAAAAGACTCTGTTCCAGCAGGAGCGAAAAGACCTTCAGAAGAAATTATTGCCGATATGGCAAATCTTGTGAAAAAGCTTGTTGCCGAGTATGGAATCGAAATGAGCGAGCTTTCATCCATCGGTATCGGAAGCCCCGGTCTTATCGACTCAGATAACGGTATTGTTCTCCAGATTGCAAACCTTAATCTTGCAGGAGTTAATCTATCTTCAGAAATGGAAAAACTCACCGGAGTTAAAACCTTTGTTGGTAATGATGCCAACTGTGCAGCATACGCTGAACATTTATACGGTGCATCAAGCGGAGCAAACTTCTCTGTTATGGTAACCCTTGGAACCGGAATAGGCGGCGGCATTATTCTTAAAAACAAAGTTTATACCGGTCATAGATTCGGTGCCGGAGAAATCGGTCACTTAATTATTGCCGCAGGCGGAAAGCGTTGCGGATGCGGAAGACGCGGATGTTTTGAAGCTTATGCCTCTGCATCCGGACTTATCAACATGACCAAGCATAAAGCAATAAATCACCCGGATTCTTTGCTTAACTCCATTCCGATAAACGACATCAACGGAAAAACAGCATTTGATTTTGCAAAACAGGGCGACCATGCATCTCAGGAAGTTGTTGATGAATATATAAACTATCTGGCAATAGGCATCGGCGACCTTTTAAGAATTTTATACCCCGACGTTATTGTAATAGGCGGCGGTATCAGTAAGGAAGGAGATAACCTCCTTATCCCCCTTCGTAAAAAGCTTCGTGAAGAAGTTGCCTTTGATTATGAAACAGAAATTGTTGCCGCAAAGCTCGGCAATGATGCTGGCATAGTAGGTGCCGCAATGCTGGAAAAAACAGCTCTTTAATAAATAAAAAAATCCGAAAGCCAATGGCTTTCGGATTTTTTTATTCTTCAAGGCTCAACGCCGGATATGCATTAAGATCTGATGATGCCACATTTCCTGCATTATATGCAAAGAATCCTGCCGAAGCAATCATTACTGCATTGTCTGTGCAAAACCTGAGCGGAGGATAATAAAGCGTCAGTTTTTTCTCCTTTGCCGCCTTCTCAAATTCACTGCGAAGGAGTGAATTTGAAGCAACTCCGCCCGCAAGGCATATTTTTCCGGTTCCCACTTTTTCTGCCTGATGAACCGTATTTGCCACCAAAACCTCCACTACAGCCTGTTGAAAGCTTGCGGCTATATCAAAAACAGGAATTTCTTCTCCCTTTTGCTCCATTTTATGTACGGTGTTTATTACTGCAGTTTTAAGTCCGCTGAAAGAGAAATCATCTCCCGTTTTAGCTCTGGGAAACGAAAAGGCTTCCGGGTTTCCTTTTTTAGCTGCAGCATCCACCTTTGGTCCTCCGGGATAACCCAGTCCGATTACCCTTGCAACTTTATCAAAAGCTTCACCTGCCGCATCGTCTCTTGTTGCACCTAAAACTTCCATTTCTGTATAGTCCTTTACATGAACGATATGGCTGTGTCCTCCTGATGCCACAAGACATATGAACGGAGGTTCAAGATTTGAAAACGCCACATAATTAGCCGAAATATGCCCCTTTATATGATTCACAGGAATAAGAGGCTTACCCCATGCAACTGCCAGGGATTTTGCCGCAGAAACTCCCACAAGGAGTGCTCCCACCAACCCGGGGCCGCATGTAACAGCAATTGCATCAATATCCTCCTTCGTCACATTGGCATCGTTAAGTGCTTTATCTATCACATAAAGCACCTTTTCAATATGCCTTCTCGATGCAATTTCAGGTACAACTCCTCCGTATCTGGAATGAATTTCCGCCTGAGAATATATAACATCCGATAAAACCTCACGACCGTCCTTAACAACCGCTGCCGCAGTTTCATCGCAAGAGCTTTCTATTCCTAAAATCAACATACAAACTTTCCTTTACAAATTCTTTTTATACAAAACTGCATTTTCTTTGCCTTGGTAATATTTCTCCCGCACCGCATAAGAGATAAAGCCGTTTTTTTCATAGAGCTTACGGGCGGGGGTGTTTTCTTCCCTTACTTCAAGAAGGATTTTTTTTGCACCAAGGGATATAGAATCCTCAATTATCGCTTTAAGAAGTGCATCTCCGATGCCTTTTCCCCGATGCGACTTTTTTACCGCAACTTTCATTATTTCCGCCTCATCAATTATTAGCCAGAATCCCGCAAAGCCCAGTATCTCCCCATCTTCCTCCGCCACATAATAGTGTGCCTGAGAAAGCGAGAGTTCCTCTCTCATCCCTTTTTCACTCCAGAAATCGGAAAAGGCTTCTTTCTCTATTTCATAAAGAGCATCAAAATAATTCTTGGTGTAGCTTTTCACCTTCACGGATAAGCTCCTCCAGTTCTTTTGCACATTCTTCGTAAACTTCTTCACTTCTTCCGAAAGGATCGGATACATCTCCCGATTTCCCTGCCCATTCTTTAATTGTAAAAATTTTTCTTGCAAACTCCGGAGCGGAATAAAGAAGCATTGTTCTTTGTGTTTCAGTCATAGTAATGATGGTATCAGCTTCTTCCAACATGGAAAAATCCAGCTGTTTTGATATGTGATTACTTATATCAATACCACGCTTTGCCATAACCGAAACCGAATGCTCACTTGCTTTTCCGTTATGCGCCGCACTTAAGCCTGCAGATTCTGCATTTTTTCCGGTTATGCTTTTATAGAGAGCTTCCGCCATAGGGCTTCTGCAGGTGTTCCCCGTGCATACGAATAAAATCATATAATATCGCCTCCTGCGGACTTATAAAGTCTGTTACAAAGAGCATCGGAAACGGGCTCGCCGCCTCTAGGATCCTTTGCTAAAACGAATTTTGCTTTCTTTTCATCAGCAAGTCTTAAAAGCCAGAAAAGCGATGCCGCATAGGACGTGTCATCATTTCCGACAGAAAGGAAGCTATCTTCTTCGTATTCGCCTCGCATATCTTCATAGTCCATAAAAAGTACCTTGCCGGAACAGTTTTCTGCTTCCTTTTTCATATCGCCTTTTACAACTATAACCTTGGCATCAGGAGCATAGTGCTTATATTTCATACCGGGGCTTTTGGGGATTCCTTCCCCGCCTCCGCCGTATACGGCATCGGGAAGCAGCTCCTTAATCATATCAAGGCTTATAACGCCGGGTCGAAGCACCATTGGTCTTTCTCCGCTTAAATCTATAACGGTGGATTCAAGACCGTGCTCTGCCTTTCCTCCTGCGATTATGCAGGGAATTTTACCGTCAAAATCCTCTTTCACGTGCTCTGCTGTTGTGGGACTTGGCTTACCTGAAAGATTTGCACTGGGTGCGGCAATCCCCTTTCCTGCAGCCTTTATAAGAGCGTGTGCCACAGGATGTGAAGGAAGACGTATTGCAACGGTGTCTCCCCCTGCAGTAACTTCATCTATGGCATATTTGCTTCTTTTCATAACGATGGTGAGAGGACCTCCCCAGAATTTGTTCATTAAAAGTTCCGCTTTTTTTGGGATATATGAAACATATTTCTCGCACATTGCCATATCAGAAACGTGTACTATCAAAGGGTTGTCCATCGGGCGGCCTTTTGCTGTAAATATGCTTTTTACGGCATCTTTATTTTCGCAGTCTGCTCCAAGCCCGTATACCGTCTCCGTAGGAAAAGCAACAAGACCGCCTGAGAGCAAAATTCTTGCCGCTTCATCTATCTTTCCGTATTCAATTCCCAAAGGTTTTATATCAAAATACTCAGTTATCATAAAAAAGTTCCTTACAGTATGAAATATCCGGCTAAAATTCCAAGTGTTGCAGAAAGCGCAATTACCAAAATCGGATGTGCTTTCTTTTTAAGGATAAGGAAAAGTCCAAGAGCAAAAATTATGAGTGAACACAAAAGCTCAAGGCTTAATACATCCTTTGAAAATACTCCCATAAAGGTTGTCACATCGGGGATTAAAACTGTTTTTCCGATTGTTAAAACTGCCGATGCAATTAATCCTATTACAGCAGGCTTAAGACCTGTCATAACGCCCTTTACAATTTTGTTGGAGTTAAACTTTTCGTAAACTCTTGCAACAAGCAATATTATTATAAAAGACGGCAGTACAACACCAAGTGTTGCACATACAGAGCCAAGGATGCCACATCTTTCCGCCCCGATATAGGTTGCAATATTTATTGCGAAGGGACCGGGTGTAGATTCAGAAATTGCCACAAAGTCAACAAGCTGTTCATGTGGCATCCAAGCATTGCTGAGCACTGTACTCTGGATAAGGGGAAGCATTGCATAGCCGCCTCCGAAGGTTACGATACCTATATAAAAGAAGGTGTAAAAAAGCTCGAAAAGTTCCATTTCACTCTACCTCCTTAACCTTAATCAAGGACGAAACAAGCCCTATTACGGCACAGGCCAAAATTACATATATAATGCTTATATTTATTATATCAAATACAAGCGATGCAACAAATGCAAAAACGGCAATTCCGTAGGCAATGGCTGTTTTCGGCATTTTCTTATACATTGTGATAAGAGCCTTTATAACGAGTGCCAAAACCCCTGCTCTTATTCCGTAAAAGGCATACTGCACAGCCTTATATTCACTGAATTTATTTAAGAAAAATGCGATAATGGTAATTATTACAAAGGAAGGGATAACAACTCCCAAGGTTGCACACGCCGCACCAAGGATTCCTGCCACCTTGTAGCCAATAAATGTGGCTGAATTTATTGCAATGGGTCCGGGGGTAGATTCCGCAATTGCTATGACATTCAATATATCGTCATCGGTTACCCATTTTTTATTTTCAACAACTTCCTTCTGAATAATCGGTATCATTGCATATCCGCCGCCAAAGGTGAATGCACCTATCTTGAAAAACACCCAAAAAAGGTTCAAAAGTTTTTTCATAGCACTGTCTCCTCGTCATTTAAATCAACTTATAATATACAACTTTTCCGCCTTTTTGTCAATGCAAAAGGGCGGATTTAATGACCGTATCAAAATTTTCTTTTACGTCTTTCGGACTGTATCTTACACCTTTTTCTCTATCACCCGATACCTCATACATAAATACACCTTTATATTCCATTTCCCGAAGCTTTTTTGTAACTGCGGCAAAATCGGCAGTTCCCTCTCCGGGCATAAGATGCTTTTCCTCTTTAAGAAAATAGTCCGAGGCGTGAATCGTTGCTATTCTTCCCTTAAATCCCGCTTTTATAAGCTCATCAAGGTAGTCCTCCGGTGTAAGGTGAAAGCAATGATTTACATCAAAGCAGATTTTTATATCCGGGAATTCTTTGAGGCATCTTATCATTTCAAAAGGCGTTCCCAAAAGTCCCTTCCCTGTCATATTTTCAACGGCAAGGGTTATGTTTTTCTTTTCACAGTATTCGTACACCTCACCGATGTGATAAAGGCACTGTACTATAAGCGGTTCCCTCTCTGGATAAAACTCGTAATTTGAGCAGGACGGGTGCATAACCATAAGATTTATTCCGATTGAAGATGCCGCATCCACCGTTTCTTTAAGCTTTAATACAGCCTTTTCTCTTACTTCTTTATCGGGATTTGAAAAGCTGATGGTTTTTGAAAATGGCAGATGAAAGGATGTAAATTTAACGCCGTTTGCCTCTGCTGCTTTTAAGATTCTTTCGGGATTATTGTAAAAATCAATCTGCGATAGATTATGACAGCAGGAAAGCTCGGCAAACCTTATTCCCGCTTCTTTGTATTTAAAAAATCCGTCTTCCGTATGTTCCTCCGGCGTAAGTATACAGCTTGATGCACCAACGTTCCAGATGCTATCTTTCATAAAATCACCCCTTAACCTCAGGCAAAATCCATATAATGTATTATAACATACATTATATGGTAATTCAACTAAAAAAGCCGGGCATAGCCCAGCTTTTTCTTACTTATATTCGCCGATAAAAAGAACTTCTCCCGATGTTTTATCCTTTATCACATAGGTAAAAGGCTTATCGAATTTAAATTCTACAGGCTCGGGAGGCTTTGCAGAGGTAGCTCCCGCCATCATACCGGTAACTGCCGCGGCTTCCGTCCCTTTTTCATCCACCTTTATATAGGTTTTATGAATTCCGTCGGTAACTTGCATATTTCCGCTGTCGCACATCTTCGTAAGGTCTGCTGCCTCTGTGAAGGATACCTTCATTCCCAGGCTTTTAAGAACGTCTGTAAGATTTAATGTGGTTTCAGTTTCAAACTTCGGAAGATAAAGTGAAACGTAGGTGCTTTTAAGTTCTTCTTCCGAAATCAGGGCATCTGCATCCGATACTCTGTCATCACCCATAAGGATGTACATGCTTATGTTGATGTCCTCACTGTAAGCACCCATAAACATTCCGTTTTCGTCGGTTTCCTCTACGCGGTTTTTATAAGGAAGCTCTAAAATTTTAAGACCGTCATTGTAAAATACATTCATATAACCGGTTCTTCGCATGAAATCTTCTTCTCTGTCTCCCGCTTTTCCGTGGAAAGTATCTTTATAGGTTGCACCTTTATTAAACTCATTCTGCCAGGAAGCTTTAAAGTATACGGCATTAACCAAAAGTGCGTAAAAATCAGGCTTCTGGATAAGGCTTTTAATTTTACCGTTGGTTTTTTCCGATACCCAATCATTTATCGTTTTTACCGCCGTTTTGTTATCTGTTTCCATGACTTCGGCACCGTAATAATTGCTTACAGTTTCTTTATATGTATCCGAAAAATTCTGTTTAGTATTATCTTTATTCATCCACACAGAATTTGCACTGTTTAAGGTAAAGCTTCTACTCTTTGCATATTTCTCAGTCAGAATTTTCATCTCTTCGTTGTATTCCGTAAGATTTTCAACTCCGAGCAATGACAATATTTCCTCTTTTGTTTCCCCTTCCGCACCGTTTGCAAGGAGCAGCAATGCAATTTTGACGGAAAAAGGCGAAACCATATAGCTTTCCTCAGATTCAATTTTGTTATAGAATTTATCGGCAAAGCTTAAAGGTTTTGCTGCGGGAGTTCCGCACCAGAGTACGCCATTAAAATCTTCTCTTTCAAGAAGCCCTTTTTCAATATGCTTTTCGTAAGTCATAACCCCGTCGGCACATTTTGCACTTAAGGCTGAGTGGATTATTCTTAAAACATCACTTCGAAGAAGTGTAAAGTTCTGCTTAACCACGCTTTTGGTAAAGTTATTTGATAAAACGTCGTACTTATCTCCCTTTTCCAGGGCATTTTCAAGAGATATGCCTGAATATCCCATTGCAGATAAAAGGATTTTTGTAAACTCCTGTCCCGTAACGGTTCTGTCGGGAGCAAATTGAGTATCCGAAACGCCATCGACATAGCCTTTATCGTAAAACATATCCACTGTTTTTTCCGCCCAATGACCTTTTATATCTGTAAAAGGAGAGGCCATAAAAGCTTCATCATCCATGGCAAGCGTACGCTTGATAAAAGTTATTGCCTCGGCCCTTGTAACTTCTCTTTCAAGCTCAAAGCCATTTTCCGTTCCTTTTAATATTCCGATTCTGTCAAGTCCGCCGCCGTTATATAGCGGAATATCTTCGCGGGAAAGCATATTTTTCTCTTCCGCCAAAGCTGTAAGCATGGTAAGAACCATAATAAATACCAGAATTAATGTCAATACTTTTTTCATAAAAATACCTCCTTTTACTATTAATACAAACAAGAAAGCAAAAAGGTTGCAAAAAGCGGCTTTAAAAAAGCCGCTTTCAATTATTTATTCTGTTTTGACCAGGTATCCTTTAAGGTTACCGCACGGTTAAATACCATGCCGTCAGCTTTGGAATCACGGCAGAAATAACCGAGACGAACAAACTGGAACTTGTCGCCCTTTTGGGCTTCTCCGAGGCTTTCTTCAAGCTTACAGTTTTCGTAAGTCTTTAAGGAATCGGGATTAAGGTAATCAAGATAATTTTCGCCTTCCTCTAAATCTCCCACATTTTCCTTTAAGAAAAGATGCTCATAAAGATTTACCTTGGCATCAACTGCGTGAAAAGCAGATACCCAGTGAACTGTACCTTTTATCTTTCTTCCGTCAACGGGATTTCCGTTTGCTGTCTCAAGGTCCGCAGTACAAAGGATTTCCGTTACGTTTCCGTCTGCGTCCGTTTTTACTTCGTTGCACTTAATTATGTATGCACCCATAAGTCTCACTTCCCCATCGGGCTTTAAGCGGTGGAACTTGGGAGGAGGTACCAAGGCAAAATCGTCTCTCTCGATATAAACTTCACCGGAGAAGGCAACCTTTCTTGTTCCTGCATTTTCATCCTCGGGGTTATTGGGGATATCGAAATATTCTGTCTTTCCCTCGGGATAGTTTGTAATCTTAACCTTAACGGGGTCAAGCACTGCCATTTTACGAAGTGCTTTCTTGTTAAGCTCATTTCTTACACAGTACTCCAAAAGTCCGATATCCACAACGCTGTCAGTTTTTGCAACGCCGGCTCTCTTTACGAATTCCATAATTGCCTCTGGAGTATATCCTCTTCTGCGAAGTCCCGATAAGGTGGGCATTCTGGGATCGTCCCAACCATCAACCTTGCCTTTTTCAACAAGTTCACGAAGATAACGCTTACTTAAAACAGTATGTGTTATGTTGATTCTCGCAAATTCAATCTGACGGGGTTTTGCTTCAAAGCCTATATTGTCAACCACCCAGTTATACAAAGGTCTGTGGTTTTCAAACTCGATGGAGCAAAGAGAATGGGTTATTCCTTCCAGGGCATCCTGAATGGGATGAGCATAGTCGTAAAGAGGATAAATGCACCATTTTTTACCCTGTCTGTGATGCTCAACGTATACGATTCTGTAAATCGCAGGATCACGCATATTCATATTTGGAGATGCCATATCAATTTTTGCACGGAGGGTCTTTGAGCCTTCAGGGAATTCGCCGTTTTTCATTTTCTCAAAAAGCTCTAAATTTTCTTCTACGCTTCTGTCACGGTAGGGGCTGTTTTTGCCCGGCTCTGTAAGCGTTCCGCGGTACTCTCTCATTTCTTCCTGAGTAAGGTCGCAGACATATGCCTTGCCATCCTTTATAAGCTTTACGGCATATTCATAGCACTTATCGAAATAGTCGGAGCCATAGAAAATTCCGCCTGTGGGCTCAGCACCAAGCCAGCGTAAATCCTCTTCGATGGACTCAACGTATTCATTATCCTCCCTTGCGGGGTTTGTATCGTCATAACGAAGATTGAAAAGTCCGCCGTATTTTTTGGCTGTGGAGGAGTTTATCCATATAGCCTTGGCACTTCCGATATGAAGATAGCCGTTGGGTTCCGGAGGGAAACGGGTATGTATTTTATTTACATGTCCCTTTTCTAAGTCCTCATCGATAAACTCGTGTATAAAGTTTGTATATTCTTCTGACATACATATGCCTCCTTAATTTAAGGCTGCGATTGCCTTGTTGATTCGCTCTTCAAGCTTGTCCTTACCAAGGATGTTGAATATGCAGTACATATCGGGAGAATTTGTTCTGCCGCAAACTGCAATACGAAGAATCATCGAAACGTCGCCGACGTTACCCTTATAAGCATCGGGATTTTCCTTGTACGCCTTCATATCTCCGCAGAATCCGTGCTTTTCGGAAAGTGCACGGATTTTTTCAAACCAAGCGGAGTTATCGTCATTTTCATCATAAACGCTCATATATTCCGAAAGGATAGCTAAGATATCTTCCTTCTTAAGCTTTTCGTCATAGGTATAATCAGGCGTAAAGAGTTCGTCAAAGAAGAAGTCCATATATCCCTTAACCTCGCTCCAGATACCGAAGTCCTTTCTGGGCTTCTTGCCGCCTCTGCCGATTGCAAGAATTGCCTTGGAATAAGCTTCATCACGGGTAAAGAGCTTGTAAAATTCCTCATCATATTCCTTTGCCCACTGGGCAACATAGTCATATACCTCATCCGCTGTAAGACGGGAAACATAATTTTTACTTACGTCGTTTAACTTAACGATATCAAAAAGTGATCCTGATACGCTCATCTTCTTATACTGGAAGGGATATTCCCTTGCGTTCTTGTCGGGATTTGTCATTCTCCACTGTTCAAAGCTTGAATTGAGAAGAGTTAAGATATATTCATAAACCGCATCAGCTGCATAACCTTCCTTTGCGTAGAAAGTAAGTGCTGCTTCGGGGTCTTTTCTCTTGGAAAGCTTTCTCTTTGACTCTCCGTCCATCTTCATAAGAGGAGCAATGTGGAGATATTTGGGAGTTTTCCATTCAAGTGCCCTGAAAAGCTGAAGGTGGAAAGGAAGTGTGGATAACCACTCGTCACCTCTTACAACGTGAGTTGTTCCCATCAGATGATCGTCAACAACGTGTGCAAAGTGATATGTGGGAATTCCGTCGGACTTTAATAATACATGGTCGATATCGTTTTCTGAAACGTCGATATCGCCCTTTACAAGGTCCTTAAACTTAATCTTATTGTTGCAGTTACCCATACTCTTAAAACGGAGCACAAAGCTCTTTCCTGCATCAATATTGGCCTTTATCTCCTCAAAGGAAAGGTCACGGCACTTTGCCCATTTACCGAAGTAGCCGAAGTTGCTCTTTTCTTCTTCCTGAGCTTTATGTGTAGCCTCTAAATCCTCTTCTGTGCAGAAGCAGGGATAAGCCATTCCCTTTTCAACAAGCATTTTTGCAAAGGTTTTATAAATAGTTTCTCTCTGTCTCTGACGGTAAGGGCCATAAGCACCGTTATCGCCGTCAATTGTGGCACCTTCATCAAAGTTAAGCTGGAAGGTCTTAAATGCCTTTAAAATTACTTCAACCGCACCTTCAACCTCACGCTTGGCATCAGTGTCTTCAATACGGAGATAGAAAATACCGTTCGACTGATGTGCCATTCTTTCGCAGGTGATGGCGGGGAAAAGATTTCCGAAATGTACAAATCCTGTGGGACTGGGTGCAATTCTTGTTACCATAGCTCCCTCGGGAAGATTTCTTTCGGGAAACATAGCGTAAATGTCTTCAGGGGTAGTTTTAATATCGCCGAATAAAAGCTCGGCAAGTTTCATATAGTCCATTTGAAAATTCCTTTCTATGGCTTATTTTAAAGCTGATACAAATTCAGCCAGTCTGTCAAGTCCCTTATCGATGTTTTCCATGCTTGTGGCATAGGACCAGCGTACATAGTCATCGTTTCCGAATCCCGAACAGGGAACCACCGCAACCAGCTTCTTTTCGAGGAAAAGGTTTGCAAAATCGTCGGAGGTTTTAATAACAGTTCCATCTATGCTCTTGCCCTTTATTTTTGAAATATTCATCATCACATAAAAGGCACCTTCAGGCATCAGAGCAGAAACGCCTTCGATTTTATTCATACGTTCTACCATATGGTTACGGCGTGAGCAGAATGCCTTTTTCATAATCTCAACACTGTCCTTGGGACCGTTCAATGCCGCAACTGTCGCCGCCTGGGCAATTGAATTGGGGTTTGAAGTATAATGACTCTGAACATTTGCCATAATCTTTGTGATTTCCGCATTTGCCGCAGTATAACCTATTCTCCATCCTGTCATAGCATAGGTCTTTGATACGCCGTTTACGATGATTGTTCTGTTTTTCATATCTTCATCTATAGCTGCAATAGATATAGGCGTTTCAAAATCATAAACAAGTTTTTCATATATTTCGTCAGATATTACATAAAGGTCATGCTTCTTTACAACCTCTGCAATTTCACGAAGTTCCTTTTCAGAATAAACCATACCTGTGGGGTTTGAAGGCGTATTTAAGATAATGGCCTTTGTTTTATCTGTTATAGCCTCCTCGAGCTCTTTTGCGGTAAACTTAAAGCCGTTTTCTTCCGTAGTCTGTATAATAACCGGCACACCGTCCTGGATTAAAACCATTTCCTTGTAACTTACCCAGTAGGGAGCTGAGAAAATAACCTCGTCTCCTGGATTTACAAGAGCACCTATTGCATTTAAGAGAGAGTGCTTTGCACCGTTTGAAACAACGATGTTTGAAACTTCATAATCAAGGCCGTTTTCTTCTTTGAACTTATTGCAAATTGCTTTTTTAAGTTCAAGAGTTCCCGAAGCGGGAGTATATTTTGTAACGCCATCTTTAATTGCTTTGATTGCAGCTTCCTTGATATGGTCAGGGGTATCAAAATCAGGCTCACCTGCTCCGAAGCCGACAACATCTTCTCCTGAAGCCTTCATAGCCTTATATTTTGAGTCTATCATCAATGTTGATGACGGGCTTATTGATTTATATTTTCTGCTGAGTTCCATAATGTAACCTCCGGTCTTTATTCTAAACATCTATTATACAATAATTCCTTCATTTTTGCAAGCTTTTTACATTAAATTTCCTTTTAAAACACGCAAAAAATTTTCCCCTGTAATCTTTTTTGCTATCACCGGCCCATAAAGAGCATAAAGCTTTTCGCAAAGTGCATAAACAGACTCAGTTCCTTTCATTCCCGAAGGCATTTTTTCTATTCCGTCAAAGTCAGATCCTAATCCCACATTATCCTCTCCGCCGAGAGACAAGAAGGCATCAATATGTCTTATAATATCATCCATATGTGCATCTTCACCTTTTAGAAACGGCGGATAAAAATTCACACCCACAACACCGCTATTTTCCTTTAATGCAAGAAACTGCTCTTTGGTTATATTCCTCGGGTGATTACACAGTCCTTTATAGCAACTATGGGACAGCACCACAGGCTTTTTTGCAAATTCCATAACATCGTAAAAGCTTTTTTCGCCCATATGAGAAAGGTCTGCTGTTATACCAAGGTGCTCCATTTTTGAAAGAACTTCTTTTCCAAGTTCGGTAAGCCCCGTATCTTCCTCCATGGCACTTCCCGCCAGATGGTTGTTATAATTCCAGGTCATGCCAATCATTCTTACTCCACGACCATAGAGGTAATATACTTTTTCAACAGAATCAATGGCACCTGCATCCTCAACGGACAAAAGTGCTTTTCTCCCGCTTTTTTCCAAATCTTTCAATTTTAAAATCTTAGAAAAACCCATCATTTTATCGTAAGTATCGATCAATGTTTCTATCCGGCTAAAACTCATATCACTCCCTGAAAAAGCTGCAAAAATCTGTAAAAAGTCATCCTTCATTACCTCAGGTGAAACATGAGTGTCGCTTATTCCGTCAGTCCATTTTGCAAGAGTGTCACAGTGAGCGTCAATTATCATTTTCCGTTTCCTTTCTTTTAATCTTGCTCGTAAAGTTTTTTCTCTTTGCCAGGAAGTTGGCTGCAAATGCACAGAGTACAAACGATGCAATAAGAATCAGTGCCGATATAAGCTCATGCCTTACAAATGCAGCAGAAACAAAAAATATAATAAGCGGCAGAAGGTATGTTATAAGTGCTAAAATAACGGTTTTATAGGATTCTAAAAATATTTCTATCTCCTCTCCTACCTTTGCACCGCACTCGTTTAACACAAGCACCTTGCGTAATTTGCTTGTATCACACATTCCGCAGGATGCACAATTTTCTCCGCAAGAGCTTTCTTTTTTTATCACCGCTACGGCGTATTTGCCTTTCAATTCTATAATTTTTCCATGTTGTAACATTTTAATCACTCTTTCAAAAAACTGCTGTACTTTTGTACAGCAGTAGTTATTATAAAAAGCTTTCAATAAGCATTTTCGCTCCCACAGCAATAAGGATTATTCCGCCTGCAAGCTCTGCTCTCTTTTCAAAAAGCTTGCCTACTTTTTTACCTAAAAGTGCACCAAAAAGCGAGCAAACAAAAGCAACTATACCTATAACAGCTGAAGATAAAAGCTTTCCGCAACCGCCGTCAGACATTATGCAAAAGCTAAGTCCGACCGCAAGAGCGTCAATACTTGTGGCAATAGCCTGGAGTGTAAGCTCAGAAAATCCGAGCTTTTCCTTTACCTCTTTATTTTCCTCTTCATCCTTCTTCAAGGCTTCAATTATCATTCTGATGCCAAGATAAGAAAGAATACCGCAGGCAAGAAAAGGAGCCATTACGCCCACAAAAGACGCCACCTTCTCTCCTACCGCATAGCCTAAGAGCGGCATTAAAAACTGAAATCCTCCAAAAAATACCGCCATTAACACAGCATCCTTAAAGGTGCAGTTACGAAGCTTTATTCCGTTTGTAACAGATACCGTCATGGCATCTATCGCAAGTGCGAAAGCCACCGATATAAGTTCAAAAACTCCCATTATTCTATTCCTTTCAGATAGTTATGTGCCGCCTCAAGCTGTTTGTCAACTTCTTCGTACTGCTTGTCGTACTCTATGTTATTAAGATAAGCAATAAAATCAAAGTTTACCAAAGGATCAGTACCCATTCCGTTATATGCCTTAAATATTCTTACGGCATCCATTGTTTCTTCGGTAAAGTTTTCGTCAGCTTCGTCCATATATCCTAAAACGCTGAGTCTCTGTTCTATCGCAAGAACCCCCTCACCTTCTGAGCCAACCTTAAGCTCAGCATCAAAATCAATGGGTGCAAAAGATTCTTCCCTAAGCTGTCGGTATGAGTTTTTTACTTCATAATCAGGTACTATTTTATTAGATGCCACGTCCTGCTTTCCTGCAGTATAATATTTAGCAACAGTAAGCTTTATCGCTCCGCCGTTAACAAGCTGTTTAGTGGTCTGAACAGTACCTTTTCCAAAGCTTGTTTCTCCGAAAAGAACACCGACCTTTGTATCCTGAAGACCACCGGATAAAAATTCAGCTCCGCTGGCTGTATTGCCGTTAATCAAAACCGCAAGCTTATATTTGGGATTCTTATTTTCAGAATAATAGGTTTCCATCTTCGTTTCGTCCTTATAATCCACATATCCTACAGGACCTTCGGGCATAAACATTTCGCATATATTCACGGTGGATGTTATATGTCCGCCGGGATTGTCTCTCAAATCCAGCACAATTTTCGTAATTCCAAGCTTATCAATTTCTTTAAGTGCCTCTTTCATAAAGACATCGGCATTTATTGTAAGAGAAGAAATATATACATAAGCCGTTTCGTCATCAAGCTTTTTCCACGAAACAGGACTCATTTCGACATTTGCCCGCACTATATCAAAATAAATAATTTCTTCAACTCCATAACGTTTTACGCCAACTTTAACGCTCGTTCCCGCTTTGCCCTTCATATATGTAGTCGCTTCGGAAATTGACATTCCGTCAAAACTTGTTCCGTCCACAGAAACAATTATATCATACTTTTTAATTCCGGCCTTTTCTGCGGGAGAATACGGTATAACTTCAAGAACTGCCACTCCGCCTTTGGTTGCAACAACGCTTGCACCAATTCCGCAAAGGCTGGCGTTTACTTCGCCTAAAAAATCGGCATATTCCTCTTCTGTAAAATAAACCGAGTAGTCATCCAGCAGGCTGAACATGGCGTCAAGCACATTGTCAAGATTTGTATCTCCCGTAGACAGCATATACTCAAGAGCTTTATTTTTAAGCTGAACAGATGTTATTCCGAACTTATAATTCTGTTCAATATAAAGTGATACCTGATTTACAATTGTAAAGTCGTCAATTTCCGCAGAATTAACCGGGACAAAAAACGAAAATACCAGCAAAACTGTAATAACCAGTACTTTTAATTTATTACGCAATTTTTATTCCTCCGTTTATGTAATCTGTCTTTTACAGTATAGCATTTTTTCTTACGCTCGTCAATCAAAATGCGTTTTTTATAATATTTACCTCGCTTGCCTTAAGTTTTCCTTTTCCATCTATTTCTCCGATTATCTCCACCACATCAAAGCGACAGAGACCGTTATATTCCATTTTTTTCATATAAAGCATGGCGGCAATCCTTAAGTTTTCCTGTTTTTTTGCTCCCACATATTCAGACGGCCTTCCGAATTCTGCACTTTTCCGAAGTTTTACCTCTGCAAATACAAGATATTCTCCGTCCTTTGCAATTATATCTATTTCTCCGCCTCTGACTGTGAAATTTCTTTCCAGAACTTTATATTTGTTTTTCTTAAGTATCTTTACGGCGTAGTCTTCGCCAATATTACCTATTGCTCTCATTTTAATATGTTCTTTAAAAAGGATAAACGGTGTATCGGGCAGGGGCCGAATTCTCTTATAAGCTCCGAATGACGCTTTGTTCCATATCCTTTATGTCCGTCGAATTCATATTCCGGATATTTTTCTGCCATTTCTTCCATATATCTGTCTCTTGAAACCTTGGCGAGAATTGACGCCGCCGCAATGGACATGGATAAAGAATCTCCTTTTATTACCGGCTCATTTTCAATTTCCAGTTTGCGTATGTGCTGATTTCCGTCAACCATCACAAAATCCGGTGTTACGGAAAGGCTTTCTATCGCTCTTCTCATAGCAAGAAAAGTAGCATTTAATATATCAAGTTCTTCAATTTCTGCAACAGTTGCAACGCCAACAGCATAGCTTTTCGCCTTTTCCTTTATTTCTTCAAAAAGCATATCACGTTTTTTAGGAGATATTTTTTTAGAGTCATTAAGTCCTTCTATTATTGTTCCGGGCTCGAAAATTACCGCCGCCGCATAAACATCGCCTGCCAGCGGGCCACGTCCTGCCTCATCAACCCCGGCAATTATTTTATATCCTCTGTTGTAGAAGTTTTTTTCAAACTCCACCATGGAGTTAAGACGCTCAAGTTCTTTTTCCTTCATCAAAATTCCTCCTTGGGCAATTCCAACGTGATTTTTCCAAGCAGACCACCTCTGAATTCGTCAAGAATTACATTTGCAGCACGCTCTGTATTTATCTCTCCGCCGGAAACCACGAATCCTCTCTTTCGGCCGATAAGCTCGGTTATCTCATAGCCTTCTAAATCAGAAAAATTATCAATTTTATATCGTGCCCGTAGGTTTTCCGGATAATTATCCCTCATAAAGGCAAGGAAAAAATGGCACAATTCTTCAACATCCAATATATCGTCCTTAATTGCCCCTGTATAGGCAAGACGTTTTGCAACCTCTTCATCCTCAAACTTAGGCCAAAGTACACCCGGTGTGTCAAGAAGCTCAAAACCTTCTGCAATTCTCACCCACTGCTTCTGCCTTGTGACACCCGGACGGTCTGCAACTTCTGTTGCTGCCTTTTTTGTAAATCGATTTATAAAAGATGATTTTCCCACATTAGGAACGCCCACAATCATAAGCTTTACCGAACGGTTTTTAATTCCTTTTGCGAGGTCACGTTCTGTTTTTTCTTTCATCATTTCCTTTATTTTAGGATAAATAGCCTTCATTCCCTCGCCGCTTGATGCACTTATAAATAAAGCATCATCTCCCAATGCATCTTTCCATTTCTTTTTAGCTTCAGGATCTGCCATATCCGCCTTATTTAACAGCGTAAGGATTTTTTTCCCCTCACAAAGCTTTGCTATTTCAGGATTGCGGCTCGATGCGGGAATTCTTGCATCAAGCAGTTCTAAAACTACATCAACAAATTTTAAGTTGTCACTTATAAGTCTTCTGGTTTTCGCCATATGCCCCGGAAACCACTGTATGTTCATATAGTCAACTCCTTTATAAAATGTAAAACGGATTGTCATAAACAATCCGTCACTACATTCATATTACTGTTCGTTAGCGCTTACAATCTTTTCCTTAACCTTAGCAGCCTTACCAACTCTGTCGCGGAGATAATAAAGCTTAGCTCTGCGAACCTTACCTGTTCTTACAACCTCAATACGGTCAATGTTGGGTGAATTTACGGGAATAACTCTTTCTACACCTACGCCGTAAGAAATCTTTCTGATGGTAAAGGTTTCATTGATGCCGCCGTGCTTCTTTGCAATTACAGTACCGTCGAACATCTGAACTCTCTCTTTTTCGCCTTCCTTAATCTTAAGGTAAACTTTAAGAGTATCACCTACTTTAATTTCGGGTAAATCTGTTCTGATCTGTTCTGCTGTAATAGCCTTCATAAGCTGATCCATGAATGTAGCCTCCCTTCTTACTAAGCGTTCGTGCAAATCACGTTTACAGAGGACCGCTCGAATTCTAAGACATTATATCACATATTTTCCATAAATGCAAGCTTTTTTTTATTTTCCAAGAAACTTTTTCGCAAATTCTTTTTCTTTTTCCGAAAGTTCTGCTCCATCCAGTAATTCAGGACGTTTTTTTGCCGTTATTTCAATGGATTTCTCTCTTCTCCACTTCTCGATTCTTGCATGATGTCCTGAAACCAGAATTTCCGGAATCTCTTTTCCGTTCCACACCGGAGGCCTTGTATACTGCGGATATTCCAAAAGGCCGTCAAAATGTGATTCGTGAGAAAAAGTATCTTCGGAATCAAGCACACCCGGAATCATTCTGGCCGTTGCATCGATTACGGCCATGGCTGCAATTTCCCCACCTGTCAGAACATAATCTCCTATAGAAATTTCCTCATCCACAATTTCGTCAAGCACTCTTTGGTCAACGCCTTCGTAGTGTCCGCACAAAAGTATAAGATGCTTATGTTCCTTAAGCTCTATTGCCTTTTTCTGCGTAAAGGTCTTTCCCTGAGGAGACATATATATCACATAAGGTTTATCTTCGCTTTCCTCTGAAAGATGCTTATAAGCTGCATATATAGGCATAGGCTGCATTACAAGGCCACCGCCTGCACCGTAAGGATAATCGTCTACCCTTTTGTGCTTGTCCTCTGAAAAATCCCTGATGTTTACAAATCTTAAAGAAAGCAGATTGTTGTCCAGTGCTCTTTTTATTATACTTACACCGAAAACCGACTCAAACATTTCAGGAAACAATGTAAGAACATCAATCTTCATCAAGAAGCCCCTCCATAACATGGATTTTGATTCCTGCCTCCAAGTCAATATTCTTAACTACATCGTCTATATGAGGTATATAAGCATTTTTCATACCCTTTCTCTTAACCTCAAAAACGTCATTGCTTCCGGTTCTGAAAACATCGGTTACTTCGCCTATTTCTTCTCCGTTTTCGGAAAATACCTTAAGTCCAATTATATCTACAATATAAAACTTTCCTTCGGGAAGCTTTGCCTCTTTTCTCTGCACATAAATTTTCTGGCCTATCAATTTCTCGGCATCTTCAATAGTATCGATACCCGAAAGCTTTAAAAGCACCGAACCCTTGTGAGGACGTGTTGCCGTAAGCTTATAAGATACCCCTGAAGGCTCAAGTCTTATATTTTTTATATCGTCAAAAAACTCAGGTGAATCAGTGTGATAAATCGCCTTCACCTCGCCTCTCACGCCATGAGTATTTACAATTTCAGCTGCAAATAATTCTTTTTCCATAATTTTTCCTTTCGTAGAGCAAAACGGCGGCATTCAGCGGAATTTCCCGCTTTCGGCCGCCGTTTATTTTTTACCTTGTGCCCTGTCAGTCAACGATGTCAACGATGACTCTCTTATTTTCCTTAAATGAAGCAGCCTTCATAAGAGCTCTGACAGCCTTGGCTATTCTTCCACCCTTACCGATTATTCTGCCCATATCGCTCGGATCAACGTATACGGAAAAAACAACCTCGTCGCCGTTTTCCTCTTCTTCGATTCGAACGTTTTCAGGATTGTTAACCAGGGATTTCACAACGTACTCAAGTAACTCTTTCATTTTGTGCTCTCCTTATCAGTCAACAATCTTTGCTCTTTTAAGAAGACTCTTAACGCTTTCTGTAGGCTGTGCACCGTTTGCAATCCATGCCTTTGCCTTTTCTGCATCGATCTTGATTTCAGAAGGCTCTACCATAGGATTATAAGTACCGATTTCCTCTATGAAACGACCGTCACGGGGAAATCTGGAATCAGCTACTACTACACGGTAAAAGGGGTTCTTCTTAGCACCCATTCTTCTAAGTCTCATTTTTACTGCCATCTTGTTCACCTCCGTAAATTTTCTTATATTAAAATTCTTTTGGAATTTTTATACTGTTACATACCGAATCTTTTGCCGAATTTTTTCATAAACTTTCCGTTTGTCATCTGCTTCATCATTTTTTGCATATTTTCAAAGTTGTTAAGCAGAACATTAACTTCACGAACCTCTGTGCCGCTGCCCATGGCAATTCTTTTTTTGCGGCTTGCATTAATTATCGAAGGATTTTCCCTTTCCTTCTTTGTCATGGACTTAATTATTGCCGCTGTACGCTCCATCTGTCTTTCGTCCACATTTACGCCCTTTAATGCCTTTGTATTAACTCCCGGAAGCATACCAAGTATGTTTTCCATCGGACCCATGTTTTTCATTTGTTCCATCTGGTCCAAAAAGTCATTTAAGTCAAAGCTTGCTTCACGCATTTTCTTCTCAAGCTCGGCTGCTTTTTTTTCGTCAAATGCCTCCTGTGCCTTGTCTATAAGGGTTAAAACATCGCCCATACCCAGGATTCTCGATGCCATTCTGTCAGGATGAAAGGCTTCTATATCATCCATTTTCTCGCCGGATGCCGCAAACTTTATGGGTTTACCCGTTACGGCTCTTACGGAAAGTGCAGCACCGCCTCTTGTATCTGAGTCAAGCTTTGATAAAACAACACCTGTTATATCAAGCTGATTATTAAAGCTCTCGGCAACATTTACTGCGTCCTGACCGGTCATCGCATCAACAACCAAAAGTATTTCAGCGGGATTAACCGCCTCTTTTATGGAAACCAATTCCTGCATAAGCTCTTCATCTATGTGAAGACGGCCCGCAGTGTCGATTATCACCGTATCATATAAAGAAAGGTCACATTTTGAAACTGCTGTTTTTGCAATTTCAACAGGATTGTTTGACTCAGGCATTGAGAAAAATCCTGCTTCTACCTGAGAAGCCACAACTTCAAGCTGTTTTCTTGCTGCCGGACGATAAACGTCACAAGCTACGAGCATGGGGCGTTTACCTTGCTTTTTAAGCATTTTGGCAATTTTTCCCGTGGTAGTGGTTTTACCTGCACCTTGGAGACCTGCCATCATAATAACCGTGGGAGGCTTTGAGGAAACCTGAAGCTTCTCGGCTTCTCCTCCCATAAGAGCAGTAAGCTCATCCCTTACGATTTTTATAATTTGCTGACCCGGTGTAAGGCTTTCCATTACCTCGCTTCCCATGGCCTTTTCTTTTACTGAATTTTCAAAATTTTTAACAACCTTAAAGTTAACGTCCGCTTCCAAAAGAGCCATTTTTATTTCGCGCATGGCCTCTTTAATATCCTTTTCGGATACCTTTCCGTGACCTCTTAACTTTCTGAAGGTTTCCTGCAGCTTTTCGCCTAAACTTTCAAATGCCATTTTTTATTCTCCGATTTCCGACAAGTCTGATACAACCTGTGCATCCATAGAATCCCATTTCTTAACAAGGATATGTATCGTCTTAAGCCTTGCTTCAAGTTTTCTTATTCTGTCGCATAAGCCCAGCTTATCTTCGGCATCAAGCAACACTTTTTCCGCCTTTACCAGAGCGTCTCTTACTCCCTGCCTTGTAATGCCGGTATTTTCCGCAATTTCGGAAAGTGACAAATCCTCGTTGTAGTAAAGCTCCATCATTTCTGATTGCCTTTCGGTAAGAAGGCCTTTATAGAAATCAAGAAGCAGTGAAACTTCCACCTTTTTCTCCATTTTTCCCACCCTTTTTACCTGTAAAGCATTTTTACTTTACAGAGTATAACAGATAGTCTTTTGTTTGTCAAGCATTTTTTGAAAAAAACAGTAAAAAAGTTGCGGAAACTTTTTCCGCAACTTTTTTATTATTCAGCTGTTATATAAATTCTTGTCTTAAAGGGAATAAACTCTATAAGTTCCTCTATATCTGCAGGATGAAGCCTTATACATCCATGAGAAATATTAACCCCTACTCTGTCGTCATAAGCCGTTCCGTCATATCGTATAAGCGTTGAATGAAGTGCATAACCGTTATGGAACCTCATAACAGGTCCGCAGTAATAATAGGCATATGACCATCTGTTAAGACGTTCTATATACTCAAACTGTCCTTCGATGGTAGGGCTGTTTTTCGCTCCGAGTGCACAAGGATATTCCTTTATTAAATGCCAGTTTCCCTTTTCACCGGTAAATACATTTACCGTATATGTACTTTTTGAAATCCATATCAGATATTCTGTTTTACTGTCCACAAGACTGTTATTTACAAACTTTTCCTTTTCAGGACCTATACTATAATAGGATTTTTTCATGGAAACAATTCTTTCTTCGCCGGTTTCCTCTTCATAGGAGCAAGCAAAATATACCGCTATATCGTAAAGCGGGAAATATGCCTTTCCGCCATCCTCAAACACAGGATAATTAAGGTTGTAGCCTTCATAGTTTTTAGTAGCGTAAATGTTGTCTTTATAGAAATTCATGAAAAAGTCTTCCGTCTGCGACTTCATTGTCCACGAATCTTCGTTTTTTGTCAAAAGAATATTAAGTTCTTCTGCCATATCTTCGCTGACATATATTTCGTTTCCGAAAATTCTTACATCTGCATTTATTATATTGTCCTCAACCTTTAATTTAACAGGCTTTGTTTCCTTCGGAATTATCTCTCCGAAAAAGGCCGTCTGATAAACAACTTCTCCTGCTTCGTTTGAGTATACATATGTTTCAATCACAGTCTCATTTCCTGTGATGCCGTTATAGACCAAATCGGCATTATCGGAAAAAAGCTTAACAATAAATTTTTCTCCGATATTATATTCCGGAACGGAGAACACCATATTAAAGCTGGTTTCCCACGAGGCAGTATTTACATATCTTCTTCCCAGAACAGTTTGTCCGTCGCAGGCATAAAGAAGAAAAGCAAAATGTCTTTCTTCGTTTTTTTCGCTTATAATTTCTGCGTGAAAAGTTAATTCATTTTGGGTTTCATAAACCAAAGGAGCAACTTTTTCTACTCCCTTTTCTTCTGCCTGAAGATTTTCAACAGCCAAACCGCTTTCTTCTGCTAAAACGGTTATGCTCCCAAAAAGCACCAAAACCGCCAAAAATAAATAAAATATTTTTTTCATTTAATTCATCCTCTCTCATCTGTCGCCATTAATATTAGCACTTTAATCAGCTAAAGTCAAGGGTTTTAACATTTTTACGCTCATTTGCATAAACTTAACTTAAAGGAGGATTTATTATGTGTTCAATTGCAGGAATTGCAGATTTTCATAATCCTGATAATCTCAGAAAAGATACGGTATTAAAAATGGGAAACGCCATGAAAATGAGGGGCCCTGACGACTCCGGCGTGGAAGAAAGCTCTTTTTCCATGTTGCATCATAACCGCCTCGCAGTTATCGATGTGGAAAACGGACACCAGCCTATGGTAAAAACCTTCATGGGCAATACTTACAAAATAGTTTATAACGGAGAAATTTATAATGCCGACGAACTTAAGAATAAATTTGAAAGACTGGGCCATACATTTGCCACAAATTGTGACACCGAAGTGGTACTTACAGCCTACATAGTATACGGAGAAGACGCTCCCAAATATCTTAATGGTATTTTCGCCTTTGCCGTAACAGACGAAAAAGAACGTAAACTGTTTTTTGCAAGAGACCGATTCGGCATAAAACCGTTTTTTTATGCCATGGCAGGTTCTTCTTTCTTATTTGCATCGGAAATAAAGGGTCTGCTCAGTAATCCTTCTTTATCCCCTGTAGTAGACAGAGAAGGACTGTGGCAACTTTTATTTCTTTCTCCCTGCAAAATATCCGGAAGCGGAATTTTCAGGGACATAAAAGAGCTTATGCCTGCTCACTTTGGCAGTTTTTCCGAAAACGGGCTTAAAATAAAACCCTACTGGCATCTCACTGCCGAACCTTTTACAGAAAGTCGTGATGAAGCAATTGCCCATACACGTTATCTTTTGGAGGATGCCATAAAAAGACAGTTGAAAAGCGATGTCCCGCTTTCCACCTTTTTATCTGGAGGTTTGGATTCCTCTGTCATAAGTGCAGTTGCGGCAAAAGAATATGCCGTAAATTCAGAAAAGCTTTCAACGTATTCCTTTGAATACGAGGACAACAAGGAGAACTTTGAAAAAAGCCTGTTTCAACCGCAGTCGGATGATGAATACGCCATATTTATGGCAGAATTTTTAGGAACAGACCACACTGTTTTGACCGCTCCCACCGGCCTTGTGGCATCTTCCCTGTTAAATGCCACAGTAGCAAGAGACATTCCCGGTCAAGCTGATATTGATTCATCCTTGTACTATTTTTGCCGCCAGGTAAAGAAGAAACATACCGTTGCTCTCAGCGGTGAGTGTAGCGATGAAATTTTCGGTGGATATCCCTGGTTTTACAGAAAAGAGATGCTGGAATCAGACTTTTTCCCCTGGATTCACTCTCCTTTTGCAAGGATAAATCTTTTCAAAGACTCATTCTCTCAAAAGGACGACGGATTCACTTTCATGAAAGATGTATATAAAAATTCCGTATGCAATGTTCCCATGCTTGATTCTGATTCAGAAGATGATAAAACCGCACGAATCGCCACTGTTTTAAGCACAGGATATTTCATGACATCACTTTTAGAGCGTAAAGACAGAATGAGCATGGCCAGTGGCCTTGAAGTAAGGGTACCTTTCGCCGATCACAGAATACTTCAATATGTATATAACGTCCCGTGGAAAATAAAATTCGAAAACAATGTGGAAAAAGCCTTACTCCGAAACGCCATGAAAGATTATCTCCCCTTGGAAATTTACGAACGCAAAAAGAGTCCTTATCCCAAAACTCACAATCCGCTTTATGAAAAAATTGTAACCTCCATGCTCCGTTATCGCCTCAAAAAAGGCGGAATTCTGACGGAAGTACTTAGTGATAATATGCTCAAAGAATTGATGCTGGAAGAAAACATTACCTGGTTCGGACAGCTAATGGGAAAACCTCAGCTTATCGCCTGGCTTATACAGTTTGACTATTGGTACGACTATTATAACGTCAGATTTTCCTTATAATTCTGCATTTCCGCATTGACTTTTTCCCCTTTTTTTGCTATATTTAATTTAATTAAATATAGGGGTGTTATTATGTATGATTTAATAGTAGCCGGCGGCGGATTTGCAGGTGTTTCTGCTGCAATAAGTGCATCGAGATGCGGTCTTTCGGTTCTTCTTATAGAAAAAGGCGGTTCACTTGGCGGTGCGGCATGTAACGCTTATGTTAATCCCTTCATGCCCTACAAATTAAAGCTGGGAGACGAAGTAAGAAAAATTTCCGACGGTATATTTGCCGAAATTTTAGATAACCTTGATAATATGGGCGGTCTTGCCAAAAACCGTGTTACCTTCAGCGAAGAAATATTAAAGCTTGTATTTGACGATATGTGTGAAAAAGCCGGCGTAAAGGTGCTGTTCCACGCCTATCTTTCTTCCGCCGAAACAAAGGACGGAAAAATCAAAAGCGTTACAGTTTCCACTAAAGGCGGTCCTTTAACATTGGAGGCATCCTATTTTATAGACGCTACAGGAGATGCTGACCTTTCGGTTTTAAGCGGCTGTGCTTACAACATCGGCAGAGAAACCGACCATCAGTGTCAGCCCATGACTCTTTGTTTCCGTCTTGCCGGAATCGATAAAGAAAAATTTAACCTGGATGCTCAGAAAGAAGCAAACGAGCTTTATAAAAAACTTTTGGCTGAAGGTAAGATGCGTAATCCCAGAGAGGATATTCTGCTCTTTCCCTATGAATCCGACGGTGTTGTTCACTTCAATACCACAAGAGTCATAAAAAAATGTCCCGTTGATGCATTTGATGTATCGGAAGCAGAAAGAGAAGCAAGACTTCAGGTTTATGAAATGTTTAAGTTCCTGAAAGAGAATGCCAGAGGATGCGAAAACGCAACACTCCTTTCCACTGCTCCTGAAATTGGCGTACGCCAGAGCAGACAGATTCAGGGCGAATATATCTTAAATACCGAAGATTTGAAGTCTCTCAGAAAATTCCCTGACAGAATTGCTGCAAGTAACTACGAAATTGACGTTCATTCGCCTGACGGAAGCGGAACAAGCCACTATTTCTTCGGCCCGGGTGAATATTACACCATTCCTTACCGTTCTTTGATTCCGAAGGAAATCAAAAATCTGCTTGTGGCAGGAAGATGTATATCTTCCACTTTTGAAGCACAGGCATCCTACAGAATCATGCCTGTTTGTGCAACGCTCGGCCAGGCAGCAGGTATCGCAGTTTCCGTATGTAAGGAGAAAAATTGCAACACCATCGATGCAGACGTTTCCCTGATACAGGAAAAACTCATCGCCGCAGGTGCTTTTATAGGATAAAACAGAAAGACTGATGCAATGCATCAGTCTTTCTGTTTTACATTTCAGGATAACAGTAAAACAGCACGAAAAAGTAGTGCATTATACTTCCAAGCAAAACGAAAAGATGCCATACAAAATGCATATATTTCGTTTTTTTCATTTTATAAAAAAGAATTCCTATTGTATATGCAAGACCACCTGTAACCATATAAACCATTCCGTCAAGACCCACCTGATTCCACACATAGCGGATGCTGAAGATAATTAGCCATCCCATTATAATGTCAAGGGCCAAAGTTACTTTTTTATATTTTTCAAGATTTATGGCATTTAATATTATTCCAATCAGCATACAGGTGCAATTTATTCCGAAAATTGTCCAGCCAAGTGCCGGCATTCCCTGAAGCTTACCCAGCATAACGAGGCTTATGGGAATATACGTTCCGACAATCAGAAGATATATGGAGCAGTGGTCGAAAATTTGAAAAATCTTTTTAACCCTGAAGTTTGTTGCCGAATGATAAAGCGTTGAAAAACAGTACATTATAATAAGACTTGCACCGTAAAGCGAAGCACTCACCACTCCTATTGCACTGCTTCTAAGTACCGCCATAACAATTAAAACAGCAGTACCCGCAATTGACAACAGTGCACCTATACCATGGGAAACCGCATTGGCAACCTCTTCCCCTAAAGACTGATTGTTAAAGCTTTTCACAAATGCCATGTATATTCTCCCTTTCGTTATGCATCATCTAGTATCCAATACCATATTATCACATCTCAGTATACTTGTCAAGCAATATCTTTGTCAGATATTGCGTTTTTTGAGCATTTCTAGTTTTTCTTTGAGAGAATTTTTTCTATCTTCGGTTTCCTCAGTCAAAATTTCAATATTTATAACGTCCCCTTCCTTTGCTTCTTGGCAAAGCTTGTCACTTACATTTATGCATTCACCGTCAGGCAAAGAAAGAACCAGTAAATCTCCTTCTTTTCTGTCTACAGTAACCTTCATTTATTCCACTTCTTCCTTTTCGGTTATAACATTAATTTCTTTACCATCGCTTATAAACAGGATCGTACCGACTTCATCCGTTCTGTAATAAGGGATTTCGAGTTTGCTCAGTCGTTCTTTAACCTCCCTGTGGGGATGACCGTAATCGTTATCCTTTCCCAGAGATATAAAGGCAATTTCAGGGTTTACCGTTTCCAGAAATTCATAGGAGCTTGATGTATCAGAGCCATGATGCCCTATTTTCAGCACATCACTTTGAAGTGCATCTCCATAGCTTTCAATCATATCATATTCATTTATTTTTTCCGCATCTCCCATGAAAAGAAACGATGTTTCGTTGTATGAAATTTTTGTAACAACACTCACATGATTTAAATCGTCATATTTTTTATCCTTAGGAGAGACAAATTCCACTCTGCAGGCATCATCTTTAATAACAACACCTTCCTCGGCTATTTCGAGATACACGTTTTTCTTTTCAATGGAGTCAAGCATATCTTCATAGTATATAGTTGTATTTATTGCGTCGGGCATATACAATTTGCCGATTTCAAAACTTTCTATTACACCGCACATTCCGCCAATATGGTCCTCATGAGGGTGAGTTGCAACTACATAGTCAAGCCTTTCAATACCTGCATTTTTAATAAATTCCGTTACCAGATTTGTATCCTCTCTGTTCCCGGCATCAATCAGCATATTTTCTCCGTCCGGAAACAAAATAAGTGTAGAGTCAGCCTGCCCCACATCAATTGCGTAAACATAAAGCTTTCCATCTTTTCTTTCGGGAAAAACAGACTCATCCCCGGAAAGCATTTTAGCAAAAAGCAGCACAAGTACAACTATTAATATTATAAACGATTTCTTCTTTTTCATATTCTTTTCTTCCTTTTCAAATGAAAAATGACACTAAGCATAACTATCATCACCATCGGATAAATGGTTGAAACCAAAAATCCGCTTCTCATATTGCCCCCTGCCATATCCGAAATCCATCCTGTCACTCCAGGGCCGATTATACATCCCACATCTCCGAAAAAAGCAAGGATTGCAAACATTGCCGTTCCGCCGTTTTTGATGTATCTTGATGTTAAGCTGAGCATTCCCGGCCATGCGATACCTACAGCCAATCCCGAAATGGCACATCCCGCCAAAGACAACACGGGGTTTTGACAAAGTGATGTCATAAGAAAAGCTATTAAAAGTAATACAGAGCTTCCCATCATGAAATTAAGCAACTTTATTTTTTCGTGGAACATAGAATAAAAAACTCTCGCAAGTCCCATTAACAATGCAAATACGCAAGGGCCCAAAAGATCCCCCGCAGTTTTTGATATTTTAAGTCCGCTTTCTGCATATGCAGATGCCCACTGTATAATTGCCTGCTCTGCGGCACCTCCAGCCAACATTGCAAATGCAAATATATAAAATACTTTCACATTTAGAATCTCTTTTACCGTAAGTCCCTTTTCTCCCTCTTTTATCAGAGGAACTATCGGAACAAAGGCAAAAAGAATTCCGTTCACAAGTGGCACCAGTGCCCAGATAAGTGCAAGAATTTTCCATGAATTAATTCCCACTTCAACAAAAAACACCGTTGACAAAAGCACCGTAAGGAGCTGTCCCCAACTGTAAAAGGAATGAAGCAAGCTCATCGATGCCGACTTTGACTTTGTGGGAAGTGCCTCAACTATGGGACTTATAATCACTTCTATCACTCCGCCACCGATTCCGCAAAGCACCATGCAAACTAAAAGTCCTGAAAAAGGCGTGGGCATTATTTCAGGTAAAAAGGCCAACGCTCCGATTCCAAGCGTTGCAGAAACGTGTGCCGCAAAGGCTGTTTTCCTGTATCCCAGCTTATCCACATACCAGGATGACAGAAAATCCATTGTAAGCTGAGATGCAAAATTTACCACAACCAAAGTGCTTATTTCACTTAAAGTCAGACTATATTCCTCTGAAAATGTGACAAACAGAAGTGGGGCGAAATTTATCACCAATGCCTGTATCACATATCCTATATAACTTGCAAAAAGTGTAAGATTATATTTTTTCATTTTTTCCCTTTCAATATGCCAGTTTCTGCTCCATATATATTCCTTTTTTACCTGAAGCAATAAATCCGATGCCTACGGCCAGAGCGTAATAGATTATATTTCCGCTACCAAAAAGCTCTGTCGCAAGAACCAAAGTTGCCACAGGGCAGTTGGTTATTCCCGTGAAAAGAACAATCATTCCTATGGAGGCTGCAAACGACAAATTAAGTCCTGCCAGTATACCGAAAAGAACTCCAAAGGTTGCTCCTATATAAAACGACGGAACTATTTCTCCGCCCTTGAATCCTGCCGATATACTTAAAGCGGTCAGCACCATTTTAATAAAGAATGCAAAAAGAGCCGTTCCCGTAATAATTGTACGCACCGCTGCATCGTTTCCGCAAAGTAAAAGATTTATCACATCCATACCTGCACCGTTATACATTCTTGTTCCGAGTATAAGAGTTAAAACAAGGATTATAAGACCAATCACAGCTGCACGGACATAGCCATTTTTCATAATCTTTTCGGAATACCTTTCCGTTATATGAATAGTATGGCAGAAAAGATGTGCGATAAGTCCTGCGGCAAAAGCCAACAGTGCACATTTTAATATAATTTCAAAGCTGAAATTCACTTCAGGAACAAACGGAAACTCCGTTTTCACATTGCCCATGGCAAGACTTATCGAATAGGCCGTCAAGGATGAGATCATACAGTAAAAAATTCTGTAATAGCGCATATGACCAACCGTGAGCACTTCAATTGCAAAAATTGCCGCTGTAACCGGAGTCATAAATATTGCCGCAAAGGAACCGCACATTCCGAGAACCAAAAGTCTTCCCCGTTCATCTTCCCCGACTTTTAACATATGGCCAATACTGCTTCCGATACCTCCGCCGATCTGAAGTGCCGCACCTTCTCGTCCCATACTTGCACCAACAAGATGCGAAATAATTGACGATACAAAAATAAAAGGCACCAAAAGTGGTGAAATTTCTCTCTTTTCTCTTATTCCTGAAAAAACCGTGTCGGTTGTAAGTCTTTCCTTTGAAAAGCTGTATATAAATGTTATTATCACTGCCGCTAACGGAAGAAAAAATATCAGCCAATCATTTTTTTCACGAAGCATTGTAACATCGGAGATAAAATGATGAAAAACCGCACCCACAAAACCCGTAACAGCACCTGTCAGTGCTGACAGTAAAATCCACAAAAGCATTTTTTTGATTCTGCCGAGAAAGCCTGTCGATGTCATCAGCATTCGCCTCCATCAAGAACAAATTTCTTAATCGCTTTGGAAACGCCCGCATCTTTTATTGCCGCCGTCACATAGTCTGCCTTAAGTTTAAGTGAGGCCTCCGCGTTTCCCATTGCAACGCCTGTTTCGGCGTACTCTAGCATATCAGTATCATTGGCACTGTCGCCTATTGCAATGGTATTTTCATGGGAAATATGTAAATAATCTTCAATGATCTTCATTCCGCGTGCCTTGCTGTAACCCTTGGGAGCCACTTCTCCGTAAGTATCAAACTGAAATATATCAAAATTCTTTGAAAGAAAAGCTATATCTTTTTCGGAAAATCTTCCCCATATTATAAACTTAGATATTCTTTCATTCTTAAACTTTCCTGTTATATCCGAGGACTCTTTAACCGTTCTTTCAGGACATGAGCCGCAATTTAAATATAAATTTTCTTTTTCTCCCTGAAACTCAATTTTGAGGTTTTCAGAAAGTGCATATTCCGTAAATTCGACAAGCACATCCTTTGGAAGAATAACGCTTCTTAAGGTTTCTCCCTTGTATACCAGATGCGTCCCCAACCCTGCAATTATCCCATCAAGTTCCAGTTTTTTCACCTCATCCTGAATTATGGAGCAAGTTCTTCCTGTATTTATGAAAACGAGATGACCGGCCTTTCTCGCCATCTTTATAGTGTCAACATCCTCTTTTTTAACTTCTTTTCCGTCAAAAATTGTTCCGTCAATATCTAAAAATATTGCAAATTTATTTTTCATCAGACATTCTCCTCGCTGTCATTTAATCTTTTTTGGATTATACCATATTATGCCAAAAAAGTAAATATGCAACTTAACCAAAAAGGTCTGTTCTCAAAGGAGAACAGACCTTTTTTTTACTTCTTCAATACAAATCCCGCAAAGGAGAATGCTTCAATTTTTTCTATGTAAACCTTTCTTCCCTCAAGTTTACCTTTGCAGTTTATAAATTCAATTTCCTTATAATCATCGGAAAGAATTGCTTCTGCATCGTAAATTCCGTCAGCGTGAAGATTGCAAAGACCGGTTGCAAGACTTTCGTCTTTTCCCTTTTTGCAAATCATATAAACTGCGGGATGGCCCGAAATTTCAACAGGCAGGCTTTCGCCATATATCCACTTAACCGCCTTTTGATACTGTCTTGCTCTTTCATAGTGCTTAAGAAGAGTATCTCTAGGCGAACGGGTATTTATATTAAGAACAAGGAATCTTTGACCTTCTTTATTTTCATAGAAGAATGACACAGGTGTTCTGCCTTCCATTACTTCAGTATCACTTAAAACGATGGCTCCGTCTTTAAGCTTTAAGTTGTAAACCGTTGCTTCATCCGCCCTTATTTCGTTATTGTTTTCAAGGAAGCGTTCTGTTCCGTAATAGTGGTTTCCGCCGCCGGCCGATTCTGCTTTTCCGATTTCTTCTATTCCCACATCTACTCCGCGCTCCATTAAAATTTCAGCCGCGGCAATGTCAATTATAAGGCCTTTTCCTATTTCAGAAAGCGGAAGGTGTCTTGCATTTTCGTCAAACACTGCAGTTACCATTCCTTCGCCCTCTCCCTCATAAACCGTGGGTATTGCATTGAAAGCAAAGGTTCTTGATGCTTTGGGGAAGAAAATCATTTCCATATCCCGTGTCATATCGGCACCGGAATTTACCTTTGTGGGGTGAACCATATCAGAAACCTTCGCGGCAACCTCATAAACCTTTACGCCCACCGGTGTCTTATCGGCAAAGTGTTTTTCGATTGCTTCATATATCGGTTGATTCCTAAGGTATGCCGCAGCGTAACCCTGTTCATAATCGGTGTTTGAAAAATAGTCCATTCCGTATTTAAGCATGCCGTCCGCACAGCCCGATGCACGAACTGCCATATCAAAGCACTCTGCATAGCTTGCGGGACAGACTGTTCTCGGACGAGGCCATACGTCACCCTCCGCAATAACTTCAATTTCCGAATCCTTCATCCAGGATTTTTCAACCCTTGTAAGGTCGATTGCATCCTGAACCTGATTTCCCCAGCTTTTATTTATAGCCCAGTAAGGTGCACCGATGAAACGCATGAAAGGCTTTGTATCTCCCGCAAAAATCTTTACAAGCTCGGAGGCATCAACTCCGTCAATATCCCACTGTCCCATGCAGGCACAAAGACCGATTCTCACATTGGGATTAACTTCGTTTACAGCTTTTCTCATATCGCTTGCAAATAGGCGCATAGCGTTTCCGTTAGCCGTAAGCCAGGCATCACGGTACTTGTTCTTTCCGCCCTTTATTATATATTCACGAAGCTCTTCCCTCGTTTTTGCTTCGCCCGTCAGTCTTTCAATTTCCTTTAAGTGCCATGGGCACAAGCAAGCAGGAGCGTCACCTAAAATACTGTAGCGGAAGCCGTCATCAATTAAAATCATATCAACGCCCGATGCGGCAAGCCCCTTATAATATTCTCTCGCAAAAGCTCTGAAGCCTTCGCAGGAAGGACACTTAAGACCTTTTACGGGATTTCCGTTTATCTTTATCATATCCTGATAATCTTCGTTTTTGGAATTGAGAGGCACAATCCAAGCTCCAACCTCATAACCGTAGGATTTAAAAAACTCCGTGTTTACTTTAAGGTTGTCAAATTCTTTTTCTCGTTTTTCTTTATCTTCATTTAGATCTTCAAAAGCAAGAAGAACCCTTGCTGCTTTAAACTTTTCTATTTCCTTAAGGCTTTCTTCTCTTCCGACTCTTGTAACCGTGGAATTCATTACGGGAACTGTTATCTTATACATATAAATCCCCCTCCTCTTAAAATAATTATAGCATCCCGAAAAACTTTTTTCAAGATGCTATATTATGCATTTTTGGTCCTATATTACGCCTGAGTGTCGTACATTTTCATTGTTTCTGCAATATCGTCAAAGCTGTTACACTTTCCGTTTTTAACATAGAGATAGGATGTTGTCATCCCCGAAACAAGGCAGCTCTTTATATCAAGCTCGCCAAGAAGTCCTGCGCAGAAACCGGAATTGAAGTTATCACCGCCGCCTGTGGTTTTTTTCGGTTTTTCGCAAAGGATTCCCGAAACTTCAACCTCACCGCCGTCATATACTGCAGCAGAGCTGTCAACAGGATGAATTATAACCGTGCCGATTCCGGAATATTCCTTAATCGCTCTTGCTATCGTAAGTGAGCCTTCGTATTCCCCCTCGCATAAAACAGAGTGCATTACCATTGCTTCGCTCTTATTTAATCCAAGATATGTGGGAGCATAAGCAGAGTATTTACCGAACATTTTAAGAGCCGCCTTTATCTCCTCAGGCTGTCTTTTTGCACAGTCTGCAATATCGATATATATCTTTCTATCCTTCTTTTTAAGACGGGGCATAACTGTTTCTAAAAACTTTTCGTATATCTCGTGGAAGTGAACAAGATAGCTCCAGTTAACAAGCGTTATGATGTCCGCCTTTTCAAAATATGCAACCATTTCGTCAATGCTGATGCGCTCTATAAGGTCGCTCCAGCGAAGGCGGCTGATTTTTTCAATGTCGCTCATTATAATTTTGCCGTCGCCGAATTCAAACACATAGGAATAGCCCGGTTCGCTGACGGTTATGGTTTTGCAGTTTTCGTTTAAGTTGAAAACAGGGCTCTTTTCAGGATAACCTAAAGCTCCGATACAGGTGCACGAAACGCCCATATTTGCAAGACCATTGGCATAGTGAGGACCGCATCCGCCAAAATCCGTGTTGGTTATGATTAATTCAACATTTCCGCTTCTTCCCGCAAGGCTTGTGATTTTCTCGCCAAACTTGTCTATTGTTGGAAAATATGTGCAATTGTCTTCGTCCTGTCTTGACTCTACCGGGCGGATAATATAATCTATAAATCCGTCAAAACCCACACAAACCGTTTTACTTTGAATAAGTTCTTTTTTAGATTTGAACTGCTTGGAATATTCCATTTTTCTACTCCTCCTTATTTACCTATAACCCTGCTTACTGCTTCATAAGTCTTTTTTGCACCATTTACAATGTAATTGAAGTCAGAGCCGCAGGTTATCATTTTTATCCCCATATCGTGAAGCATTTTAAGTGTTTCTTCATCTGTGGCAAGAGTTGCCGAACCAACAATTTTACCGTGTTTTGTTGCAATTTCAATTGCCTTTTTTGCAAGTGCAAGATTATTTTCTCCGAAAAAGTCGCCGATTTCGTTTATTGAGCCGGACAAATCCGCAAGTCCTAAAATAAATCCGTCAACAAAAGGATTTTTCGCAATTTCTTCCATCTCGTCAATAAAGGTTTTACATTCAATCTGCAGAAATCTGCAGAGGTTGCCGTGTCCCTCCTTGAAGAATTGAATTTCATCGTCTACGCCGTATCTCACAGCACGCTGTGGGCCGCATCCCCTGTTTCCGTAGGGCGGGTACAAGGTATACGAAAGAAGCTCCTTCGCTTCCTTTGCACTTCGCACCATGGGGAAAATAATTCCGTCAGGACCCATCTCAAGAACCTTTTTGGTGTATGTCAGATCATTTTGAGGAACTCGTATCAAGACCTGCTTTCCGACAGACTTTGCCGCAACTATCTGCGAATAGCACACGTCAAGGGTAATTGCCGAATGTTCAAGATCAATCCAGAGATAGTCATAATCAAAATACCCCATCATTTCAGCAATGCACATGGCCGGAATGTTAACAAGTGTTCCGCAAATGCTTTTACCCGCCCTTATCTTTTCCTTTAAGTCCATAACTGCCTCCTAATGCTCAAAGCTTTATTTCTCTGTCCTTAAAATAATACTTTTTATCCTTTTCACCTATTTCCCGAAGTACTCTGCAGGGATTTCCTACTGCAACCACATTTTCAGGAATGTCTTTTGTTACAACGCTTCCTGCACCAATTACCGTGTTAGCTCCGATTGTTACACCAGGAAGAATAAGTGCTCCCGCCCCTATCCAGCAGTTTTTTCCGATTCTGACGGGTGCGTTATACTGATATCCTTTTTCGCGAAGCTCAGATAAAACAGGATGTCCAGCCGTTGCCACGGTCACGTTGGGGCCGAACATGGTATTATCTCCCACGTATATATGTGTATCGTCTACCATTGTCAAGTTGAAATTGGCATACACATTTTTACCGAAATGCACATGATGTCCTCCCCAGTTGGCATGGAAAGGAGGCTCTATATAGCATCCGCTACCGATTTCGGCAAACATTTCTCTTAAAAGCGTGCATCTTTTATCCATTTCAGAAGGACGGGTATTGTTAAAGTCATAGAGCTTTTCAAGGCACTTTGACTGCTCATTCATTATTTCCTCGTCTCCCGGAAGATACAACTCTCCGGAATGCAATTTTTCATATTCGCTCATATTTAACCTCTGCTCAGTCAAAATTTCTTATCCATATAAAGGCTTCTTCAACGGCTGTTCTCACCTCTATTTTGTGTCCGTTAAAGATGTTTTTTCCTGCGGTTTCAGAAAGAATTTCTCCCACCAGCTGAGGCTCATGTCCGCCTTGTTCAAAAGCTCTTAAAACAGCATATCCGCCGTTTTCCTTTATGCGGTCAACAAAAGCTTTTGTAACCGCAAAGCTTACTGTCCCATCGTTTTTACATTGCCAGAACTTAACAGGGACAGGATAGCATTCTGTTTTTTTGTTGGCCACAGGATTAAAGCCTTTAACCTTTTCTTCATCATAAATATATTCTCCTGTTTCGTCCTTGTCAAGGCCATAAATTATTCCCAGTGCGAATTTAGGAAGTCCGGAACACCAAGGATGAAGAAAAATTTCATTGTATGTATCAAGTACCGGGCAAAATCCCGTCTGTGCAATAACCGGAATCTGACCGGATAGAACAAGATTTGTGCTTGATATTCCTCCCATAGAGCCGCCATGAACAAACACACGGGGCCGCAGGTTATAATGCTCCATAACGTAATTGTATGCCTTTACATAACACCTTACAGCAATAGGACTTCCGATGTTGTTTCTTAAATCAATGCCGTATTCTTCGGCGTATTTATACGGAAGACCGTTTACGTCCATAACGGCATAGCCGTTTGCAACCAAATAGTGAGTAAGCGCCTGATGTTCTCCCTGGGCATCGTCGGTGGTCACAGTTCCTCCTGCTCCGTGGCAGTTTATTACAAGGCGTGTGGGAGTGCCGTCATCGGTGTAGCTGTCGGGAAGCATAAGAAATCCTCTGTCCTCGTAAAGTTTCTCTTCGTCCTGCACCATATCTGTTGTTTTAGTTTCATCGGGCAAAAAGCAATTTACCCATACGGAAAATCTTTCAATACGCATAATTTATCGCTTCCTTTTGTTATTTATGATTTTGTCGAGTCAGGAGAAAATTTCAATCTTCATACAGCACCTTATGCCCAATTTCCGGCAAAATATCAGGGTCATGGAATAACACAGTTATATATTTTTCTTTACTGTATTCCTCTACGAATTTTTTGCTTTTTTCCGGGCAAACACTGCTTCCTGTGACTTTGCATTTCAGCAAATTCTCTTTGGTATAGCATTCATCTCCGCAAAAAACATATGTATATTTCCCACATTCAACCAAAACAACCGATGATCCTGTCAGATGCAGATGGCCGCCGATATGTTTTATTTCAACTTTATCGAGTATTTTCCCGCTATCTCCAAAAGTTTCAACTTGTTTTATATCCTTTATATATCTGCCCGCAGGCTTAAGTTCACTTTCGTGCAAATGCACCGTTGCCTCTGTGTAATTATAAAGTGCATCTATGTGATCATGATGAGAATGGGTAATTATCACATCTGTTATTTCATTTCGCTTAACACCGTATTCTTCCAAAACCTTTACCGGCATTTCAAACTTAAACAGCTCAAATCCCGGCATTGTGTCACATCCAACGTCGATTAATATTTTTCTGTTTTCATATTCAATAAGGAAAAACAGAAGTGATACAGGAATCTTTATTTCTTCCCTTCCACCTTGAAAAGCCATTTGCTCTGTAATTTCAGTAGTTCCGTAATTAAATGCAACCATTCGCATTGGATATTCGCTCCGTTTTAATAAATATAATTTTTTGTAGATACAGGCAGAAAACGCTATCACAATTTTTCTAAATCTAAATCTATTTTAGAATCAGTGAACGTTTTAGATGCCACTAAACAATAACATCTATATTAAAAAACTTTTCTTGAAATTCAGTTGCTTCTATAATTTCTTCTTTAGTAAATCTATTACCTTTAGGTGCTACAACCCATTTGTCCTCTATATCATTTATGCGATGTATAATTGCAATAATCTCGCCTTCAAATTTTTCCAAAGGATAATCTATACCCATAATATATACGTCTTGTTCTTCTCCATCCCCTGCAAGGACTCCATCAACATACCCATAATTAAGCGGATAAACTATATCTTTATATTGGGGATGAAAACTTCCTTTAGGTCTATCAACAATGACTTTTACTATTTTTCCTATCATTACAGACCACCTTTTTGAGAGTTCTCTTTAACTGTATTTATTGATGAAATCAACATTTTGCGAATTTGTCCACAATCATTTAATATCTTTTTATATTTTTCATCATCAATATATCCTGTTCTATTAAGAAGCTCCAGCCAATACTCTGACTCATAACATTCTTTCAAAGATATTTGCATTTTTGAAATAAAATCAGCAGTTCCGTGAGCATATTTTGATTCGTGAATATTTGCACCAATTGATGTACCTGAACGCATAAGCTGATTTGTTAAAACACTTTCTCTTTTTGCTTCTTTGATATTTTTACACATATTTATAATTTCAACTGCAAAATCTTTTGCTTTATCAAGCATTATGCTTTCTGCCATATACTCACATCCTATCAATTTCTTTTAGCTAAATTTTGCAACAAGTTGCAAAGCTAAATTATTACGCTTTGCTCCATAGCTAAATAACTCCTTCGGAGTAGCTAAATTAAATTCGCATTATAGCTGACCGCAGGTCAATTTAGCTACGAAGTAATTTAGCGTGCGTCAGCACATTTAGCTCGCTGCCAAGCGAATTTAGCTGAATAGATTTAACTTTGTTAAATCTATTCTAACACAAGGTCTATACTTTTGCAACTAAAATATCGCTTTTGCAGTTTCCGCTGTATGCGGTGAGTGTAAACCCTGTATTTTTCGCAGGCTTTACGGCAACGGTTATTTTGCCCATGTACATTCTGCGCTCGGGATTTGACACATTTAAAGGGTCGCAGTTGTCAGAGCCGGTTCCGATAATTACGGCAGGGGAGGATACAGAGAAGCGTACAAGCTCTGATGCATCGGGAACAGCTCTTCCTTCGCTGTCAAGACATTCGCAGGTAAACAAGGCAATATCTTTTCCGTTACATTCAAATTCGTTAATCTGTGTAAGACGGAGCTTTTCTGGTTTTCCTGTTGTTTGTCTTTCATCGGTTACACATATTTTTCCGCCAATGTACCCATTGACCTCTAATTTGCCTGCTTCATACGGCACAAGCCACAAACCGTGTCCGTACTTTTCAATTTGCTTTCTGCCGAGGCTTTTTCCGTTGAGGAAAAGTTCAAGCTCATCGCAGTTTGTGTAGACTGTTACGGGGATTTCCTGTCCTTCAAGACCGCTAAAATTCCAATGAGGAACTATGTGTGCCATAGGTGCATTTGTCCAATGGGATTTATTCTGATAGAATGCGCCTTTCTTCTGCAGGAACAAATCAAGTGCACCTGATTTTGAGCAAAGAGCCGGCCATACGGCTTCTCCTCTGTGTTCGACTGCCGCCCACTGATACGCACCGATAACATAAGGTCTTGACATGAGGAACTTCCATGTTTTTTCTCTGCCGAGGAACCATTCGTTGGCGTCTGTGTCAATATCACGCAGCCGTCCGAGTGAATTTGAGTCAAAATTCCAGTCGCGTGTTCTTCCGACGGCACAGCATTCCGAGGCAACTATAGCCTTATCGGGATGATTTTCGTGTACCTTGTCGTATGAGTCAAGATTGTAGTTTATGCCGATTATATCGCTGTATTCAAACACTGTTGAATTTTCCGGCTTTTTGTCCTGTGCGGACATGATAATACGTGTTTTATCAAGTTTTCTTATATGGGCGTAAATTGCTCTGTGAATGTTTTTGCCTGTTTCTGTTACCTGGGTCGGTTCTTCGTTGCCTGTTGACCAGAAAATAACGCTTGGTCTGTTGCGGTCACGCTTTACAAGACTATCAAGCTGCATGAGAGCTTCATTTGTGCTTTCGAACCATCTTGCCTCGTCCATTACAAGAAAACCCATTTCGTCAAAAGCATCCATATAGCTTTCTGTCTGCTGATAGTGGCTTGTGCGGTAGCCGTTTGCGCCCATTTCCTTTATGAGCTTTACTTTGTAACGTGCAATATTGTCGGGTACTGCAAGACCTGTAAGACCGAAATCCTGATGAGAGCAGACTCCCTTTATAATTGTTTTTTTGCCGTTCAGGAGAAGCCCTTTTTCAACAGACACTTCAACTGTTCGAAAGCCGATTCGAGTGTGACTTTCGTCAACTTCTTCACCGTTTCTGATAACAACTGTTTTTATGCTGTAAAGATTGGGGCTTTCGCAGTCCCAGAGAAGGGGATGAGTGACTTTGCAGCTGTATTTGAGTGTGTTTTTTTCACGTGAGGCAATTTCACCGTCAGCCGATGCTTTAGCAACACATTCACCGTCCTGATTTGTGACAAAGCTTTCGACCTGTACGGAAGTGTCTTCATAGAGAGAATTTACAAGCGTTG
>JAZQAZ010000017.1:0-75972 GCA_045545475.1 Clostridia bacterium | reverse complement strand
CCTTTGTTGATATATCAACGGTAAGGAACTCGTTTTTAAGTGTAATTATTTTGTCAGCCATAAGTGATCCTCGTCTGTGGTCATGTAGAAGCCTCTGTCAGCTCCTGCCATAATCCAAAGATAATAGTTATCATATCCGGGTGCTGTGTGGAAGGGATGATATCCCCTCGGGATTTCAACTAAATCGCCTGTCTTAACTGTGTAAGTCTCGTCGATGTCGCCTTCCATTGTATAAACCTTCTGGATACCGAAGCCTTCGGGACGTTTGAATTCATAATAGTAAATTTCTTCTGTCTCAGCTTCTTTAGGCATATTGTCATCGTCGTGCTTGTGAGGAGGATAGCTTGCCCACTGTCCGCCCTTTACAAAAGCTTCACCGATGTAAAGCATTGTAGAATCCACTCTTTCATCTAAAATGAAGTGAGCTTCTCTCTCCCAGCCGGGCTTACCTAAGTTCTTAATTACAACATCCTCGGGATTTACGATTGCAGGCTTATATGCTGCCTCGGAGGGTGACTTGCAAACTGCGATTTCAACCTCTGTTACGCCTTCAACTGTGAAGGGAGTATTAGCAGGTACATAAATGCATGTTGCAGCACCTTCGAAAACGTCCATTCTGCACCCTGCATCCTTAAAGGAGAAGCCTTCGCCTTCTACTGTGCACTTACCTCTTAAAATAACAAGGGCATATTCCTTATTTACCTCTCTGTAGGACTTTTTGTCCCCGGGAGCTAAACGAAGCATATCCATTTCAACCTTTTTACAGGTGCTGTTTGCCTTTGTGATTATTTCGCTTTTACCGAATTTCTTATTCCAGTTCTTCTTTAAATTCATCGAATCCCAACTCCTTCAAATATTTTATTACCTCCGAAAAGGTCGGAACGCCTGCTCTTGCGCCAAGCTTTTCGCACTTTAATGCTGAAACTGCACTGGAGAATATGCAGGCCTTATAATAGTCATAGCCCTTTGTTACGGCAAAGGCGAAAGCCCCGTGGAAAACGTCTCCCGCACCGTTTGAGTCTATAACCTCGGCGGGTGTTGCAGGGTAAGCTTTTATTTCCTTACCGTCATACATTATGCCGCCTTTTTTCCCCTGGGTTATTACAACAACCTCGGGTGAATATTTGTCGAAAAGAATCTTTGCCGCATCCTCTGCTGTCGCAGCCCCCGTATGTCCTAACGAAAATTCCTCGGAAGGAATCAATATATCGGCATGAGGAAGAAGTTTTTCAACACCCTCATAAAGTCCGCCTGCATCATACAATACCTTAGTACCGGACTCATTTGCGATTTTTGCTCCTTCAACTGCAGCCTCCATCTCATTTCCGTCAACCATTAAGATTTCAGCATTTTTAATTGCTTCTGTCTTTTTTTCATCAAGCTTTAAGGCAGGCAGATTTCCTCTGAAAAATACGCAGGTACGGCTTTTTGCTTCCCTGCTCAGCCATATGCAGGATGAAAAGGAAGCATATCCCGAATAAACGTCGGTATATTCCGTGGAAACGCCGTATTTTTCCATATCCGCCTTCAAAAAGCATCCGCCCGCATCATCGGCAAGAACGCCGATATAGGCGGCTTTTGCTCCAAGCTTTGATACTGCGACAATTCCCGTTGCGGTGGGGCCTCCCCCTGCCGCAACGGAATTTTCTGCTCTCATTTTTGTATCCTCGGTAGGATAATTTGGCACGGTATAAAGTGTATCATACACGTTTGCTCCGATTCCTACAACCTTACTCATGCCTTATTGTCAGCTCCTAACAACTTTATCTTTTCTTCAGCAAAGGATGCTACAGCTTCAACTGCATCCTTCATGAAAAGGTCGATACCAACCTTGTCTCTGCCTGTTGCAAATACCTGATCAAGGAATGCATAGCAAAGGTCTGTTCCGAAGTTGATTTTTCTGATACCTGCATTGATGGAAGCTTTGATTTCCTCATCGGGAACGCCGCTTCCGCCGTGAAGAACCAGTGCAACATCCACATTTTTGTGGATTTCAGCGATTCTTTCAATTGCAAGCTTGGGAGCCTTTTTATATCTTCCGTGAGCAGTACCAACCGCAATTGCAAGTGCAGTTACACCTGTTCCCTCAACGAAAGCCTTTGCTTCTTCCACTGTGGTGTATTCTGTAGTCTGTTCATCGCCGTTTGCCGCAGAGCCGACGTGACCGATTTCACCTTCAACCTCCACACCCACTGCCTTACAAAGCTCAACAACGTTCTTTGTTCCGGCAATGTTCTCTTCCATGGGAAGTGCGGATTTATCAATCATAATGCCTGTTGCACCATAGCGGAGAGTTCTCATAACCTCAACCTCGCTTGCACCGTGGTCAAGATGATAGCAAACGGGAACGCTTGCCTGTTTTGCAGCCGCAATGATTATGGGAGCAAGGAAGTATCCTTCCTCGTTTGTAACAAGTCGGGAGTAGTTCTGAAGTATCACGGGAGCATTCATTCTTTCAGCCGCTCTTATAACACCCATAACCGTTTCCATATTATATACGTTGAATGCAGGAATGGCGAAATTGCCCTTCTCTGCCATATCAAGCACAGTCTTAAAGCTTACAAGCATTCTGAAACAACCTCCTCAATCTTCTTAAGCTCGATTCCGTCAATCTTATTTTCGGAAAGAAGAGTGTATTCTGCGAAGCACTCTGTAACTAAGATTTCAGCATTTGCGTTCTTCGCATTTGTCCATCTCATATCGGCAACCTTTGCCATTACGTCTGGCATATATTCATTCATAATGAGGTTTCCGGCTAAAACGGTATCCTTCTTTGAAAGAAGCATATCACGAACGCTTCCGCATGCATTAAGTATTGTTCTTATTGCATCGGTTTCGTCCAAGTCTCTTGCAAGGATGGGAGAATCCTGAGGAGTATAAACCTCACCTGAATTTTTAACCTTGAGTGCGCCCTTTTCGATTAATTCTGCAAGGAAGGATGTGAATGTTACAACTTCGGCCGTAACTTCAATTCCCCATTCCTTGTATTCACGCAGCATTACCTTTGCATCGGAAGGATCGTAGCAGATTACCTTTTTGTAGTTATTAAGTACCTTTGCACAATTTTCCATAGCTGCCTTTGTTTCTGCTGCGGCACCGAGTAAGAAGTCAAGGCTGTAACCGCTTACGGGTTCGTCCTTAAGAATTGTGAAATCTACGCCTGCTGCCTTAAGTACGGAAGCGGCTGTTTTTGCACAGCCCTTCGCTCTGGTGTCTTCACCGATAAAGAAAAGCACATCTGTTTCGGGGAAATCGGGAATCTTGTTTTCGTTTTCGATACCGTAGATATTTCCCTTTGCATCTAAATTATCAAGCATTTTTTCAACATATGCGGGAATCTTACCGTCAAGAGCCGCACCGAGTCTTGCTTCCTTTGTAAACATAACGGGATCCCAGCCTGTAACACAGTCCTTCATACATCCGCCGCAAAGGGAGCATTCGTATACGTTGTTTATAATATCATCTGAATATTCAACTGCTTCCCTTGCAACCAAGGAAAGACCGAGAGCTCTCGCTCTTGCTGTGTTTCTTTCAAGGCCTGTTGCGTTTCCGATGGGGCAAACGTGATGGCACATCCAGCAGAAACGGCAGGAGTCAATATGTTCTTTTGCTTTATTTGAAAACTGCATAACCTTACCTCCTATTATAATCCAAGCTTGAACGGATTCATGATGCCGTTGGGGTCAAGCTGCTTCTTAATTCCTTCAAATACCTGCATAGCGGGACCGTACTGTTCCTTCATAAGACGGCCGAGCTTGATGCCTACGCCGTGGTGGTCGTTTACAACACCGCCGTTGGCAAGAGCTGTTCTTACGCCGCAGTTCCAGATTGCCTGATGAAGTCTGAATGCTTCGTGAGGATCTCTGGGAACGTCCTTACCGTCAACGATAAAGCGGTCGTAAATCATGCAGCCCCATTCATACCAGTGAGAGAAGTGAGCGATGAACTTCGCCTGGGGGAAGTTTGTTTCGATTGCCTTCTTCATTTCCCAGTAAATCTTTTCAATCTTATCATAGGGAGCGATTGTATCCATAGTACCGAAGCACTGAGGAATATCCATCATATGACCGGGATAGAAGAATGTAATCTTTTCCTTCCACCACTTTTCGCCGTATTCAGAGCCTAAGTCTTCTGCACCGTACTTGCCGAAGGTTTCAAGAAGAATCTTCATTTCAAGGTCAGCCATTTCCTTAACACCTTCAATAGCGATGTTCATGAATGCGCCCTTCTTTTCAACGCCGACAATCTTCTTTATAAGAGAAGCTGTTTCAGCCTCGTCATAAAGTCTCATAACAGAGGGCTTAAACTTCTGTAAAAGCTCACGGCCTGCGTTGAACGCATCTGTCATATTGTGGAAGAGGAAGCCTCTGAACTGACGGGACTCAGGCTGTTCGTAAATTCTCATCTGAGCCTTTGTCATAACGCCAAGTGTACCTTCAGAACCGATGAATATCTGATTAAGGTCTGGACCTGCCGCATGCTTGGGAGCGGGAGATGTCTCGATAATGTCACCGTTGGGAAGAACAACTTCCATCTGGAGCACCATATCGTCAATCTTTCCGTACTTTGTGGAAGATACGCCGATACCACGGTGAGCCAAGAAGCCACCTACTGTGGAGCAGGTAAGGGATGAAGGATAGTGCATTGTTGCATATCCTCTTTCGTTTGCAGCCCATTCGATGTGCTTATAGATCGCACCTGTTCCGCACTCTATGTACATACCCTGCTCGTTTACGTCATAAATTTTATTCATTCTCTTTGTGTCAAGAACGATACCGCCGCAAACGGGAATTGCACCGCCCTGTGTACCGCCGCCGGCACCCCAGGTGGTTACGGGAATTTTGTAGTAGTTTGCAATTTTTAATACCGCAGAAGTTTCCTTTGCATCCTTGGGAGCAACTATAAAGTCACCCTCGGGCATTCTTAAGCCTCTGTCTGCCCACATTCTGGAAAGCCAGAAATAGTCAACACTGTGAGAAACCTTGTCGATTGTTCTTGTAGAACAGTTTTCTCTGCCGACTGCGTCCTCAAGTTCGGTCGCAATCACGTCAAATAAAAAGTCTGTCATTTTAATACCTCCGTTTTTTATTTACACATTATTTGCTATTTTACATATTATCACATCTTATATTAAAATGCAAGACTTTTTTGAAAAAATTTTCATTGACTTTTGGTTACTATCGTGTTAAAATGATTAAAAAGTGAAAATTATTTTCATTTTTGGAGGTGTTTTATGGACAGAACAATGCTTAAAATACAGATGCTTTATGACGAAATGGGAAAATCCGAGAAAAAAGTGGCGGATTTTATAATCTCCCATCCGTCGGAGCTTCTCCCCCTTTCCATAACGGAGCTTGCGGAAAAAAGCAAGAGCAGCGAGGCAACAATCGTCCGCTTTGCAAGACGTCTCGGGCTTTCAGGATATCAGGAGCTTAAAATTTCCATTGCCAGAGAAAGCGGAAAGGTCATAGACAATCACGATGTTGCAGAGGAAGATACCACCTTTGAAATTTTCGAAAAGGTCACAAACGATATTTATAAGTCTCTTGAAATGACAAAGCAATCCCTTTCTCCCGAAGCCTTGGATGAAGCCGCAAAGGCAATTTTAGATGCCAAAAAGGTGGTAATTTTCGGTCTCGGTAACTCCGCCTCCGTGGCACAAGATGCAGGACACAAGTTTTTCAGGGCAGGGTGCGATGCTTCCGTTTTTTCAGACAATCATATGCAGGCAATTGCCGCATCTCATTTAAATAGCGGGGATGTTGCCATAGGCATTTCCCATTCAGGCTCATCAAAGGATATTGTTGATGCCTTGAAAATTGCAAAAGGACAAGGGGCTAAAACCATCGCCATAACAAACAAGGGTAAGTCCCCCATCGTAAAGGAATCTGACATCACACTTTTTACCTCATCAATGGAAACGGAATATACTATCCTCGGCTTAAACTCCCGAATCGCGGCACTTTCAATAATTGACACCATTTATTCTTACATCGTGTGCCGCAAAACCACTTATGCCGAAAATGCAATAAAGAGCGTCGAGGACGCTCTTAAAGGAAAGAAATATTAAAAGCTCCGGGCAAAGCCCGAAGCTTTTTTTGTTAAAGATTAAGAAGCACAACTGCCCCGGTGCCTAAGATTACGCCGATTATCTGGCAGAGCGTAAGCTTTTCTTTATAAAGCGTCATTGAAACAGCAACGGTTACGATGATACCGCCTGCGGAAACAAGGGGGAACATTACAGAGGGAGGCATTTTATAAACCGATACCAGCATCATTACGAAAAGGTTTACAGCACCGTTGGCAATACCGCATACGGCATACCAAATGAAGCCTTTTTTAAGTGAAGTACCGATTTTTTCCCTTTCCTTTGTGAAAAACGCCACCGCAAAAAGCGTAAATGCCGTAATTAAAAGAGCAATTATCATAAATTCGTTTTTGTACTTTCCGTCAAGTGCCTGCTGCTGTGCCGTCTGCACAGTGGAGCATCCTCCGTTTCCGAGGAAAGCAAGAAATGCAAAGATTGCCCACTTAAGCGTTATTTTTTTATCGTCCTTTTTCTCCATATTTACAAATACGAGAGAAATTAAAAGAAGAATTATTCCGCCTATTAAAAGTGCGTCAACCTCATCCCCGTTCATAATTCCGTAAAGTGCAGGAATTATTAAAGAATAGGAAGAAATAAGGCTTGTCAAAGATAACGGCCCCGTCAGAATCGCGAGAACGGAAAAGGCAACGCCCATACTGTAGAAAACAGAAAAGCCTACAGAATAAGGTAAAAATTCCGCACTGTATTCAAATGTTCCTATAGAAGAAAAGATGAAAAACAATGCCGCAATTGCTGCAGACGCTCCCGAAAAAGCAAAAACTCCGCCGCCAACCTTTATGTTATATGCTTTTTTTACGATGTTCTGTAAAGAAACTCCAATAATTACTAAAATAAGAACCAAAGTACTCATAAATACGCCGCCTTTTAATTTTATCACGGATAATTTTACTACAAAACTTTCCTTTTTTCAATACCCCGCTTAGGAGGATAATTCTTTATTTTCGCACTATATTCCCCAAATTGTAAAATCCTTGACGAATTACTGCTTATGTTTTATAATGGTAACGGGTGATTTTATGATTATACGTTATGACAAAGAAAAGCTTATTTCAGCACTTCGTGATTTTTCCAATGCCACGGGAATAAATATAAACCTTATAGACAAGGACGGCCATACACAGATTTTGTGGAATGACTACAAGGAGCATTGCGACATCCCGCCCTACTGCCGTCTTATTCACTCCCTCCCCCAGTCACGCAATAAATGTCACGCCTCTGACAGTATGCTTATCGAAAGGTGTAAAAAAAGCCTTAAGGCAGAACATCACATCTGCCACGCAGGGCTTATTGATATTGCCGTTCCCATAACTCACAATGATTCTGTTCTGGGCTACATAATTTTAGGACAGATGAAAAAGGAAACGGATTTTAAAAAGGTTTATCCCTTAATCGCCCACACCGGTCTTCCAATGGAAGAAATGAAAAAAAGCTTTGATGCTCTTCCCACTTATGACGACAGTAAAATCAAAGGTGTCATAAGCGTAGCGGTGATGCTTACAAAATATATTTTAACCGAGAATATGGTAAAGGCAAAAAGCGGGCAGAAGCTTGACATACTGACAGAATATATCGATGCTCACATAGGCGAAGCCTTAACGCCAGACTCAATCTCCAAAGGCACTTATCTCTCCAAAACCACCTTATATAAACTCACGAATCAACATTTCGGTATGGCTCTTGGTGAATACATAAGCTTAAAAAAGCTCGATAAGTCTCTGGAGCTTTTAGAAAAAGCAGACCTTTCGATTGAAGAGGTTGCAACCTCCTCAGGCTTTTCCGGTGCTTCCTATTACGGCAAGCTTTTTAAAAAGCACAAAGGCCTCTCTCCCACCGCCTACAGAAAAAAGCTTACACTTTGATAAAAGAGAGCAAAAAATTAAAGATTTTTCGCAAAAAAAGCAAGAATTTGCATTGACTTAGGGAAAAGAAAAATATATAATATAATTGCAAAAATTTTTAAAAGAGGTGTTTTTATGTTAAAGAAAATATCCGATATCGGTATCGTACCGGTTATAAAAATCAATGACGTTGAAAAGGCTGTTCCCCTTGCGAAGGCTTTAATTGACGGCGGTCTTCCCATTGCCGAAATTACCTTCAGAACAGAGGCCGCCGAGGAAGCTATAAAGAGAGTATCCGAAGCTTTCCCCGAAATGTTAGTTGGTGCAGGAACAGTTCTTACCATAGAACAGGCCCAGCGTGCTAAAAACGCAGGCGCTAAATTTATCGTAAGCCCCGGCTTCAATCCCAAGGTTGTTTCCTGGTGTTTAGAAAATGACATCATCCCCACACCCGGATGTACTTCTCCCACAGAAATTGAGCAGGCTTTGGAGCTTGGCTTAAAGGTTGTTAAGTTCTTCCCTGCAGAGCAGAGCGGCGGTATTGATAAGATAAAGGCTTTATCTGCTCCCTACGGAAACCTTAAGTTCATTCCCACAGGCGGAATCGGACTTGACAATTTAACCACCTATATCACAAACAAGAAAATCCTTGCCTGCGGCGGAAGCTTTATGGTTAAGGAAGAATACATCGAAAACGGCGAATGGGATAAGATTACAGAGCTTACCAAAAAGGCTGTTTCCATTATGCTCGGCTTCGAAATCGGTCACCTCGGCGTTAATACAGCTGATGCTGCAGAAGCTTCCTGCGTTGCAGTTAAGTTTGCAAAGGCTTTCGGCGGTATCGAAACTTCCGAAGGCAATTCCAGCTTCTGGGCGGGAAAGATTATCGAAATCATGAAGGGCAAAGGCAAAGGCGTAAACGGTCACATCGCAATCAAGACAAACTCTGTTGACAGAGCAGTTTACCACTTAAAGGCTCAGGGCATTGAATTTGACGAATCTTCCGCACTTTTCAATGCAGACGGTTCTATGAAGGTTATATTCTTTAAGGATGAAATTGCAGGCTTTGCACTTCACCTTCTCCAGAAATAATAGAAAGGACGTTTTATTATGAAAAAAGTTGTTACACTCGGCGAAATTATGTTAAGACTTAAGTCTCCCGGTCTTGAAAGATTCATGCAGTCCCCCATGCTTGAGGCAACCTTCGGCGGCGGTGAAGCAAACGTTGCAGTTTCTCTTGCAAACTTCGGTATGGAAGCAAAGTACGTTACCGCTCTTCCCAAGCATGACATTACATATGCACTTACCTGCCAGCTTCGCGGCTTCGGCGTTGATATTTCCGATATCGTATATTCCGAAGGCAGACTCGGTACATACTATCTTGAAACAGGCTCTAACCAGAGACCTTCCAAGGTAATTTATGACAGAGCCTATTCTTCCATCGCTCTTGCAACACCCGATCTTTTCGACTTTAAGAAGATTTTCGACGGTGCAGAGTGGTTCCACATCACAGGTATCACCCCCGCTCTTTCCCAGAGTGCAGCTGATGTTTCTCTTGCAGCTTGTAAGGCAGCAAAGGAAATGGGCTTAAAGGTTTCCTGCGACCTTAACTACAGAAAGAACCTCTGGAAGTACGGTAAGGAAGCAAAGGAAATTATGAGAGAGCTTGTTAAGTACGTTGACGTAATCATCGCAAACGAAGAAGACTGCCAGAAGTCACTCGGCATCGAAGCAGGAAGCGACGTTACAGGCGGTCACCTTGACACAGCTAAGTACGAAGTTCTTGCAAAGGAAGTACTTAAAATGTATCCCAACGCAGAAAAGATTGCAATCACACTTCGTGAAAGCAAGAGTGCAAACCACAATGACTGGTCTGCTTGTATCTGCGACGGCAAGGAATTTTACGTTTCCAAGAAGTATGAAATCAAGGATATCGTTGACAGAGTTGGCGGCGGCGACTCCTTCGGTGCAGGCTTGATTTACGGACTTCTTAACTATGACGATATGAAGAAGGCTCTTGAATTTGCAGTTGCAGCAAGCTGCTTAAAGCACACCATCATCGGTGACTTTAACAGAGTAACCGTTAAGGAAGTTGAAACCTTAATGGGTGGCGACGGATCAGGAAGAGTACAGAGATAAAATTTTCAATAGAGAAAATTTTATCGGAAATTTCCGAAACCCGTTCAAGGGTGTAGGAAATACAATGAAAAATGCGAATAGCATTTTTTCGGCACGCTCACACTATAAAAGAATTGTTGACTTTTTCAACAAAGAAAAATTTTGAGCGACATTGCCGAAAATGCGTTCAAGGGTGTAGGCAATACAATGAAAAATCCGAACAGGATTTTTTCGAGATACACATTCTATAAAAGAATCGCTAAAATTTTCAATAGAGAAAATTTTTTCGGGATGCACTTTTAAACAATTAAAAACAGAAATCCAAAAGGCAGAAACGATTAAATCGTTTCTGCCTTTTACAATAGATTCTTATGCTCAAACTCCGTCTTTTTTCATAAGCTGCCGATATTTTTGCGGAGACATATTTTCCTTTGAAGAAAAAGCCTTGGAAAACGCGAGAACATCACTGTAACCGACAGAATTTGCAATTTCGGTTATCGACATACTTGTTTCTATCAGTAATTCTTTGGCTTTCTTCATTTTATACCATGTTATATACTCTTTTGTTGACATATTAAATCTTTTCCTGAAAATTTTGTGCAGATAAGGCTGGCTTATTCCTGCCAGACGTGACAGCTCCTCCACCGTAATTTTCTTATGCATATTGGTTTCAATAAAGCCTGTGCAAAAATTCAGATATATTTCACTGTCGGGCACGCGCTGCGATGAAAGCTTTGTATATGTATGACTGTTTAATATATGCAAAAACATCTCCAGCATTTTAAGGGAGTCTGAAATTTTTCCGTTTTCAGACATAATCATACTTCCGATTTTTTTAGCCACAGGTACGGTATCATACTTAAAAATCAATGTATCTGAATCTGCATTATATCTTTCAAAGATTTCTTTCATGGCATCGTCTGATGATATAATCCATAAAAACTCCCACGGATTACTTTTTGAAGGATAGTATACCTCATCTTGACCGGGATATATAAGAAAGCCTTCTCCCTCGTTTACCTCATTACCGTTATAGTATCCTTTCCCTTTGGTTACATAATGAATTATATATAAATCTCTTCGTGCAGGCCCGAATTTCGTAACATTCACATCTCCGCTTACTCCCATTGAATTCAGTTTAAGCAAAGATGCACTGCCGTCAGAGAAAATCTCATATCGCATTCTGTCGCCCTCCCTCTTGTTATCAGTTATGATTTTACCATATGATGAATAGATATGTCAATGGACAAATCCGCTTGTTTAGGGTAAAATCTAATCAGGCAGAAAGGGGATTGTTATGATTTCAGAAAAATTTAAGCTTATCGGAGAATATGGTGCATCAGGAATGTATGAAGAGGAAGAAAGAAGTCTTTTTTACAGAAAAGCATTGGGCATAAGAAGATTTTACGAAAACTGCGAGCTTGCTGTCTACGAAGGCAAAGCTTTGTATCCGTCGGGCATTCTTCCAAAAAGAATGAGCATATATCCATCATATATGTCAGGGATGAATATAGACTACAATGATGTATGCAAAAAAGATACCGATCTGGCAAACAAATTCCTGTCTGACTTTTGCAAATATCATCCGTCCGTTCCGGTTGAGCATACTGTTGCAGGCAGTATGTACACACATTCTATGCCAAACTATGAGCGCATCTTAAAAGAAGGATTATTGTCATACGCAGAAAGAATTGAAAAAATTGAAGATAAAGATATGCGCGAAGGTCTTATGCACGTTATAGAAGGAATTAAATGCTACATATCCCGGTGCCTTGATTATCTTAAAGCCTCCTGTGCCGACGAAAAACTGATAAAGGCATTAAATAAGGTTCCTCTTTATCCTGCAGAAAACATATACGAAGCCATTGTTTCGTGGAATTTTATTCTTTATCTTGATAATTGCGACAATCTCGGCTGTTTAGCCTCCGGGTTATATCCTTATTACAACGGTGAATGTGTTGTTGATTTACTAAAAAACCTGTTTGATAATTTAGATGTCAATAACGGCTATTCGATGGCTCTTGGCACAGATTACAATCCGATTACTCTCCAGTGCCTTGAAGCCTCCAAAGGCAAAAGACGCCCTATGACAGAGCTTTTCATAAACGACAGCACTCCTGATGAAATATGGGACAAGGCTTTTGAAATTGTAAGAACAAACAACGGACAGCCCGCCTTTTACAACGAAAAAGTAATAATTGAAGGATTTAAAAACAAATTCCCGTTTATCAAGGATGAAGATTTAAAAAAATTCTGCGGTGGCGGCTGTACCGAGTCAATGCTTGCCGGACTTTCAAACGTAGGATCACTTGACGCCGGTATAAATCTGCTTTTAATACTGGAAAATGTTATATACGAAAAGCTCGCCGATTCAAAAAGCTTTGAAGAATTTTACGAATGCTACATTAAAGAAGTGGCATCCGTTGTCGAAACCGTAACCGCAGAAATTAACAGTTCACAAAGAGAGCGCGCAAAATATAACCCCCTGCCGATGCGTACACTGCTTATTGATGACTGCATTGACTTAGGATTGGAATATAACAATGGCGGAGCAAGGTATAAATGGAGTATCATAAACTTTGCCGGTATGATAAATGTAATAGATTCAATGCTTGTAATCCGCGATTTCATATTTGAGGAAAAGCTTTATGATGTGCCGTTATTCATCGAACTGCTTAAGACAAACGATAAGGAATTTTTAAGAAATGCCAGAAATCACAAAGTGAGCTTCGGCAACGATAATACCGATGCCAACAATTTTACAAGCAGGCTTTCTTCTGATGTATTTTCTATGCTTGATGATAAAAAGCCATATATAGGCGAAGGATTTTTACCGGCATCAATTCAGTTTATGTCGCAGGTGGGGGCAGGAAAGAATATAGGTGCAACCCCTGACGGCAGAGAAAAAGGCTCTCCGCTTTGCGATTCTTTAGGTGCCATTTTCGGAAAAGATACAGAAGGGCCTACCGCTTTGCTGAACAGCGTAACTTCTGTCGATCTTAAATCCGCATTAGGCATCCCCGTGCTTAACTTTAATATAAATCCCGATTTTAAAAACGCCACTCTGAAGGCTCTTATTTTAGGATATATGGATGGCGGAGGCATACATATACAGATTACATGTACTTCATTGGAAACCTTGATGGAAGCATACAAAAATCCCGAAATGCACAAAAATCTTATTGTGCGCGTCGGAGGCTATTCAGAATACTTCCAGAATCTGTCTGACGAACTGAAAAGAATGGTGATACAACGTACCATACAGAAATTGAGCTGAGCATACATCCGGGCCGTAAGCGCTAAATTAACAAAAAAGGGGCTGTGAAATAATTACAGCCCCTTTTTCATGAGATAGGAAAAATGCTTTGGAACGGACAAACTGAACGTAAAAAACTGCTTACAGTTTTTTACGCCTGCCCGAAGGCGTATGTGATACGCCGAGTGGTGAAGTTTGTTCGCAGCAAAAAGACTCATAATAAAAAAATCGCCGTACGGCGATTTTTCTGCTTTTTTACGCTTTTAATACCTAAGCTTTGTAAGAATATATAAAATAAACTGTCTTTTTGCGGTCCGGAGTATTTTAACATCTCATATCTTATTTCCCCAGTATATTTATCGTAGCATAGGCATCTGTTGCCTTGCCCTCAAATTCAATATCCATTATGATTCTGTTTTTAGGCAGAACTTTTTCACCTGCTGCTATCTTTATCTTACATTCTGTTTTAAGTTCGGGATGAGCTATATTATAGTATCTGTCGATAAACGCCGCCCTATCATATGAGGCCCTCCATCCTTCGGGAAGATGAAGTGTGATATAGGCATAACGCTGATCTACCTTTAGGTTTTTCATATAAAGGGTAAGCTCAATTTCTTCACCGGGTGCAATTTCAGGCTTACCGTTAAATTCGATATAGCCGTCGGTATGCACCGTGTGGAAGGCTTCAAAGCTGTAGCGTTTAAACTTGAATTTTTCTCTTACATCAGGAAGTCCGAAAAGGTGTGTTTCAACACTTGTCTGATCCCACCAGGCGCTTCCCTTTATGTTATCGTCATACTTTGTTTCGCCATCGGTAAATTCCATAACCATATTATTTGCCCTGAAAACCATAGGAATCATTCTCATAACACGTTCTGTAAGCTTTGTGCAACTTGTTGCCGCCATTGTATCGTCAGGTGCAATGCAGATGCTTTTTATGGAATCTCCGATATATTCCTTCCAGTCGGAAGGAATGTTTTTTCCGCCGTGTAAAATGCCCATAATTGCACCGACGGTGGCACCGGTGCAGTCGGTATCGTCGCCGCAGTTAATGGAATAAATCATACTCTTTTTAAAGTCGCCCTCGCCGTAGATAAGCCCAATTAATACAAATGCCACATTGGACGGTGCCTGAAACCAGCCAAGGTCAGAGTTCATCTTCACTATTTCCTCACGGGCAGTTCTGTAATCAACACCTGCATCGTATAATTCAATTACCTTTTTTACGCTTTTATAAACCCTGCTCTCCTCGGAAATAAAAGAAAGAGCCTTATCTATAATCGCTCTTACATCGTTTTCCCTGAAAGCAAGGCTCTGAAGTGCGGCGGTGAAAAGCTCCGCATTAGTTCCTTCGCTTGTTCCGTGGTCAACCGATGCATCCATAAAGGCATAACGGCAGGCAATCTCGGGATAGCCGGGAGCGAGGCACGCCCATATTTCCGAGCGGATCCATGCACCGTTGGAGTGACGCCATACCTCGTTGTTAAGCTCGCCCGACATGGGAGGCAAAAAACCAGCTGTCAAATTGCTTTTACCTACGCCGTACTCGTTCCAGTGGGGTGTTATAAACTGAAGCCAGTATTCAGAAAGCACCGTTGCGGATAAGTGCCAGGGACCTTCCTGCTCAACTGCACGAAGCCAGATAAGCTGAAGGTCAAGGTCATCGTTTGGCAGAGGCTCACCCTTAGCTGACTTAAAGCCTTCTATATCCTGCATAGCACTGCTTCCCTCATACGGTGCACCCATGGTTCCGCCTATATTTTTACCAATCCAGCAGCCGAAAATTTTATCTCTTAATTCTTCTTTATTTAAGTATAACATATTATCCCTCCTTAATTTTATTATACAAAAAAGATGCTATATAAAAAATAGCATCTTTTTACTTTTAACTATCAGATTTTTACTTTTTTCTGTACTCGGCAGGAAGGCATCCCTTATACTCTCTGAACTTTTTATAAAACATATTCATATTGGAAAAGCCAGCCTCTGCCGCAATCTCGCTTACGGACATATCGCTTTCACGAAGCATCTTTCCTGCCTTTTCAATCCGTTCTCTGCCCACATATTCTGAAAAGGTCATTCCGAAGTAATTTTTGAACATCCTTGAAAAATAGGATGGATTATACAAAAACTCCTTTGCCACGCTTGACAGCGTAATTCTCTCTCCCGAATGCTTTTTTATATACTCCGAAAACTTTGAATTTATCTTTTCCGAGGTTTTATCATCGTGCAATGAAAGCTTTCTGAAAAGCTTTACAAGAATTATGGAAACTAAACTTCTCACTACTGTTTCGTACCCTGCTTCGGCATTTTTATATTCCTTCTCAAGGCATTTGAAAAGCTCTGTCATTCCTTCTTCCTTATGAAAGCTGACTTTTCTTCCGTTTTCCGTTATTTCGCTTTCAAAATCGGAAAATGCGGTAAGCATAAAAAGTGCAAATATGTTATCGGAAAGTGCCTCATTTTCGCTGAAGAATTCACCTTTCAATAAAACCTCGTAAAAATCCATATTTCCCTCGGTGCTGTAGGCGTGCCTTTCTCCGGGATTTACATAAAGTAAGTCCCCTTCCTTTGCACTGTAGCTTACATCACCGATTTCGTGGACACCGCTTCCGCTGTATATATAAACAATCTCCGCAAAGTCATGTGTATGAGGCGGTACAAAGGTTTTTCCTGCATTTCTCTTTACCTTGAGGTTTAATAGTGTTCCGCCTATCTCATCAATTTTATAATTTTTCATTCTTCGGGACAGAGCTTTTCAAGGAGAGCTTCTGCATCCTTAAGCCAATCGCCCTCAAAAAGCTCAAGCATACCTGCATCGCAGGCAGCGGCAAGCTTGGGATCAAATGGAATTCTTCCGAGAACCGTAAGATCTTTCGCCTTTGCAATTTCATCAATATGGCTTTCGCCAAATACCTTTATCTGCTTTCCGCAGTCGGGGCAAGTCACATAGCTCATATTTTCAACAAGGCCTAAAACCGGAATATTCATAAGCTTTGCCATATTAAGTGCCTTTTCAACAATCATTCCTACAAGCTCCTGGGGAGATGCTACTACGATAATTCCGTCAACAGGAAGGGACTGGAAAACCGTAAGAGGAACATCGCCTGTTCCCGGAGGCATATCGACAAACATAAAGTCAACATCGCCCCAGATTACATCTGTCCAGAACTGCTTAACGGCACCTGCGATAACGGGACCACGCCATACAACAGGATCTGTTTCGTTTTCCATTAAAAGATTAATGGACATAAGTCTTATACCGGTTTTTGTCTGAACGGGATAAATTCCGTTTTCTGCACCAAGGGCTTTTTCCTTCGCTCCGAACATTTTGGGAACGGATGGACCTGTGATATCGGCGTCAAGAACCGCAGTATTAAAGCCTGCTCTTCTTGAAAGTACGGACATTAAGCCCGTAACAAGACTTTTACCTACGCCGCCCTTACCGCTTACGATACCTATTACTTTTTTGATGTCGGAAAGCTCGTGGGGCTTTTCCAAAAAGCTTTCTTTTGTTCTTTCTCCGCAATCACCCACATTGCAGGTTTCACAGTTGTGTGTACATTCACTCATTTATATCATTTCCTTTCTTTGTTATATCTTCCGGCATGCTGCCGTCAAGTTCTCCGTTATCAAAATAATCGTCCGCAATCATCTTAATCGTGGCAATCAGCGGTACTCCCAAAACCATTCCGAAAAATCCGAACAATTCACCGAATACTATCACAGCAAAAAGAACCAGCAGCGGACTTACTCCGGTGGATTTACTTAATATTTTTGGTTGAATAATATTTGAATCAACCTGTCCCAGTATTATCTGGAAAGCAATAATCCAAAGTGCGTTGACAGGCCCTACAGTAAGCATACTTATTATAAAAGTCACAACCGTTGCCACAATAGGTCCGAAGAACGGCACCATATTTCCTATTGCCGCCAAAACACCGAGAAGCACAGCATAAGGCACACGGAAAATTCCAAGTGCAACCGATGTTACAAATCCAACTATCAGAGCATCTATGGCAAGACCTGAAAAATAGGAATAAAACAACCCTACAGTTTTCGCAATGTACTTTCTTAAAACAATGCCGCCTTTTCCGGAAAGAAACTTATCTCCCACGGTTTTCCAGAATTTTTTAATTCCTTCACGGTCAAAAAGAATATATATGGAAAAAACAATTCCTAAAAAGAAATTAAGGAAAGAACCTGCAATATTACCCAGTACCGAAATATACTTATTTATATTGCTTAAAGTAAGATTTTCTTTAACAAAGTTCTCCAGCTTCCCGTTCATTGTCTCAAAAATATCTATCTCTGAAAGATATTTGTTTTCTTTCAGGAATTTATCAGCTTTATCTATATATGAAGGAGCATTAATTGCCAGATCCTTCACGTTTTTAGATAGTACAGGAAGGATAAAATTAACCGCAAGTGCCATAATGATGACAATAATAAGATAAATACTTAAAATTGATACCGCCTTTTTATGGCTTCTTAAAAAATTCCATTTCGCTTTTCCTATAAGCACTTCTAGCTTTTCTGCCGGTTTCCACAGAAAGAAAGCTATAACCACCCCTATTATGCAGGGTGTAAATACTCCTATAAAATCACCTATCCAATCAAGGCTTCCTTTGTAGTTCTCAGTAACCCTGTAAAACAAAATAAGGAATGCACCAAGCAGGAGCATTTTTATCCAGTTACTTTGTATCTTTTTCATATTTGCCTCCAAAAAGCTTACTCTGAAAAATCGAATTATATTTTACCACAAAATTCTATTCTTTGCAAGTTCATTTTACAGTGTATCAACTATCGCTTCTCCGCTTTCGCCGTACTTTATTCTGTCTCCTGCTTTATTTAAGGAGTCAACATAAGCAAAATATTCTTCCTTAGAAGCAAATAACGGCTTATAGTTTTTAATTATTTCTTTTGCACGCTTTGCCTCGTCTGAAAGAAGAATATAAAGCATTGCCATCTGCATTTTTGCCGATGCAATGCAGGCTGCTTCCGGGTCGACTATATAATAATCGCTTCCGTGTGCTGTTCCCTTCGCACCGCCTGCATAAGGGTGAACTACGGGCATAATGCAGCAAAGGTCGCCCATATCTGTGCTTCCTGAGCTTATCCCTTCATTGATGGTGAATGTATATTCGGGCAGTATTTTTCCTGCCGCTTCTTTCGTAATTTCAATAAGCCCGTTATCGTTTACAAGCGGAGCATTATCCTTCCGCATAAACCCTCAAGCACGCCAGGTTCTTTAAGAGCGGCGGCAATACCAAGAAGTGCCGCACACTGTGCGTTGTGTCCGCATGAGTGAACTGCTCCGGTTTCTGGATCGGATTCGGGATGATTTGGACATATTATTGAATCAAGCTCACCTAATATAAGAAGTGTGGGGCCCTCTTTTCCCGTGTCAATAACAGTACAAAAGCCTGTTATTCCCTCTGCCATGGTAAGTTCATAGCCAAGGGTACGGAAAGCGTCCGCCATATATTTTGAAGTTTTCACCTCTTTATATCCCGTTTCGGGATTTTTCCATATATACCTTTCAGCATCTAAAATAAGCTGTCTGTTTTTTTCAACCGCAACTTTTAATTTTTCCATTGCCAAGTTCCTCCATAACCATATCTTTATGTTGGTAGTATAACACAATTTCAGAATTTAATCAATATAACCCCTTCTTCATAGCGTAACCACCGTCACGTTTTCATCATTCTTGCGGCAAACGGTATAAAGCCCTTTTATTCCGATTTTCGATTTCTCAAAAAGGAACACCGTGTGCTTTGCATTTTTCATTATTTCTTCCTTAACGCCTGTTATTTGGGGAGATGAATCTGTGATAACGCCGTCCTCCGTTATTCCCTGAGTGGAGATAAAAGCTATATCCACATTGAGATTTTCGGCCTGTTTTTCCGCCGCAGTTCCGATAAAACACATATCGCTTTCTAAATACTGTCCTCCGATTATAAAACAAGGAATGTGAAATTCTGATGCCGAAATAAGTGCATTTACCGAGTTTGTTATTATTTTTATATTTTCAAATTTTTTTATGTGAGGGATTATAAACTGGCATGTTGATGAGCTATCGATAAATATATTTAAGCCGTCTTTCAAAAATTCCGCCGCCTTTTTGGCAAGTGCTCTTTTTTCATCCTCTTCAATGTGCATGCGGGAAGAAACGGGAAAGCTATTGTTTTCCGGCAGGCACATTGCCCCACCACGGTATCTTTTTACATAACCGTTTTTAGAAAGCTCCGCTAAATCCCTTCTCACCGTCATTCCCGAAACATACACGGCAGCAGTTAACTCCTCCACGGACATTTTCTTATTTTCGCATATAAGATTGAATATTTCCCTTTGTCTTTCGCTGAGTTTCATGGCATCACTCCGTTCACAAAAATGTTCATTTATCAATATTTTGAACAACTATTGTGTTTATTTCTGTCTTGTGTTATAGTATAGCACATAAGATAGTTAAATGCAAGGAGATTTTATTATGCCATTTTTTACTATAACACCACTGCTTGAGCTTATTATAACCCGTACAGTTGGTATTTTAGGACTTGGTGCTAACTTTTTATCTTTCCAGTTTAAAAAGCACAAGCACATTTTATTTTTCAGAACAGTTAATGAAGCACTATTTATTCTGCAGTATTTCCTGCTTGGTGCATATTCAGGAGGAATCCTTAATGCCGTTGGATGCGTAAGAAACATCATTTTTACAAAGCAGGTAGCAGCGGGCAAGAAAACCACGGTTTTCCAGATAATTTTCTGTGTTATATTTACCGCCTTCGGCATATGGACATTTGAAGGATTTAAAAGCATAATGCTTATTTTTGCGAAAGACCTTTCAACCATTGCATACGGAAATAAAAATACAACTGTAATAAGAACAGTTTCCTTTTTAACTCATATATGTTACCTTTGCTACAATCTTGCGGTTACATCTTACGAAGGTGCCATCGCCGACGGAGTATTGCTTGTATCATTAATTATCGGAATAATAAGATTTGATGTTCTGCCAAGACTTAAAAAAGAAGAAAATTGATTTTAACACAAAAAAACACCGTTCCTTTTGGAACGGTGTTTTTTAAGCTTTGAATTAAACCAGCTCGATGATGGCAGTAGGAGCCGCGTCACCGCGTCTTACTCCGCCCTTATAAATTCTGGTGTATCCTCCGTTGCGTTCTGCATACTTGGGAGCAATCTCATCAAACAGCTTCTTTACAACGTCTTCGCTCTGAATGAAAGCAAGAGCCTGTCTTCTTGTATGAAGAGTGTTCTTCTTACCAAGAGTGATCATCTTTTCAGCGATGGGACGGATTTCCTTCGCACGTGCTTCTGTGGTGGAAATCTTGCCGTTTTCTAAAAGTGCGGTAACCAGATTCTTGAGCATAGCTATTCTGATATCGGTCTTACGACCTAATTTTCTTGTACCGGGCATCTAACGCACCTCCTTATTCTTCTTCGGACGCCAATGAAAGTCCAAGGCCATGAAGCTTATTAATAACTTCTTCCAAAGACTTACGTCCTAAGTTTCTAACCTTCATCATATCTTCGTCTGTTCTCTGAATAAGATCGTCAACAGTGTTGATTCCTGCACGCTTTAAGCAGTTGTAGGAACGTACTGAGAGATCAAGTTCTTCGATTGTCATTTCCAGAAGTTTACTCTGGCTGGGCGCTGCTTTTTCTACCATAATCTCGGCATTCTTTGCATCGTCAGACAAGTCGATGAACAGATTAAGATGTTCGTTTAATATTTTTGCACCTAAGGAAATTGCCTCGTCAGGAGTCAAAGTACCGTTAGTCCAAACTTCAAGTGTAAGCTTGTCATAGTCGGTAATCTGTCCTACACGTGTGTTTTCCACATAGTAATTTACCTTGGGTACGGGGGTGTAGATGGAGTCCACACTGATAAGGCCGATTATAGGCTGCTGATTCTGTTTATTACGCTCAGCACTTACATAACCTCTGCCCTTTCCGATTGTGATTTCCATATACAGTTTAGCGTCCTCGTTAAGGGTTGCTATATGAAGATCACCGTTGATGATTTCAACGTCGCTGTCATGCTTTATGTCAGCGGCTGTAATCTCCTGTTCGCCCTTTGCATCTATATAGATGGTTTTAGGGCCTTCCCCGTGAAGCTTTACAATAAGCTGCTTGATGTTGATAATGATATCTGTTACGTCTTCCTTCACACCGTTAATTGTGGAGAACTCATGAAGCACTCCGTCAATCTTAACGCTGGTAGCAGCAACACCGGGAAGCGACGACAAAAGGATTCTTCTAAGAGAGTTACCAAGTGTCGTGCCGTAACCTCTTTCAAGAGGTTCTACAACAAACTTTCCGTAAGTCTTTTCATCATTAAGCTCTGTACAGCTTATTTTAGGCTTTTCTATTTCTATCATGATAAGCGCTACCTCCCTTTATTAATTTAATTAATTTTACAATGAGGGAGCAAATCTTACTTAGAGTACAACTCGACAATAAGAGTTTCCTCAACGGGGAAATCAATATCCGTACGCTCAGCAAGGCTTACTACCTTACCTGTAAGGGTATTCTTATCAAAATCAAGCCACTTGGGGATGATTCTGCCTTCGTTTGCTTCAAAGATTGCTTTGAAATGATCGTTACTCTTGCACTTTTCAGTTACAGCGATAACGTCGCCGGGCTTAACAAGGATAGAAGGAATATTAACCTTCTTACCGTTTAAGGTAACGTGACCGTGAACAACGATCTGTCTTGATTCACGACGGGTGTTAGCAAGACCTAAACGGTATACAACGTTATCCAGTCTTGATTCAAGAATCTGAAGTAACATTTCACCTGTGATACCGTGTCTCTTGGTTGCCATTACATAGTACTTTCTGAACTGCTTCTCAAGTACGCCGTAAATGAACTTAACCTTCTGCTTTTCATTAAGCTGAATACCGTATTCCGACTTTTTCTTTCTGTTCGGATTGGGGTTTCTGTTTGTTGTCTTGTTATAACCCATTACGCCGGGCTCAATTCCGAGCGTCTTACATCTTTTAACGATGGGCTGTGTATTTCTAGCCATAAATAAACTTCCTCCTTTCCCCTAAATCAAACTCTTCTACGCTTGGGCGGGCGACATCCATTGTGAGGAATGGGTGTTACGTCCTTAATCATGCTGATCTCAAGACCAGCTGCCTGAAGAGCTCGAATAGCAGCTTCTCTACCTGCACCGGGGCCCTTTACATAAACTTCTACAGTTTTAAGGCCGTGCTCCATAGCAGCCTTTGCTGCTGTTTCAGCAGCTGTCTGAGCTGCGAAAGGAGTGCTCTTCTTTGAACCGCGGAATCCTAATCCACCTGCACTTGCCCAGGAAAGAGCGTTTCCTGCAGTGTCTGTTATTGTTACAATTGTGTTATTAAATGTGGAGCTGATATGAACGGCGCCGCGCTCGATATTCTTGCGCTCTTTACGACGTCTAACAGCTTTCTTAGCCACAACAGTCTTAGCCATGAAAAATATCCTCCCTTACTTATTATTTCTTCTTGTTCGCCATGGTCTTTCTGGGACCTTTTCTGGTACGAGCATTCGTCTTGGTACGCTGACCTCTTACGGGAAGACCTTTTCTATGTCTCATTCCTCTGTAGCAGCCGATCTCAACGAGTCTCTTAATGTCGAGAGCTGTATCGCGACGAAGGTCACCTTCAACCTTGTACTCTTCAGTAGCCATTACTTCTCTGATCTTTGCAAGATCATCGTCAGTAAGATCCTTAACTCTGATGTCAGGATTTACGCCTGCTTTTGTAAGAATTTCAGTCGCAGTTGTGCGACCAATTCCGTAAACGGCGGTAAGACCAATTTCGATACGCTTTTCTCTCGGTAAATCTACACCGGCAATTCTAGCCATTTAACTTACACCTCCTGCTTTCGCATGTCATAAAAATATTTTTCTTAGTGGGAATTAACCCTGTTTCTGTTTGTGCTTAGGATTTTCGCAGATGACCATTATTTTACCTTTTCTCTTAATGATCTTGCATTTTTCGCAAATAGGTTTTACAGAAGGTCTGACCTTCATCTGAATCATTCCTTTCTTGTGCGGAGAAATTATTTGTCTCTCCAGGTTATACGACCTTGCGTAAGGTCATAAGGAGATATTTCTATCTTGACCTTATCGCCCGGTAATATCTTAATAAAATTCATTCTGAGTTTTCCCGAAATGTGTGCAAGCACAACGTGTCCGTTGGGAAGCTCAACCTTAAACATTGCGTTGGGAAGAGCATCAACAACTGTTCCTTCAAACTCAATTACATCATCTTTAGCCAAGGTTTTCTACCTCCTTTATTCCACCGGAAATGCCGATGGATTAAGCGAGTTAATAAATTTGCTTATTTCATTGCGCAGTTCGGTATTTGTTACCCTTTGACCTTCTGCGAATTTCTTTTTAATAAACTCACTGTCAAAGCCAGTCTGCACAACGTGTTTGATTTTTTTCTTCTTCGGTCTGTCTGTTTTTCGGATGTCGCCGTCTGCTATAAAGCAGTATTCCGGCCAGACTTCCATTACCACGTAATATCGGTCTTTGTCTCTTCCTTTTTCCGACAGTACCAAATCTCCGGGTTCCATTTGTATCCTCCTTAAATCAGGGTAAGAATTCTCGGCCCATCCTTGGTTATTGCCAAGGTATTTTCATAATGTGCCGATAACTTACCGTCAAGAGTTACCGTCGTCCAACCATCGGAGAGAGTTTTAAGTTCGTAGGTTCCCTCGTTTATCATGGGCTCAACAGCTATGCACATTCCCTCCAATAAGCGTATGCCTCTGCCCTCTTTTCCGAAGTTGGGAACATCGGGTGCTTCATGAAGTGCCCTTCCTATTCCGTGGCCCACCATGTCCCTTACTACACCGTAGCCGAAGCTCTCGGCGTAAGCCTGGACGCGGCTTCCGATATCGCCTATCCTCATTCCGGGATAAGCGGCTTTAATTCCTTCGAAAAAGCTTTGCTTCGTCACCTCAATAAGCTTTTTAGCTTCCTCGGTGACATTACCCACAGCGAAGGTTCTCGCCGCGTCGGAGTGATATCCTTTATAGTAGGAGCCCACATCCACGCTGACGATATCCCCATCCTTCAAAACTCTGTCTCCGGGTATTCCATGAACGATTACCTCATTTACGGAAATACATGCAGACGCCGGAAAACCGTTATAGTTTTTGAATGAAGGCCTGGCGCCGTGACTTCTTATATATTTTTCTATAAGAGAGTCAAGTTCGCCGGTTGTCATTCCCGGGCGTATGCTCTCTTCTGCCAAGGCAAGAGCTCCGCCCGTTATCTGACCGCTTTCATACATAAGTTCAATTTCAGAATCCGATTTAATTAAAATCACTTTAATTCACCCAGTGCTCTAAGCACTTCTCGTTTGGTTTCTTCAAGAAGTTTCTTTCCGTGAGCGGTAACAAGAAGTCCTCTTTCCTCATAAAAAGCTTTAAGAGGAGCTGTGGATTCATAGTAAACCGCAAGACGGTGTTTTATTGTCTCAGGCTTATCGTCTTCACGACATATAAGCTTGCCTCCGCATCTGTCACATACCCCTTCGACTTTTGAGGGATTATCTTCGATGTGATAGGTTGCTCTGCAGGACGCACATTCGCGTCTTCCGGAAAGCCTACTTAGGATTTCTTCATCCGAAAGTTCTATGGATAATACCTTATCGATGGTAATATCCATTCTTTCCAGTGCTTCTGCCTGTGCTATTGTGCGGGGAAATCCGTCAAGGATATATCCTTTCGCACAATCAGGTTCCTCGATTCTTTCCTTAACTAACTTAAGAACATCTTCATCAGAAATGAGATTTCCTTCGTCAATCAAAGCCTTTAATTTTTTTCCGAATTCGCTGCCTGAGGTGATAACGCTTCTTATAATAGCACCGGTTGAAATCTGAGGAATTTCATATTTCTCAGAAAGAAATTCTGCCTGAGTACCCTTTCCTGCACCTGGAGGTCCTAACATAATAAGTTTCATTTTAACTGTCGACCTTTCGCCAAAGATTAATCTAAAAATCCTTTGTAATGTCTCATCATCATCTGTGCTTCTATCTGCTTAACTGTTTCAAGAGCAACACCAACCAAGATGAGTACAGAAGATCCTCCGATTAAGCCAAGTGTTGCAAACTTGGGGAATATAAGACCAAGTACTAAAGGCAACACTGCAACTATGCTCAGGAAGAGTGCACCTGCAAGATTTATTCTTGCAAGAACCTTGCTGATAAAGTCGCTGGTATCTCTTCCGGGTCTGATAGCCGGAATAGTACCGCCGTTCTTCTTAAGGTTGTTAGCTATCTCAATGGGGTTAAAACTGATTGAAGTATAGAAGTAGGTAAATGCAATGATTAACAGGAAGTAAATCACGCAATATACCCAGTTTCCGGGTGAGAATATCTCAACAATCTTTGCAAGCCAAGGATGATTAATTGCGATTTTAGCAACCTCTGTCTGGCCTGTTGTAAGCTGTATAATCGTTGTGGGGAAAGAAAGAATGGAAATTGCGAAGATGATGGGAAGTACGCCCGCCATAGCAACCTTTAAGGGAATGTATGTGGACTGACCGCCGTACATCTTTCTGCCAACTACTCTCTTGGAGTACTGAACAGGAATTCTTCTTTCACTGGAATCGAAATATACAACAAAAGCAATCATTGCAAGAGCATATACTATTATAAGAAGCTCGATCCACCACTCTGTCTTGAAATCAAAACTCATTACCACGTTATTGATAATGGAGGGGATACTTGCCACGATACCGATGAAGATTATAAGAGAGATACCGTTGCCGATACCCTTATCGGTAATCTGTTCGCCGAGCCACATTACAAATGCAGTACCTGCTGTAAGAGTTGCAACTACAATAAATCCGTCAATGAATTTAGCTGAAGGATTAACTGTCATGCCATACTGGATAAGAAGGAAGTAAATTCCTATACCCTGTATAAGAGCAAGAGCAATTGTTACCCATCTTGTAATTGACTGTATTTTCTTTCTGCCCTCTTCTCCTTCTTTCTGCATTCTCTCAAGTGCGGGAATCGCAACTGTTAAGAGCTGCATAATGATGGAGCTGTTGATGTAGGGAGAAATACCCATTGCAAATATTGTTGCCTGGCTGAAGGCACCACCGGAGAAGAGGTTCATTATACTGAACATATTGAACTCTCCGGTCTGGCCGAGATTGCCCAGCATACCGGGCTGCAGACCGGGAACAGGAATAGCAGATCCCAGTCTGAACACGATAAGCATGAACAATGTAAATAAAATTTTCTTTCTTAAATCCGGAAGTCTCCATGCGGCTTTTAAAGTTTCTATCACTTTAAATCACCTCGGCCTTTCCACCGGCTGTTGCAATCTTTTCAGCTGCAACTTTGGAGAATCTTGCTGCCTTTACGGTTACCTTCTTTGTGATTTCACCGTTACCAAGAACTACAAGTCCGTCGTATGCTTTACTGATGATGCCTTTCTCCATGAGCTCGGTTACGCCGATAACGTCTCCGTCATTGAATACGTTCAATTCGCAAACGTTGATCTCAGCATATTTTTTAGCAAATATGTTGGTGAAGCCTCTCTTGGGGATACGTCTGATTAAAGGCATCTGTCCGCCTTCAAATCCGGGTCTTACGCCGCCGCCACTTCTTGCCTTCTGGCCCTTGTGACCACGACCTGCCTGGGTACCGTTGCCGCTACCGTGACCTCTACCCTTTCTTTTAGCTTCCTTTGTGCTTCCGGGAACAGGACTAAGCTCGTACAACTTCATTTGCTGCACCTCCTTTTTCCTAATTATATTTCTTCACACTTAACAAGATAAGAAATCTTGTTAACCATACCTCTGATTGTTGCGCAGTCGTCTTTTTCAACGACATCTCTTATCTTCTTGAGTCCGAGAGCCTTCGCTGTTGCGATGTGGTCATCCTTACGTCCGATCAAGCTCTTCTCAAGTGTAATCTTAAGTTTTGCCATCTTAAAACCCTCCTTGTATTAGAGTTCTTCAACGGACTTTCCTCTTTTTGCTGCTACAATGTTAGCATCAACAAGATTTGAAAGGCCTTCAATTGTTGCCTTAACCACATTTCTGGGGTTATTGCTTCTCATGGACTTTGCACGAATATCCTTGATACCGCAAAGTTCAACAACTGCTCTGACACTTCCGCCGGCGATGATACCGGTACCGGGCTTAGCGGGCATAAGCAATACTTCGCCTGCACCAAACTGACCTGTAATCTCGTGAGGAATTGTTCCGTTTTCAATCGGAACGGTTATCATGTTCTTCTTAGCGTCTTCGATTCCCTTTCTGATTGCATCGGGAATTTCAGCAGCTTTACCTGTGCCGGCGCCTACGCGACCCTTTCCGTCACCTACTACAACTAATGTAGCGAAACGGAAAGTACGACCGCCCTTAACAACCTTTGCAACACGTGTTATGCTGACAACCTTTTCCTGGATTTCATCTTCAACGTTGTTTGCTCTATCAAAACGCTCTGACATTTTATGCTACACTTCCTTTCTTATCCCGACTCTTAAAATTCGAGTCCGGCTTCTCTGGCACCATCAGCGACCTCTTTAACTCGGCCGTGATAAATGTAGCCGCTACGGTCAAATACTACGGTCTTGATACCTTTTTCAATAGCCTTTGTGCCTATAAGCTTGCCGACTTCAAAAGCAGCTCCCTTATTGCCGCCATTAGAACCTTCAAGTTCCTTTGTGGAAGCAGCTACTAAAGTTACACCTTTTGTGTCGTCGATGAGCTGGATATACATATTTTTAAGACTTCTGTAAACACTGAGTCTGGGTCTTTCCGCTGTTCCGGAAATCTTATTACGAACTCTTAAGTGTCTCTTCTGTCTTGCTTTATTGCTGCTCGACTTAGTAATCATTTGAGACTTACTCCCTTCTTACTTATTTCTTTGCCTTACCGGCTTTACCTTCCTTGCGTCTTATATGTTCTTCAACATACTTGATGCCCTTGCCCTTATAAGGCTCAGGAGGTCTCTTTTCACGAACGTTAGCTGCAAATGCGCCAACTACCTGCTTATCAGGACCGCTTATAATGATCTTGTTCTGATCCGGTACTTCGATGGTAATACCCTCGAATTCTTCCATTTCAACCGGATGAGAATAGCCAAGATTCAATATGAGCTTCTTACCCTGCTTCTGTGCTCTGTAACCAACACCGTTGATTTCAAGTTCCTTCTTGAAGCCTTCAGTTACGCCGATTACCATGTTGTTCAAAAGAGATCTGGTAAGTCCGTGGAGCGCCTTGTGCTCCTTCTGCTCAGAGGGACGCTTTACAAGTATTTCAGCGCCTTCTCTTTCGATTATCATATCGGGATGTATTTCCTGAGTTAAAGTACCCTTGGGTCCTTTAACGGTAACAAGTGTTCCCTCTATCTTTACATCTACCCCGGCGGGGACTGTGATAGGCATTCTACCTATTCTTGACATTTAACTCACCACCTAATTCTTTAATTTATTAATTACCAGATAAATGCAAGAACCTCTCCGCCTACGTTGGCAAGTCTTGCCTTTTTATCAGTCATGATACCCTGTGAAGTTGAGATTATTGCAATACCAAGTCCTCTGTATACTCTGGGAAGGTCTTCCTTCGCAGCATATACTCTAAGACCGGGCTTGGATACTCTCTTAAGACCGGTGATTGCCTTTTCCTTGTTTGCACCATACTTAAGGGTGATATCAATCATGCCCTGCTTATTATCTTCTGTAACCTGGTATCCTTTTATATAGCCTTCCTCAAGAAGAATCTGAGCGATAGCCTTCTTCATGTTAGAAGCGGGAACCTGTACAGACTCGTGTTTCTGAGAATTAGCGTTTCTGATACGTGTAAGCATATCAGCAATAGGATCTGTTATCTGCATTATTATGCCTCCTTTTCCGTTAGAATGGATTACCAGCTGGCCTTTGTTACACCGGGAATCTCGCCCTTGTAAGCCAACTCTCTGAAGCAGATACGGCAAATGCCGTACTTTCTCAGATATGCATGGGGTCTGCCGCAGATTTTGCATCTGTTATATTCTCTTGTGGAATACTTCTGCTCTTTCTGCTGCTTTAAGATCATAGATTTCTTAGCCATAACTTATCCTTTCCTCCCTGCTCAGCGAGTGAACGGAGCACCCATAAGTGTAAGGAGCTCACGTGCCTCTTCATCGGTCTTCGCAGTCGTTACGATTACGATATCCATACCTCTGATTTTATCAATCTTGTCGTATTCGATTTCAGGGAATATGATCTGTTCCTTGATACCTACGTTGTAGTTACCTCTACCGTCGAAACTGTCAGGGCTGATTCCGCTGAAGTCTCTTACACGGGGAAGTGCAACGTTGATGAATCTGTCGAGGAACTCATACATCATGTCTCTTCTGAGTGTTACCTTACATCCGATAGGCATGCCCTCTCTAAGCTTAAAGTTAGCGATAGACTTCTTTGCCTTTGTAGTAACAGCCTTCTGACCTGTGATCTTCTCAAGATCGCTGATTGCAGCTTCAAGTTCCTTCGGATTATCCTTGGCTTCGCCGACACCGATATTTATAACTATCTTAGAAATCTTGGGGATTTCCATGGGATTCTTATATCCGAACTTTTCAACCAATGCCTTGGTTACCTGTTCTTTGTAAAATGTTTCAAGTCTTGCCATTCGTTACAACCTCCTCTCTTTAGTCGTTAAAGGTTTCTCCGCACTTTTTACAAACGCGAACCTTACTGCCGTTTTCAAGCAGCTTGTAGCCTATTCTTGTAGGCTTATTGCACTTGGGGCAAACATGCATAACCTTGCATGCGTAAATGGGTGCTTCCTGCTTAATGATTCCGCCGGGCTGTGTCTGGCTCTTAGCTTTCTGATGCTTTGTGATCATGTTAACGCCTTCAACAACTACTTTGCCGGCCTTGGGGTTTGTGGAAAGCACCTTGCCGGTTTTACCTTTATGGGCACCGGATAATACTACTACCTGGTCACCCTCTTTAATATGAAGCGACATATTGGTACCTCCTTACAGAACTTCGGGAGCAAGAGAAAGTATCTTCATATACTCTTTTTCTCTGAGCTCTCTTGCTACGGGGCCAAATATACGGGTTCCCTTGGGGTTCTTGTCATCCTGTATAATAACCGCAGCGTTTTCGTCAAATCTTATATAAGAACCGTCCGCACGTCTTAAATTGTTAACTGTACGAACTACAACCGCCTTTACAACATCACCTTTTTTAACAATACCACCGGGTGCTGCTTTCTTAACGGAGCATACGATAACGTCACCAACGGACGCATACTTTCTGCCTGATCCGCCAAGTACACGGATGCACATAACTTCCTTAGCACCTGTATTGTCTGCTATCTTCAAAAGAGACTGCTGCTGTATCACGATTCTTCAACTCCTTCCGATTATTTAGCTTGGAACTAATTATTTTACTTTTTCTACGATTTCAACAAGTCTCCATCTCTTGTCACGGCTTAAAGGTCTTGTTTCCATAACCTTTACCTTATCGCCTACCTGGCACTCATTTAATTCATCATGAGCCTTAAGAGTATAAGTTCTCTTAACAACCTTGCCGTAGAGAGGATGCTTTACGTGTTCTTCAATTGCAACAACGATTGTCTTATCCATCTTGTCGCTCTTTACAACACCTATTCTGACTTTACGAAAATTTCTTTCAGACATTTACATTTACCTCCTTCCGAGCTTACGCGTTCATCTCTTTCTCTTTGATGACCGTCATAACTTTAGCAATTGACTTCTTTGTCTCAACGATCTTCATGGGATTGTCAAGCTGATTTGTCGCATGCTGGAATCTGAGATTAAAAAGCTCGCTCTTAAGGTCTGTAAGCTTTGTATTCAGTTCCTCTAAGGATAATTCACGAATTTCTTTAATTTTCACAAGAATCACCCTCCGTTTCCTTTTTAACAAATTTGCACTTAACCGGAAGCTTATGCATTGCAAGTCTCATAGCTTCTCTTGCTGTTTCCTCGTCAACACCCTTAACCTCGAAGAGAACTCTTCCGGGCTTAACAACTGCTACCCAGTATTCGGGTGAACCTTTACCGGAACCCATTCGTGTCTCGGCAGGCTTTTCAGTTACGGGCTTGTCGGGGAATATTTTAATGAATACCTGGCCGCCTCTCTTGATGTATCTTGTAAGTGCGATACGGGCAGCTTCGATCTGGTTAGAAGTGATCCAGGAGGGCTCTAAAGCCTGAAGACCGAAATCTCCGTAAGTAACCATGTTACCTCTCTGAGCGGTACCCTTCATTCTACCTCTGAATACTCTTCTGTGCTTAACTCTTTTAGGCATTAACATTGTTTTTGCCTCCTTCCGTCTTGCGGGGAGCTCTACGCTCTCTTCTGGGCTTTTCGGAAACAGGAGGAGCGATTTCTGCTGCTGCCTTTGTTCCGGGGAGAACTTCACCCTTGTAGATCCAAACCTTAACACCGATCTTACCGTAGGTTGTGTTAGCCTCCCAGAAGCCGTAGTCGATATCCGCTCTTAATGTCTGCAGCGGAATTGTTCCCTCATGATAGTGCTCTGTTCTGGCGATTTCTGCACCGCCGAGACGACCGGAACAAGTAGTTTTGATACCCTTTGCTCCCATCTTCATTGCTCTCTGCATGGAGCTCTTCATAGCCTTTCTGAAAGAAATACGCTTTTCGAGCTGTGCAGCGATGCTTTCAGCAACGAGCTGTGCATTTGTTGAAGGATTCTTAACTTCAACTATGTTCAATGCAACTTCCTTACCGGTCATTGCAACAAGCTGTGCCTTAAGCTTTTCGATTTCAGAACCTTTTGAACCGATGATAACACCGGGTCTTGCCGTATTGATGGAAACGGAAAGCTTATTGTTTGCTCTCTCAATTTCAATCTTGGATACGTTAGCGGCAAAAAGTGTCTTCTTAAGGAAGGTTCTGATTTTGTAATCTTCTACGAGATTATCACCGAAAGTTTTCTTGTCAGCGTACCACTTGGAGTCCCAGTCTTTAATAACGCCGACTCTCAAACCGTGGGGATTAACTTTCTGGCCCATTATTTTGCCTCCCTTTCTTTAACAACGATAGTAATGTGACATGTTCTCTTTAAGATCCTGAACGCACGTCCCTGAGCTCTGGGTCTTATTCTCTTAAGTGTAGGACCCGCATTAGCATAAGCCTCAGCTACGTATAAATCATCAGGATTCATGCCGAAATTGTTTTCCGCATTTGCGATTGCGGAGTTCAAAAGTTTTATTAAAACCTCAGAAGCAGCCTTGGGGGTGTTCTTAAGAATACCCATTGCAACACCTACAGGCTTGTTTCTGATGAGGTCGTTAACAATATTCACCTTTCTGGGTGATATGCGAATATAGCGTACAACTGCTTTCGCTTCTGTTCTTGCCTCCATCGACAATTCCTCCTCTCTTACGAGATATTACTTTCCGGTTGTCTTTGCACCTGCATGACCTTTGAAGGTTCTTGTAGGAGCAAATTCACCTAACTTATGACCAACCATATCTTCTGTTACATAAACCGGAACATGCTTTCTTCCGTCATGTACTGCTATTGTATGACCTACAAAATCAGGGAAAATCGTGGAAGATCTTGACCAAGTTTTAAGAACTCTTTTTTCGCCTGCTTCGTTCATCTTTTCGATACGGCTTAAAAGCTTCGCATCAACGAAGGGGCCTTTCTTTACACTGCGTCCCATATTAAAATCCTCCTTCTATTATTTACCGTTACGTGTCTTAACGATGTACTTGGAAGAATACTTCTTCTGCTTACGTGTCTTAAGACCAAGTGCGGGTCTACCCCAAGGTGTAACGGGGCTGGGCATACCGATGGGTGACTTACCTTCACCACCACCGTGAGGATGGTCGTTGGGGTTCATTACAACACCGCGGACTGTGGGACGAATACCCATATGTCTCTTTCTGCCGGCTTTACCGATAGTGATGTTTTCATGATCCTGGTTGCCTATTACGCCTATTGTTGCTTTGCAGTCAACATCTATCATTCTTACTTCGCCGGAAGGCATTCTGATCTGAGAATACTTATCTTCCTTAGCCATAAGCTGAGCAGAAGCACCTGCGCTTCTTACGAGCTGACCGCCCTTACCCTTGGAAAGCTCAACGTTGTGGATGAGTGTACCAACGGGAATTGATCTGATGGGAAGGCAGTTACCGGGCTTAATGTCCGCGCCTGCACCAGACATAACCTGATCGCCAACGTGCAGATCCTGAGGAGCAAGGATATAAGCCTTTTCGCCGTCCTCATACTGAACGAGTGCAATGTTTGCACTTCTGTTGGGATCGTACTCAATTGTCATAACAGTTGCTGCCATGTCAATCTTGTTTCTCTTAAAATCGATGATTCTGTATTTTCTCCTGTTTGCGCCGCCTCTGTGACGAACTGTGATTCTGCCGTAAGAGTTTCTTCCGGCATTGTTTTTCATAGGTTCGAGAAGAGAACGCTCGGGTTTATTTGTGGTGATTTCCTCAAATGTAGAAACCGTCATCTGTCTGCGCGCAGGAGAGGTAGGATTGTATTTTCTTATAGCCATTTTTAATCAAACTCCTAACTTTCTTTTACTCTACGTACAGCTTATACCAAACCTTCAAAAGCTTCAATTGTCTTGCTTCCTTCTGTAAGCTTAACTATTGCCTTTTTCCAGTTGGGTCTGCTGCCGGATGTTGCGCCCATTCTCTTTACTTTACCGAGGTATCTTGCGGTTGTAACCTTTTCAACCTCAGTGCCGGGGAACAATTCCTCAACAGCCTTTTTAATTTCAATCTTGTTAGCGGTGAGGCTTACTACGAAAGTATACTTTCTGTCAGCAATCTGCTCCATACCCTGTTCTGTGATAAGGGGCTTCTTTATGATATCATATGCTGTTTTCATCATGCATACACCTCCTGGAGTTTCTCTACCGCACTCTTAGCCACGATGAGCTTATCGTACTTAACTAAGTCATATACGTTAAGCATACCAACGAAGGAAGCTTTTGCACCTTCAATGTTTCTTGTGGAAAGATATACGTTCTGATTCTTATCGCATGTAACAACGAGTGCCTTCTTGTCTTCGCCAAGCTTTGCGATAAGCTGTGCCATTGTCTTTGTCTTAACTTCATCCATCTTAAGGTCGTCAATAACAAAAATCTTGTTTTCTAAAACCTTTGCGGAAAGAGCAGACTTCATAGCGAGGGCCTTAACCTTCTTGTTTACAGTGTATCTGTAATCTCTGGGCTTGGGACCTAATGCAATACCGCCACCAACGTGGTTAGGAGCTCTTAAAGAACCCTGTCTTGCACGGCCTGTTCCCTTCTGTCTGTAGGGCTTAGCACCGCCGCCTTCTACTTCTGTACGGGTCTTTGTAGACTGAGTGCCCTGTCTCTGGTTAGCCAGGTAATTCACAACAACTGTGTGAAGCACTGCACCGTTTACTTCCTGACCGAATACTGCATCAGCGAGCTCAATTTCGCCAACCTTTGCAGCTGTCATATCAAATAAATCAGTTTTAGGCATTTAAAATTCCTCCTTCCTTAAGTCTTACGCCTTTATAGCGTTTCTTACTGTTACGATTCCGCCCTTAGCACCGGGAATCGCACCCTTTATCAAAAGAAGATTTCTTTCGGCATCAACTTTTACGATTTCAAGGTTTAATACAGTAACTCTGTCAACACCCATATGTCCGGGAAGCTTCTTACCCTTAAGTACTCTTGAAGGAGTGGAGCAAGCGCCCATAGAACCGGGATGTCTGTGAACGGGACCTGTACCGTGTGTTTCCTTAAGTCTGGATGCGTTGTGGCGCTTTATTACGCCAGCGTATCCCTTACCTTTGGAAATACCGATTACGTCAACCTTATCTGCTTCTGCAAATATGTCGCACTTAATCTCGTCCTTTACGTTGAGTGCTGATGTGTCGCTTAAACGGAATTCGCGAAGATATTTCTTTGCTTCAACTTCCGCCTTAGCGAAGTGTCCCTTAAGGGGCTTTGTTACATGCTTGTCCTTAAGAGGTGCGAAGCCGACCTGAACTGCTTCATAGCCGTCCTTTTCAACGGTCTTCTTCTGGATTACTGTGCAAGGACCTGCTTCCACTACGGTTACGGGAATTACTTTTCCGTCCGGAGCGAAAACCTGAGTCATGCCGATTTTCTTACCGATAATTGCCTTTTCCATGAGTATAACGTCCTCCTTAAAATTGGTTATTGGTTGACTTGCGCCAACATTGACCGGTAAACCGGAGTTTTAATGTGATGTTCTTATTTTGCGTTCTGAACAAGCTTAATCTCAACCTGTACGCCGGCAGGAACATCGAGTCTGCCGAGAGCTTCAACAGTCTTCTGTGTGGGAGAGAGAATGTCGATAAGTCTCTTGTGAGTTCTCATTTCAAACTGTTCGCGAGAATCTTTGTACTTATGAACCGCACGAAGTATTGTCACGATTTCCTTTTCTGTAGGAAGAGGAATGGGACCCTTTACTTCAGAACCTGTTCTCTTAGCTGTTTCCACAATTTTGTCTGTGGACTGGTCAAGAAGAGCATGGTCATAAGCTTTCAATCTGATTCTGATTTTCTGTTTTGCCATGAGTAAAATCGCCTCCTTATTTTATTTGCTTTGGGTTAAGGGCATTACTTCATTATTATATACCCCAAGGAGACTCAGAAGAACTCGCCTTACACTCGCCCGGGTGTTTCATCCACCCCAACTATAATTCCCGGCATGCTTGCCGGGATCCGCACTTTCAGAAGGTTTCCACACTTTCCCTTCTTACTTATGCCACTCTGTGCAAAGCATTTGCGCTTTCGCCCGGTTTCTCTGAATCGGACTCCCTCGGCAGGAAAACCGGCATTGCCGCAACCTCCTGCTTCATCGGTAGTCTGTCTTCATGTGCCCCAAAAACGCACACAAAAACAGTGGCCCACATGGACCGACTCTATGAGTATACCATGTAAACCACCGTTTGTCAACTATTTTTTAACATTTTTTATATTTTGTAAAATTCGTCAGAAATACAGTTTTTCAGAAAACTTTTTGTGCAAGATTACTATAAAGACAGAGTTTTTATATAAAATCCGCCTCTATATCGGTTATTATAACACGTTTTCCGATATTTCGCAAGGGATTAATATGTATATTTTATCAGAATTCACAAAAACTAACGAAAAATCACTTCACAGAGGTATTAATAATGAAAAAAATAAGAAACAGAATATTCTTTGGTCTTATGGCTCTGGTTGTCGCCTTTTCCTTTATAACATACGAAGACGCATCTCCCCTTTCTGCTCTTTCCAAAATAGGAAGTAAGGGAACTGAAGTAAGAAACATCCAATCACGCTTAAAGGAGTGGGGATATTATAAAGGAAGCGTTGACGGCGTTTACGGACAGCAGACGAAAAATGCGGTAATAAAATTCCAAAGAGCTAACGGTCTTAAAGCAGACGGTATTGCAGGAAACGCCACCTTAGCCGCCATTGGCCTTCCTACAGGTTCATCTTCTTCCTCCTCTTCCTCCGCCAATGTAAATCTGCTTGCCCGCATTATAAACGGTGAAGCACGGGGGGAAACCTATGAAGGACAGGTGGCAGTAGGTGCCGTGGTATTAAACAGAGTGGAGCATCCGTCCTTTCCAAACACCATAGCCGGGGTGATTTATCAGCCTCAGGCTTTTACCGCCGTGGACGACGGACAGATTAACGCCGCTGTTACCGCAAGCTGTATCCGTGCCGCCAAGGATGCCTTAAACGGTTGGGACCCGACAGGCGGTGCCATTTACTATTACAACCCAAAAACCGCAACAAACAAATGGATACGAAGTCGCCCAGTCATAACCACCATCGGCAAGCACGTATTTTGTAAATAATATATAATAAAGGAAGGAATTTTTTAATTCCTTCCTTTATTTATTAAAACATATTTGTTGAGCTTAAGTCGCCTATCTTATATCCTAAAAGTCTCGGAGGGCTGTCCATAACAAAATCGTACTCTACCTCTTCCCCGTTTATAAGCCACTTCTGAGGCTGATTGTTATACATCCAGTCAAGTGGCTCTGCCACATCTTCCTGGATGGAGTTAATCTTAAATGCCTTTTTAAGGTCTTCAAAAATCTCCGGTGTTATTACAGAAGGCTGCATTGAAACAAAAAGGGGCGAGCCGCTTTTTGAGAGAAGATCAAGCCACTGACGGTTCAGTTTCCATGGAATATTATCCGCCATAAGGCCTACACAGTCGGCATCCACCTTGTAAAATGCATCGTTCTGACACATTCTGAAGGCAAGGCAGTTTACGCCGTTCATTCGTGTAACAGACCAGCATCTTCCGCTGGTATCAGTACCCACACGGCTGATTTCAACTAAGCCTGCCGAAAGATGGCTTACAGTATCACATCCGATTATATATGTATCTCCTGCAGTTTCTCTTATCAGGCGATAGAAATCAAGAGTGATTTCCGCACTTGTCTTTTTACGGTCATAGAAGGACCAGTCCTTGTAGTTTGTGATACTTCCATTTAAGTCCCATCCGAAGTGACCGAACATATCGCACTGGGAAAAATCGTGCTTAATAAGCTCATATCCCCAGCCAACGATTCTTTCAATGTCCTCCTTGATGAGCTTTTTAACCTCAGGATGAGAGGGGTCTAAAAACTTCATTGTGTTTCTGTTAATAAGCCATTCAGGATGTTCTTTTTCAACTGTGGAACTGTGGAGAGGACGGAACCAGATACCGGGGCGGATTCCCATTTCCTTAAAGCCGTCAGCAACCTTTTTCATATCGCCGTATCTTTCGTTGGGAAGCCAGGGACCGTCGCAGGAATTAATCTGCCATCCGTCGTCAATTACCATAAATGGACGATTTTTATTTTCGCCTGCGATACGGGAAATTAATTTTGCATCCTCCATAATTTCCTCATAGCTTGATTTGCCGTAAGCGTAATACCAGTTGTTGCTTCCGTAAACAGGCTCCTTTGGAAGTATGGGGTTTTCGCACATCACACGGCAAAACGCCTTTGCCGCATTAAAAGCTGACATATTTTCATAATGCTCGCAAACTACTGTGCAGGCCAAAAGAGTGCGTCCCGATAAATCAACGCCAACGCCGCCGCAGCGGACATCAACCCAGGCAGTTACGCCCGATGCATCGTACTGAAAGGACACAAAGCTTGAGCAGCCTGTCATTACGCCGCAGCATGCATTGTCCTTACCGTTATTTACAATAAAGTACCAGGGCATAAAGGTTTCGCCGTTAAGTGAGTGCCAGGTCATATCGCCGTAAGCTCTCTCCCACTTATCGCCCATAACAGAAACGGCTTCTTCGGTTTTATAGTACCAGCGAAGACAAATCATTCTGGGGCGGCTTTCATTTGCCGTGACAAAAATCTTTAATTTTCTGTCTTCCGTTTCAAACTCTACCTTTGTATCAACATTTTCCTCGTCACAGTAAATTTTAACAAGGTCGGGATTTCTTAAAATATCTACCATTTTCCTCTATCCTTTCGTCACTTTATTTCGGGATATTCATCCATAAAAAAGTCATATTCATACCGTTGTCCGTTTATCATCCAGTTTTGAGGGCTGGTGTTATACATCCAGTCAAGGGGTTCTGCCACATCCTCCTGAAGGGAATTTATTCTGAAGGCTTCCTTTAAGTCCCTCTCCATTTGCGGAGTCATAGCCGAAGGCTCGACTGCCACAAACAGAGGTGTTCCGCTTCTTGATAAAATATCAAGCCACTGACGGTTCAATTCCCAGGGGATGTTATCTCCAAATATTCCCACACAGTCGGCATCCACCTTGTAAAAAGCATTGTCCTGACAAAGCCTGAACGCAAGAGAATTAAGTCCGTTCTTTCTGTTATAGTTCCACATCTTACCGCTGGTGTCATTTCCCACGCGGTTTATCTCCACATATCCTGCACAAAGGTGAGGTGATGTGTTACAGCCGATAATGTATATATCTCCAGCAGTTTCCTTTATGAGCTTATAAAGCTCCCTTAAAATTTCCGCACCGGTCTTTTTATTATCATAAAATGACCATCCCGAAAAATTAGTTATGCTTCCTTTAAGGTCATACGAATAGCTTCCGTTTACATCAAAGTTAGTAAAATCGTGCTTGATAAGCTCAAAGCCCCAGCTTTTTATTCTTTCAACATCTTCCTTTATTAGCTTCTTAACCTCGGGATGAGACGGATCCAGACACCGCGAATTTCCTCTGACAAGACACCAGTCGGGATGCTCCGCCTGAACAGCGGTATTCATAAGTGGGCGGAACCATATTCCAGGGCGTACACCCATAGCTTTGAATTCGTCGGCAATCTTTTTCATGTCGCCAAACTTTTCATTGGGTAGCCATGGTCCGTCGCAGGGATTAATCTGCCAGCCGTCATCTATTACCATAAATGGGCGGTTTTTGTTGTCTCCCGCAAGGTGTGCTATCAAACGGGCATCTGCCATAATTTCTTCATAGCTTGATTTGCCGTAAGCATAATACCAGTTATTGCCGCCGTAAACAGGCTCTTTCGGAAGTATGGGATTGTCACATAAAAGGCGGCAGAATTCCTTTGCTGCTTCAAATTGCGAAATATCGTAATATACTTTGCTAAAGAAGGTGCAGGCAAGAATTTCTCTTCCCGAAAGGTCAACTCCGACTCCGCCGCACCTTAAATCAACCGACGCAGTTATACCCGATGCATCACACGAAAAGCATACGTAACTTGATGCTCCTGTCTTAACACCTACACCCAATGTCCTGCTTCCGTCAGTTGCCAGGAAATACCATGGCATAGCACGCTCACCGCTTAAGGGGTGCCAGGAAAGGTTTCCGCAGGCTCTCTCCCAGGAATCGCCTAAAACATATACGGGATGCTCCGTTTTTCTTTTCCATCTCAGTTCAATCTTCCGCACACGGCTTTTTTCTGCGGCAACATACATTTCCATCGTTTCGCCGTGGGAATAAAACTTAACTTTTGCATCTCCTCTGTCTTCTTCGTCACAGTAATATCTTATATCATCGCAATAGTCAAGCCACTTAAACAAATTTCCGGACACAAATCCCACCTCCTTTTTAAAGTATACCGCTTTGCATAAAAAAAAGCAATAGAAATATGTCACCAAAACATGTAATTTTGTCACTTATAAAAAGGAGATACTTATTAAAAGTATCTCCTTATAATCATGCTTCTATTTTTAAGTATGCTACCTGCCATAATGGAAGGTTTATCTTAAGTGCGAGATTTCCCGATGCAGAAACAGAGAAATCCTCCTTAAGCATTTCTCCCTCTCTTATACGGTAAAGTGTAACCGTTGCATTTTCGGGGATTCCCGTAAGCTCGGTTTTAATTACGCCATCCTCGTTTTTGAAGTTCGATAAAAGAACGCCGGAAGTTTTTCCGTTTGTTGCCGCAGTTGCATAGATGTACTCACCTTCCACAGCTACATCAACGTGATTTTTAAGGGAATAAAGCTCGCCGAATGCCACAAAGGAGAACCAGGGATACTGCGCTTCATGAGTGATGGGGTTAGTAAATCCGTTGTAGCCTGTCCTATACTGAAAAGCATAATACATCGCCTTATCAAGATAGGGAGTTTCCTGAAGCATTGAAAGAACTGCCGCATTGAAGCTTGCACCTTCCATTGTGTGCTTAGAGGGGAAGCCTCTTCCCTCGGCGTGGATGTTCCATTCATTAAGATGAGACTCTGTTTCATTAAGGCCATATGAATCAAGTGTCTCCCTTACATACTTTGCGTGAGCAAGTAATTCAAGCTCATCGCCGGTATAAATATGCCAGGAAAAGAAGTCAAGAGGAAGTTTTTCTTCCTTTATCATTTTGAGGAAGTCTGTAAAGTAAGGCACAAAGGTCTTATGTCCTTCAGGAATTTTCTCCCTTGTAACAGCGTAAAAGCCACAGGAGCCATAGCCTCCGATTTTAATTTCAGGAAACTTTTCCTTAAGGTATTTGGAAGATACTCTGTAAAGGTCATAAAACTCTTCTTTTGTTCCGCTCCACTGGCAGGGGCCCCACTGATTTCCCGGGTTTTCGGGCTCGTTCCATATTTCCCAGTATTTAAGGTCATATTCAAAGCCGTCTGCCCAACCCTTGTTATAGTGCATTATTATATGTTCGCAAATTCTTGCCCACTTTGAAAAGTCAGAAGGCATAACAGAAGTATATTTTTTACTTCCCCACTCAATCGTAACACCAAGGCGGTAGTAAGCTTCGCAGCCGGAATCCTGGATTGCCTTTATGTATTCATCGCTGTAATGGAAATCATAATTTGCGGGATCGTTTTCGTCCGCATCAAAATCGGGGAACACATTGGGAATATCAATAAAGTATGTTCCGCCATAGCCGCCGGTGCAGTCGTGAAGACGGCAATAAGGAATATGCCCCTGTTTGAAGTATTTGTCAATCGCTCCCTGATTGGGACCGGCATTAATGGAATATGGTGCACAGCATACACCGTGAAGTGCCTTCATTTCGCCTTTGATTTTGGAAAAGTCAACCTTTACACTGTTCATAAAAACTCTCCTTAATTATAAAATTTAATTTCCACGCAGGTGTTGGCGGGAATTACAAGCTTTCCGTCAACTATTTCCTTGCCTGTAAGCGTGTAAGTGTATTCGTCATTTATCATAAATATGTCAACGTCTGAAACATCCGCCCCGGTTATGTCAAACTCTGCCGTTATTTCCTTATTGTTGATGTTTGACATAACAAGAACCTTTTTCTTTCCGTTTGTCGCACCGGCTATGAATAAATTTTCATCGTCCGTTTCTGTGAAAACCTCGTCTTTAAGCTTATATAAACTGTTAAAGGACATAAAGCCGTAGTAGTTGGGATAAGGAATTCCAAGGTCAGGATTGAACATTCCTGAGAAAATGGAATAGCTTATTTGTGCATCGTAATAATGCATCATAGTGACGGAAGATTTCTGCATACCAAGCATCATCGCAAGGTTTTGTGCCGCCGCCCAGCCGCCACGTTTATTTTTTATGGTATGGCAGGGGTTCCACTCGTTTATGATTTCTTCAATATTGCCGTAGCCGAATTTTTCAAGAACGCTGTGACAATAAGAAGCATATCTTTTAACATCGTGAACAGCAGAATAGGAATGCCAGGAGAAAAAGTCAAGAGGGCATTTGTGCTCGGACACATATTTCATAAAGTTATGAAAGTTTACCAGGTAGCTTTCTTTTGTATTTTTCGGATCAAGCCCGATGCCTGTCATATCAGGGTCCTTGTCGATGGCATAAAATCCGCAGGAGGCATAGCCGCCTACCTTTATCTTATCGCCAAAGCAGTTTTTAAGATGCTTGCTTGATATATCGTAAAGCTCGCAGTACTCTTCAAAGGTTCCTTGCCACATGGGGTTTCCTTCAGGCTCGTTCCATATTTCCCAATATTCTATTCCGTATGTAAAGCCGTTTGCCCAGCCTTCGTTATAGTGTCTTATAACGTGCTCGCAAATTCTTGCCCACTTATGAAAGTCCTTGGGAGGAAATACACGAAAAGAGCGTAAATCCCAGCGGTTTTCAATGGTTACGCCAAGGCGGAAGAAAGGCTCACAGTTCACTTTCATAAGATAACCGATGAGCATATCCGTAAATTCAAAGGTGTAATTGGCAGGGTCATTTTCGTCCGCATCAAAGTCGGGGAAAAGATTTGGAATGTCGGCATAAAGTCCTCCACCAAGCCATCCGCCCACATCGTGAAGGCGGGAGTACGGAATGCCCGCTTCTTTAAGATAGTGGAAAAGCTCTTCCGAGCCAAAGTTCATAGGCGGCTGTCCCACGCCGTGCATCGGCTTTATCTTTCCTGTTATCTTTGTAAAATCAGCTTTTATTTTAGTCATAGTGCTCTCCTTATGCATAAAACTTGATTTCCACGCAGGTATGCGGAGGAATCACAAGCTTTCCGTCAACAAATTCTTTGCCCGTGGGAGAATATTCATATTCGTCATTAATCATTAAAATTTCAACATCCGAAATGTCGGCACCATTTATGCAAAACTCGGTTTCTGTTTCCGTTCCGTTGATATTGGAAAGAAGTAAAACCTTCTTCTTGCCGTCTGTTGCTCCGCCTACAAAAAGGTTGGCATCATCAGATTCTGCCTCTATTTCGTTTTCAAGCCTATATAAGCTGTTGAAGGACATAAAGCCGTAGTAGTTGGGATAGGGCTTCTTTGTATCAGGATTGAACATCCCGGAGAAAATAGAGCTGCCGCATCTTGCATCGTAATAATTCATCATGGTAAGGGTGCTCTTTTGCATACCGAGCATCATAGCAAGATTTTGTGCCGCCGCCCAGCCGCCTTTTTTATTCTCCATAGTGTGGCAGGGGTTCCATTCGTTCAATATTTCTTCAATATTGCCATAGCCGTACTTTTCGAGGATTTTATGGCTGTACTCCCCATAGCGCTTTACAGCGTGAACGGCAGAATAAGAATGCCAGGAGAAAAAGTCAAGAGGACATTTGTGCTCCGACACATATTCCATAAAGGTGTAGAAGTTTTTTATATAACGTTCCATAGTGTTGGAAGGATCAAGGCCGATTCCCGTCATTTCAAGATCCTTATCAAGGGCGTAAAATCCGCAGGAGGCATAACCACCCACCTTTATTTTATCGCCAAAGCACTCCTTTAAGTGCTTGCTTGTAATATCATATAAACGGCAGTATTCTGAAAACGGTGCGTTCCACATAGCCTTTCCTTCAGGCTCATTCCATATTTCCCAGTATTTTATATCATAGTTATAGCCGTTTGCCCAGCCTTCGTTATAGTGCCTTATAACCTGCTCACAGATTCTCGCCCACTTATCAAAATCCTTGGGCGGGTCAACCCTGTATGCTCTTACATCAACATAATTTTCTATGGTTATGCCGAGACGGAAGAAGGGCTCACAGCCGTTTTCCATAAGACCTTCGATTAATTTGTCGGTAAATTCAAAAGTATAGCTTGCCGGATCTTTTACATCTGCATCAAAGTCGGGAAAAAGATTCGGAATATCAACAAAGCAGCCGCCTCCGAACATTCCTCCGACATCGTGAAGACGGGCATAAGGAATCCCCGCTTCCTTAAGGTAATGAAACATTTCGTTGGTAAGTCCCGTTATGGGAGGCTGTCCCACGCCGTGCATCGGCTTTATTCTGCCTGTTATTTTCGTAAAATCCGCCGTTATTTTAGCCACTTTCCATTCCTCCGTTTTCTTTTTTCCTTTATAGGCACATTATACTTTTTTTCGTTTATCATGTCAATAGGTTTTGAATCGAAAGTTTTTCCGAAACTAAAAAAAATACTCCCAATCACAAGTGATTGGGAGTATTAATATCAGTCGCCTTCCATAATGGGCTCTGTTAATGTTCCTACCATTTCTTTTTTCTCCTTGGGACTCACCTCGAAGATTTCAATTACATTGTCCTTATCTTTAAGAAGTCCTCCGGGTACAAAAAGGGTATACTGAGGGCCAACGCCCCAGAAACGACCGAGGTTGAAGCCGTTAATTACAACAAAGCCTCTCTCCCATGACCTCATATCAAGATAGGTATCAACGCCTGCCTTGGCATCGAAGGTACCCTTATAGAATATGGGATCGTTTTCCTTAAAGGTGAAATCGTCTGCCTTTTTATACTCTACCTTTGAAATATCCTCCATGGGAAGTGAGCGCATCTTCCAGCCGTAAAGCTTTGCGGCATCAAACATTACATAACGGGTAATACCCTTTCTGTCGTTGTCGATTTCCTTGGTGGTGTTAAGTCTTGCAATATCCTCAACCAGTATGTCGATATGGGGGCTTCTGCCCTTCATATCAACCATGAGAGACTCTTCCTTTCTTCCTCTGAGCACTTCGCCAATGAAATTTTCATTGTCAAACACAACAGCTCGGTCATGAACACCGACAAGTGTAAGACGATAGCTTTCTGCAGTTTCCCAGGTTTCAATGTCTGTTGAGTACATTATAAATCCGCGCTGCTGCTTTAAGTATTCCATAGTTCTGACATTGGGACGCTCTATTTCATTAACGGTTAAATTATCTATATTGTCAAAAAGACGGGCACATTCCGTAAGCCTGATTTCAGGAGTCTGCACTTCGTAATCGAAGGGAAAAGTTCTGTCCTTCCTTACTTCTTTGCCTAAAAATTCATCAAGAGCCTCCCTGCAAAGATAATACTTTTCCGTGGGAATACCGCCCTCGGAAACAGGAGAATCCTCGTCATAGCTTGTGGTGTGGGCAATAAATCTTACCGGTGTATCGGGGCGGGGCGTAAAGGACTTTCCGATTATTGCACCGGAAGAAAATCCGAAGTTTGTACCGCCCGAGAACATATAGAAGTTTACAAATCCGCGTCCGAGGCATTCCTTAAAGGCATCCACCGCAAGCTTAGGATCTCTCTTATGATAGGGTTCCCCCCAGTAAATAGCACGTCCTGCCCAAAGCTCTCCCACAAAGAATGGAATGTCCGGGAATGCTTTTTCGGTATAGTCTGCAAATCTTGTAGCCTCACCGTCATAGCCTCTGAAGTTCGAGCCCTTCATTACGTTATCAAGACCGCCGATGTTAAGCATCGCCTGGGAGTTATCTGTGGTGTATAAAGGAACGTCAATTCCACGTTCTCTTAACATATCATAAAGTGCCTTTAAATAAACCTTATCATAGCCCGCACCGCCATATTCATTTTCGATTGCCGCCATTATGATGGGACCGCCATTGGTAGAAAGATAGGGGCGTACCTTTTGGAGTAATACATCATAGTATTCAACAACGTGCTTTAAGTACTTTTCGTCACGGCTTCTTATTTCGATATCATCCTCAAAGAGCAGCCAGGGCGGAAGTCCGCCGAATTCACACTCTCCGCAGATGTATGGAGCGGGACGAAGCAACACCTTAAAGCCGTATTCTGCCGCCATATCAAGGAAAGCACAGATATCAAGTCTGCCTGTAAAATCAAACTTTCCTTTTTCAGGCTCGTGAAGCATCCAGGGCACATAGGTCTGTATGCAGGTAAGTCCGAAATCCTTTGCCAGCTTAAAATGACGGTGCCATTCTGTGGGATAGATTCTGAAATACTGAATGTCACCGGATACAACGTAAAACTTTTCGCCGTTTAAGTAAAAACCGTCTTTTTTAATTTCAAGAAGTTCCTTTGTCATATTACCACCGCTTTCTTATAAATCAAGTTTAATAAATTTTGGTCTTTCCGCACCTGCAGGGCGGTTTGGTGCATGGAATGTAAAAAGTTCTTCTCCTTCCTTTGTCTTAAAGAGCATTCCGTGCCCGCCGTCCTTATCGTATAAAGGCTTATCGCAATGCTTCCACGGTCCGACAATTTTTCCGCTTTCGGAAATTACCTTTCCTACGGCATAGCCACCATCGAAGCCGCACTTTCCGAAGCTTGACCAGAGGCAGATAAGCTCATCTTCCCTCTTTATCATAAAGGGACCGTCGGTTACATAAGCTTCTTTATCGAAGATATTTCCAACCCAGGGGCCGCTTTTTGCATCAAACATCAAAAATGGCTCGCCCACCGCTTTTTTAAGGTCAGCTGAAAGCTCAACTCCGCAAACAGTTCCGTTTCCTATCTGTGCCCATTCATGGCAGAAAACCATATAAGGAGTGTCGCCTTCAACATAAAGCGTTCCGTCCAGGCACTCCCAGTCAGCAGGAGTTATTCTTTCAGAGTGCATTTTATAAGGACCTTCTGCCTTGTCGGAAACCAAAATAAATGTCCCGCGTCTCTCGTTTTCCGGGTGGAAGGTTGCAAACATATAAAACTTTCCGTTATAGAAATGAACCTCCGGTGCCCAGTATTCTTTTTTGCAGAAAAATCCCTCGTAATAGGTAAATGCAGAGATTGGCTCAGAAAAATCCTCAAGATTATCGCTTATGTAACAATCAAACCCTATCTGGCTATTTTCCCTCTCACCCGCCTGCGAGCCGAAAAGATAATATTTACCTTCGTGAAGCAGTATATATGGATCTCTTATATTTATCTCGTGGATCTTCATAAAATCCCTCACTTTATAACCTGCGATATTCTCTGATAGTCGTTGGTTAAAATTACGTCAACACCCATATCAAGATATTTTTTCGCCTGCTCTGTTTCATCTGCCCAGAAAATCGTGCATCGCATTCCATTCTCGTGGGCTTTATCAATCATTTCCTTATTAAATGCCCAGTTTACAAGCTGAATTTTCTTACAGCCGTATTTTAATCCGCGCTCAACCATTTCTAAAGGTGCATCCCCTCCGCCGCAGCAACGGCATATATCGGGTGCCAGAGTCTTGAGCTGAGAAAGAACCGCATCATTACCCGTCATAAAGTAGGAGTATTTCGCACAGTCATATTTATCTATAAGGTCAATTATCTTTTTAAGATGTTCCTCAGGCAGAGGATTTACATTGTCCACGCTTTTAATATGAATATTCATAATTACGTGGCAGGCAAACTTTTCAAGAATTTCTTCAAATTTGATTATCTTAAGTCCTTTAAATTCCTCGGAATATTTTATTCCGAAATCGTAGGCTAAAAGCTCTTCATATGTATGGTCATAAACCTTGCCAGTACCATCAGACACCCTGTCAAGATCGGGATCGTGAATCGATACCACTTCCCCGTCCTTTGTGTACCAAAGGTCAAACTCTATCTCTTCGGCACCCAAGGCGATGGCCGCACCAAAGGCAGGCATACTGTTTTCGGGTGCTATAGTGTTAAATCCACGGTGTGCACAGATTCTGGGATATGGCATTAGAGCATCGTGCTTTACGATTGCACTTCCCGCAGGACGGTATTTCCAGGGACGGCGTCCCTTTTCTATATATTCAAAATGAGCCATGTCGGGGTTTCCGAAACCTCCTGGCTTATAATATTTTTCTTCGGGATTGATTTCTACGCACTCCATACCAACCCTGCTTCCCATATTGAGAAGCATTTCTCCCTTCGGTGACACCACCATACTTCCGCCACCGATGGTGCTTTCTTCATTCATGGAAACGGAAGAACGAACCACATAAGCGTTGGTATTATAAGCAAGGAACTTTGACATAATGGAAAGTGCCTCGTGCGTATCGGAACGCTGATGGGAGCATCCTATTATTATATCGGGGCGTGCAAGTGCGATTTTCGCAAACGCCTCATAAAAATAAAAGTCGTAACAGGTTAAAAATGCATAACGTACACCGTCGATTGTGATAATGTCGGTATCGGAAAATTCAAAGGTATAGTCGCTGTCAAGCTTTCTTTCGCTTGTTTCGCCGGGTGTCAAATGCTGCTTGAAATAATATCCTGCAATTTTGCCTTCTCTGTCGAAAGCGTAGGTAGTATTACGGAGACCGGTTTCTACCTCCTTATATGCATTTATAAAAAGTACCGCATTGCATCTTTTCGCAGTTTCTGATGCTTTTTCGATAAGTTTTCTGTTAAATTTTTTATAGCTTTCAAGAGCCATTTCTCTTGTTTTTGCGAAGCAAGGAACGTCGGTAGATTCCGGTAGCACGATTAAATCCATACTTCCGTCACATTTATCCATAGCTTCCATTTCCCATAAAAACATTTCGTCAGATCTTGAATAATCTGTAGGATACAAAGGTTGTATAACGCAAACTTTCATTAAAATCACCTCCGGAATTATTATAGCTTTTGCCCTATTTAATGTCAATGTATCTTTGCCACTTTAATCTTACCATATATAGGGATTTTTTTCAACATGAAAATATTGCGGTTACAGGACAAAGTTGCGATTTTTCTTTAAAATAGAAATAACCCCTGATCATGCTTCTTTACGCAAGACCAAGGGTTATTTCTGTTCACTCTTGATATCTAACATCTTTTTTAATCCTCGCTTTCTTAATCTGCCCTTTGCTCATTCAATTCTTCCAAAACTACTCACTCTTTCACTTCCCCAACGGGATGGATTTATGTTTTGTCGTTTTGCAAAAGGCGAATTTCCGATAGCTCTCTTAATGAAGGTTTCCTGGCCGATTAACAATCACTTATATATAAAGCGTATCACACCGCCGTGTCTTCAATTCTTCTTAGCAAATTCCTTCTTTACTGTTTATTTTCCTACCAATAAATTAACCAACTTACTTACATTGAATTATTTTTAACCTTCACTATTAAATTGTACCTTCTTAAAAGAGCTTTCTTACTATCTCATTGGACCTTACCTCTCTTTCTTCTTTGTGAGTTTATTATAGCATGAAAAAGTAGCTATTTCAATAGGCAAACTGTTAAAAGTTCACAATTTATTTTTGTATAAAACGGAGAATATGGTAAATTTGAACATATTTTTATTGACAAAGCATAGTCTTTTGTGTTATGATTAATGTGTTGGGGTGTTTTGAATGGAATTCAAATGAACTCCATTCAGCTTTATTAGTCTACTGCTGATAAAATATCGTTTTTGATTTATCAAAAATATAACTCTGCGAATAAAGCAGAATATAACAAAAATCCTGAAACTTTCGTTTCAGGATTTTTATATAACTTATTATTCCCAGGTTTTCCATATATCTGGCTGGTAGCCAACCGTTGCAGCTTTACCGTTTCTGACAATAGGTGTTTTGAAAAGCACCGGATTTTCAAGAAGCTTTGCCTCCACATCGGAAGGACGGGTATATTCTATATACAAATCCTTGTAAGCCTTTCCATCCTTATCAATTAAAGCCTCCATGCCACCCACGGCATTTTTAACCGAATTGTATTCGCCCTTACTCATTCCGTATTCAGGAAGGTCAATAAGCTGATATTTTATCCTTCGTTCCTTGAAATATCGTTCCGCTTTTTTAGTATCAAAGCATTTACTTTTTCCGAAAATTTGTATATTCATAAATTACCTCGTGTAAAAAACGCCGTGCGTTGCACGGCGTTTTCTTCTTATTATTCGCAGTCTTCGCAATCTTCGCAGTCGCAATCGAATTCAATTTCGATTTTCTCACCGCAGGAAGGACAATCTACGGTTGCATCGTCGTTGATTTCATCGAATTCCACATAAACTTTATCGCCGCACTTGGGGCATTCAATGAAAATGCCTTCGTCATCAAAATCATACTCGTCATCTTCATCATCTAATTCTTCGTCAAGGAAATCTTCAACATCAGCAAGACACTCATCAACTTCGTCAAGCTGTTCTTTCACGTTCTTTAATTCAGCAGCAGTTTCTTCAAGCATTTCAATAATTGCAGCGAAAAGCTTTCCTTCGTTTGTTTCCTTGCTTAAGTTTATACCTTCTGCAAGACCTTTAAGATACTGAGCTTTTTCTGTTAATTTGCTCATAGTTCTTCCACCTTTCTATCGGGTTTCAATAAAAAATTTCTTTGTTGAAATTTCACGAGAAAAACCTCTTCGGTTTTTCCTTTTTATCGTCACTCCGCTTCAACGCTCGTGACGATTCCCGCAAAAAATTTCTTTGTTGAAATTCTCACGAGAAAAACCTCTTCGGTTTTTCCTTTGTATCGTCACTCCGCTTCAACGCTCGTGACGATTCCCGCAAAAAATTTCTTTGTTGAAATTTTTTGCTTATGCACGCTCCATATATTCGCCGGTTCTTGTGTCAACTCTGATCTTATCGCCGATATCTATGAAGAGAGGAACAGCGATTTCAGCACCTGTTTCAAGAGTAGCAGGCTTTGTAACGTTTGTTGTTGTATCGCCCTTGAAGCCGGGTTCGGTTTCTGTAACTTCGAGTACTACGAAGTTCTGGGGTTCAACTGCAAATACGTTGCCCTTGTAGGAAAGAATTGTTACGGTGTCGTTTTCCTTAACGAACTTAAGGGCGTCACCAAGTGTGTCTTCTCCCAAAGGAGTCTGATCAAATGTTTCGGGATCCATGAAATAGAAAAGTTCGCCGTCATTATAGAGATACTGCATCTCTCTTCTGTCGATGTGAGCCTTTTCAAATTTTTCGGTGGGGTTGAATGTTTTTTCAATTACACCGCCGGAAATAACGTTTTTAATTTTTGTACGTACGAAAGCCGCACCTTTACCGGGCTTTACGTGCTGGAACTCTACGATACGGAATACGTTGCCGTCCATTTCAAAGGTAACGCCGTTTCTGAATTCACCTGCAGATATCATGATAATCATCCTTTCTACTATTATTATCTTTTATATTGTATACTAAATCTTTATAAATTTCAAGTCTTTTTTTACTAAAAATACTATATTTATGATTTTTTTACAGAATTAGTATATCTTTTGTTATTTTATTTAAATTTCTTACTCCATTTTCTTCGATTATCACAAGGTCCTCTATGCGGACACCGCAAAAATCGGGAACATAAATTCCCGGCTCAATTGTAAGTGTCATTCCGCTTTCAAGTATTTCATCGCTTTTGCTTCTTGCATAAGGTGCCTCATGAACCATTAACCCCACACCGTGGCCCAAGCTGTGGCAAAATTCTTTCCCGTAACCCGCTTTTTCTATTATATCCCTTGCCGCCTTGTCAACTTCCCCTGCTGTTAAACCTTCCTTTGCAACGGAAAGTGATGCAAGATTTGCTTTTTTTACTATATTATAAATTTCTTTGCACTTATCATCCGCATAAGAAAAAAATACCGTTCTTGTCATATCAGAGCAGTAATTATCTAAAACACATCCGAAATCGCACACCACGGGAATGCCCGGAACTATCTTTATATTCTCCGCCCTTGCGTGGGGCATCGCTCCCCTTACGCCTGATGCAACGATTGTTTCAAAGCTTGGTCTTCTTGCTCCGTTTTTTCTCATATAGCCTTCAATCAAGCTTGCAGCGGCGGTTTCTGTCATTCCCGCTTTTGCATTTTCAAGAAAATGGTTAAATGCCGCCTCAGAAAGAGCTTGTGCCGCCGCTATTTTTTCAATTTCCGATGCATCCTTTATTTTTCTTAAAGCGTTTATTTTTCCACCCACAGGAACAAGCTTGAATATCCCTGTAAAACGTGCCATTGTAGCAACGGTCATATTTGCTTCTTCAAAGCCCGCAACCTCGATTTTTCTGTCCGACACCACTTTCTTAAGATTATTTATAACATCTCGGTCGAAAACTTCAAAATCAGGTGCCTCCTCCTTTGCCTGAACGGTATAGCGCCCGTCAGTAAAAAGTCCCCGGTAGCCATCCGCTATCAAAAGAAAGCTGTCGCCACCGGTGAAGCCTGAGTAGTAATAGCAGTTTTCGTCAGAGGTTATCAAAACCGCATGGCCGATTTCTTTCAACAGTTTTTCACATCTGTCCATAACATTCTCCTTATATAAATAAGATATCGGGCTTTCCTATATAGTTAAGTCCAAGCCTTTCTACCATTTCTTCTGCCTTCAGCAAAGATGCTTCATCATAAGCCCTTTTTGCACCGTGGGCATCAAACCCAAAGGTTACGGGACTCTTTTCCTCGGCAGCAATAGCCCAGAATCCTTCATTCGGGTAATGTCTGCCGTCATATATTCCGAGGAAATTTATTTCAAGAGGAATGCCACATTCTCTTGATGCGATACATATTTTTCTCATTTCTTCTTTATATATTGCCTCATCACCCGTATACCTCATAAGGTCAGGATGGGCGACATAGGTAAACTTACCCGTAGCCATTCCTTCAATTACGGTTTTCACATAGAGTTTAAGATATTCCATATCGTCAGTGGCAGCTCCCGTATAGGGAACGTGGTAATATTCTTCCTTTGCAAAGTGCTGACCCAAAATAAGGTACTCCGCACCGTAATCCTTAACTCTTTTTAACATTTCGGGAAAGCTGTCAGGGAAATATTCCATTTCAAAGCCGACTTTTATATCGATTTTTTCTTTATATTTCTCCTTAAGTGCCTTTATTTCATCACAGTACGCCTTGCCTTCAGATGCACACATTCTGTAGCCCGCTTCATTTCCGTCAGGATGAGGAAAAGGTGCATGGTCTGAAAAGCCCATATATTTTATGCCGCAGGAAACTGCACGCTCTATGTATTCTTCTGCCGTATCAACGGCGTGATGACACCTCACCGTATGAGTATGATAATTGTAGTCCATAGTATCACGTCCTTCGCCTTGAATTATAGCACAAAAATCAAACAAATGCAAGAAAAAACCGCCCGTCGGGCGGTTTTCAGAATTATTCAATAGTAAGAAGCAACACCGTATTTGCTTCCATTTTAATGTAAAGCGTTACTGCTTCGCCGTTTATATATTCATCCTTGGTAAGTTCCAGATCATATTCGTTATCCAGCATCTTATAGGACACCTTGTTATTCGGCTTTTCAAATCCCGAAAGATGAAGCTCTATAACCTTATCTTCCGCATCCACAGCACCATAGTATGAAATCAGAACTGCCTTTTTATCGCCCTTTGCAGAAAGAACATAAACATCATTATCGTCACTTTCCGACTTTGTTTCGCCTCCGAGCTTATAAAGCTCGTTGAAGGCTAAGAAGGAATAATAGGGTTTCATCGGTTCATATGTTCCAAGCTCAAACATCCCGTTAAAGCCTGTGCCGGGTCTTGCATCATAATACATAAACATATCGATAGGGGATTTTTGTGCGTCAATCTGACAGGCACTTACATATGCCGCACCGCGGAGCGAACGGATTGTTTTATAGGAGTGTGTCATATTTTCCCTGTCCCATCCTGTGCAGTAATTCCACTCGTCAAGGATGATTTCCGTATCGCTATAGCCATAGGAATCAAGCAATTCTCTTGTATAGTTTGCCGTCCAGCTCATTCCGTGGGCACTCGTGGTATAAAAATGATAGGAGAAAAAGTCCAGCGGTACATTTCGCTTTGCCATTTCCGACACAAACTCCTCTGCCTTTTTATAGTTGGGAGTTGAGCCAACCATTGCAGGACCGCCGATTTTTAAATGGGGAAACTGTTCTTTAAGATGCTTTGCCGCCACTTCATAAAAATCGTAAAACTGTTCCATTGTTCCTGTCCAGCAGGGATTTTTATCCGGTTCGCCGTTATCGTGCTCGTTCCATATTTCCCAGTAATCTATTCCCGCATCAAAACCCTCTGCCCATCCATCGGTATAGTGTCTTACGATATGCTCGCAGATAACCGCCCACTTTTTAAAATCCTCAGGGGGATTAACTCCGTATTTTTTAATGGCGTGTTCAATTTTCTGTCCCAGACGGTAGAAAACCTTTGTGCCTGCCTCCATACACTTCTTAACGGTAACATCGGTCAGCACGAAATCATAGTTTTCTTCCTTTGTTTCGTCTGCATCAAAATCAGGAAATATGTTTGATACGTCAACAGCATGCTCCCCGCCGTATGCCGAGGCAAAAGCAGCATCATGATTTCTTGCATAGGCAATTCCCGCTTCCTTGAAAAGTTCAACATTTCCAACTCCCCAGGTACCTCCGACAGGGCCGTTATTTACAGAATGCATAGGCTTAATTTTCCCTTTCATTTCAGAAAAATCAACCGTCAGTTTTGTCATTTTAACCGCCTCCCTTATTTATTCTTGCTTAATATAACACATTTTCTTTTATTTGTCAACGCTTTCAAAATCGAAAGCTTTATGAAAGTTGAAATGCAAGAAAAAAACCGCTTGTCCATTGACAAGCGGTGTAATGATTATTCAGCAGAATAAGGAATGAGTGCGATATGTCTTGCTCTCTTTATTGCAACTGTAAGCTCTCTCTGATGCTTTGCACAGGTACCTGTAATTCTTCTGGGAAGAATCTTGGCACGCTCAGATACAAAACGACGAAGCTTTGCAACATCCTTGTAATCTATGAATTCAACCTTATCGGCACAGAACTGGCAGACCTTACGTCTGGGTTTTCTGTTTCTCTGAGGTCTATCATCTCTTTCTCTTTCCATGTCGTTAACCTCCTTTAATTATAAGTTAGAAGGGTAAATCATCATCCATTGCATTAAAGCTATCGGATGAAAAAGACTCCTTCGGTTCTGCGGGTGCCTGTGCGGGAGCACCGTATGTTGCTCCTCCGAAATCGCCACCTTCGGCATCCCTCTTGTTTTCTACGAAATAGGTGTTGTCTACCATTACTTCCAGAGTTGTTCTTCTCTGTCCGTCCTGCTCCCAGCTTCTTTGCTGAAGTGAGCCTTCAACGCATACAAGATTACCTTTTCTGAAGAACTTAGAAATAAATTCCGCAGTGTTTCTCCATGCAACGCAATCAATGAAATCACTTTCATAGCTTCCGTTTGTCTTATAGTTTCTCTGTACGCCGAGACGGAAATTGCAGACAGACACACCCTGAGGAGTGCTCCTCAGCTCGGGGTCTTTCGTAAAACGTCCCATTAATACTACTTTGTTAAGCATTTTCTTTTCTCCTTTTATGCTTCTTTTCTTACAACGATTGTACGAAGCACGCCTTCTGTAATTCCGTAGATACGTTCAAGTTCCTTAGGAAATTCGGGCTTGGAAGAAAAGTTTACAAGAACATAGTAGCCTTCTGTCTTATAATCGATAGGATAAGCCAGTCTTCTCTTGCCCCAAACTTCAACACTTTCAACTTCACCGTTAGCTGCAATAAGCTCCTGGAACTTATTGGAAAGCTCTTCGATCTTTTCGTCTCCCATGTTTACATCAAGGACAAATATGGTCTCGTACTTATTAATTACTTCTGCCATTCTTTGCACCTCCTCACGGTCTTTGGCGCTTAAAAATAAGCGCAAGGATTTATATTTTTGCTTTTTACAGCCTTATTATTATAGTACAACTTCCATTTAAAGTCAAGCACTTTTTTCCTTTGAAATCAATTCTGTGCATGTTGCCTTTTTAGTTGTCATTTTTTTGTGTATTTTGACACCAAAATAGCGAAAGGATTTTCTTTTTTTGTGCAGAATTTATATTTTATACGTAATTTTATACGTAACAGCAATTTATTTACAAGGAGGCTAACATCTATGGGCATAGCTACAGACAAAATCAGAAACATTGTATTATTATCACATTCACACGCTGGAAAGACCACTTTGGCAGAGGCTCTTTTATACGGTGCAGGTGCAACCGATAAGCTCGGAAAGATTGCTGACGGAAGTACATTACTTGACTTTGATCCTGAAGAAGTTAAGCGTAAGTTCACTATCAATACAATCACATCTCCTTATACCTATAAGGATTATAAGATAAACTTAATTGATACTCCCGGTTATTTCGACTTTGCAGGCGAAGTTGCAGAAGGCATAAAAGCTGCTGACGGTGCTTTAATAGTAGTAAGTGCTAAGAGCGGTGTTTCCGTAGGAACAGAGCTTTCTTTCGAACGTGCAAAGAAAGCAGGTCTTCCCGTAATTGTATTCATTAACAAAATGGATGACGAGCATGCAGACTATGCAAAAACACTTTCAGAGCTTAAGGAAAGCTTCGGAGCATGTGTTGCACCCTTCCGTATGCCTATCACAGAAGGCGGCAAGCTTACAGGTTATGTAAACATCATTACAATGAAGGCTTATGCTTATACCGATAAAAGTGATGACGGCGAAATTCCGATTCCAGCAGCAATCGCCGACGAAGTTGCAAGCTGCAGAGACTTTTTATGTGAAGCAGTTGCAGAAACCAGCGATGAACTTATGGAACGTTATTTTGCAGGCGAAGAGTTTACCGAAGAAGAAATGAGAACCGCCCTTAAGAAGGGTGTTAAAGAAGGCAGCGTAGTTCCTGTATATTCCGGAAGTGCAGCCCTTAACATGGGTGTAAGATTCTTGTCCAACGCTTTCGTTAACTACTTCCCCGCTCCCGATGCAGACGAAGTTGTTAAAGGCGTTGACAAGGGTGGCAAGGATGTTGAATTTAAGATTGCATCGGATGCTCCCTTATCTGTTCAGGTATTCAAAACAATCGCCGATCCCTATGTTGGAAAAATGTCTCTCATAAAGGTTTGCTCCGGTACATTAAAGTCCGATATGCCTTTATATAACTCCACAAAGGATGCAAACGAAAAACCCGGCAAGCTTTACACGCTTCTCGGCAAAAAGCAGGTGGAAGTTGCAGAGCTTTCTGCAGGTGACATCGGCGTACTTAACAAGCTGGCGTTTACCACAACAGGTGATACACTCTGCACAACGCAGAATCCCATCATTTTCCCCGCTATTACTTTTGACCGTCCTGTCCTTACCATGGCAATTGTTCCAAAGAGCAAGGGTGACGAAGAAAAGATAAATTCCGGCCTTAGAAGACTTATGGAAGAAGATCCCACCTTCACAGTTGAAAACAGAATTGAAACTCATCAGATGGTAATCTCCGGTATGGGCGAACAGCATCTTGATGTTATCGTAAGTAAATTAAAGGCTAAGTTCGGTGTTGAGGTTACACTCACCACAGCAAAGGTTCCCTACCGTGAAACCATCAGAAAGAAAGTTAAGGTTCAGGGAAGACACAAGAAGCAGTCCGGCGGTCATGGTCAGTTCGGTGATGTATGGATTGAATTTGAACCCGGTGAATCCGAATTCCTTACATTTGAAGAGAAAATTTTCGGCGGTGCAGTTCCCAAGAACTTCTTCCCCGCTGTTGAAAAGGGACTTCAGGAATGTATATTGGAAGGACCTTTGGCAGGCTATCCCGTTGTTAACTTAAAGGCAACACTTGTTGACGGTTCATACCACCCCGTTGACTCTTCAGAAATGTCCTTCAAGATGGCTGCTGCCATTGCCTATAAGGAAGGTATGGCTCAGGCTTCTCCCGTTCTTTTAGAACCCATAGGCAAACTTTTCGTAACCATACCCGATGATTACATCGGTGATGTATACGGTGATATAAACAAGCGTCGTGGAAGAGTAATAGGCTCCAATGCTGCAGAATCCAAAGGTAAAACCGTCGTTGAAGCAGATGTTCCCATGAGCGAAATGACAGGCTATGCAACAGACCTTCGTTCTATGACTCAGGGCAGAGGCTATTTCACCTTTGATTTCGAAGGTTACGAGCAGGCTCCCGAGAACATCGCACAGAAGGTTATCGCTGAAAGCAAACAGGGCTAATAAATAAGCGGGCTGCAAATGCAACCCGCTTTTAATTTGTCCGTAAGGACATTTGCAGTTTTAGCTTAGGGATTTTTTGACTCAGATAAGCATAAAAAATGCAGGCACAATGTGTCCTGCATTTTTTGTGTACTATAAGCGGAAAATAACAAGTCAAAACCGACTTCTTCCTAAGTAGCACCGCCGTTTATTTTATAAATTTTTTATAGCCTTTTCCGTAGCGGAGCGCCTTTGACACTCTGCTTAAAGTGGCGGATGAAATATCCGTCTCCTCTATTACCTGATTGTAGGTTTTTCCTTCGGATAAAAGCTTTGCGGCACGGATTCTCTGTGCCATCTTTTCAATCTCCTGCTTTGTGCATAAATCTTCAAAAAGCTCCATGCACTCTTCATTATTTTTAACTTCAGTAATTACAGAAAAAAGCTCATCAATCATTTCTCCGGTAATTTTATTTTCCTTCAATGAAATCACCTCTAAAAGCTTTCAAGAGACTTATTTAAGAAGGCTCTTGTTTTTTCGCTCTTCGGATGGTCAAACACCTCTTCGGGAGTTCCTACCTCTTCAATAATACCGTCAGCCATAAATATAACCTTGTCGGAAACATTTTTGGCAAATTCCATCTCGTGGGTTACAACAATCATTGTACTGTCAGAATCCTTAAGTCCCTTTATAACCTTAAGCACCTCTCCGGTAAGTTCCGGGTCAAGAGCACTTGTCGGTTCATCAAAGCAAAGAATATCCGGATTCATACAAAGTGCTCTGGCTATGGCAACACGCTGCTGCTGACCGCCTGAAAGCTGGCACGGATAGTTTCCGGTTTTGTCAGAAAGCCCTACTCTGTCAATCAGTGCAAGAGCTTTTTCTTCAATTTCCGCATTTGTTCCCTTTTTAAGAAGCTTTGGTGCTAACGTTACGTTTTCAAGCACGTTATACTGAGGAAACAAATTGAAAGACTGGAAAACCATTCCGAAATGAAGTCGACGTTCACGAAGTTCATTTTCAGTCATGGATTTTTTGTTTACACCGTCATATATTACATTTCCGTCAACGGTAATTGTCCCCTCTTCTGCGAATTCAAGGAAATTAAGGCATCGTAAAAGCGTAGTCTTTCCGCTTCCGGATGAGCCGATAATAGATAAAACCTCGCCTTTTTCAAGGGAAAAATCAATGCCTTTTAATACCTCGGTTTTCCCGAAGCTTTTTCTCAGGTTCTTTACTTCAAGCATTTTTTCACCCCTTATAATAATCCAGCTTCTTTTCGATATATCCGAAAATAAGTGTCAAAATTCCGCATAAAGCAAGATAAAATACACCCGAATAGAAAAGCGGCCAAAGTATTCCGTTGCTGTTCATAAAGCGTTTAGCATTCCATGTGATTTCATAAATCATTATTGTATTTGCCAATGCAGTATCTTTAACAAGGGTTAAAAATTCATTGCTCATGGGAGGCAGAATATGCTTTATAACCTGCAGAAGAACAATTTTGAAAAACACCTGCGTTTTGGTAAGTCCCAAAACCGCACCAGCTTCATATTGCCCCTTCGGAATAGACTCTATTCCGCCACGGAATATCTCGGAAAAATAGCATGCATAATTTATTACAAATGCAATCATTACGGCCAGAAATGTGCTCATCCCTTTTAATCCGAGAAGTCCGGGGCCAAATCCGAAAATAATCAACTGAAGCATCAGAGGTGTTCCTCTGATTATCCATATAAATGTTTTTACCGGCCACTTTATAAATGCAAACTTGCTCATTGAACCAAACGAAATTATAAGGCCCAGCGGAATTGCCATAAGAAGAGTAAGACCGAAAATTTTAAAAGTTGTCCACAAGCCTTCAAAAAGACTTAAGGTTACTGTAAGAAACATAGACATCAAATCAAAGCCTTTGCTAAATATTTTCACAAGATAAAGGGGCAGATAGCTCTGCCCTTTATCTTTTTATTTATAAGTTAATTAAAATGCAAGATTAAGGCCGTACTTTTCAGCAAGTGCAGGAAGAGTTCCGTCTGCATTTAATTCGTCGATAACTGCATCGATTTCTGCAGCAAGAGCGGAATCCATCTTGTAGCCAATACCGTATTCTTCAGTTGTAAGTTCGATAGAATAGTCAAGACCTTCATAGCTTGTTCCTTCAGCTGTCATTGTCTTTGCCATTGTGATGTCAATTACACAAGCATCAGCCTGACCACCAGCAACTGCAAGGAGAGCATCTGTCTGAAGAGCAACAGGTGCATAGTTTGCATCAAGTCCTGCTTCTTTGATAGCTGTTTCGCCTGCGGATCCTGCTTCAGCTGTGAACTTAAGGTCCTTAAGGCTTTCAACATCAGCATAGTTTCCGATTACGTCTGCGTTCATAACAACAACCTGTGCATTTTTAACATAAGCTTTGGAAACGCTGCAGTTAGCCTTTACGTCTTCAGAAATTGTCATACCGTTCCAGATGCAGTCAATCTGTCCTGCATTGATTGTAACAAACTTTGTGTCCCAGTTGATTTCAACGAACTCGGGAGTAACGCCAAGCTTTTCAGCAACTGCTTCAGCAAATTCTGTGTCAAAGCCTGTAAGCTTTCCGTCTTCCATGTAGTTCATGGGTTCATAGATTGTGTAACCGATAGTAAGAACGCCGTCTGCAAGTTCTTCGATTGCAGTTTCCTCAACAACTTCCTCTACGGGAGCTTCCTCAGTGCAAGCAGCTAAAGCTACTACCATTACGAGTGCCATTATGAGTGCCAATAATTTTTTCATTTTTATACATCCTTTCTTTTCGGGCAGTGCCCATCAATGACACCATTATACTTCATCAAGCTAAAGTTGTAAAGTGTTTTTTGCAAATTTTATGAAAATTTATCAAAAAAGTAAAAAAACGGCTTGAAAAACAAGCCGTTTTCGTCTTATTTCATATGAACATCCATCTGAGGGAAGGGAATTTCTATATTTTCCTTTGCAAACGCCTTTATAATTTCTTCGTTTATTGCGAAATATACATTCCAGTATTCTCCGGCGTCGCACCACACACGAAGAGTAAAGTTAACTGCACTGTCTCCGTAGCCATTAAGTCCCACAAAGGGAGCGGGATCCTTATCCACATTTTCAAAAGAAAGTGCAATATCTGTAAGTACCTTTTTAACCTTTTCAGGATCGCTGCCATATCCTACTCCTATTTCAAAATCCACACGGCGCTTATCTGTATCGGAATAGTTTGTAAGGTTCTGGTTTGAAAGTCCGCCATTCGGAAGGATAACCGTTTTCATATCGGGAGTTTTGAGCTTTGTGTAAAATATACCGATATCTGTAACCGTTCCCGACAGACTGCCCGTATCAATATAGTCCCCCACCTCAAAGGGCTTGAAGATGACTATCATAATTCCGCCGGCAAGATTTGACAAGCTTCCCTGAAGAGACAGACCGACAGCAACAGCCGCAGAGCCAAGCACGGTAATTACCGATGTCATGGGAAGTCCGAGATATCCCGCAACTGTAATTAAAAGTACAATCTTTAACGCAATGCTCAGAAAGCTTGCAAGAAAGCTTTTTATGCTGGCATCGATATGTGCTAATTTATCTTCCCTACTAAAGATTTTTGTGCACCATTTGATAAGCTTAAAGCCCGCAATAAGAATAATGAGTGCAATTACAATCTTTATTCCTGCCGTTGTGCAGAACGCAACAATTGAATTAAATAATGTTTTCCAGTCCATTTTTATCTACTCCTTTATTTTTTTGTTGATTTATTTTATATTATATGGTAAAATGTCTTTTGTACCATAAATATACGAAAGAGGGTAATATAATGAAAAATTTTGTAAATGACTTCAAAGCCTTCATTATGAGAGGCAACATCGTTGACATGGCTGTCGGCGTTGTAGTAGGCGGTGCCTTCGGCAAAATCGTAACATCCCTTGTTAACGATATCATCACTCCCTTAATCAGCCTTGCAACAGGAAAGGTTTCCCTTGCTGATTTAAAGGCCGTTTTGAGACCCGAAGAACTCAGCGAAGCCGGCGAAGTATTAGTTGCCGAAGTTGCAATAAAGTATGGTGCTTTCCTTCAGAACATCATTGACTTTTTGATTATCGCACTTTCCATTTTCTTTGTAATAAGAGTTATGATGAATGTTCAGAAAAAGCTTGAAGAACTTAAAAAGAAGGAAGAAGTAGCAGAAGAAGAAACTCCCGCAGAGCCTGTTGAGACAGAGCTTTCCGTTCTTATGGAAATAAGAGATAAGTTAGCAGAAAAATAATTTTCCGGCACTCCTCTAAAAGCGGAGTGCTTTTTTATTTATCTTCAGCCTTCGGCATTTCGTCAACGAAATATCCGTTTGAAAACGCTCTTCTTCCCCTCTCGTCAACCACGGTAAAGCGGAAATAAACCGCCTCAGGGGGAATCGGGAAAGTTGCGCTTGTTACAGGTGCTTCTTCTGAGCGGTATATAACCCCCGCCCTTCTTATTCCGAAAGTACAATAAATCCTGTCAGCAGGAGAGCATTTTATATGCACTTCCCCGTTTTCCCAGTAAAGCTCAGTAATTTCTGGACCTTCGGAGGCATAGAAGTTTCCGTCCAGGAGTGCTTTCGTAATGGTGTTATACTCTAATTTTTCCGCCTTTATCATAGTAAAAGCGTGAAATGAGTCGAAAAAGTGCGAGTCTTCAGGTGCATAGTTGTGGTTATCGTCAGCTCCTATGCAGAAAATTCTCTTTCCGCTCCTCAAAAAATCGTCATACTCATGAGAATTATACTCGTCCCATCCGAAAGCAAGACAGCCATTCATTATTTCAAATGCATGCATTCCGTCGTAGTGAATGTAATCATTATAGTTTTCCATTGACCATGTGGGGTGGTTATAGGTTACAAAAAAGCCTTTCTCACGCCCGATTTTCATCATTTCAGAGATGCATTCCGGATTATATTCTCTCTCAAAATCAGGCTCCGACTCATCAAATTTCACAAGGTTCTCATACTTCGGTGCATTTCCGAAGCGGTACTTACTTTTGTGCCACATAGGCTGGGTGATATTATCTTTATCAATTCCGATATAGCAAACGTGGCAGGTTTTTTCATAGGGATTGCCCTCTGTCGCAGGTGGATTTACCTCCATTTCAAAGCCGTGGAGTGCCAGGAAATTATCATCTGTCAGTTCATCATGAGGAACCATAATATCGTGGTCTGTATAAGCCACAACGGAATAGCCTTTTTTCATGTAAAGCTCCTTCACTTCTTCTGCCGTTTTCTTACCGTCTGACATAACGGTATGGCAGTGAAGATTTGCTTTATAAAAGTTTCCGCCTTCGGGTAAAAGATATTTTTTCAATATAATCACCTCATAAAATTAATAACAAAATAAATATACCACAATTAAGGTTTTCCGTCAATAATGTTTTTCTTTTGACAAAAAGATAATGCTGTGGTAAAATTTATTAAAAGGAGTTGACTTTTATGAAATTAATGATTGCATCTGATATTCACGGATCTGCATATTATCTAGAAAAATTGCTCTGCCGTTTCAATGAAGAAAAGCCCGACAAGCTTATACTTTTAGGCGATATTTTATATCACGGACCAAGAAACGATCTTCCTGAAGAGTATAACCCGAAAAAAGTCATTGAGCTTTTGAACAATATGAAAGAAAAGCTTATGTGCGTGAGAGGTAATTGCGATACCGAGGTTGACCAGATGGTGCTAAATTTCCCTATCCTTGCCGACTATGCCCTTCTTTACCACGAAAGCAAACTTATTTTCATAACCCACGGTCACAATTACAATACAAAAAATCCGCCTCTTTTATCCGATGGCGATATTCTTCTTCACGGACATACCCATGTACCGACCTGTGAAAGGCACAATAATTTCACTTATATAAATCCGGGGTCGGTTTCAATTCCGAAGGAAGAATCTCCTCACTCCTATATGATGTTTGAAGGCGGAACATTCACCTGGAAGGATTTAGAGGGAAAGGTATATAAGGAATTCACAATGTAAAAAACACGGAAACCCATAGGGTTTCCGTGTTTTTTACATTGTGAATTCCTTAATAAGCATTCCTGTAAGCGGTTCAACGCCGAATCTTTTTGCAAACATAGCACACTTACACATAAATATGTAATAGATATTATTCCCCGAATACATCAATGTTTCAAAGTTTCCTTGACCTTTTGAAATTATTACGTCCGCTTCATTAAAAGCTTCTCTTGCTTCAGGTGACAGTTTTTTAATGCTTGTCCCCGGAACTCCCGTGCCGTTTTTAATTACCGGGACGATTAAATCAATCCCCACATCTTCAGCATCTTCAATTGTGGCATCGTTAAGTACCTCCTTTCCCCTAACCAAAGCTTTTACGGAAAGGGGTGGAAACTCCCTCATTATCTCCTTTGTAAAAATCTTATCTGCCACAATTTCTCCGCAGTTATCGGTTATATATAAAAGATGCTTTGCCTTTTTAAGGTCTTGATAAAGTTTTTCGGTTTCGGGAAAGTCTTCTTCCTTTTTATTATAGAGCGACTCCTTTAAGGTTTCTTCGTCCACCTTATACATTGCCCCGAAATCAATATAGTTTGCCGCCATCGCAAAGGAAAGTGCCTTCTTAAACGGATTTTTTGCTTTCTCAATTTCTGATGTAAGCGAAGACTCTTCTTTTAACATAAGAGCGTTGAAATGCTTTTTTATTTTGCTGTAGTCATCGCCCCTGCCAAAAAGTTCTTCTTTTATTTTATTTATGTCTTCAACCAATTCGGGTGCACTCATATCTTCCCTTGCACCTGATAACACCCCAAGCATTCTTTGCATATACAAAAGTTTATCACTCTCTTTTACACCATCCGGAAATGCTGTAAGGTGCTTTTTTATAAGGCATTCTATGCAGGCAGAATTAAGTCTTGTTCTTTTCACCAAAATCCCCTCTTTCATTATTGGATTATACAACAAAAAACGGCGATTTTCAAGGCTATTTAACCTTTTTATCCATTATAAATGTGGTTACGAACACAGAAAGTATTCCGTAAAAAGCATTAACGGCTCCAAAAACAACATATCCGAAAAGAATAACCAGCGTATCAATTACATTTATGATGAGTGTAATTTTTATGTGCGGCCATTTATCCTGAATAATAAGTGCCAGCATATCAGTTCCACCCGTGGATGCTCCTGAATTTATAACAAGAATCAATCCTGTTCCCAGGAATACCCCGGTAAGAACCGCCGATGCCAGTATATCTTTTCCCACCGGAAAAAGCACGGGAATAAATGGACAAAGCCATAAAAACACCGTAAACATAACCGTCGCATAAAGCGAGCGGTATAAAAATCTGCCTCCTCGTTTTAAAAACGTAATTACAAAAAGCGGAATATTCAAAAGTGCCGTTGTAAGATATAAGGGAATTTCTATTCCGAACCATCTTCCAACTCCCGCAACGGCAACAGCTATTCCCGATGCCCCACCCGAAACTATGGATGCCTCTTCTGCAAAATGCACTGTTCCTACGGCAAGGAGAAACGCTCCTGTGGCAATAAGCACCCAATCCTTTAATTTTGACATAAAAACGCCCCTTGCTATTATCTGCAAGGGGCCGTAATATTATTTATCAAGATTGTATTTTTCATGAAGGGTTCTTACTGCCTTTTCAGCATATTCTCTGTCTATGAGAATTGAAACCTTAATTTCACTTGTGCAAATCATGTGGATGTTGATGTGAGCATCATACATAGCCTCGAACATCATGGAAGCAACACCGGGATTGCTTACCATTCCGGCACCTACGATAGACACCTTTGACACGTTATCCTTGTAAACGATTTTTCTTGCTTCAATAATGTTGTTTTCGGAAAGAAGCTTAACTGCGTCTTCACATTCGTCACTCTTAACAGAGAAGCTTATATCCTTTTTATCTTCACGACCGATGGACTGAAGAATCATATCAACATTTATGTTATGCTTTGCAAGCATAGAAAATACTTTGAAGGCAATACCGGGCTCATCCGGCACGTCAAGTACCGATATCATTGCTACGTCGTTATCTCTTGCTATACCTCTTACATTTGATTTTTCCACTTTAGTAACCTCCTTGACATATGTACCCTCCACCTTCTTAAGGCTGCTGAGTACCTCTAAATTTACATTATATTTTTTTGCCAGTTCAACGCTTCTGTTCATAAGTACGTTAGCACCAAGAGATGCAAGCTCAAGCATCACGTCATATGTGATTTCGGGAAGCTTTTTAGCTTCGGGGCAAATTCTGGGATCGGTTGTGAATACACCGTCAACGTCGGTGAATATCTGACATAAATCCGCATGAAGCGCTGCTGCAAGTGCAACCGCCGATGTATCACTTCCGCCTCTTCCGAGAGTCGTAATATCGTCATATTTATTTATGCCCTGGAAACCTGCAACAATAACAACCTTTTTCGCATCAAGCTCCGATAAAATTCTTTCTGTGTGTATTCTCTTAATTTTCGCAACACCGTACTTGGAATCGGTATTAACACCTGCCTGCCATCCTGTTAAGGATATTGCGGGAATGCCGATTTTTTCAAGAGCCATGGCAAGAAGAGCAATTGAAATCTGCTCACCTGTTGCAAGAAGCATATCCATTTCTCTTTTTGAGGGCTTTTCATTGATTTCCTTTGCCTTTTCAATTAAATCATCCGTTGTGTCACCCTGTGCGGAAACTGTTACAACAACACTGTTTCCGTTTCTGTAAGTTTCGGCAATGCGGTTTGCCACGTTAAAAACTCTTTCTGCATTTGCAACAGAGCTTCCGCCGAACTTCTGCACTATCAACATTTATAATCAATCCTTTCTTTATTCTTCATATTATTTAAAGCTTTCTGACGTATGTTCCCATGTTGTCAAAGCCAAAAATATCAAAATTATAATTCTTTCCAGAAAGCTTCTCTGTAACGAAATTTCTAAAGCTTTCTTTATCCTTTGTGGGGATTATTGCCGCAAGAGTCGGCCCGCTTCCGCTTAAGTAAGCACCGTATGCTCCTGCCTCTTTATACATCTTGAAAATTTCTTCCATGTCCGGAATCATTTTCATTCTGTATGGTTGATGAAGCTTATCCTTCATTGCTTCGCCGAGAAGATGATATTTCTTTCCCGCTATCGCAGAAACAACCAATGCCGCATGTGAAGCATTAAAAGCCGCATCTTGGTGAGATACCTTATAAGGAAGAGTGGTTCTTGCCTTTCCTGTGGAAAGCTTTGAGTCGGGATAAATTACAGCAAGGCTGATTTCATCGCCCAGATTAAATTTGCTGTAGGTTACATCCTTTCCGTCAAAGTAAGACACCGTAAAGCCTCCCATAAGGCAGGGAACCACGTTATCGGGATGATGCTCCATCTTTGAAGCAAGATTAAGTATATCCCGGGGGCCTAGCAAGCCGTACATAGCATTTGCACCGACCATACCGCCAATTATGCAGGCAGCAGAGGAACCAAGTCCTCTCGTTGCCGGAATATTGCTTTCTATTTTTATTTTAATACCGCTTGGACTTTTGCCGCATTCATCAAATACGGCCTTCATTGCCTTGTATATAAGATTGCGCTCAGGAGGACAATTTTTGTAATTAAAACCGTCCTGCACAATCTCTATTCCCTTTTCGGTCTCTTCAAATTCATATTCATTATACAGTCCCAGGCAGAGTCCCATGGAGTCAAATCCGGGGCCCAGATTCGCACTCGTCGCAGGGACCTTAACCCTTATCATTCATCTTCTCCGAGAAGGCGTATTTTTTTAATTACTTTAATGCCCTTGAATTTATCTTCAAAAGAACCGTTTGTCATGGGAGAAGTTATTACCGCAATTTCTTCTGTTTCGCCGGGAAGCTTCACTATGTTCTCTTCAGAGAAGATTTCCCTCGCTTTTTCCTCATCCTTTGCGGAAATTCTGACAAAATAGCTTTCTTTAACCTCATCATGAGGAATCATCAAAGCTTCTTCTTCCCAGAAGTAACCCTTATATTCTCCGGATTTAGCAACGTCTAAAATATCAGACACTACTGCACTTGCTGTTGGCATCTTTCCTGCACCCCGACCGTAAAACATTACCTTGCCGACAGCATTCCCTTTAACGTATGCCGCATTGAAAACACTTCTTACCGAAGCTAACGGATTTTCGTTTTTAATCATAGCCGGGCGAACTGCGGCATAAATTCCATCCTTTGTATTTTTACCGTAAGCTACAAGCTTTATTACGCTGTCAAGAATTTCGGCATATGCCACATCTTCCTCATCAATGCCGGTAATTCCTTCGGTGTAAATTTTCTCAGAATCACAGAATTTGCCTGTTACAAGTGACATAAGAATGGAAATTTTACGGCAGGCGTCTATTCCTTCCACATCCGCCTCAGGTTTTCTCTCCGCATATCCAAGTTCCTGTGCACTCTTTAACGCTTCATCAAAGCTGCGTCCTTTTTCAAACATTTCGGTTAAGATATAGTTTGTGGTTCCGTTGAGAATTCCTCCCACTTCCTCAATCTCATTTGCCGCAAGATAGTTGTGTATGGGAGCAATTAAAGGAATTCCTCCGCCAACGGATGCTTCAAAAAGATAATTTACATTATTTTCCTTAGCCAGCTTTAAAAGCTCACATCCCTTTGTTGCAACAAGCTCCTTATTGGATGTAACAACGCTTTTTCCCTTTAGAATAGCTGCCTTTGTAAAGTCATAGGCAGGATGAATCCCTCCTATCACCTCAGCAACTATATCAACATCTTCATCCTCTAATATCACATTAAAGTCCTTAGTAAAAATATGGGCATCTTCTCTCTCTGAAAAGTCTCTTATATCAAGGATATATTTAACTTTTACGGGAGATTTTGCGGCTTTTTCTATTTTTCCCGCATTTAATGAGAGCATTTCATAAACTCCGCTACCCACAGTGCCAAAGCCAAGTATCGCTACGTTTTTCATCTGACTGTCCATCCTTTCGCTTCTTACTGTCTCGCCAGAACACGAACATCCTTAACCCCTTTAAGGGCACCCAGACGGTCTATAAGCTCCTGCAAATCTCCACCTGACACATTTTGTATGCTGATTGACACATCAGCCACGGAATTTACGGGAATGTTCTGATTAATGGTAAGGACATTCGCTCCCACCTCTGCAAGTGTTGAGAGAATGGAAGATAATACACCGGTTTTATCCGATACGATAAAAAACAGTGTTATAATTCCCTGCATCTGGTTGAACGGAAATACATAGTCCTTATACTTATAATATGCACTTCTTGATATGCCTGCCTTTTTAACGGCATCACTTATCTCCCTGCAATCGCCCTCCGCCAGAAACCTCTTGGCTTCGAGAACCTTTGAATAAACCTCAGGGAGAACCTTGGAGTCAACCAGAACCAAAGAATTTTTGCTCACGTTTGTCCACCACCCGAAAACAAATGTATTTAATAAAGAGATTATACCAAAGAAAAAGTGGTTCGTCAATGAAATTATTGCATAAAAATAAACTTTTTTATATCACCTTTGTAGGCATTATACAAAAAAGAGCTGAAAACCCAAAGGGTTTCAGCCTTTTTTCTTATTCCGATTCGGGAAAAGATGTGTTCGTATAAGGCATACAGTTTCCCATGGTAATAAAGTTTCCGCACATGGGACAACGCATGGGATAATTTTGCCATGCACACTGATTCATCATAGGATAGCCCTGCCACATGTTACCATCTACGGGCATGCCGTATGTATTATAACCCATAGGCCACATATAGGGAATTCTTGAGCAATCGTCCTTTTTGTTTTCATTTTTTTCAGCCATAAAAACCCTCCTTTTATTTTTCATTATATAATATGCTTAAATAAAAATAAGGTTACAAAAAGACAGCAGGAATAAAACCTGCTGTCTTTTATCATTTTTCAATTAAAACCGTCTGAGTTTCTCCATCCCAGCTTACCTTGTACCCCAGTATTTCAGAAATAAACCTTATCGGCACGAAGGTGCGGCTGTCCTTTATTATGGGCGGATTTATAAGTGTATACATAATATCTCCGTACAAGGGATCTTTAACATATACAAGCTCGTTCTGTATCTGAAGCCTGATTTCATAAGGTGATGCATCCAGTATAATTTCGTCACTTTCGCCATTCCATGTTATGGTTGCACCCATTTCCTCTAAAAGACCTCTTAAAGGAATCATAGTAGAACCGTCAACTATAAAGGGAGCTACGTCCAGCGTCTTTGTGGTTGCAACGCCACCCTTTACTGCAGAAATTTCATTATTGCCTATCTTAAGAGTATAACTTGCCTGATTTGCAATAAGCTCTTCTTCGTGTGCTTTGGCACTCTGGCTGAAGGTAATTTCCGCACAGGAAACTCTCTTTGCGTGATAATCCCAGAATTCAATCTGCATATAGCGCATGGTTACTTCTTTGCCGAAAGGAATAACCTTTAAGCTTAAATCAACATCAAAGGTCTTATCAATGAAAAGTTCTTCCCAGTTTTCACCATCAAGGGAGGTGTAAATTGAAACCTTTTTCCAATGTCCGTGAAGGTCAGGTGTTTGTCTCGGAAGATAGGTCATTCCGCTTATCGTATGTGGCCTTATCATATCAATTGTCAGCATTACGGGTGCTTCTTCAATCGTATCGGTCTGCCATATACCACCGGTGGAACCGTCGAAGATGTTACCCGGCTCTGCTCCCGACCAGTTTTCGCCATCATAAATTGCAATGAAAGAAGACGTATCAACCGTGTAGGTCGCATATTTCTTTTCTTCCTCGGCATAGTCTGAAAGAGTAAGGTCAACCTTTTCCGGATCCTTTTCCCATACGCTGAATTCAGCAAGTGATGCACAGGACAAATTTCCTTCCCTGATTTCAATTTTTATTTTACGAAGACTTAAGTTACCTGCAAGAGGAATTTCCTTTTCGGTTTTGTTTTTGTCAAAGGATACTCCCTTTTTAAGCAAAACATATTCGCCTTCCACGCTGTCGGATGCATAGATATTGCACCCTAAAATAAGTCCGTGATTTCCCGAATCCTGTCTCGGAAGAAGGCTTATTCCCGAAATTTCAAGATTTTCAGGGAAGATATATTCAACCGTGAAGGGGAACTTTTCCGTCATTATTACCTTATTTTCAATTACGCTGTAGTTTGAATGCCATATTGTGTTATTTTTTCCGTCGATTGACTGGGACACGGGATAGCCGAAATACTGACTGCTTGCCCTTGCATACCAGCCACGGGGCTTTATTTTTCCGATGCCAAGAGAATTTGTTCCCTCTGTTTCCTGCTCACTATACTTCATCTCGCCCGTTCCGTTTATGTAAAATTCCATTTCTGCCGCACCGCAATAGCCATAATAGCTTTCGGTAACCTCTATGCGAAGGAATCTTGCGTTGCCGCCCTTGAAAGCAATATTTCTTGTGGGGCCTGCTGCATCTTTTGCATATGGAAATTCTCCCGAAGTGATGAACTTATAGTTTTCCCCGTCGGTGGATGTATAAATGTTAAAGAATCTTATTGTTCCAACAGTGTCACGTCTTGGGGTATAACGCCAGCCGGTAAGATTAATTTCTTCGGGGAATTCGATTTCAATATTATAGGGAGGTTCGTCCTTTGTAACAACACCGTTTTCGTTTATATAGTCAGTTTCCCAGAATGTAGAAGAGTTTCCGTCGAACATTTTGTTTTTTGTATTTGCCCCTCGCTCACTGGGAACTTCCACCTTCCAGCTTTCGTTATAGGGATATTTTTCTCCCATAGACTCGGCTGTTATTTCCACGTAGCTTTCAGGGATTACTTCGCCCGCTTCGGCATTTTCAATTACTTCGTTAAGCTCGGAAAGAGTAATTTCGGAAGTAACTTTCTTACCTTCGCCCTCGCCCTTTATAAATGCAATTTCCGCTGCTGTTCCGTAGTCTCCTACGGTACCGGTGACTTTTATAGCTACAGCCTTTGCATTTACGCCGTCCCAGGTAGCTTTTTTAGCTGTACGAAGCTTAACGTTATCCTCGTGTCTGAAAGCACCGTCATAAACCTTTCCGAAGTTTATTCCGTCCTCGGATGCATAAACCACATAGCTTTCAACAGTACCGGTTCCGTTATCTGTCCGAGGAGTGTAGCGCCAGCCGGTAAGGTTTATTTTTTCGGGGAAAATAACGGTAATTAAATAGGGAGGCTTATCATTTTCCGTTATAGCACCGCCTTCGGTTTTATAATCAGAATGCCAGTAGGTTGCGGCATCTTCGTCAAATGCCTTACTGAAGGAGCCGTTATATTCGCTTGATACCGCTACCTGCCAGGAGGAATCATAGGAATAGGTCTTACCTGATGACCCTTCTTCCAAAATTGCTTCCTTGTCAGTATCTCCTGCTATCACCTTTCCTTCGCCTGTTCCCTTTAAGAAGGAAATTTCGGCAGCTGTTCCATAGTCTCCCACAGCCTTGGTTATCTTTATAATGACAGCCTTTGCTTTTACTCCGTCCCAGGTGGCTTCTTTTTCTGTTCTCTGTTTTACATCGTCAACATGGGTAAATGCTCCGTCTGCAATTTTAGAAAACTTAACCCCGTCAGCTGATGCAAAAATTGTATATTCCTGAACAGTACCTGTTCCGTTGTCGGTTCGGGGCATATAGCGCCAACCGGTTAAATTTATTGCCTCGGGAAACTCTGCCGTAATGTAGAAAGGCAGAGGATCTTTGTCTGTTATCTCGCCGCCCACAGCCGTATAGCTTGTGTGCCAGTAAGTGCTTTTATCTCCGTCAAAGGCCTTTTTAAGTGAGCCTAAATAGTCACTTGTTGCAGAAATTTTCCACTCGGAAGAATAGGGATAAACCTCAGAAGATGCAAAAGCCGAAATGGTTCCAAGCATCATTATAAAAGCAAGTATTATTGCAGTTAACTTTTTCATATTTATCCCCTCCTTTAATTAAGATGAGCAGACACTGCATTTACAGTTTCATCCAAAATACCGTCTTTGCTTACGGAATAAATTCCGTTTCCGTAATTTTTAACAGTGTAGCCGTAAGCATCCTCTATGAATGTAAGCGGAATATATATAAGTCCGTTTGTCGCCACAATGGGCGCTTTTAAGGTAATTGCCTTGCCGTTCACCTTTGCCTCAAGTGTACCCAGAGTTGTATATGCAAAGCTGCTGTTAATAACCTCTGTAAGTTCTTCATTCATATCATAGTGGCGGATTTTAATCATATTGTTTTTGTAATTGTAAACGCTCTTCGATCTGCCGTCACCCATAATATTCAAGAATGCAGCTTCGGGAACATAAAGAGTTCCGTTCATTTCAAATGGCGTAATTCTTATGTCCTTTTCATATACCTTCATCTTTCCGCCATCGGCAATCATGGTAGATGCCCCTGCCTTTACGATTGCATCCTTACCAACCTCTGCACGTTCTGCTTCAGTAAGGGTTGTTTCAGGTATTTCAGTATAGTGATAGTTGAATCTTCCAAGAGGAGCAACTGACCCCTTTGCATACCAGGAGATAATGTCAGTCTCCACAGAATCCGTCCACTTGAATTCCAAATCAACCTTATCGGTTTCACCGATTTCACTTCGCAAAACAGCTAAAGTGATGCGGTTATCCTTTACATTAACTTTTGCATTGCTAACCTTTTTTGTTTCTGTTCCGTTTCCGGTAAAAGCAGAAAGCACGCCAAGACCGCCCATATTTACTACATAGTCGTAGCCTTCAAAGCCTGTAGCATAGTTTCTGTCCGCATTTATGTATAAATACATAAAGTCATTTCCCTGCTTCATTTCCTTGTCGGCTACCGCTGTAAAGTAAAGCTTTTCAGAGTCAAAGGAAACCTTTGCAGTTTTTATGAAGTTGTTTGTATTTGTGCTTGCATCAACCAATGTATTTGTATATGCAACAGGAGCAGTATATCCCGTTCTCTCATAGCTTCCCGTTGCGTTGATAAATTCAGGTCCAACGCCCTCCCACTGAGAAGCATCTCCTTCTATGTCAATGGTCTTTGCACCGCTTGCCACTCTTACGGGACGTACACCCTTATATTTTCTTATAAAGTCTGTCATAAGGAGATAATAATCATCCTTGAGGAATCCCTTTGTGGGCTCGAAATCACGGCTGTTTTCATCGTCGAAAGTATCAATGAAAGCATTTTTCAATCCCGAATGCTCAGCATTTCTTACGGTTGTCCATTCGTTCCAGCCGTTCAAATAAACAAATTCCGGTGCGGCATCAAGTGCCAAAGCTGCCTGCTCACGGAAGAAATATGCCATTCTTGCACCGTTTTCTGTATAGTCTTCACCGAACACCTCAGAAAATCCTCTTCCCTTACAATAGGGATCGGAAAAAGCGCCAGTTCTCGAAACTCCCCATACCGTAGATTCATTGATACCGCAGCCTACGGCTACAAACTCAGGTCTGCCGGTCTCGGGATCCTTGTTTCTAAGTATCTGCGGGAAGTTTTCAAGCCATATCCATTCGTCTGTACCTTTGGAATCAATGTGATTTGCTGTTATCTGATTTCTGTGTCCCTGATAGCGGTATGTAAAGAAATCAGATACTTCACGGAAAATTTCGTCCTTTACATAATCGTCTGATTCAACGAACGCCCTTCCGTATTTGGGAGTGGAGTTACTTGCAAGGAGAGGCTTTCCCTCCCAGAAGAACCAGATGTCGGAATAGTCATTTTCGATAAAGCAGTTAAAGTATAAGGATTCCATCTGTCTGTAGCTGTCCGAGCCGCTGCCTCCCATAGAGTTATACGCAGAAAGACGGGGAATGTCAACTCCCGATGCCTTTGCATCACGGAAGGCTTCTGCCACAACATTCAGTCTCGGAATCATTGTATTATGTCCGTTGGTGTAGTCGAAGAATATTGCATCCACTCCGGCTAATGCAAGCATTTCTGCATGACGGCGGTATACGAAATAGTCATAGCCGTCATAAAAGCCCAGTGCAGGCTCGCCCCAGTAAAACTTACCGTTCATATCCCAGGCATCGTGGTTATAATCGGACCTTGCCTCGGGATTTTTCTTTATAACCTCAGGGATTACATATGCTGCCACCTTTGAGTCCACGTGGGGAAACCAGTTCCAGTACATGATACCAACATTTCGTCCGTCAGTTTTAACATCTCCAACCTCTTCATAGGATGCTATCGCACGTCCCATAGAGTCAACTGCCTTTAAATTATCGGAATAATCGTCAACTATGGCTTCGTCAAGTGCCTGCATACTGAGTGTATCGTGATAATACTTATCCTCGGAAAGCCATATTTCCTTTATGGTGATGTCATCGCCCTTTCCGTAAAGAGGCACGAAATAAAGGTCGTGATTTCCCGATTCCTGAGTGATGGAAGCCTTATAAATTCTGTCCACTCCCTCGGTTGTAAGAGGCAGATAGCCTAAAACCGCACCTTTTTTCGGATCATCCATTACTATTGCCAATGTTTCAAAGTTTGTTGCACTTTTATCATTTACAGTTGCTTTTACCCAAACGGATTTTTTATGGTCCATATTTACGCCGGAAAATCCGAAATATCCTCCGTGGGCAGGCTCCTTTATTGTTCCGCCCTCAATTTTAATATCCTTAGAATCGGAGATTTCCGAAATCGGAAGTTCAGTATCCGCCGCCAAAGCGGGTATGGCAAAAGCAAAAAGCATTAAAGTGCAAAGAAAGATGCTTAATAACCTTTTCATTTTTATTCCTGGTATAATGTAAATGACTCATCTAACAGTCATTACAAATATACCTTTCTCCTTTCTATCAACCTTTTAAATCCGTGGTTGATTACGGTTTTGTATATTGATATTATATAAATAAGTAATGTGGATTTGTAT
>JAZQAZ010000016.1:0-6767 GCA_045545475.1 Clostridia bacterium | reverse complement strand
ACGGTTACAAATATCACTTTTGAGAGAACGTATAAAAAGCAATATGCAGTTTTAAGTCTTTACAATAATGCTAAGTTGACAGTTTCCGATAACGTTGCATTTAATGCTATACAGGGAGGGAGCGGAGCTGCGATACGCTCTCAAGATTACGCTGAAGTAGAAATATCGGGTGAAAATGTCACAATGATAAACTGTAATGCATGGGGCGGCGTTATTTATATGCTGGGGTTCAGCACGGCAACCATTGAAGATGTTGAAATTACAGCAACAAGCTCCATTAGCCGTAACGGAATAGGTCTTGCAAATAATCCTAAGCTCACATTGGAGAAGGGAACTATTTCAGGGTACACTAAAGCCGGCATAGGTGTAGGTAGTGACAATACTGATGCTGTGGTGGGAGCTGCTTGCGTGGCAGATATATATGATGAAGTTACAATTTGCTGTACAACGGGGATTGCAACGAAAAGCTCGGCTGCAGCTAAGATAAATGTAAGCTGCAATATTGAAGGGGCAACAACCGGAATTGATGTGGCCGGCGGAATATTGAATTTTGACGGAACAATAAGAAATTGTCCCACGGGCATAAATGTTAAATCGGGAACTGTGAATATTACAGGCGGAACGGTTTCAGGCTGCTCAAGCAACGGAGTTAAGGCAACGGGCGGAGCAATTAATTTATCAGGTGGCACAATTTCCGCTTGCGGTAACGGAATACTTTTTAATAACGAAGGTCCGACAGGAGCGATAACCGGTGGCATAATTTCCAGCTGTAATACAGGTCTTAACATAAACACAACAGGTGTCACAATGAGCGGAAATCCTGAAATTACAGCTAACACAACAAATGTATGGCTTCCCGCAGCGGGAAAAATTACCCTTGAAGGCGAATTTGCAGGCAATATAAGAATCAAGACTAGTAGCGATGATGCAAGTCAGATAACAGAAAGGCTTCTGGTTGGGGATGAGTTTGTATCAATCGCAGATGTGACAAGTGTGGTAAATGACTATCACAGAGAGCAAACAGTTTACTTAAAGGATGACGGTACTTTCGCATGGACGAAAACTCCTGTTTTCGGAATCGGAACTGACGGAGGAGTTTACACTCTTACAGAAGATGGGGGGAAGCTTGGCGTTATCCGCTTTATAACCACACTTGTAGACGGCATTGAATCCGATGCAGTTGAATATCTGGGAACATATGCTCTGTCCGGTGCAGATTTTGAATTAGAAGCACCGGAAGGAACTGGCCCGACCTTTGAGAAATTTGAGAATGTTACTCTTGTTAAAGAAAAGAGAAATTCCTATATTGTTGATGCTATAAAAATTCCGGCGGAGCATTTTAGCACTACGGTAAGTGGAATAAGCTTTGTTAAGATTAAGGGAATTGCAGCACCTGTATTCAATAGTGCAACAACAAGTGTTAGTTCATTCAACAAAAATCTTGGAGTAAATGCAGGGTCTGATTTTGAAGCAGTAGCAGAGGAGGTTTCGGAATGAATAATAAAGCAGCAGATAAAGATAAAAAGTCTATTGAAAAGAAAAAATACGAGTCACCTCAGCTGAGCGTTACGGAGATTATGACCGAGGATATAATTACAACCAGTGTAATTCAACTTGCTCCGACGGACGCTAATTTTATTGGAAAGACAACGATAGAGATAGATTTTTAGCATTATAAAAGTTGACGCTATAATTATAGAAAGGGGACGGTGAGAAAAGAAGTGATATTACATTACTTTCAACCTTTTTCTTACTGTCCTCTTTGGCGTACTTACGTTAATGTGAAAAACATACAACTTTAGTGCAATAACAATTGTATTTCGTAATTTTCGGCAAAAAAGATATACTTGGAATTCAGGGAGGAGGAGTTTGTATGTTGTATAAAAATGCGGAAATTCATAATGTGGAAGAAATGATTACAAACGCTGATGGCAGCGTTTCTTTTATCCGTGTGCCGCATACGGTTTATGAAAATTTGGAAATGTCCGGAGGGCAAAGACAGGCAATAAGCTCTACCGGCGTGGAAATCCGTTTTGTCATAAAGGGAGATGCAGTGAAAATAAAAATGGCAATTGACGGAGATGCTTCTTCAACTAATGTGTTCCATGTGTACAGAGGCGGAATACAAGGAGGCTGGGAGGACCACGAGGTCCACAAGGTTGTAAAAGAGGATGCAGAAGAATTTATAATTAAAAAATCTCCCGATATTGAGAAGCTGAAGAAAATGACAGAGGTATCAGGTCTGTCTTTTGATCCGGCTGTTGTGAGAGTGATATTTGACAGAGGAAGATATAAGTTTTATGATATATCGGGGGATATTGAGCCTCCGAAAAAGGAACAGCTTCCCGGAAAAACACTTCTGACATATGGTTCCTCCATCACTCATGGCTCAAATTCCATTGATGCTTCTCACTCATGGGCATCCATTTTGGCTCATAACCTGGATATGGATTTAAGGAATCTGGGACTGGCAGGAAGCTGCGCTTTGGAAAAAGAAATGGCAGATTTTATTGCAAAGTCAGGACAGGCCGGAAAATGGGATAAAGCTATTTTAGAGCTTGGTATAAACGTACTTAGCTGGGATGAGGAGAAAATAAGGGAACGCTCAACCTACTTTATTGAAAAAGTGGCAAAGGCAAACTCCGATAAGGATATTTATATTATTTCTCCGTTTTATTACTGTGATGAGTATTTTGCAAACGGTAAAAGCGGAGAAAAATGGCGAAGAATATTAAAAGAAGTAGTAGAAAAGCTTGATTGTTCTAATGTGAAATACATAAAAGGTACGGATATTCTTCCGGATATGAGCTATATATCTGCAGATATGGTGCATCCGAACATATACGGAGTGCAGAAAATAGCGGAAGAATTGACCGGAATAATAAGAGAAAATTAAAGGCTTGCTATAAAAATAATGAAGGAGGAATTATATAATATGAAAAAATGCATTGTACTTATTTTAATAGCAATAACAATATTTAATTTAAGCATCGCTATAGCAGCGAAAGAAGTTATAAATCCTTTGACAGACGTAGTTCTTTCTGACGGAACTATCAAGGACAAGGGCGGCGTTTTCTTGAACAAGCCATATAGCTATATTGAAATTAAAAATGTGGATTTCACAGGGATAAAATCCATTGAGGTTAAAGCTGTTGCAGAGGTTTTTGGCGGAGCCGACGGAGAACAGCTTCAGCTGAGACTTGATAATAGTGCAGGTTTGCTCTTGGGATATGTGGATATAGGGAAAGATACAAAGGGTGCAGAGGAAATTTTTAAAGCCTCCTTGTATCACAATGTAACAGGAATACATAACTTATATATTCTAAGCTCGATTGCTACAGCGAATACTGTGAAAATTACAGAGATAACTCTTTCTGAAGAAGTTTATGAAGAAAAGGCATATGAGCCGGTTCCGGATTCAGCTATAAGAGATGATCACCACACCACATGGGCACTTACCGATAGCCTGGGAAGAAAAGTGGCATCCTACTCAGAAGCGGGATATAAAAGAGAAGGCAAGTTTGCAGGAATGTTTTACTGGACATGGCATACAAAGACCATAAGGCCGACAAATATGTCCCTTTTTGCCAAGGAGCATCCCGATGCCAGGTTTGACTATCATCATTCTGCCTGGCCTAAAGATGCTACAGCAAACTACTGGAACGAGCCTCTTTTCGGATATTACAACTCAGAAGATTACTGGGTATACAGAAAGCATATGGAAATGCTCTCCGCAGCAGATATAGATGTAATCTTTTTCGATTGCACCAATGGAAACTCAACCTTCAGAGCACAGTATGAAACTCTTTTTGAGGCAATGGTTGACGCAAAGAGAGATGGATTAAATGTTCCCGCTTTCTCCTTTATGCTTGGCCTTTTTGATACTAATGAGAGCGAGCGTACAACTCAATTAAATAAGTGTAAGAGAGTTTATCTTAATATATATAAGGATGAAAAATGGAGCGACCTTTGGTTTTATTGGGAAGGAAAGCCCCTCTTACTTGCCTATAATAATGTATTGGTGCCCCGCAAGGTGGATGACGAGGACCTTTATTTAATCGAAGATATAAAGGACTTTTTCACGTTCAGACCCATAAAATCCACATATCGTTCAGAATATGACCGGGATGATCAGTGGGGCTGGATAGGCGTTTATCCTCAGAATGGCTTTGCCCCTAATCCCGACGGGACATTTGAACAGGCGGTTGTTTCCGTTGCGGCAAATTATTCTTCTGTAACAAACAGCTTTACCGCCATGAACAATTTATATGCTATGGGACGAAGCTATACCTCTGTGCAGGGGCACGACTTAAGGCCCAATGCCTATATATACGGACACTTCTTCTCAGAATCAGTGAGGAGGGCTTTAGAAATAGATCCTGAAATGATGTTCATAACAGGCTGGAATGAATGGAAGGCAGGAAGATATGAAAGCTGGGGAGGCACTTTAAACGGAAGCCCCGACTCATATGACAATGAGGCAAGCAGAGATTTAGAGCCCACCAAGGGAGAGGCAAAAGACAACTACTATTGTCTTTTGGTGGATGCCGTAAGAAGATTTAAGGGCGTAGAACCCACACCCGTTGCAGGGGTAGAAAAAACCATAGATTTAAATAATATTGATTCATGGCAGGGTGTTACTCCCGAATTTATAAACACTAAAGGAACGTATAACAGAGATTCCAAAGGCAGTCAGTATATGCCTTATGAAAACTATACTGCGAGAAACAATATAATAAAATCCAAGGTATCAAGGGATTCTGAAAATATATACTTTTATGCAGAGTGTGCAGAGGAAATCGTTGGAGAAGGCAAGGATAACTGGATGAAACTCTACATAGATAAAGACAGAAACCATGCGACCGGATGGGAAGGCTATGACTATGTTATAAATTATCCCGGAAAAGGAGATATTTCAGTCTTAAATGCAGAGGATGATGCAACGGTGGTGGGCAAGGCAGAGCTTGTTCTTTCGGGCAAAATTCTTACTCTTAAGATCAAAAGGGATGTAATAGGTCTTACTGATCCTCTTGATTTTGAATTCAAATGGATTGATAATGCTGATGGAGATATATTGAACTGGTATTCAGACGGAGATGCTGCTCCCCTGGGAAGATTTAATTATGTATATACGGTTATTGCCGAAAAATATCTGGATGAAAATATGAGAAATGCACTTTCAGGCACAGCCGTTATTCAGGAATGGTCCAATAAGGTTTACGTTTCGGGCAAAAAAATGTTCCTGTATGATCCTGATACACGCTATGGTGCGAGAACTATAAACGGAGTAGTCTATATTCCTGCGTATTTCCTTGAAAATACATTCAATATAAGACCTACATATGAGGCGGCAAGAAACATCGTTAAATTAGAAGGTGAAAAAGAGGTTTATACCTATGTGGGAACATTGGAAGCAAGATGTGACGGAGCACTGGTTAGCCTTAAAGACCCGGTAACAGTAATAGACGGAATTCCCTATTTGCCGATGAGCTTTTTTGCCGATGTTGAAGGATTTTCGGTATATTCTTCCGGAAATAAGTGGGCATTTGGTAAAAATATAGACCAAGGTGCAGTAGATTCCCTTGAATTTTAAGGAGGAACAACTATGAGAAAAATATTAAGTATTTTAATGGCTCTGGTCATAGTTACACTTATGTTTTCAACTGTTTCTATGGGAGCAGGACCTATGGCGGATGATGAGCTTTCTACTGACGGATGGAAAATGTCCGCTTCCAGCGTAAATGTAAATCAGGAAACCCCCGAAAAAGCGATAGACGGAAATATAGCAAGTTGCTGGCATACCTTGATTGAACCCAAGGCACCGGGCCCTCACTACATTCAGTTGGAAATGCCGAAGGCTACGGCTATTTCGGGATATCGTTATTATCCGAGAAAGCAGGGCGGTGCCGGAACCTGCACCAATTATGAGGTTTTGGTATCATTAGACGGAGAAAGCTTTGAATTGGCGGCAAGGGGAACCTGTTCAAATGATACTTCACCCAAAACCATTAACTTCGGAGCAAATATAGTTTGCAAATATGTACGCTTTATAATGATAAATTCAACCGCAGGGTACGGTGCGGCAGGTGAGGTAAGAGTTCTTGCTCCAAAGGATACACTTAAAACAAGAGAAGTTATACCAGGTATGATCATTCATAAAGATGAAATTTCTATAGAGGGGATGGAAATTGAAGCATCCGGAACATATCATGAGAAAGGTATAATAAGAAATCCCTTAGGTAATTTATTGGATTCGAATAGAGATACTTACTGGAAAAGCAGTGACATCAATGAAGAACAGACTCCTCACTTTCTGACAATAGTTCTTCCTAAGTTCACAAAGGTTTTCGGATACAGATATAATCCCAGGACAAATGGAGAGGGAGCCTGCAGTGCTTATGAAATCTGGGTGTCTGCTGACGGAAAGAATTTCAATAAGATTAAAGAGGGCGTCTTCGGAGATGATGTAAACGAAAAAGAAATTTGGTTTGATGCTCCTGTAATTGCTAAAAAAGTAAAGTTTGTTATGAAAGAGGTAAAAGGCTCCTTTGCAATGGCTTCGGAGATAAGACTTATAGGAGAAGAAAAGAAGGCTGATAACAAAGACGCAGGCAATGTCGAAGCAGCGACAGGCGAGCTTTCAACAAGCGGCTGGACGTTTATAACATCCTCTACAAACTCTGATGATAACGGAGTACCGCGGGAAAAGCCAGAAAACGTAATAGACGGAAGTGCGGAAAGCCATTGGCATACAACCATATCTCCTA
>JAZQAZ010000015.1:0-117095 GCA_045545475.1 Clostridia bacterium | reverse complement strand
CCCGGATATGATAACTATTATCTTTGGATTATGGCAGGAGCTGACAGAGGCTTCTACATGACCACAGACGAGGATCACTTATGGCTGACAAAATAATTACACTTAAAAACGAGTTCCTTACCGTTGATATATCAACAAAGGGTGCGGAAATTCAGAAAATTGAGAAAAACGGTGTTAACTATCTCTGGTCAGGAGATCCTTCCGTTTGGGCGTGCAAGGCTCCCATTCTTTTCCCAATCTGCGGCGGACTTCGCTACGACAAGTACACCTACGGCGGAAAGGAATATACCCTTCCCAAGCACGGCTTTGCAAAGCTTTCTGAGTTTGAAGTGGCAGAAGCATCCGAAAAAGAAGCGGTGTTTAAAATTTCAGGAAATCCTGATTTTGATGCAAACTATCCCTTCTCCTATGATTTTCTTGTAAAGTATGCACTTACAGGAAATAGCTTAAAGGTTACCTATGAAGTTGTTAACAAGGATGATAAGACTATGTACTTTTCCGTTGGTGCTCACGAGGGCTATGCAACAAAGGGCGGAATAGAAGATTACAGCATAGTTTTTGACAAGGAAGAAACACTTGACAGCTACATTTTAGACGGAAACCTGCTTGAGCATAACACCATAAGAGTTATGGAATCTTCTAAGGTTCTTCCCCTTAAGTATGACTTTTTCAAGGTTGATGCCATTGTTTTCAAAAACATCAATTCAAGAAAGGTTACTCTTAAGCACAACTTAAGCGACTACGCCTTAAGCGTTGAATTCCCCGGTCATGACTTTTTCGTACTCTGGACAAAGCCGGGTGCAGAATACATCTGCATTGAACCCTGGTGCGGCGTACAGGATCCCGTGGATTCCGACCTTAACATCGTAAGAAAAGAAGGCATCGTAAGTTTAGATGTAGGAAAGAACTTCGAGGCAACACACATAATTACAGTTGAAAACTGATTTTCAGGGGTTGTAGAAATACAACCCCTTACTTGAATTTTAGGAAAAACAGGTGATTTTATGAAATATGTACTCGGTATAGACTTCGGTGGCGGTGCTTCCAAGGCAACCTTGCTTGGGGCAGACGGCAAAATTTACGCCGAAGCGACCTATGAATATCCCACTCTTTATCCGAAAAACGGATGGACGGAGCAGAATCCGGACGACTGGTATAAGGCTACAAAGGCAAATATAAAAGCGGTGCTCGAAAAAAGCAACGTAAATCCTTCGGATATTGAAGCAGTATCCTTGGATGCCGCAACTCACACAGCGGTTATTATGGATGAGGATTTCAACGTGCTTCGCCCCTCGATTTACTGGACGGATACAAGAAGCATCGGGGAAGTTAACTATCTCAAAGAAAAGATGGGAGACTTTATTTTAGAAAAGGCACTTCATAAGGTGGATACCATCTGGACGCTTCCTCAGCTTTTATGGATAAAGAACAACGAACCTGATATATGGAAAAAAACAAAGAAAATCGTTTTTGCCAAGGACTATGTCCGCCATCAGCTTACGGGTGACTATGTGACAGACGTTATTGAAGCAGAAGGAAGTATGTTCTTTGACTATGGTAAAATGGACTATTCCGAAGAACTTCTTTCTGAGCTTTCAATTGATAAGTCTATGCTTCCTACGCTCTGTAATCCTTCCGATATCGTTGGTAAAATTACGAAAAAGGCGGCAGAAGATACAGGACTTTCTGAAGGAACACCGGTTCTTTGCGGTACCACCGATACGGTTATGGAGGTATTTGCATCCGGTGCCGTAGCAAAGGGACAGATGACCATAAAGCTTGCAACGGCAGGAAGAATCTGTGTTGTTACTGATAAGCCCTACCCCGATAAGAACTTAATTAACTACTCCCACGTTATAGATGGCCTCTGGTATCCCGGAACGGCGACAAAATCCTGTGCCGCATCCTATCGTTGGTATAGAGATACCTTCTCTGAAGACTATCAAGTACTTGATGCGGGGGCGGAAAAAATCGCTCCCGGAGCGGAAGGGTTGATGTTCCATCCCTACTTAAACGGAGAGCTTACTCCTTATGCAGATCCTTCGCTTTGCGGAAGCTTCGTGGGCGTTCGTGCAGGCCACACCAAGGCGCACTTTACCCGTGCGGTTTTGGAGGGCGTTTCAATGTCTATTCTTGACTGTATGAATGCACTTTCAAAAATCGGCATGGAGCACGATAGCGAAGCCGTTATAATAGGCGGTGGCGGAAAGAGCCCCTTGTGGAGGCAGATTACATCGGATATGCTGGGCATAACCTTAGTCAAGAAAAAATACAGCGACTCATCCTTCGGAAGTGCAATGCTTGCAGGTGTGGCGGCAGGCTTGTGGACTGATGCCAAGGGGGCAGTAAGTGCCTGCAACGAAACTGTACTTAAGACAGAACCGAATATGGAAAATTACAAAATTTATGCTAAGCAGTATAAAAAATATAAGGCGGTACACGATGCTTTGGCACCAATTTATCACGGAGAGTACTGATAAATGAAAATTGCAGTTTGTGTTAAAATAATAAAGGGAGATATAAATCCCTTCGATGCATCGGCATTGGAATGTGCTTTAAGACTGTCAGACGATGTAACCGTTATAAGTATGTGTCCGCCATCAGGCAAGGATGCACTTTTGGCACTTACACGCCTTGGTGCAAAGGTAATTTTACTTACTGACAGCGTTTATGCGGGAAGTGACACGCTTGCTACAAGCCACATACTCTCTTCGGCATTTTCTAAAATAGATTATGACCTTATAATTTGCGGCAGACAGACCGTAGACGGCGATACTGCACAGGTCGGACCTTGCTTGTCTGCTATGTTGGATATTCCTGTAATAACAAATGTAATGGAGATAACGGAAGTAAGCGATAAGGTAAAGTGCAAAACCAGAATGGGGGAGGAAGAAGTAAGTCTTCCCTGCTTAATTACTGTTGAAAGAATAGCAGAGCTTCGCTTTCCTTCTATCCGCTCAAAGGTGGGGGAAGTCACTGTGTGGGATAATTCCGCGGTTGGAGCAGATGTTAATAAGTGCGGACTTTCAGGCTCTCCCACAAAAGTATTAAAGGTTTTCCAAAGTGAGGATAAAATGAGGCATTGCCGCTTTATCCAAAAGGAAGAACTTATTCCTTTGATAAAAAAGCTTTCGGCGGAAAGTGCCGAAAAGGAAGAAATAAAGGAATCTGAAATAAAGCTTCCTAAAATTTATGCAGTGGGAAAAGAAGTTTTACCTGTTGCAAAAAAGCTTTCTGATAACGTGGTTGAAATCGAAAAGAATAGTGCAGGAGAAATAGCAGAATATCTTAAGGCGGAAAATGCAAAGGTTGTTCTCTGGAATGCGGATTTATGGGGAAGACGAACGGCACCGATTGTTTCCGCAATGCTGGAAACCGGACTTTGTGCCGACTGTACTAACCTTGAGACCGACGGCGAAAAGCTTTATATGTACCGTCCTGCAATGAGTGGGGATGTCTATGCGAAAATCGAATGCAGAACTCTTCCGCAGATGGCAACGGTGAGGTGCGAAACGAAGAGTGCCGACATTGTTATATCTGTCGGTAAGGGTGCAAAAAACAGTCTTGATAAGGTTAAGATTTTTGCGGAAAGCCTGGGTGCCGAAATGGCGGCAAGCCGTGGCCTTGTTGATACGGGAAAAGCACCTTATGAGCATCAGGTGGGCTTAACGGGAAAAAAGGTTTCTCCAAAAGTTTATGTTGCTCTTGGAATATCAGGTGCGGCACATCACACTGTTGGGTATGAGGGTGCGAAGTATGTAATTGCCGTAAATAACGATAAGGACGCACGGATTTTTGATTATGCAGACTTCGGAGTTGTGTGCGACATTGAAGAATTTGTCGGATTAAATTAAATTCAACCTATTGACAGAACGGCAACTTTAGTATAAAATTATATTTACTAAAGTAAAAGGAGAATTGATATGGCAGATATTGAAAAGAACGAAGTTATCGAAGAAAACATAATCGTTTTGTTTGATGAAGAAGAAAACAAGGAAATTTCATGCGAATGGCTTGACAGCGTTGAATACGAGGGTAAGCAGTATGCTGTTGTTATTCCCGTTGACGATGAGGACGGAACAGTTTTAATTATGGAAATGATTCCCGATGATGAGTCTGACGATGAAGAAGCCTGGCTTTTTGCAGGCGTTGAAGATAACGACGTATTAAACAAGGTATACGATATCTTCAAGGAAAACAACGCAGACGAATTTGATTTTGAATAATTAGTATAAATTAAGCATATAATTTAATTACACATTACTAATTTCTCATTTCTCATTTGATTTTATCCCTGCGGCTCTCGAGAGAGTACGCCCCTATTTAAACCAACACATTTTTTAAGGGAAATCCTGAATTATCTGTGGCGTGCAAGCCTGCTACGGGTAGGAAGCCCAGGAGCAGATGTAGGATTGCCCACCTGCGAGAGCAGGTTTGAATAAGCGTACAAGACGGTTCATGCGGGGGATGTTACAAACTTAAACGAAGGCGAAAGCCTTCGTTTTTTGTGTGCAGAAAACCAATTGTTATAAATTTAACAATTGGTTTTTATATCTTTTTGTGCAACTTTGGGAAATATATAAAAAAGGACCCTAAAAAAGGGTAAAAAGTTTGACAAAAAAACTTCAATGTGTTAAAATGATAAATGGTGAAAAACCGCATATTTGCGGGAATCTTTACCATCAGAACATTCAGGAAAGGACCGGATGAAATGAGCAGAAAAATTACTATTATAGGTGCAGGAAGCGTAGGCTCCACAATTGCCTACACTCTTTCAATGGAGGATCTTGCAAGCGAAATCGTTTTAATCGACGTAAATAAGGACAAGGCGGAGGGCGAGGTTATGGATATTATCCAGGGAACCTGCTTCCGTGACCCTATTTCCGTAATTTCGGGAGACTATGAGGATGCCAGAGATTCTGACATTGTAATTATCACATCGGGTATTGCGAGAAAGCCGGGACAGACGCGCCTTGAGCTTACGCAGACCAACGTTGACATTATAAAGTCAATTACGCCTTCCATTGTAAGCGTTGCTCCCAATGCCTTATATGTTATCGTAAGTAATCCCGTTGATATAATAACTTATGTATTTACAAAAATTTCCGGACTTCCCGAAAATCAGATAATAGGCTCGGGAACGCTTCTTGATACGGCAAGACTTCGTTTTGCCCTTTCCGAGCACTTTAACATAGCACAGAAAAACATCCATGCCTATGTTTTCGGCGAGCACGGCGATTCGTCCTTCGTACCCTGGAGCTGTACACAGATATCAGGTGCTATGCTTGATGAGTACATCGAGGTAATGACAGAGGCAGGTAAATATTCAAGCTATCTTGACCGTGATTCCATGGAAGAATATGTGCACACTTCGGGCGGTGAAATTATAAAGTACAAGGGTGCAACCTACTATGCGGTATCAGTTTCCGTATGCCGTCTTTGCAGAATGTTACTTTCTGCTTATGATTCCATAAATACGGTTTCATCAATGATGCACGGCGAATACGGCCTTGAGGATATCTGCCTTAGCACCCTTACTATTATCGGACCAAACGGCGTACAGGGTAAAATGCCTGTGAGACTTACAAATGAAGAACTTACAAAGCTTCACGCAAGTGCGGATAAGCTTCGTGAAACAATGAGACATATAAAAATCTGAGGAGGCAACAAGATGAACTTTAGTTACTATCCCGGTTGTACGTTAAAAACCAAGGCTAAAGAGCTTGATGTATATGCTAAAAAGTGTGCCGAGGTTTTGGACTTCAGCCTTACGGAAATTGAAGACTGGCAGTGCTGTGGGGGAGTATATCCCTTAAGCAAGGACGAAATTGCAACAAAGCTATCCTCCGTACGTGCACTTAATGCCGCAAAGGAAAAGGGAGAGGATTTGGTTACCGTCTGCTCTGCCTGCCATCATGTTATAAAAAGAGTAAATAATGATATAAAAACAGATTCTTCCATAAGAGAGAAGGCAAATAACTATATGGGACTTGCCGAAGCTTACGCAGGTGAAACCAACGTGCTTCACTATCTTGAAGTTCTCCGTGATAAGGTCGGCTTTGACAAATTAAGAGAAGCTGTTAAAAATCCTCTTACGGGAAAGAAAATCGGCGCTTACTACGGATGTCTGCTTCTTCGTCCCGGCAAGGTTATGGCTTTTGACGACCCCGAAAACCCCACCATTATGGAGGATTTCATAAAAGCTCTCGGAGCAGAAGCGGTAGTTTATCCCTACCGTAACGAGTGCTGCGGCGGCTACATAAGCCTTAAGGATAACGAAACAAGTGAAAAGATGTGCAAAAAAATATCAGACAGTGCAAAAGACTTTTCAGCCGATATGTTAATTACGGCCTGCCCCTTATGTATGTATAACTTAAAGAAAAACGGATCGGAAATCCCCGTAGTTTACTTTACCGAGCTTCTTGCCGAAGCTCTCGGCGTAAAGGAGGGTGAATGATGGATAAGACATATGCAAAGGAAAAGATAAAGGAAATAAGCGGTGCCAATCCTTCAAAATGCATGAAGTGCGGAAAATGCTCCGCAACATGCCCCGCCTTTGACGAAATGGATATAAAGCCTCATATGTTTGTGTCCTACGTTGAAAAGGGAAATATTGAAGCACTGGCTGAAAGCAAAACTCTGGAGCGTTGCTTATCCTGCTTTGCCTGCATCGAGCGTTGCCCGAGAGGCGTTGAGCCCGGAAGACTTATTGATGCCGCAAGACAGGTTGTAATAAGAGAAAAGGGTAAAGATTTGCTTAAAGCAGAAGAAATTCCAAACCTTATTGATGAAGACACTCCTCAGCAGCTTTTGATGAGTGCTTTCAGAAGATTTAAGAGGTGACAAAATGCAGAGAATCGGAGTTTTTGTCTGCCATTGCGGAAGTAATATCGCCGCAACGGTTGACGTTAAAAAAGTTGTTGAAATAATAAAAGAAGAGCCAGGTGTTGTTCACGCCGAGGACTATGCATATATGTGTTCCGAGGCAGGTCAGGCATTAATTGCCGCCGCCATCAAGGAAAAGGAGCTTTCGGGAATCGTTGTATGCTCCTGCTCACCCCGTATGCACGAAGGAACCTTCAGAAAGGCGGCAGAGCGTGCAGGTCTCAATCCTTATATGGTTGAAATTGCCAACATCCGTGAGCATTGCTCCTGGATTCATAAGGATATAACCGAGGCAACTGAAAAGGCAATCGTTTTGGCCCGTGCCGCAGTTGCAAAGGTAAACCTTAATACGCCCCTGATGCCCGGTGAAAGCCGTGTTACAAAGCGTGCTTTAGTAATAGGTGGCGGTATAGCGGGAATTCAGTCGGCTCTTGATATTGCAGATGCAGGCTATGAGGTTGATATTGTTGAAAAAACACCCTCTATAGGCGGAAAAATGGCACAGCTTGATAAAACTTTCCCCACACTTGACTGCTCGGCTTGTATTTTAACGCCCAAAATGGTGGAGGCAGCAGCCCACGAGAAAATCAATATCTATACATATAGCGAGATTGAAAAGGTGTCGGGCTTTGTCGGCGACTTTACCGTGGATATCCGTAAAAAAGCAAGATATGTTGATATGACAAAGTGCACAGGCTGCGGTGTCTGTCAGGATAAATGCCCCTCCAAAAAGGCAAAGAGCGAGTTTAACCAGGGACTTAATTTAAGAAGTGCTATTTACACCCCCTTTGCTCAGGCAATTCCCAACGTTCCCGTAATTGATACAGAGCATTGCACAAAGTTCAAGACGGGTAAGTGCGGCATCTGTGAAAAGGTTTGTCAGGCAAAGGCGATAGATTATAGTCAGAAGGACGAAATCATAACCGAAAAGTACGGTGCAATTGTTGTTGCAACGGGCTTTGATATGATAAAGCTTGATAAGTACGGCGAATATGCCTACGGCGAGAGCAAAGATGTTGTTACAAGCTTGGAGCTTGAACGTATTATGAATGCGGCAGGCCCCACGAAGGGACACTTGGAACGCCTTTCCGACGGCAAAGCACCCAAGGAAATCGTATTCATTCAGTGTGTGGGAAGCAGATGCAATGACGAGCGAGGAAAGAGCTATTGCTCCAAAATTTGCTGTATGTACACTGCAAAGCACGCTATGCTCATTCGTGATAAATACCCGGATGTAAACGTAACCGTATTTTATATTGATGTCAGAACACCCGGTAAAAACTTTGACGAGTTTTACCGCCGTGCGGTGGAAGAGTACGGCGTTAACTATATAAAAGGTCAGGTTGGTAAGGTATGTGTCGAAAGCGACGGAACATTGCTTGTTAACGGCGTCGATCTGCTTTCAAACGAGCAGATTAAAAAGAAAGCGGATATGGTTGTTTTAGCTGCGGCAATTGAGCCCGATCCTTCCGTAAGAAGCATTGCAACAATGCTTACTGCAAGTATTGATACAAATAATTTCTTGACGGAGGCTCATCCCAAGCTCCGCCCCGTGGAATCACCCACAGCAGGTGTGTTCTTATCCGGTGTATGCCAGGGACCAAAGGACATTCCCGAAACAGTTGCTCAGGCGGGTGCGGCGGCAGTAAAGGCGATAGGCTTGCTTGCAAAGGATAAGCTTATGACGAATCCCTGCACCGCAAAAGCTGATGAGCTTATGTGTAACGGATGCGGAAATTGTGCAAAGGTTTGCCCCTACGGTGCAATTTCCTATGAAGTAAAGCTTGTAAATGACCACGGAATTAAGGAAGAAAGACGCGTTGCGGTTGTGAACAACGCTCTTTGTCAGGGATGCGGTGCCTGCACCGTAACCTGTCCCTCGGGTTCGATGGATCTTCAGGGCTTTTCCAACAGACAGATTATAGCGGAGGTGGATGCAATATGCCGTTAACAAACGAAGAATTTAAGCCGAAGATTGTGGCATTTTGCTGCAACTGGTGTTCCTATGCCGGTGCCGACCTTGCGGGAAGCAGCCGTCTTTCCTACAGTGCCGACGTTAAAATTATAAGAGTACCCTGCTCCTGCCGTGTTAATCCCATGTTTATTCTACGTGCCTTTGAAAAGGGAGCGGACGGAGTTATAATCTGCGGATGTCACCCCGGCGATTGCCACTATTCAACAGGTAACTACTACGCAAGACGCCGTATGACGCTGTTATTTTCAATGCTTGACTTTATCGGTGTTGAGCGTGGCAGAACAAGAGTCGAATGGGTATCTGCGGCAGAGGGTGTTAAATTTTCACAGACAATGACAGAATTTGTCGATAAGATAAAATCCCTTGGTAAAAACGTAAGATTGGAGGACTTAAGATGCAAAGACTGATTGAAAGAGCAAAAGAGCTTCTTAATAGCGGCGAAGTTAAAAGAGTCCTCGGCTGGAAAAAAGGGGATATGGGATATAACCACGAGCCTTATTTCTTTAACAGTGCAGAAGAACTTCAAGACTTTATCTATGACGGATTTTCAGGTGCAAATTTAAGCAAATTTATGATTGAAGCTTCCAAGCTGGAAGGAAAAACACTTGTATTCTTAAAGCCCTGCGACACCTACAGCTTTAACCAGCTCTTAAAGGAAAACAGAGTAAAAAGAGAAGCTGCCTATATAATAGGCGTTGGCTGTAAGGGTAAGCTTGATATTGAAAAAATAAAGGCAAAGGGCGTAAAGGGAATCCTTGAAATAGAGGGAGCGGAAGAGTTTTCGGAAAACGAAACGCTTAAGGTTAAAACCCTTTACGGTGAAGAGGAAGTTTCCTATAAGGAAGCACTTCTTGGCAGATGCCATATGTGCAAGGGCAAAGAACACAGAATTTATGACGAGGTAATAGGGGATAGCATAGATACCGCCGACGAAGAAAGATTTTCCGAGGTTGAAAAAATCGAAGCTATGACACCCGAAGAAAGATTTTCCTTCTTCAAGGCGGAACTTTCAAAGTGTATCCGTTGCAACGCCTGCAGAAACGTATGCCCCGCATGCTCCTGCAGAAAGTGCGTGTTTGATTCTGCTAAGTTTGACTCAGAGCAGAAGGCAAACTCCGATTCCTTTGAAGAAAAGATGTTCCACATCATAAGAGCCTTCCACGTTGCGGGAAGATGCACAGACTGCGGCGAATGCAGCCGTGTTTGCCCACAGGGTATTCCGCTTTATCTTTTCAACAAGAAGTTTATAAAAGATATTGACACATATTTTGGAAAGTATAATGCAGGTGAAAACATCGAGGATGAAGCACCCCTCACAAGCTTTACCTTTGATGATTTAGAGCCTGACGAAAGGAGATAAAAATGAAAAAGATTAAAAAAGAAAATCTTAATGCACTCTTTTCCTTTATCTCCGGAAAAAATGAACTCTACGTACCCGTAAAAATCGGAGCAGGTACAAACTTCGCTCTTTATGAGGAAGGAACAAAGGCGGATTTAGATACACTTAAAACCGTAAAATCACCCAAGGATATTTTCTTTCCACAGAGCGAAACCTTATACACCTGCACCAAAGAAGAAGGCAAAATGAAGATAACTGCAGAAGAGCTTAAGTCTCACGATTTTGTGGTTTTCGGAATGAGAGGATGCGACGTTGCAGGCTTGGAGGTTTTGGATAAAGTGTTTTTATCTGAACCCATCGACACATTCTATGCCGCAAGACGTGACCACGGCGTAATTGTAACTGCTGCCTGCTCTTTCCCTGAGGAGAGCTGTTTCTGCTCAGTTTTCGGTATTGATGCAGCTAATCCTTTGGGCGATGCTGTGTATTACATGGTTGGCGATGAATTAATCTTTGATGCTAAAACCGAAAAGGGCGAAAAGTTTTTAGAGCTTATCGGTGAATTTTTAATCGACGGCGGAGATAAGGAAACTGAAGAAGAAAAGGCAAAAATAAAGGAAATAGTAAAAAAGCTTCCCTACAGCAATCTGTCACTTGAGGGCTGGGACGGCGATGCAACAGACGAAAAGTTCAATTCACCGTTGTGGGAGGATTTATATAAGGGCTGCTTGGCCTGCGGAACCTGCACGTTTTCCTGCCCCACCTGTCAGTGCTATGACATAAAGGACTATACTACAGGTAACGGCGTTATGCGTTACCGCTGCTGGGACTCCTGTATGTATTCGGATTTCACAATGATGGCACACGGAAACAACAGAACAAGCCAGATGCAGCGCTTCCGTCAGAGATTTATGCACAAGTTAGTATATTTCCCTGCCAATAACGACGGAATGTATTCCTGCGTGGGCTGCGGCAGATGTGTTGACAAATGTCCCTCAGCACTTAATATAGTAAAGGTCATAAAGGCCTTCGGAAAGGAAGGTAAGTGAAATGAGCGACTGTACATGCAAAAGTAAATACAGGGAAGATATACTTATCCCGAAGGTTGGTATTATCACCGAAATAACAGAGCAGACTCCCGATGTTAAAACCTTCCGAGTAAATGCACCTGGTGGCGGAAAAATGTTTGAACATATGCCAGGGCAATGTGCAATGCTTTGTGCTCCCGGCGTAAGCGAGGGTATGTTTTCAATAACATCATCGCCCACCAATAAAGAATATCAGGAATTCAGTATTAAAAAGTGTGGCGTTTTAACCGACTATCTTCATAGCCTAACGGTTGGCAGTGAAATAGCCATAAGAGGTCCCTACGGAAACCATTTCCCCGTAGAGGATAAGCTTAAGGGAAAGGACCTTCTCTTTATCGCAGGCGGTATCGGTCTTGCACCGCTTCGCTCTGTTATAAACTATGTTTTTGATAATCGTGACGATTACGGTAAGGTTGATATTTTATACGGCTCTCGTTCAAGTGCCGACCTTGTGGGCCTTTCCGAAATCGAAAACGTATGGAAGAATATGAAGGACACAAACGTGTACCTTACAATCGACCGCGAGGAAGAATCCTGGAATGGTCACGTCGGCTTTGTTCCTTCCTACCTTAAGGAAATAGGCTTCTCCAACGATAAAACCGCTTTGGTATGCGGCCCTCCCATAATGATCAAGTTTGTGCTTGAAGCATTGGGCGAGCTTGGCTTTTCCAAGGAGCAGGTTTACACTACCTTGGAGCTTCGTATGAAGTGCGGTATCGGCAAATGCGGAAGATGTAACATCGGTTCAAAATATGTATGCAAGGACGGCCCTGTATTTCGCTGTGACGAAGTAGACGAATTGCCGGACGAGTATTGAGAAAGGTAAGTGCGATATGGAAAATATGGTAAATGTATTCTTTTTCGGAAAGAAATATACTGTTCCCGCAGGGCTCACAATAATGAGTGCCATGGAATATGCGGGCTACAGCCTGGTAAGAGGTTGCGGCTGCCGTAACGGATTTTGCGGTGCCTGTGCAACAATCTACCGTATAAAAGGGGAGAGGGACTTAAAGGTTTGCCTTGCCTGCCAGACAACGGTGGAGGACAATATGTATGTGGCAACACTTCCTTTCTTCCCGCTCATAAAAGAGGTATACAACATAAACGAGGTTTCTCCCACAAGTCAGATTATGATGCAGCTTTATCCCGAAATTTACAGCTGTATCGGATGTAATGCCTGCACAAAGGCATGTACTCAGGATCTTAACGTAATGCAGTACATCGCATATGCTCAGAGAGGCGACTTTGAAAAGTGTGCCGAGGAATCCTTCGACTGCGTAATGTGCGGCGTTTGCTCATCCCGCTGCCCTGCAGGAATAAGCCATCCTCAGGTTGGTCTTCTTGCAAGACGTCTTACAGGTAAGTATCTTGCACCTTCCAGCGGACACTTGGAGGCAAGAGTTAAGGAAATCGAGGAAGGCACCTTTACGGAATTAATCGAAGACCTTATGCAAAAGCCCATTGAAGAGTTGAAAGAGCTTTACAATACAAGAGAAATTGAGAAATAAGAAAGGGGGAACTTTTATGTTTACAGAGGAAATGCTTGCTTCAGTTAAAAAAGTTGAAGCTACAAGAAAAGAAAGAATCGGCTTTGAGCCAAAGAGAATGACAGCAGAAGAAAAGGATGCACTTTTAAAGAAGTTCCATCCTGACTATAAGGAAGAAGGCTTTAAAAACCTTACCGTCGGCCCCAACAAGGGAGACAAGGTGCCCGAAGAGCTTTGCGAGCTTCTTCAGGGAAAAAGCAGAACCCTTGATTTAGACATTGACCTTACAAAAATCGACTACGATGTTGACGTACTTGTAATAGGCGGTGGCGGTGCCGGCTCATCTGCGGCAATTGAAGCAAATGAAGCAGGTGCAAACGTAATGATTGTTACAAAGCTTCGTATCGGCGATGCCAACACAATGATGGCAGAGGGCGGTATCCAGGCGGCAGACAAAGAAAACGACTCTCCCGCACAGCACTATATCGACGCTCTTGGCGGCGGTCATTATGCAAACGTTCCCGAGCTTTTAAGAAAGCTTGTAACAGACGGCCCCGGTGCCATCAAGTGGCTTAACGACCTTGGCGTAATGTTTGATAAAGATAAGGACGGCACAATGATTACCACCCACGGCGGCGGTACATCAAGAAAGAGAATGCACGCCGCAAAGGATTATTCCGGTGCTGAAATTATGAGAACTCTCCGTGATGAAGTATTAAACCGCAAGATTCCCGTGGTTGATTTTACTGCGGCAATTGAGCTTCTTACAGACGGTAAGGGAAGCGTAACAGGTGCAGTTCTTAAAAATATGGAAACAGGCGAAATCTTAATTGCAAGAGCTAAAACCGTAATCATCGCAACCGGCGGTGCGGGAAGACTTCACTATCAGGGCTTCCCCACATCAAACCACTACGGTGCAACAGCTGACGGACTTATTTTAGGTTACCGTGCGGGAGCAAAGCTTTTATATGCAGATACCCTTCAGTATCATCCCACGGGCGTTGCATATCCCGACCAGATTTACGGTGCACTTGTAACAGAAAAGGTTCGTTCCATCGGTGCTATGCTTGTAAATGCCGAAGGTGTTGCATTTATGCATCCTTTGGAAACCCGTGACGTATCTGCGGCATCCATCATCCGCGAATGTACTGAAAGAAATTTAGGTGTAACAACACCCCACGGAAGTGCGGTATGGCTTGATACTCCCATGATTGAAGAAATCCACGGTGAGGGAACAATCGAAAAGAGAATTCCCGGAATGATGAGAATGTACGGAAAATACGGATGGGATATAAGAAAAATGCCTATGCTTGTTTTCCCCACTCTCCACTATCAGAACGGCGGTCTTTTCATTAATCCCGATGGCATGACAGATGTTAAAAACCTGTTTGTTGCAGGTGAGGCTGTGGGCGGTATACACGGAAGAAACCGTCTTATGGGTAACTCACTTCTTGACATCATCGTATTCGGCCGTCACGCAGGTAAAATGGCGGCAAAGTTAAGCAAAGAAACAGAGGCTGGAGAGCTTACTCTTTCTCACGTTGAAGCATTCGAGAAGGAAAGAAAGGAAGCAGGTATCGTAAATGACACCGCATCTCCGAGACTTCTTCCCGATTACACCAGAAAGTGAGGGTTTTTATGGAAACACTTATTACCTGGTTTACCGAATCTGTAATGGGAAATCCCCTTATGATTACATTTTTAATACTTTCCCTCGGCTATATTATCGGAAGTATAAAAATTGCAGGACTTGAGCTTGGAACGGCGGGAGTGCTTCTTGTTGCTCTTGTTTTCGGCCATTTCGGCTACAGCGTTCCTTCCGTTGTGGGAGATCTGGGGCTTATCGCCTTTGTTACGGCGGTTGGCTTTATCGCAGGCCCTAAATTTTTCAGAAACTTCAAAGTAAATGCAAAATCTTATATTTTACTTGGTGTTATCGTAATTGCCGCAGGTGCTCTTACAACAATAGGAATTATAAAAGTATTCAATATTCCGACGGATATTTCAGTTGGTATGATGGCAGGTGCTCTTACAAGCACCCCCGGTCTCGGTGCGGCAATTGAAGCAACCGGCTCAGACCTTGCATCCGTAGGCTACGGTATTGCTTATCCCTTCGGCGTTGTGGGCGTTGTGCTTTTCGTTCAGCTTGTTCCGAAAATCCTTAAAATTGATATTGACAAGGAAAAAGAAAAGTTTGAAGCGGCATCCGGCGTTGAGATAAAGGAAGAAGGCAAAAGCTTATTCTGTATCGACAGCTTCGGCTTCGGTGCTTTCGCAGTTGCCATTGTGCTTGGTATAATCCTTGCAAAAATCACAATCCCGCTTCCCGGAGGCACAAGCTTTGCCCTCGGTACATCCGGAGGCCCGCTGATTGCAGGTCTTGTAATGGGACATTTCGGAAAAGTGGGAAAGGTTTCGTTAAAGGTTAAAAAGCCCGTACTTGAAGCTATGAGAGAATTCGGCCTTGCACTTTTCCTGATGGGTGCAGGTGTAAAGGGCGGTGCAGGCTTTGTGGAAACCCTTTCAAAGCACGGTGCTATGCTTTTCGTTTACGGTGCACTCATTACACTTATTCCGATGTTCATAGGATATATAATGGCGGCAAAGGTGTTGAAGCTTTCCATATTCAATAACTTAGGCTCAATCTGCGGCGGTATGACATCAACTCCTGCCCTCGGAACACTTGTTAAGGTTACGAAAACTGATGATGTTGCATCGGCATATGCGGCAACCTATCCCGTGGCGTTGGTGTGCGTTGTGCTCGCCTGCCAGTTTATCGGAAAATTCTTATAAAAAGGAGAATAAAAATGCGTGAAATTAATGTGAACGAGATTACTGACGTGGTTGAAAGACTTTGTATAGAAGCAAACAACCACCTTCCCGAGGATGTTAAATGTGCAATTAAGTCCTGCCGTGCATGTGAGGACGGCGAAATTGCAAAGGGCGTTCTTGATGATATCATTGAAAACTTTGAAATTGCGGACAGTGAGGATGTTCCCGTTTGTCAGGACACAGGAATGGCTTGTGTATTCCTTGAAATCGGTCAGGATGTGCATCTTACAGGCGGCGACCTTACAGACGCCGTAAACGAAGGTGTAAGACGCGGTTATGACAAAGGCTATTTAAGAAAGTCCGTTGTGGCTGACCCCGTAAGACGCGGAAACACCGGAGATAACACTCCCGCAATGCTCTACACGGAAATCGTTCCCGGTGAGAACGTTAAAATCACTCTTGGTCCCAAGGGCTTCGGAAGCGAAAATATGAGTATGATAAGAATGTTCAAGCCCTCTGCAGGTCTTCAGGGAATAAAGGACTTTATCCTGGAGGTTGTTGAAACAGCAGGTCCTAACCCTTGTCCCCCTATGGTAGTAGGCGTTGGCATCGGCGGAACATTTGATAAGTGTGCTCTTCTTGCAAAGAAGGCTCTTATGAGAAGTTTAGATTCCGAAAATCCCGATCCTTTCTATGCAGACCTTGAAAAGGAAATGCTCGAAAAAATCAATCAGCTCGGAATCGGTCCCCAGGGCTTTGGCGGAAAGACAACGGCAATCGGTCTTAACATCGAAACTCTTCCCACACATATCGCAGGTATGCCCTGTGCAGTAAATATCAACTGTCACGTAACGCGTCATAAGTCGGAGGTGATATAATGGAAAAGCATATTAATCTTCCTTTAACAAGCGAGCTTGCAAGAACACTTAAGGCAGGCGACAAGGTTTATTTAACCGGTGAAATTTATACCTCCCGTGATGCGGGACATAAGAGAATGTGCGAAACATTAGCAAAGGGTGAAGCACTTCCCTTTGATCCGAAAGATGCTACCATTTATTACGTTGGCCCCACCCCAGCAAAGCCGGGTAAGGTTATTGGCTCTGCCGGACCCACAACCAGCGGAAGAATGGATGCCTACGCCCCCACAATGATGAGCGTTGGTGCAAGAGGTATGATAGGTAAGGGCGCAAGACTTCCCGAAGTGGTTGAAGCAATGAAAAAGTACGACGGCGTATATTTCGGTGCCATCGGCGGTGCAGGTGCACTCCTTGCCAAGTGCATCAAAAAGTGTGAGCTTATTGCTTATGAAGACCTTGGTGCAGAAGCACTCCGTAAGCTTTATGTAGAGGATATGCCACTTGTTGTAATAATCGACTCTGAGGGTAATAACTTATATGAAGAAGGCAGAAAGAACTATCTTGAATCAAAATAATCCGCAATATAGTTCTCTTAAATACAAAATTAAAAGGCAGAAACGATTAATTTCGTTTCTGCCTTTTATCGTAAGGGACGATGCTTATATCGTCTCGTTTTAATGTAACGGGAGACGCTGAATGTTTCAAAAAGCAGTAAAATCTTCTGTATTTTGAAATGGTGTATAAAAAAATTAAAAACTATTGAAATCTTTTGAAAAATATGTTATAATAATTATGCCAAACTAATTGAATATTATTGACAAGGACTTTTTCTTTTTATTAAAGGATAAGTTTATTTGTGTTACCTTTTGAATTTGATAAAAATGCAAATTCCTATTGAGGTGATATAGATTTGTTCTTGTCTTAATCAATTAGTTTGGCGACTATCGGAGTTTGCGTTTTTTATGCGTCTGCTTCGGTAGGCGCATTTTTTATTGCATGATTTTTTAGAAAGGAGAAAAATTTATTTAAGTTAAAGATTAATTTAGAAAGGAATTATAAGAAATGAAAAAAATAGTTGGTTTGTTTTTAATGTTCTCATTGACTGTAGTGCTTTGTGCGTGTGGTGGAAATAACAAAAACACATTGAATTTATGGGAAACTGCTTCTACGGATGTTGTTGACTTTAGTATTGATGATGCAAAACTTTCTGTTTATGCGAGTGCAACGCATAATGGAACGTATTTGGCACCGACAGACAAAAAAACCGCATATGGTGCTCCGACAGGTAAGTCCGTTGTTGTGATTTCATTTACAGTAAATAATAAAGATCGAGCTGCAACTATGAGTGTAGGAAGTCCTTTTAGCTCATCCGAAGATATTATTCTCAAGCTTGACTGGAAAATTAAATACAACGGAAAATCGTATGATATAAGTGGCTTAAAAGATGGCGGATTTAATATGTCCTCAAGTGTAATTATAGATAGACATACACAACGGGCTCTCGAAGAAATTGATACAATGAATCATTTACTGTTCGCCGGAAGAAGCGAATCTTACAGAATTGCCGGTATCGTTGATTTTGAGCCGGAATCTTTGGATGATACATTTGATATTCAAGTAAGTATTCCGGATTCGAAAAGGAAATATACTAAATTGACTTATACTACAGAATTTGATGAAGAATCAGGGGAGATATTCTATAATAGTGGCATAGAACTTTTTAATAAAAAAGAATACGGCTATGCAATGGAAAAATTTGAACTTGCAGGAGATTACTCCGATGCAAAAGAAAAATATGAAGAATCACAACTGATGTTCTATTTGCTTTCTCCAACATCTGAAGATGCAATTGAATATTTCAAAGAAAACAAAGACAATTATCAATTATTACATTCTGAAGAAATCAAAGCTGTTATAGTAGGGGAGTGGAATTCATCCAGTAATTATGGTGAACCAATAGTTTTTTGTGAAAACGGAATACTGGAAAATCAGTACATATCAGATGGTACATGGAAAATATCCGGAGATTTTTTAGAATACATTTACCACGATAAAGATACAACTAATATCTGTGAAGTTCGAAAGGTAGCAGATGGTATTTATTTGCTTTATAAAGATGGTGAAGAGCCGGTTATAAGTTTGCAGAAGTAAAATAAAACAAAGTCAGACTATTGGGGAATTTTAATAGTCTGACTTTGTTTTTATGTTTTCATCAAGAAGCTTTGCCATTTAAAGTGCTACACTGCGGATTTTTTTATTTTATCAATACCTTTTCGTCAAAGTCCACGGTGATTTTCGTGGGGGCTTTTATAACGCCTTCCAGCATCTTTTCTGCTAAAAAGTCTTCAACCTTTGTCTGAATTGCACGTCTTAAGGGGCGGGCACCGTAAGTGGCGTCAAAGCCTTCCTTCGCAATCATGGAAACGAGATTGTCGGTAAACTCAACATCTATTTCCATTGCCTTCATTCTCTTTTTAACGCTTTCAAGCATAAGGGATGCAATTTCCTTTATTTCCGGCTCCGTAAGCTTATGGAAAACGATTATTTCGTCAATTCGGTTAAGAAATTCGGGGCGGAACTCCTTTTTAAGCTCGGATAAAACTCCGTCCTTTATCTTTTCATAATCGGCATCGGCATTATTGTCCGAAAAGCCTATGGACTTTGCGGTATCGGTAATTTTTCTTGCACCGATATTTGATGTCATTATGATAACCGTATTTCTGAAATCAACCTTTCTGCCCTGAGAATCGGTTAAAATGCCGTCGTCCAATATCTGGAGCATAATGTTGAATACATCGGGATGTGCCTTTTCAATTTCGTCAAAAAGAATAACGGAATAGGGCTTTCTTCTTATCTTTTCAGTAAGCTGACCGCCCTCTTCAAAGCCTACATAGCCGGGAGGGGAGCCCACAAGCTTTGATACCGAGTGCTTTTCCATATACTCTGACATATCAATTCTTATCATTGCATCCTCGTCTGCAAACATCGCTTCGGCAAGTGCCTTTGAAAGCTCCGTTTTACCTACACCGGTGGGGCCTAAGAATATGAAGGAGCCTATGGGACGTTTGGGGTCCTTAAGTCCCATTCTGCCACGCCTTATGGCACGGGATACGGCACTTACCGCATCATGCTGACCGATTACTCTGCCGTGAAGGGTTTCTTCAAGTTTTAATAGCCTTTTTGCATCGTCCTCACCAAGTCTGCTTACGGGAATTTTCGTCCAGTCAGAAAGAATTGATGCGATATGTTCATCGGTGATAACGGTATGACGCTCGGAATTTTTCTTGCTCCACTCATCCTTTTTCAGGCGGAGATTTTCAGAAAGCTCCTTTTCCTTGTCACGGAGAAGTGCGGCGTTTTCAAATTCCTGGGAAGCTATTGCCGCATCCTTTTCCTTTTTGACTTCTGAAAGCTCTTCTTCAATTGCCTTAAGCTCATCGGGAGGCGTTAAGGTAATCATCCTTGCTTTGGAGCAGGCTTCGTCAATCAAGTCAATCGCCTTGTCTGGAAGAAAACGATCTGAAATATATCTTGCGGAAAGCTTTGCCGCGGCATTAATCGCCTCGGGAGTGATTTCTACGTTATGGTGGGCTTCGTACTTATCCTTTAATCCCTTAAGGATTTCTATTGTCTCTTCAACCGAGGGCTCACCCACGGTTACCGGCTGGAAACGACGCTCAAGTGCCGCATCCTTTTCGATATATTTTCTGTACTCATTTATGGTGGTTGCACCGATTAACTGAAGCTCCCCACGGGCGAGGGAGGGTTTTAATATGTTGGATGCATCAATCGCACCCTCTGCTGCACCTGCTCCGATGATGGTGTGAATTTCGTCAATAAACAAAACCACATTTCCGCTTTTTATAATTTCATCAACGGCGGTTTTAAGCCTTTCTTCAAATTCACCTCTGTATTTTGCACCTGCAAGCATTGAGGATAAATCCAAAGTAAACAGGCTTTTTCCACGGAGATTTTCGGGGACATTGCCCTCTGCAATCATCTGTGCAAGGCCTTCGGCTATGGCGGTTTTACCAACGCCGGGTTCCCCGATTAAGCAGGGGTTATTCTTGCTTCTGCGGGATAAAATCTGAATAACTCGGTTAATTTCATCGTCTCTGCCTATAACCGGGTCGAACTTTCCTTCCTTTGCCTGTTTTGTAAGGTCTCTGCCAAACTGGCTCAACGTGGGAGTTTTGCTTTTTTTCACATTACCGTGAGCATCACCGTTTTTAGGAGACGCAGCAGTTTCGTTTCCGCCTACTAAAAAGTTCAGTATGTCATTATATGCATTTCTCGGAAGTCCCATAGCGGCAAGGATTCGAAGAGCAACATTCTGCCCTTCACGGAATAAGGCAAGTAATATATGCTCTGTATCGATATAGCCGGAACCTAAGTTTCCTGCCTCCATAAAGCTTATTTCAAGAATCCTCTTGGTTCTGGGGGTGTATTCCGTAACAGCCTTGGCTTCGCCGGGGATTTCTAAAATTTCGGAAATTTTATCAATTACGGCATTTTGGGTTACACCCTTGCTTGTAAGATAGCGATATGCCGAGCCTGCTTCTTCGTCAAGCAGGCCTAAAAGAAGATGCTCACTTCCCACAAAGCCTGTGCCCATTTTTTCGGCAAAGTCCTGTGCCGCTGATAAAACATGCTTGGCTTTTTCTGTAAATCTGTCTTCAAAAGATGCCATTTAAATCATCCTTTCATAAAATTTCTTTTGCTAAATCAGCTCGTCTTAAATCTCGTTCCAGAGGATCTGAAAGTCCTTCCTCAAAAATAAGGCAGGCGGGCGAGCCTTTAACAAGCATTTGGGAAATGCTTTTATAGTCCGAATCGGTTATGCTGAGAGCTTTACCAAGTCTTAAATCGGAAAGGTAACCTATTGCTTCCTCGCTTGTCAATGAATAGGAATTTTTAAGTATGCCGTATGCTCTCATAACACGGTTTTTAATTTCTGTTTCGTTTGCCTTTAATATATCATCTCTTAGCTTTGTCTCGATTGATACTATCTGGTCAATTACGGAATTTACCTTGGTTAATATTTCTTCGTCCGTCATTCCCAGGGTAACCTGATTTGAAAGCTGGTATAAACAACCTCTTGCCTCTGTGCCTTCACCGTACATTCCTCTTATGGTAAGACCAAGCTTACCCACGGAATTAAGCATCTGACCAATTCTTTTTGTCATTGTGAGGGCGGGAAGGTGGAGCATGGCAGAAATTCTTAAACCGCTTCCAAGGTTTGTGGGGCAGGCTGTAAGATAGCCTAAGTTTTCATCTTTCGCAAAGCCGAACCTTCCGTCAAGAAGCTTTTCAAAATCCGATGCGGTTTTAAGTGCCTCCTTTGTCTGATAGCCGGGAAGAATAACCTGAAGCCTTAAGTGATCCTCCTCCATAAGCATTATGGAAACAGTTTCGTCTTTGTTAAGCAAAACTGCGGAGGGGAGTGGATTTTTCACCATATCACGGCTGATTAAATGCTTTTCAAAAAGTGTTAAGAGTGCTTCTCTTGAAACTTCGTTTGATTTGGTAAGAGAAAATTCCTCCTTAAAGGAAGCATTGGAATTAAAAAATGTATCGCTTATTTCGTCTATTAAGCGGTTCGCCTCGTCGCTTGTCATTTTTGAGGGGAATTTATAGCTTGATAAATTTCTCGCAAAGCGGCAGCGTGTGCTTACAACAACCTCGCTTTTGGGTCCGTTTTCATTGTACCAGCTCATAATTACTCCTCCTCCTTAAGTGTGCGGATTTCGTCTCTTATCTTTGCCGCCTTTTCATATTCTTCCGCTTCAATTGCCTTTTTCAGGGATAACTGAAGCTTTGCTATTTTTTCGTCGGTGGTTTCTTCCTTTTTGATTTCCTCAGGCATAATGTGCTTTGATGTTCCCTGCGTTCTTAAAAGCATGGACTCAATTACGGAAGCAAAGGTTTCATAGCATTTTGAGCAGCCTGCAATACCGGTTTTCTTAAATTCGGGCAATGTGGTTTTGCAGCTCTTGCAGATAAGCCCTGTTTCGTTTTTCTCCTTTTTGGGAGAAAACATATTGAAAATGTCAAAATCGGTAAATTCAGCAGAAAGCTTTTCCTCTCTTGCACATTTCTCGCAAAGGTGATATTCTGTCACCTTGCCGTTAATAACCTCTGTGTAATGCATTGTTGCCTGATTGTGCTTGCATCTTTCACATAACATAAAAATCAGTCCTTTCAGATTAAGTTGATAAGTATATTTTTCATTGCCGCACTTCTTATTTCATTTTTGATGGGTGCGGGGAAGGGAAGAATGTTATCGGAAAGGGATGCTAAAATGATTTTTGCTTCCCGCTCCGTTATTTTATTATACCCCAGTAAATTGGAAACTAAAGCCCTTGCTGTTGCGTAATCCAGGGAGGAGCCTATCGAATTTATTATATGCATAATATATTCGTCGCCCCGGACCTTAACCTTGGTGATGCGGATAAAGCCTCCGCCTCCCCTTCTGCTTTCAACCGAGTAGCCCCGCTCTTTGGTGAAGCGTGTCTGTATTACATAGTTTATCTGGGAGGGGACACAGCCAAGGCGCTCTGCCAGCTCATTTCTCTTTATTTCTATAATTCCGTCCTCGTCTCTTAAAAGCTCATTTAAAAATTCTTCGATGCTGTTACTTAAATGCATGTTATCATCTCCTTGTCGAAATTTGACTTTGACTATTTTTGACCTTTGTAAGTATATTATAGTCAAAGAAGGTCAAATTGTCAATAGGAAATTTTAAAATTTTTTGTAAACAACTAAGGAGAAGCTGTTCAGTAAAAAAAGCAGCAAGGTTAAATGCACCTTGCTGCTTTCAGATATTTAAGTAACAAATTGGAATTTGTTATGCTTTTTTTAGTTTTATCAATTCGCCTATCATTGCTCCACCAATAATACAAATTGCACCAACAATCTGAACTGCTGTCATTTTCTCACCAAGTAATAAAGCGGCAAAAACAACTGCCGACAATGGCTCCAAATAACCACATACCGCTACTGTTTGCACAGGGAGTTTGGCAAGTGGTGAAAAATACAGATAACAACCGATGCCTGTATTAAGAATACCAAGTATTAAAATCCATCCCCAAGCAGTTGCAGGAACATTGATAATAAAACCTTGCTTAATTCCTGTAAATATCGCAACAGTCAAGAAACTAACCACAAGTTGAATTACAGAGTTTTCCATTCCGCTGATACTTTTTGATTGCTTGTTGAGTGTTACCATAAAGAAATACATCACTGCCGACATTGCACCGCAGAACAATCCCCAAGTATTGCTACTGCCAGATGTATTACCATTCACAAGGATAATGCCAACAAGCACCGTTGCAAACCCCAACAGTTTAGGAGCAGTTAGTTTTTCACGGAAGATAAGTGGTGATAATATCATTACAATTACAGGTCCGCAATAATAGAGCAATGATGATAAACTTACACCTATTTGTTGATATGCTTCATAAAGAAACATCCAACTTGTTCCCATTGCGATACCAGATAGGACTATGAAAAGTGAATCTTTCTTGTATGTTTTTATATGAAACTTACCTTTGCTAAGTAAAAACAAGGCAACCAACAGAACACTACCAATTAGTGTCCGTAAAAACACGATTTCATAACTGTTCAGCGGTATATGACTTGCGACTATCCCGTTAAGTCCAAACAACAATAATGCTGATATGTATTTAATAAATGCTTTTCTATCCATGATTACGTCTCCGTCAAATTCTTATTTGTATAACTCTTTCCGGTGTATTATAGCACACTTTTGCTTATTTGTCATCTGTTTATTAACCGCAAAAATGTGTATTTTAAGTAATACCTTAAGGTGCAAAAATCTTGTTCCGTTTCATATATTCAGAGGGGGTTAAGCCTGTTTTCTGCTTGAAAAGACGGCAGAAATGATAGGGATTTGAAAAACCGCACTTTTCGGAGACCGCACTTATTTTAAGATAGCCCTCGGAAAGAAGCTGCTTTGCCTTACTTATCCGTAAGTTTATTATATACTGATAGGGGGATATGCCGTAAGCTTTTTTAAACTGCTTCCTGAAATGCACCTCGCTTATGTGGCAAAGCTTTGCAAGATATAAATTGCTTATTTCGGATGAGTAGTTTTCTTCTATATAGTTTATTGCGGGGGATAAAAGCTTTGATTGCTCCCGTCCCTGGTTTACAATTCCTGATAAAAGATTATAAAAAAGCCCCATTGTATGAAGGTTATTTTTGCCGCTGAAAAATGCGTTTTTCAATAATTCATAATCTTTCATAACGGCATTCATATTTTTTATGGGGAACAGGGTGAAGGTATCAGCCGAAAAGTTTTCGCACTCGAAATTGATAACGGGAAAAAAGCCCTCTTTGTCGCCCTTTATGTCATAGGTCTGCCCCTTGGGGAGGATTACCGCAGAGAAATTATCCGATATAAAGCTCTTTTTACGGTGGGTATAGGTTATCTGCCCGTCATTTGTAAAAGAAAGGGCGTAGCTTGGACGCTCGAAAATCTTATCATTTCTTCCCTTCGGTGAGTGTACCACAAACATGGAAAGCAGCTTTGTAATTATTATTTTATCAAAATCCATTTTCATCACCCATCAAGAAGTGTACCATAAAAGATAAAAAATATCAAGCAAAATAACGGAAATGACACCGAAAACATCAAATGTATACCGTTTTTGATATTGTATCTTTATAAAGGAAGTTATATAATAAAGAAAAAAGCAGAGGAGGATTATTATGGATTTTACGGGAAAGGTTGCTCTTATCACAGGTGCGGCATCGGGTATGGGACTTTTATTTGCCGAGAATATTGCATCCCTTGGCGGAAACGCGGTTATGTGTGACGTAAACGAAGATGTGCTTAATGAAAAGGTAGCTGAGATTAATAATAAAGGTAAGGGCAAGGCAATAGGCGTTTTGTGCGACGTCCGCCAATATGAAAATGCATGTATGGCAAGGGATGAAGCAGTCAAAGCCTTCGGACGTATAGACATTCTTGCAAATTTTGCAGGCGGTACTGCCGTAAGGATGCAGAAGGTTGATATGGAAAAATATCCCGAATTTCCAGATGTGCCCATCGAGGTTTACGACTGGGGAATAGACGTTAATTTCAGGGCCCAGTTCTATTTTGCCCACGCCGTTGCAAAGCAGATGAGAGAGCAGAAAAGCGGACTTATCATAAATATAGGCTCAATTTCCGGTATGGAGGGGGATGCCTATCATATGGAATACCCCGCGGCTAAATCGGGAGTAATGTACGGACTTACCAAAGGCCTTGCACAGTTTGGGGCAAAGCATAATATAAGATGTGTTTGTATATCTCCCGGCCCCGTTCTTACAAGACCGTCAATGGCAGGTATGAGGACACTTTTGGGAAGGGCGGCAGAGCCTCAGGAGATAATTGACCTTTGTCTTTTTGTGGCATCGGAAAAAGGTCAGTTTATAAACGGCGAAAACATAATGATAGACGGCGGAAGAAACGCTATGGGAAGGTGGCGCTGATATGAAAAAGACTTTTCTTAACAGCGAAAGGGCAATTATCACCTCAATGGTAATAGCAAAAACTCCCGAGCGCATAAAGGAGCTTACAGATAAATCCGTAGCCTGTGGGGCAGAGGCGATAGGTATGCAGTTTGAACAGCTTAATCCCGAATACAGAAACAAAGAAACCTATAAGGAGCTTTTCTCATATACCGATAAACCTGTCTATGCCACCAATTACAGAAACTATCACAACGAAGGAAAGTCTGACGAGGAAATAGCAGAAGAGCTTTTGGAGCTGGCAGAATGCGGCGCAACCTTGGTTGATGTGCTGGGTGACCTTTATGATAAAACTCCGGGCGAAGTAACGATGAATGAAGCTGCCGCAAAAAAGCAGATGGAATTAATTGGTAAGCTTCACGAAAAGGGTGCTGAGGTTTTAATTTCATCTCATATCCTTAAATTCACTCCTGCCGAAAAGGTACTGGAAATTGCCCTTGAATATCAAAGACGTGGTGCTGACATTGCAAAACTGGTTGTGGGTGCGGAAACTATGGAAGAGCAGCTTGAAAACCTTAAAATAATAAATCTTCTTAAGGAAAAGCTTTCGATACCCTTTTTGTTCTTAAGCGGAGGAGAATGCAGATTACTTAGAAGAATCGGCGGAGAAATCGGCTGTGTTATGTATCTTGCGGTATATGAGCACGACGAGCTTGCAGCCCCCGCCCAGCCGCTTCTTGAAAACTTAAAGGCAATAAGGGACAATATATGAGAGGAATTTTTTATGAAGCTTAAAGATAAATCGGCACTTATTACAGGTGCGAGTGTAGGAATAGGCAGAGCAACGGCTTTAAGGTTTGCGAAAGAAGGAGCAAAGCTCATTCTTCTTGACATTGATTATGAAAAGCTTATAAAGGTTAAAAACGAAGTCGGAAAATATACAAAAGATGTCCTTATTTATAAGTGCGATGTAAGCAATGAAGAAGATGTAGAAAAGGTTGTAAAAGAGGCAGAGGGAGCACTCGGAAGAATTGACATTCTCGTCAACAATGCGGCGCTCTGGCGAGGATGGAGAAGCTTTCTCGACACTCCTTTTTCTGAATGGCGCAAATTTATTGACGTAAATATAATGGGCGTTGTATATATGACGAAAGCTGTACTTCCGGGAATGGTTGAAAGAAACTACGGAAGAATAATAAATGTTGCATCCGTTGCCGGTGTTTACGGAAACGGAAATATGACACATTATTCAGCCACCAAGGGTGCGGTTATATCAATGACAAAGGCACTTGCCAAGGAAGTGGCGGATAAAGGCGTTTTAGTAAACGCTGTTTCTCCGGGAACTGTCAGCCCATCTGAAAACTTGGATGTTAATTTTAACGAGCCTTCCGATTTTTCCTATATAGGAAGATCAGGCACAGATGCGGAAAACGCAAACCTCATATTGTTCCTTGCAAGTGATGAGTCAAGCTATATTTCAGGACAGAACATTCAGATAGACGGATGCAGAAGGAAAATGTAATTATACGAAAAAACACACAGAGCATTTTGCTCTGTGTGTTTTTTTACTTTACCTCATATTCTGAATTTTGGAGAATTAAATTAAAGCTGTCAAGATTTTCCTGCTTTGCTCCGTTTATATAAAGAGAGTCAATTACAATGTTTTTGAAAACTACATTTTCGTCATAGGACTTAAGGATAACGGAGGGCTTTCTTTCAAGCTCATCCATATAGACATTTATGTTTTTGAATAATATGTCGTGGGTATAGCCGAAAAAGTCCTTGGTGGTGCGGATTACGCCCTCGTCGGTTCGTTTGCGAAGGGGCATTTTGTGGTTTACTATGGCTATCAAATTGGGAACGCCCATTTTATCTGCTGTATAAACCTGTTCTTCCGACTGCTGGAAAACCATGGGAAGGGCGTATTTTGAATATTCGATATTCAGGTTTTCAAATGTGACATTGCTTATATCGGCACCGCAGCCGTTCTGAATATCCATCGCCGTTGCGGCATTGTGAACAAGGTCGGAATTTTTAAAGACAATGTTTCTGTATACGGGAGCATCGGTTTCAATACCAACTTCGCAGTTGTTTCCCCAGTCGCACCAGAGTACACAGTTGTCGACAACAATATTTTCAACAGGAGACGGATGCTCGTAAATTGCCTTTATGGTAATGGTATCGTCAAAGGAACGGATGAAGGAATTTTTAATTAAAACATTGCTTGTATTGGTAAGGTCAATTCCGTCCGCATTGTATCTCCAATGACCGATGATTTTTATATTGTCAATTACTGCACCGTCACAGTCAAAAAGAGCTAAAATCCAGTTCGATGAGTTCATCAATATTATGTCTTCTATAACGGTGTCCTTGCAGTCATAAAAACGGAGTGTTCCCTTTGTATAGTTTTCGTAGCAGTTTTCGCAAATTCGCTCCTCGGTGGAATTGTCGATTGTACCGCCACCGAAAACACGGATGTTTTTACCGCCCTCGGAATAGAGTGAACCGAAAACTATAGCTTCCTTGTCGATATAAACCGAATCGTTGTCCTTTAAGGTGATAACACCGGGAAAGTGAACACCGGGACCGAAATAGTAGGTTGCATCCTTTGCATCGGGATATTCCTTTTCCTCCTCAAAGAATATATGAAGGGCGTTATGCTCACTTTCAGGCTCAAGTACATACTGACCGTGCTTTTCTAAAGTAATTACAACATCGTCGCCTGATTTTTCAGGTATGATGTTTTTTGATAAAGGTCTGACTACGGGAGAGGGGAAACCGCCTTTAAGTGAAACTGTTAAGGTCACGGGTGCAGAGCCGTAAACGGAAATGAAAGCGGCATCCTCGCTCTGAGAAAAATCTCTCTGATGGCCGGGCCAGGGACGGTTGAAGGGAATTTTTGATACACGGCAGTTTCTTGCTTTATATTCCCTGCCGTCAATTACAACCTTGTAGTCATCATTATAAAGCTTGTAATTCAATAAACTGTAATCGTGGGTGTACTCCGTTCCTCCGAAAGCTACATAGGTTTCGGACAGAAAGCCTTCTTTGATGGGGAAATATCCTTTGGTTGTGGTTTTTACTTCGGGAATATAACTCATAAAAAACACCTCTCTTTTTGATTTACTATATTTTATCAAAGAAAATTATATATTTATATAAATTTCTCACCACAAAACATAGTATAATCATCAAAAGGGGCTTGTCAAGATTAAAATATACATTATTATATTGTTGACAATTTCAGGGAAATGTTGTATAATAGCGAAGTTGGTTTAATAGCTTCCGGCAAGTGGGGGAGTCTGTCACAGAAAGTAATTTCTGTTTGCCGGAAATTGGTCTGACAGGCGAAAGTCTGTCTTTTATTTTGCAAAGGAGGATATTATGTTAGACAAAATTTTAGGCATTTTTGAAAATGTCAAAGGGTTAAGTGACTGGCGTCTTATCGTAATGTGGATTATCGGCGGAATTTTAATCTACCTTGCCATAAAGAAGGATATGGAGCCTACGCTTCTTCTCCCCATGGGCTTTGGTGCAATTTTGGTAAACATCCCCATGTCCGGTGCGGTAACGCAGATTCTGGAAAACGGAGAAGAAGAAATAGGTGCCTTAAGCACGCTTTATAACGCAGGTATTGCAAACGAGCTTTTCCCGTTGATACTCTTTATCGGTATCGGTGCGATGATTGACTTCGGCCCCCTTTTATCAAACCCGAAGCTTATGATTTTCGGTGCTGCTGCACAGTTTGGTATTTTCTTTACCCTTTGTATGGCATCAATGTTCTTTGAAATAAACGATGCGGCATCCATTGCGATAATCGGTGCGGCTGACGGACCCACATCAATAGTTGTTGCACAGAAATTAAAATCAGAATATACCGGTGCAATAATGGTTGCGGCATATTCTTATATGGCACTGGTTCCCATTATTCAGCCCCCTGTAATCAAGCTTTTAACAACCAAAAAAGAAAGATTAATCCGCATGGAATATCAGGGAAAGAGCGTATCCAAGCTTACAAAGATTCTTTTTCCCATTGTAATTACTTTGATAGCATCAATAATAGCTCCTGCTGCAGCAAGCTTAGTCGGCTTTTTAATGTTCGGTAACTTAATCAGAGAGTGCGGAGTACTTGATTCACTTTCCGACACTGCCCAGAAGGTTTTAGCTAACCTTGTTACAATTTTCCTTGGTATCACAATTGCAACACAGATGCAGGCTGATAAGTTCTTACAGCCTCAGACCCTTTTAATCTTAGGCCTTGGTCTTATCGCATTTATCTTTGATACTGCAGGCGGCGTGCTTTTTGCAAAATTCTTAAACCTTTTCTTAAAGAAAAAGATAAACCCCATGATCGGTGCGGCAGGTATTTCTGCATTCCCCATGTCAGGAAGAATCGTTCACAAGATGGGCCTTGCGGAAGATCCTCAGAACTTCCTTTTAATGCACTCTATCGGTGTAAACGTATCGGGACAGATTGCATCGGTTATCGCAGGCGGTCTTATTCTTAATTTCTTTTTGAAGTAAGGGAGGGTACTTAAATGAACGAAGTTATTGAAACAGAAGTTTTAGAAACAGAGACAGAAGAAGTAATTCTTGAAATTGAAGGCGAAGTTTTAGAAAATACCGAAGTTACAGCTACGGAAGCCACAGTAGAAACGAGCGAAGCAGAATTTAAGTTTAATCCCGGTGCTTTCGTTGACAACTTAAGCTATATGGGACTCGGAATGCTTGGTATATTCGTCGTAATCGGCGTAATCATTATAGTTACATCGCTCTTAAGTAAAATCAAGAGCAAGGACGCTGAATAATAAAAGGTTGCTTAAGGAAACTTAAGCAACCTTTTTTACATATTACGGGCAATGTTTTCAGGAGAGGACCTATATTTAAGCGGAGAAATCGAAAACCTATTTTTAAATAGTCGGTGAAAATGTTCAATGCTCTGAAAGCCAACCTTTTGTGCGACTGTCTGAACGGATAAATCCGATTCTCTGAGATAGGTGCAGGCATAAGATAGCTTTACATCGGTTAATATTTCGTGGAAGGTGGTTCCCGTATAATGGCGGAATATGCGACACACGTGGCTTTTGGAATAACCGAATTTTTCTGAAAGTGCCTCAAGGGTTATGGTGTTATAGTGCTCGTAGGCATAAAACATCATGGCCTCGTGAAGCTTTTCTGATTCTCTGCCCTTCTGCTCTGAGAGTATCTGATTGGTTTTCTTCGTCGCAAGGTCAGATGCAAGGAGAAGAAAAAGTGCCTCTTCTCTTAAAAAACCTTCTGCCGTGCCTGAAGCATCCTTTTCAATCTGCTCTATAAGCTTTTTGCAAAGGTCGGTGCTTGTTTCGCCATCGGTAAAAAGAATATATCTGTAGTAGTCGTCCTTTTTTGAAGCATCAATAAATTTCCCGAAAGGAAAGTCGGAATTTAATGAGGACATATTGGAAAGAAGGAATTCACTGCGTATTAAAAAGTTTACAACAAGAGAATCGTTTTCGGCATAAACCGAATGAAAGGTGCCCGGGTGCATTAAAATTGCATCGCCTTCGTTCATTTCAAGGTTTTCACCGCTTACATAGTTTACGCATTTTCCTTTAAGTACATAATTCATTTCGTAAAAATCGTGGGTGTGATAGGAGTGAAGATACCCCGAAGGGTGATAGGTATAGGCAACGTTTCTGAAAAGGTTTTTACTGTATCGTCCGATTCTGACAAAGTATTTCCCGTCAACAAATCCGCCTGTAAAGTTTTTCTCTTCTGCCATTAAAAATCACCTCTTTGAAGTAATTTTAGCAGAAATGTCAATAAAAGTCAACTTATGTTGCCGTTAAATATCATTTACAAAATCTGTAATGTACGATAAAATAAAGTAAAAGGAGTGATTTTGATGAAAGAACTTGATTATGGCGTATACAGAAAAAAGCTTAAGGGATGTTTTATAGGTAAGTCCGTGGGCGGAACACTCGGTATGCCATTTGAGGGAAGGTGCCGGGTCAATAATGTGACATATTACGATCCCGTTCCCGATACAATGATACCGAATGACGATCTTGATTTGCAGGTTTCAGCCCTTGAAATAATTATGAGAACGGGACTTCCCGTAAGCAGATTTAATATGGGCGATACCTGGAGGCTTTACAATCAGGAAACCCTGCCCGACGAATACGGCGTTGCCGAAGGAAACTATCAGAAAAAGATTTATGCCCCATTGTCAGGCAGATACAACAATAAATTTCACGGCGGTATGGGTGCGGCAATAAGAAGTGAACTCTGGGCGTGCCTGGCACCGGGAAATCCCGACCTTGCGGTTAAGCTTTCAATTGAGGACGGATGCACCGACCACGCAGATGACGGAATTCACGCCATTATGTTTCTTGCCGCCCTTGAAAGTATGGCGTTTACCGAAACCGATGTTGAAAAAATGATCGACAAGGCAATTTCCTACATTCCGGAAGATGCAAAAATGAGCAAAGCCTTCCGTGATGCCGTTAAATGGTACAATGAAACAAAGGACCCGGTTGAGGTTCGAAGCAGAATACTTGAAAACTACAGCTCGGAAAACTGGACGGATGTAACAATAAATGTGTCCTTTATCTTAACGGCACTTCTTCATTCAAAAGGCGATTTTGACACGGCTATCTGCACCGCTACAAATTTAGGTCACGATGCGGACTGCACTGCGGCAACGGTAGGTTCTATTGTGGGAATACTTAATCCCGAAGGAATTTCTGAAAAGTGGACAAAACCTATCGGAGATGAACTCTTACTTTCTTACAATATGATAAACGTGACAGAATCTGCTACAATCGGGGATTTTTGTGACGAGGTGGCATTTGTCGCTGAAAAGGTTATGGAATATTATAATTCCGATGTGAAATTTGAAAACTTTCCAAAAGACAGAAAAACATACAATATGGCACCGCCCAGATTAAGCGGACATATCGATAAGGATTATGAACTTACAGAGGCACTTATAGCGGAAACTCCTCTTACCGTGAGTGTGGTATATCCCGAAACTGTGGCATATTGCTATGAAAAGGAAAATAACTTCAAGATAAAAATAGAAAACAGAACAAAGACTGAAATGAAGGGAACATTTACACTCGGTGCATCTCAGAATGTAATTATAAAACCTTCTTCCTTCAATCTTGACCTTGCGCCGGGCGATAAGGCAGAATATGCCTTCAATGTAAAAAAACTCATAGCTAAAAAGAGAGTGCCGGTTAACACCGTAAATGTAATGTTTTCGGTAAACGGCTTAAATTGGGATGCTTCCTTCGGCTTCCCCGATGCAAAAGTTTATCACGTTGAAAATCTTGAAACGGGCGAAAAGTACGATGTTGAAACGCCCTTTGCTTACTTTACCGTGCCGAAGGGAAAATACCGCTATACCCTTGATTTCATTCCTGCGGTAGGGGGAAGGGCCTTAAAAATTTCCCACAACGGAAAAGCAAAGTTTGATACCTTCTTCAACGGAGAAAAAATCCACGAAAGGGCAGCGGGATTAGAATATGTTCCCGCTTTTCACAGAGGCTGCTGCAGCATTTTCACTCCCGAAAGAGGAGAAAATAAATTTGAATTTTACTTTGATAACGATAAAGAAGCGGAAGCATTTATCGAAATCGGCTCTGTCGGCGGCTGCGGAAAGTGGGTTACCTTCATACAATACATATGATAAAAACCTCTTGGTCAGAAGTTTCTGACCAGGAGGTTTTTTGTTATTTTGAAACTTTGAATTTTTCTGCAAAATCGGTAGGGGACAAGCCCACATACTCCTTAAACTGACGGCTGAAAAAGTAGGGAGTTTCATATCCGCACATATCGGCAATCTGCGTAATTGAATATAATCCTGAGCGAAGAAGCTCTGTTGCAAAGTTAATTTTCATCTGAATAATATATTTAGACGGCGGCATCGAAAGTTTCTTTATGAAAAGCTTTTTAAAATAAGTCTCGCTTATTTTGCATTTTTCAGCCAAAGAAGCAATGCTGATTTTCTCTTTGTGGAAATTTTCCTCAATATATGTGATAGCAGGCTTTATTTTATCATATTGGTTTTGAGGAATATAATTTTTGCTTTGCATCTGTGCGAAAATTTTGTATAAAATTGAGAGGCATTCAAATCTATATCCGTCGTTTTTTGAAATCCAGGTAGTAAAAAACTTGTTAAATAAATTTCCGACGGTGGTATTTTCAGCCATATCTATTGTAAATGCTTCATCGGATACGGGTAAATCTGTGTCGAAAAATATATCTATGCATTCGCCGAATTCTTTCTTTTCAACAACATATCCTTTGTTTTCACCCTTAGGCAAAAAGCGGATGGTGTTTTTCTTTGTCTCTAAGGTTTTACCGTTGAAATGCACCGTTGCTTCTCCGCTGATATGATATATGAGTTCGTTATATTTGAGGTTTCCAGGGAAATTCAACCTTGCATTCGGATGGTCATATTTGTTTACAAAAATTGCTGTATGGATTTTAGTTATATTAAAATCAGTATTCATAGCATCACCCGCTACGATGATACTATAATTATTTGCATTTGTCAACACAAAACAGTGTCGAAAAGTGCAAATGATATTATTGGTGCATTTTAATGAGTTGCGTTTGTAAGTATAATTACAATATCCATAGGTAGGAGGTCTTTTTATGAGAGAAAGAATAAAAGCATTACTTGAATTAACCCTTGCAGGAGAAATGTATGCCCATCCGAAGGCAACAGAGTTTGACAGAGAAGATGTGTTTTTGGGAAGAGAGGAAATGGAGTCAAAAAGGCTTTGCGAATTTATCCTTAACCAGGAGCCTGTGCTTACGCCCTACTCTTTGATGACAGGCTTTTTTAATTGCGACGGCTCGGTTGTAGGAGATGCCTTCCGCAGAGGAGGACATAAAGGTTTTGGAGAATTGCTTCAGGGCTTTTACGGCAAAGATGTGGATAATCTTTCTACAATGGAGTGGCAGCACGCCACGGCTGACTATAAAAAGGTTTTGGAAAAAGGAATTTCGGGAATTATCGGAGAAATTGACGATTCACTTAAAATACACACCGAAAAAGAAGAAACTGAATTTTTAAGAGCTATAAGAAAGGTTGCACTTGTCTATATAAAATGGGCGCATAAGTGCTCTGAAAGAGCATTGGAGCTTTCAAAAACCGTTGAAAAGGAAGAGTATAAAGAAAATCTTATGAAGCTTTCAAAGGCACTATTAAATGTTCCCGAAAACAAGCCTTCGTCATTTTATGAGGCGGTTTTGACTATTTATATCTGCTTTGCGGCGGATCCGGACAGCGTGGGAACCCTTGATAGATATCTTTATCCCTTCTACGAAGAGGATATTAAAAAAGGGGTTATAACGAAAGATGATGCGAAAATGTATCTTCAGGAGCTTTTTTTAATGCTTCAGGCGGCAACGCGTAAGGATTCCCGCAATTTCACGCGAGGGGGAGAATCACATTTTTGCGTAGGCGGTTATCTTCCGAACGGAGAAGACGGATTTACCGAGTTATCCAAGCTGATTATTGAAAGTATGACCGAGCTTCCCACATATATTCCGCAGGTAACTTTGAGATGGACGAAGAAAACTCCCCACGAGGTTTTTAAGTACGCTCTTGATATGGAAAGGAAAGACCCACATAAAAGAATTGCTTTCCAGAATGATGAAAAGCGCATAAAATGCTATACCGAAATTTGCGGATTCCCCTTTGAAAAGGCGGTAGGATATACAACCGTAGGGTGCAACGAGCCTGCTTTTCTCGGTGCAATTTCGGGAAGTAACTCCAAAATAAATTTTGCCCGCTCTGTTGAAACACTTTTTCACAAGAAAAGTGAGAAAATTATAAATGCCGAAAGCTTTGAGGATTTTTATTCTGCCTTTCTTGAAGAAATGAAAGCGGACCTTGAAATTGGCTATGAATATGACAATAAATATAACAGCATCCGTGCAAAGGATATCAATTATCTTTCAAGCCTTTTCTTTAACGGATGCATAGAAAAGGGAAAAAGCTTAACTCAGGGTGCAGGGGATACGGTTATTGCATCGCCCATGTATATCGGAATAACAAATGTTATAGACTCGCTTATAATAGTAAAGCAATTTGTATTTGATGAAAAAATTATAACTATGGCAGAGCTTATTGATGCCTTGAAAAATAACTGGCAGGGCTATGCTGAGCTTCGGGCAATTATCCTTAAAAAGGGCGATTTTTTCGGAAACGATACTGAGCGTTCAAACTATGTTGCAAGGAAGCTGTACCAAAGCTTGTATGAGTTCTTAAAAGACAAGACAAACCTTTTCGGCTATCATTGGCTGGTGGGCGACCTTATGGGATACAATCCTTACGGCAGAAGGTATGGTATGAAAACGGATGCAACGCCTGACGGAAGATTTAAGGGCGACGATTTGCAATTCGGACTTGGTCAGAGCGAAGGAAGGGACAGAAACGGCCTTACTGCATTGCTCAATTCCGTTGCCAAGGTGGACCCAAGCGGAATCGGATGCGGTGCTACGGTAACAAACTTGATGCTTGATGAACAGCTTATAAAAAATGATGATAATTTTGAAAAAACCGTTGATATGCTTGAAACATATTTCAAAAACGGCGGCGTTCATTTTCAGCTCACCTATGTATCAAAGGAAGATTTGATTAAAGCAAAAGAAACGCCCGACAATTATAGTAATCTACGTGTCAGAGTATCGGGCTTCTCCGATTATTTTGTAAAGCTTGGCGATGTAATTCAGGATGAAATTATAGAAAGGACAGCACACAAATGTTAAGCTACAAAGAACAAATACATAGCTACATAATCAATAACAAGGATGAAATTGTAGAACTTTTGAAAGAAATTGTCAGAATCCCTTCTGTAAGAGGCGAAACAACACCGGATGCTCCGTTTGGAAAAGCTTGTGCATATGTACTTGAATATACTGAAAAACTGTACAGAGAAAACGGATTTGAAACAGAGTATGACAGAGAAGGCGGGTATCTGCTGTCAAATTGCGGCAACGGGACAAAAAGCCTTGGACTTTTTGCCCATGCCGATGTTGTGCCGGTATATGACGACTGGACTTTAACAAGCCCTTTTGAACCTGTTGAAAAGGATGGCTGTTTAATTGGCAGAGGTGTTTTAGATGACAAATCTGCGATTGTTATTTCTCTTTTCTGTATGAAAATGTTAAAGGAACTTGATATTCCGTTCAATTCTCGACTTGTATGCTTTACGGGTGCAAATGAAGAATCGGGCATGGAGGATGTTTTAAGCTATGGAAAAAAACATAAAGCTCCTGATTTCTCGCTTGTTTGTGACACGACTTTTCCGCTTTATCGGGGCAACAAGGGGATTATGCGTTTTTTTGCCGTAGCTGACAAGAGTTTTGAACAAATCACAGATTTTAACGGCGGCGAAAGCTTTAATATTATTTTAGGCAAGGCAACGGCGAGACTGAAATATAGTGATATACTGCTTGAAAGCTTAAAAAAGAGCAAAACAGAACGAATAAATATAAGCGTAGAAAATGGTGAAATTATCATTGCTGCAGAGGGTATTTCAAAACACGGTGCATTACCGGATGGGTCGCTTAATGCAGGATATATTTTGGCTGAATTACTATCTTCCTGCGAAGGATTAAACGAAAATGACCGAAAGCAGATGAAGTTTGTCCGGGATTTATTATCAAATTATTACGGTGCGCCTTTTGGAATTGACTGTGAAGATGACCAATTCGGAAAGCTTACCTGTACCAATGGAATGATAAAAGTAAATGACGGGAAAATTTCATTATCCTTTGATGTGCGTTTTGGGAAATGTGCCGATATAAGCGTTATGCAGGAGAAAATTGTAAATACACTTAAAAATAAAAACTGGAAGGCTGAATTTGTTAGAGCTGTGAACGCACATATAGTTGATGAGAACAATCCGTATCTTCAGACTTGTCTTAATACATATAAAAAATACACGGGAAATGAAAAAGCCCAAATGTATATTAATGCAGGCGGAACCTACGCAATGCATCTGCCTTGTGCTGCCGAAATAGGAACTACACTCCGCGGAGGTATACCAAACGGTCTAACCCAAGGTCACGGCGGAGTGCATCAGCCTGATGAATGCATCAGCATTGACGGAATGCTCGAAGCACTTGAGCTTACAATGCTGATGCTGTTGGAGTGCGACAAAGAAGATTCGTTAAGGTGAATGCTGCTTCAGGAACAATAAATCAAAAAATACAAACGTCACGCAACAGAACGTTATATACGCCCTGATGAAATTGCAAAACTTACATTTTATTTTTTGAGTGATTATAGGAGAATTTGATGAAAGCAATAATTTTTGATATACAAAGAAATTCATATGTCGACGGTCCGGGAATACGGACAACGGTATTTTTTAAGGGATGCAACTTAAGATGCAAATGGTGCCATAATCCTGAGAGTCAACATTTTGAAAAGGAAATCCTGTTTTATGAAAATAAATGCACCAAATGCGGCAGATGTGAAAATTTGTCTGTGGATAATGAAAGTTTTTTCTGCTTTAATGATGCAAAGGAAATCTGTGGAAAAGAATATACTGTTGATGAGGTTTTTAATGAAATTATAAAGGATAAAAGTTTTTACGAAACATCAGGCGGCGGAGTAACATTTTCGGGTGGAGAATGTATGCTGCAAATGGATTTTCTTTTGGAAATCCTTAAAATGTGCAAGGAAAACGGAATACATACGGCAGTTGACACGGCAGGAAATGTACCCTGGGATAGATTTGAAAAAATTTTGCCGTATACAGATTTGTTTTTATATGATATAAAGTGCTTTTCGGAAAAATTGCACATTAAAGGAACCGGTGTTTCAAACAAGCAGATAATAAAAAATCTTAAAAAGCTTTCGGAAAAATTCAAAGGGGATATCATAATAAGAATCCCTGTAATTCCGGGCTTTAACGATGATTCTGCCGAAATGAAAAAGATAGCGGATTTTCTTTTAGGTTTACGGATAAAAGATGTGGAGCTTTTGCCGTATCATGAAATGGGAGAACATAAATATACGGCACTTAACAGAGAATGTTTCCGATATGAAGCTCCGACAGAGGAATTGATGAAGGATTTTTTGAGAATAACAAAAAAATAAAGAAAAAAGGCAGAAAAACGGTAAAAAAATTTAAGGATTTTAATTTTCTCCTGTGCTATAATTAAGTAAACAAAGTATAAGGGGGAATAAAAATGAAAACTTTCAACATCTTGGTTTCGGATGAAAGATTAAAGCCTGTTTACGATACGGTATTAAAAAGGCTTACGGCACGCGGAATGGAACTTTCCGAAGAAGCTGAGTTCACTTTGGTTCTGGAGACAGATGAAGCTATGCGTCCCGATTCTTACAGAATAACGGGAAAACCTGAAATGATAACCGTAAAGGCAGACTCGCTCATAAACGTCTTTGCAGGAGTAGGGGTATTTCTCTATTCAAGCAAATTTGACGAAAGCGGAATTATACCTTCTGAAAAGAGAGGTTATAAAACTCCCGATTGCAGCGAAAGATGCGTGTACACGGCAACTCATTTTCATACCTTTTACTGGATGGCACCCCTTTCTGAAGTTTTCGACTATTACGAGGATCTTGCACTTATGGGCATAAACCGCATACACATCGGAATGCCGTTTTTGGGGGAAGCAGAAGGAAACAAGGAAATTGAAGATGCTTTTTCCCATCTTGCAGAAATTCAGAAATTTATCAAATCTCTGGGTATGAAGCTGTCCACGAGCGTCGCTACATCCTGCACATTTTTACCCGTGCCTGATGAGGCTAAAACCCAAAAAATATTTGATCCCTACGGTTTAAGATGCGAACACGGAAATAAAGCTTGCCCTTCAACTAAAGTAGGTCAGGAAATACTCGATAAACAAAACCGTATGGTGCTTGGCGAATATAAAAAACGCGGAATTGAAATTGATATGATATCAACCTTCCCTTATGATGAGGGCGGCTGCGGATGTGAAAAATGCTCTCCCTGGGGAGGAAACGGATATATCAAAGCGGCTAAAAGAGCCAAGGCAGTGGCAAGAGAGCTTTTCCCCGATTGCAAGCTTACGGTAAGCACCTGGCTTTTTGACTCACCTCCGTCAGGCGAATGGGAGGGACTTTCAAAATCTCTTGAAAATGAAAAATGGTGCGATGCTATAGAAGCCGATTCCCACACAAAATATCCCCGCTACCCAATCGATGTGAAAGTGCCGGGAGGCCTTCCTCTTACTGCATTTCCCGAAATATCCATGTGGGGACTCTGGCCCTGGGGCGGATACGGTGCATCCTTCTTCCCGAAAAGATATACGAAATTGTTCAGAGCGACAGAAGGAAAGCTTGATGGCGGAAGAATGTACTCCGAAGGCATATTTGAAGACCTTAATAAGTATGTTGTATCAGGACTTTACAAGGATTTCAACAACGATCCCGAAAAAGCCGTGGCGGAATATGCAAGCTATCACTTCGGCTTAAAGGAAACGGAAAAGTTTGTTGAAATGGTTAATCTGATTGAAGAAAACCACGTTAAAAACTATGACAGGGTTAAAATAAATCTGACACCCGAAAATAATCTTACCGATTTTTCTCTTGCGGAAAGGGCACTTGCTCTTGCAAAGGAAATTGACGGATTGCTTCCCGAGTGGGGTAAAAAATCCTGGAGATGGCGCCTTATGTTCATAAGGGCAAATATAGATTATCACCGCTACAACAACGAGGTTATGCACGAAAATCCCGAAGTGGTAGAGTTAATGCACGAAATTATGGACATTTACCATTGCATAAAGGATTATTCTGTTGAAATGGATCCCGAGCATTTCAAGCTTCGTCCTCCTCTACCTGCGACAGATAATGCCTTTGACATAAAAAGATATACAAGAACTTCCATAGGAATTGCATATAATAACGGACTTATAAATGTCGGAAAACCGATAGAACACATAAAAGAAAACGACACTATGCGCGGAAGCGAAGCATAAAAAGTATATGAAAAAAGGATTGAATGCGATTGCATTCAGTCCTTTTTATATTTCCCGGGGGTCTGGCCGGTTATCTTTTTAAATTGCCTTATGAAATTATACTGATTGGAAAAACCTGAAAGCGTTGCTACTTCTTTAACGGAATACCCTTGGGAAAGGAGCATTTCTGCGTGCTGTATGCGGGATTTTAACAAATCTTCCTTTGGAGATATTCCGAAAATATTTTTATATAATGTGAAAAAACGGGAAGCACTTAAATGAACCAGCTCGGCCATTTCGTCTATCGACCAGTCTCGTTTATAGTCCATATGAATATGGCTTCGTGCATATATAAACTGTTTTTTATGAAGGTCTCCGGGAGATTGGGGGAGGGGATTTTCATCTGATGCACTTCTTGAAAGAGTAATTAAAAGTTTTTCTGAAAGGAGCCTTGCGGCATCGTGAAAATGTACCCCGGATGTAAGACATTCAAGTTCTATTTCTCTTACAATTTCGGTTATTTCGGCACTTTCCGGATAATAAATTTTCCCCGGAAAAACCCCATATTTTTCCATTAATTGTGAAAAATCAGAAGACACGTGAAACCAGTCGTGAAGAAGCTCGGAGTCATTTGAGGAAAATTCCTGACACGAGCCGGGGGCGTAAAAAATGGAGGCACCTGCTTTTACGGGGACATATTCGCCGGAAAGAAAAAGTGTGGCAGGTGTAAGGAAGTGAAGGAAGATATATTCATCGTTTATCTTCGGCCGGTAAAGGGAAAAACCTTTCTTTTCGGGCCACAAAGATTTTACCTGATAAAATTCCATAAAGTACCTTCTTTTTTAAATAATAATATTTTTGTTTTTTTCGCTTAAAAGTGCAATATTTTACTTGAATTATAAATTATTTAATTGTATTATATATGTAGAGTCAATTACTTGTCAACTTATTTTTAGGAGGAAATAGTATGAAAAAGTTAGCTTGCCTGACACTTGCCTTAATTCTGGCACTGTCCCTTGTGACTTCCTTTGCAGCGGACAAAACTTTAATTGCGGTGTCCTTTTCAAAAAGCAGCGGAGTGTCGGTTTCCGGAAATGCAGTTAAAGGCTTTGCGAAGGGAAGGTATATCGCCTTTTCAAATGTGGATTTAACCGGTATTAAGAGTATATCAATCAAGGGGGATTCCATAATTACAGGCGGTGCAAACGGTGAGGCTTTCGGCATAAGAATTGACGATCCCCAAAAGGGTGAATGTCTTGGCTATGTTGTATTCAACGAAGGCAACGCCATTGACGGTGTTTTTTCAACAAATATAAAAGAAGTAACAGGAGTTCACGACCTTTATGTTGTGGCAACCTATGGCGGAAACAACGCCATCTCGGTAAAAGAAATTGTTCTTTCCGGAGAAATTGTTGAAAATACCTATGTGCCTGTTCCCGATACTGCAATCATCGATAACTTCTCAGATACATGGGCAGGAACTGACCATATGGGAAGAAAACTTGCCGACTATGAAGAAGTCGGCGAAGTAAAGGAAGGCCTCCACGAGGTGGGTATGCTTTACTGGAACTGGACCGTGACAGACATTCATAATGCAAGAATCCCCTCCGAGATAATTGCTGCTCATCCTTCAGAAAAGGAAAATTATTACAGTGACGTATGGGATATCAACGGAAACTATTTCTGGTCAAAACCTCTCTTTGGTTTTTACACAAGTAATGAATACTGGGTATATCGCCGTCATGCGGAAATGCTGGCAAATGCGGGAGTGGATGCAATCTTCTTTGACTTTTCCAATGGAGGAAGTGCTTTTATAACTCAGACAAATATCCTCTTTTCAGCATTTTACGATGCAAAAAAGGCGGGCGTTAATGTTCCGGGAGTAAGCTGTCTTTCCTCATGGAGCGGAGACTACGAACACAGGCTTGCACAGATTAAGTGCCTTTACCTTAACTACTTCAAGCCTGAAAAGTATAACGATCTCTGGTATAAGTGGGAAGGAAAGCCCGTTATGTTTGGCTCGACCAATCCTGATACGCTCTCTCGTTTTGTAACAGGAGAAGATTCGGAAAACGATGCACTTCTTAAGGAAATATTTGAATACTTTACCTTCAGGCAAAATGGAAGTCGTCAGGGCGGAGAATACTCCGATGAAAAGGCATGGAACTGGCTTATGCAGTATCCCCAGACAGCTTACGGCAAAATGGCTGACGGCAGAGTCGAAAGCGTATCTGCAGGTACGGGAATAAACCAATCATACGTATTTATGTTTGAAAAAACAGGTGTGTTTTCAGACCCCTACACAAAGGGAAGAAGCTACACAGAAGGCTTTGGCGAAGACTACAGGGAGGAAGCTATGCATATGGGATATTTCTTCAGAGAGCAGATGTCAAGAGTTTTGGCACTTGATCCCGCTATGGTTATGATTGACGGTTGGAACGAATGGACAGCGGTAAGAAATTCAGAATATTCAGGCTTCAAAAACTCCTTTGTTGATACCTTTGACGATGAAAACAGCCGAGACTTTGAACCGTCGGCAGGAGTGCTTAAGGACGGCTATTACAACATATTGGTTGACTATATTAGAAAATATAAGGGCGTTCGTCCTGCACCTTTAGCAAGCGGTGAAACAACCATTAACTTAAGCGGTGACGTATCGCAGTGGGATAATGTAGAACCCCGATTTATCAACATAGAAGGCGGTTATGAAAGAAATGCAACAGGTCTTACCAACGGCGATACCGGAGAGAAATATGTGTTTATATCAAAGCTTTCAAATGTTATAAGAAGTGCAAAGGTTGCCAGAGACAAAAATTATTTCTACTTCATGGCAGAGTGCGAAGATGATATTAAGGACAATGACTCCTTTATGCACCTTTATATTGATGTTGACAGAAACTGGGCAACAGGCTGGGAAGGATATGACATCTCCGTTAATGTAACAGGCAAGGGCGAAATTGCAAGCTACAAGGAAGGGGTATGGATTAAAGAGGCCGATGCAACTTTAAACATAACAGGAAATGTATATACGGTTTCGATTCCAAGGGGCATACTCGGTGAAACCGATAAGGCAGACCTTGAATTTAAATGGGCAGACTATTCTTTTGAAAACGGAGATATTTTAAGATTTTACGAATTCGGAAGCGTTGCTCCCATGGGACGCTTTAACTATCTTTACACAGAAGTTCCGCAAAAGAGCCTTGATGCTGAAACAAGAAACGCACTTTCCGATACATCGGTATTTAAAGCGGGTGAAAATAAAATGTTTGTAAACGGCGGAAAAAACTATGTTTACGACGCTGATACAAGAGTTTCAACCTTTATGGAAAACGGAACTCTTTATGTGCCTGCAAGTGCCTTTGAATATATCCTGGGTGACGGCGAAACAAAATATGAATACCGTCAGAGCAAGAATATGTTCTTCCTTAAGAATTTCAATCTTAAAAACTTTGAAATTACAGATAATATCTGGTCATATACATATATTGGCACAAATGAAGTAAGAATCAACGGCGAAGCTGCGACATTACAGGCTCCGGTAGTTGTTAAAGACGGTCTTTGCTATGTGCCTTTAACCTATGTGTGTGACGTATTTGGCTGGAAGATGTATAATGAAGGTGATATATTCTCAGTATCAAGTCACGAAATTGATGTAAATGCAGTTAAAACTGCAGCATCGGAATTTTAATAAGGAGGGAGAAAAATGAAAAAGATATTTACACTTTTACTTGCATTAAGTCTTATAACATCAATGCTTTTCGTTATTCCTTCCTTTGCGGAGGATGCCTATACCGACACATCGGGCTGGACAATTACGACAGAGAGCATAATGGGCGAATTTAACGACATCACAAAGGCGATAGACGGTGATATTAATACCTACTGGCATTCAAAATATTATGTTGAGGACGGAAAGGTAGTAGGACACGATAATCCTCCCTACGAAATCATAATAGAATTTCCCGAAGCTCTTGAAATTTCAGGCGTAAGATATGTTCCTCGTCAGAAAAACAATGTGGATTCCACATCAGGCATATGGGAAAAGGTTGAAATTTACGGAAGTGCTGACGGAAGCGAATATAAGCTTTTAAGAGAAGTAACATATGACCTTGCAAAAAGCCGGGCAACTGCAGACAGAGCTATTGAAAAGGGAAGTTACAAGTCAATTAAGTTCATCGTTACTGCGGCAAATAGCGGCTATTGCACCGCCGCAGAAATTATAATGCTGAAGGGCGATGTAAAAGACACCGAAACGACGGCAACAGAAAATACACAGGAAAATACCGAGAAACCTTCAACAGGAGATGCTGCGGTAAGCCTCACTTCCAAAGGAAATCCGGGAGTGCATCAGAGCGATGACGGTAAGTATTTAACAGGCAAGGAAAGCTGGGATGTTACCGTTTCAAGCTCCAAGGTAAAAAGTGATGGCTATGTCCGCCGCCCTATAGATACCGATATGGAACAGCACTGGCACACAGACTACACCAACGAAGGAAGCCAGATTACAGGAAAGGTTAATCCTCCGCACTTTGTGGATATAACCTTCCCCGAGGCGAGAACCTTCTCCGGAGTTGTATTCATAAACCGTGTAACAGGTACAGCGGGTAATCCCCTTAAATATTCTATATACGGATGTGCCGACGATTCCGAAACCTGGGTATTTTTAGAGTCGGGAACGGCAGTAAAGGGGGCAGCACAGTTTGAAGTACTCCTTAATTCCAACGTAAGTGCAAAAAAGGTACGCTTCAAGATAACCGACAGCGTAGACGGTTATGCATCCTGTACGGAAATCGAGTTTATGGTGAGTGATGCATCAAAGAAGACCGTAGCATTAAAGGACTACAAAAGCTCCACACGGGAAAACGAAAATACGTCTTCAGATACAAAAAAAGAGGAATCCGGAGCTTCTGCAACAAACACAGATGATGTGCAGGGAGACGACGGTACCTATCTTACTGGTAAGGGTGCCTGGGAAGTAAAACTTTCAAGCTCCAAAGTGAAGGATAATGCCTATATGCGTCGCCCCATCGACGGTGACTATGTAAATTACTGGCACTCAGACTATAAAAACGAAGGTTCCATAATTGTATCAAGAGAGCTTCCGCCTCACTATATAGATATAACCTTCCCCGAAGTAAGGGAGCTTTCAGGCGTTGAGTTTACAACAAGACCGGACGGAGAGGCAGGAAACCCCACAAAGTATGCTATTTACGGATGTATCGATGATTCGGATGACTGGGTTTTAATTGAAGAAGGCACAGCTGACGAGGACAACGGTAAAAAAATGAAGATGTTTGCCGCAAACATAAAGGCAAAGCGTATAAGATATGAAATTAAAGAGGGCGTAGGAGGTTACGGAAGCTGTGCGGAAATCGACTTTTATAAGTCTGATCCTGCAAAGAAAACCGTAACACCTGCAGAATACACCGAAATCTATGATGAAATTGCCGTGTACGAAATACCGAAGGCCAATATGAGTGCATCCTCACCTCAGGGCTTCTGGCTTAATCACGAGCCGTCAGGTGTTTTGGATGAGGCTATGACAGGCTTCTGGCAGACTGCTTCGGAAGAAAAGGAACCTTTTATTTTAACAATCGACCTTGGCGGAGAATGGAGTATTGACTCCTTTGATGTGGCACCGAGACAAAGTGAGGATTTTCACGGAAACTGGGATTTATTTAACGTGTGGGTAAGCTTAGACGGAGAAAATTATGAATGTGTCCTTGAAAACCACAGCTTTGAGCGAAGCATGAAGGTTAAAAATGTTAAGTTTGATTCTCCAGTAAAGGCACGCTATGTGGAGTTTGAAATAGTGGAAGGCTATACAAACAAAGCATCCTGTGCAGAAGTTACCTTCTATCAGTCTGCCGGAGATTATAAAGACAGCCAAGAAAGCAATTTTGAAAAATATGTGCTAAAGATAGGCTCTCCGGTAATTGAAGTTACGAAGGGCGGGGAAACAAAGAACGTAACGTTGGATGTTTCTCCGTTCATTGATGAAGGCTACACCCTTATTCCTTTAAGAGGACTTTTGGAGGAAATGGGAGCCACAATAGAATGGGTTGACAAAAATCAGTCCATAATCGTTGAAAATTCATTGATGAAGATAGAATTTCAGATATGGAACAACATCGTTTATGTAACCGGCGGTCGCTACGGAAGAGTGAGATATACCCTTAATCAGGAACCAAGAATTGTCGAAGGAAGAACATTCATTCCTTTAAGATTCTGCTCTGAACATCTTGGGTATACTGTTTTATGGGATGGCGAAACTAAGACTATTACAATTACAAACGAACAGTAAAAAAACAAAGGCAGGTTAATCCTGCCTTTGTTTTCTGTATTCTGAAGGAGATTGGTCTGTGAATTTTTTAAAGAGTCTTGAAAAGTATAATGGGTTATCATAGCCTACGGCATAGGCTATTTCGGTTATATTTTTTTCAGTGCTTTCAAGGTAAGCTTTTGCGGCAGAGATGCGAAGTGACAAAATGTATTGCATGGGGGTTACTTTCATTATTCTCCTGAAACTGTGGATGAACCAGTTTTTGCTTATACTTCGTTCTGTTGCATAAGCTTCAATGCTTATATCTTTTTGGTAGTTTTCCGTAAAATAGGAAACTGCTCTCTCAATTTCGTTTACCATATCGCTTCCGGGGGTGTTACTCTCTTTGATATAGCGGTTTATAACCAAGAATATATGATTTAGTAAAAGAGAAAGCATTTCCTCATAATTTGTTCGCTTAAGCTGAAGCTCACGTATCAGCTGGCGGTATATCCACTGATAATCGGGAGAAACCCCGGTGTAGAATATGTTTCCGTTTTCGGGAAGCTCATAATGTTTGAGTAGCAAGGGGACGTCCTTTCCGGTAAAATGCACCCAATATACGTCGGTTTTATCTTCCGGATAATAATAATACTGCATGGGCTCGTGAGGTCTGAATAAAATCATATGCCCTTGTGTTACAATGTGCTCGATTCCGTCAAAATAAAAATGTCCTTTGCCGGATGCTATATATATAAGCTGATAGTCACGTCTGCCTTCGGGATGCTCGGTTGTTATACCGGGGCGGGAATCTACAATGAAATGTCCACAGCAATTTATTTTGAGAGGACGTGACAAATCTTCTATGTCAGAAACTTTATCTGTGCTCGAGTATGCTACGTTCATAATCATAAAAATTACTCCCTTCTGAATAATTATATATGCTAATTGCGTTTTTTTCAAGGTTTAAAATTATTTTGTGCATGTTTTGAGATATTTTAGCTATTGATAAGGGTGAGAAAATGCATTATAATAAAATACAGAAAAATATATAAATTACAACACGAGTGTACGATTTTATAATTTTTTCATTAAATATGTACGATTTTATATATAAATTTATTTTTTGTGGTGTTATAATCAGTTTAAGCTGATAAGTAATAAGAAGGGAAGGGTAAAATATGAAAAAAGCTTTGTGTATTCTTTTGTGCCTTGTAATCATGGCACCCACATTCTGTTTCGCTGAAGATGGCGATATGAATTTGGATGTTACCAAGGCAGACTTTGAGTCAAACGCTGAAAAAACTGAAAACGGTGTAAGGCTTAAAAACAGTGCCTATATAGGATGGGATGACGTTGATATGACAGGAGTTAAGTCTATCTCATTAGTTGCCGACTGCAAAATTGTTTCAAGCGAAAACGGAGAAACATTCAGAATAAGAATCGGCGATCCCTTAGAGGGAGACTGTGTGGGCTATATAAGTGTTCACGATATGGATTCAAAGGACAAGGTTTATTCCGGAAACCTTTTGTATCCCGTAAGCGGAAAGGTAAAGCTTTATATTCAGACTACCTATATTTCCGACCAGGAAATTTACATAAAGGACGTTATTCTCTCCAAGGAAGAAGCACCGAGTGTTCCTGTTGTTCCTGATTCAGCCATCATTGACGATTTTTCCGATACCTGGGTTGGAACCGATGCTTTGGGCAGAAAACTGGCAGGCTATGAAGAAGCAGGTCCCGTGAAGGAAGGACTTCACGATGTGGGTATTTTCTACTGGGTTAATTTCGGGCTTAACGGAGTGCCCAAAAGCGTTGTAACTCTTCAGGAAAAGCTTATTGAAAAGTACCCCGATGCAAAGGATGACTATGACCATCCCGCCTGGCCCGAATCCAAAGGTATATCAGGGGCATATTACTGGGGCGAGCCCCTTTTTGGCTACTACCATTCAAGAGATTATTGGGTTTACCGCCGTCATGCAGAAATGCTTTCGGCAGCAGGAGTTGACTTTCTTCTTTTTGACTGGTCCAACGGACAGGTTGTTTTCTGGAATTCAATGGAAGTTCTTCTTGAAGCATTTTTGGATGCCAAGAAGGACGGCGTTGACATTCCGGAACTTTCGGCTCTCGGTCCCTGGGGCGGAGGAGAAAGATTCTGTCAGGCGGTTTACTTAAGCATAATAAGAGAAGAAGCTTATGCCGATATATGGTATCAGCTTGATGGTAAGTACCTGCTTATGACACCTTCGCCGGAAAGCAGCTTCAAGCCCGGAGAAGACTTTTCAAGAAACGATATTATGGAAGATATCATAGATAAGTTCACCTTCCGCTGTAACGGCTACAGAGGTGCAGGCGACAGTGAACCCACAGGGGCCTGGAACTGGCTTCAGAACTATCCTCAGACCAAGTGGGGCGTAACAGCTGACGGCAGAGTTGAGTGCGTGCCGGTAGGTACTGCAATCAACCACTCCTACGAATATGAATATGACGATAACGGCGTATTTTCTGATCCCTACACTAAGGGCAGAGGGTATTCCGAAGCGTTTGGTGATGACTTTAGACCTGAAGCTAAAAACATCGGCTATTTCTTCCGCGAACAGATTTCCCGTGCACTCTCGGTTGATCCGGCGATTGTATTAATTGACGGATGGAATGAATGGCAGAACGGCCGTCATAACGGTTATTCGGGATTTGAGAACGCATTTGTTGATACTTACAGCGAAGAAAAGAGCCGTGATATGGAGCCTTCACGAGGAAGTCTTCGTGATGACTATTATATGATGATGACAGACTTTATAAGAAAGTATAAGGGCGTAAGAAAAGCACCTGTCGCATCAGCGAAAAAGACCATTGACATAAATATGGGTAGCGAACAGTGGGCAGATGTTACTCCGCACTACCTGAATGTAGGAGGAGCTTATGAGCGTGACGATTACGGCTACGTAAATCCCGAAACGGGAGAAAACTATCGTTATGTCACAAAGCTTTCAAACTACATTACGGGAGCAAAGGTTGCACGTGACGATGCAAACTATTACTTCCTTGTAGAAACAGAAGAGCCTATCAAAAAAGGCGACTCTTTCATGCATCTTTATATAGATGTTGACAGAAACAGAGCGACAGGCTGGGAAGGCTATGACTTCTCATTTAACGTATCGGGATTTGGCGAGCTTTCTGCCGCAGGCTATAACGGTGCATGGGCAAAGGTTGCTGATTGCCCCACTAGCATGAAGGAAAACACATTTATGGTTTCTATACCCATCTGGCTCCTTGGAGAAACCGTTTCCGATTTTGAATTTAAGTGGGCAGACGGAGCAGAAGAAAACGGAGATATTTTAAGATTATACGAATTCGGCAGTGTTGCACCTCTCGGACGTTTTAATTATCTCTATACAGAAATTGAAGAAGTTTCCCTTGATGAAACAACCAGAAAGGCACTTTCAGATACTTCGGTATTTAGGGCGGGAAGTGCGAAAATGAATGTAAACGGCGGAGAAATGTATGTAAACGAGTCAGATATAAGGGTAAATTCTTTTGAAGAAAACGGCGTTTTATATGTACCCCTCTTTGCGGCAGAGGAAATCTTGGGATATGGTGAAACTAAGGTTGAGTATTATTCCGACCTTAATATGGTTTTTGTAAAGAACTTTAACTTGGGACTTTCAGATGAACCTCTGGCAGACTACAGAGGTAACAAATCAATTCGTGCACAGATTGAAGATTATATCTGGTCATGCAATGTTATAGGTTCAGCTGAAGTAAGAGTAAACGGAAAGGCAAATTATCTTTCTGCAGTATGTAAAAATATTGACGGAATAATTTACCTGCCATATACATATTTTGCCGATGTATTCGGATGGAAGGCGGAAAGTCTCGGTAACGGAATTTATGCTGTATCGAGCCATGAAATAGATAAAAATGCAGCACTTTCTGCTGCGGCATTACTTGATTAAGGAGGGACGGCACATGAAGAAAATATTTGCACTTACTTTAACATTAAGTCTTATAATAAGCGTTATATGCTGCCTTCCCGTATCTGCGTCTGAAGCATACACAGATGCAAAGAGCTGGGAAATAAAAGCCTCCAGTGACGGAATGGGCGGAATATCGGGAGCTTTTGACAATAACGAAAAGAGCTATTGGCACACAAGCTACACCGTAGAAAACGGACAGATTGTGAAAAGGGAAGAATGTCCTCACATAATCGATATCGTGTTCCCCGACGAGAGAGAGGTTTCCGGTATAAGCTATCTTCCCAGAAAAGACGAATCCTCTGCAGGTATATGGAAAAAGGCTGAAATTTACACATCAGTTGACGGTGCAACCTTTACCCTTAACACAACTGCAGAATTTGACCTTGTTGCATCGAGAGCAGAGGCAACGGTCGCAATTAAAAAGGGCAATTACAAGGCGATAAGAATCAAGGTAACGGAAGCTCAGGGCAACTACGGAACAGCGGCAGAAATTAAAATCCTGAAAGGCGAAGTTACAAGTACAACTAAAGCTATAGAGTCTGACGGAACAAAGATTGAAAGTGCAAAGGAGGATATCACAACTCCTTCTGCATCGGGAGGAAAAGCGGAATCCTATACCGACGCCAAGAGCTGGGAAATAAAGGCATCCAGCGACGGAATGGGCGGAATATCGGGAGCATTTGACAATAATGAAAAAAGCTATTGGCACACAAGCTACACCGTTGAAAACGGACAGATTGTAAGTAAGGATGAGTGTCCTCATATAATTACAATAGTATTCCCCGATGAAAGAGAAGTTTCCGGCATAAGCTATGTTCCGAGAAAAGACGAATCCTCTGCAGGTATCTGGAAGAAGGCTGAAATTTACACTTCTAAAGACGGTGCAGAATACAAACTTTCTGCAACTGTGACACTGGATTTTGATACCGTTTTAAGAACGAGAGAAGAAGTGACATTTAAAATCGAAAAGGGAACATATAAGGCTCTTATGATAAAGGTGACAGAAGCCCAGGGAAATTACGGCACAGCAGCGGAAATTAAAATCCTTAAGGGAAATATAGATAAACCCTCGGCTGAGTCTGTCCTCGGCGGAGATAAGACAGAAACCGTAACACCCGAGGAGACAGAGGTTGACGGAAAACTTAACACAAGCTATGTAAAGGGTAAAAAGGCGTGGTCAATCACGGCGACAAGCTGTGCATCCTTCACCACACCCAAGGCAATGCTTGACGATAACACGGCAACCTTCTGGCACACAAATTACACCGCATCGGGCTCTACCATAACATCCAGCGATCCTCCACCTTATACAATCGAAATAAAGATGGATAAGGCGATTACGGCATCGGGCTTTGCCTATACTACAAGACCTTCGGGAAACAGCGGAAACTGGCTTTCCTGCGAGCTTTATGTATCCGACACCGATGATGGCGAATACACCCTTGTTGAAACCTTTACCTTCGATATCGGAAACGGCAGAAAGAACAGATTTTTCTCCGCAAACATAAACATCAAAAAGGCAAAGCTTATTGTTGATACCAAAATGCACGGAACCTGTGCGGAAATCGACTTTATATCGCCATTAGCAGACTATGACACGGTAAAGCCTTCGGACTATCCGGCTTATTCAAAGGAAAACGGACTTGTAAAGGTAGACCTTTCCGTAGCCGGAATTTCTGCAAACGTTGAATCCTGGGTTGACAATCATCCTCAGCTTATGATTGACGGAACAAGCCGTTTCTGGCAGAGTGCATCCCACGAAAGCGCACCCTTCATCGTTGATTTAAGTCTGATGAACGAAATAAAGATTTCAAGAATCAATATGACGCCCCGTGGCTCCTCCGACTGGCACGGAACCTGGGAGAAATATAATATCTATGCGTCATTGGATGGCGAAAACTACACACTTGTAAAGGAAAATCTTTCAAATGCCCGCTCGGCAAACGTAAAGCTTATTGTATTTGATGAGGCAGTTACGGCAAGATTCCTTCGTTTTGAAATTTTAGAGGGCTATTCAAATAAGGCGGCGTGCGCAGAGCTTGAAATTTACGAAACCAGAAAAGACAAAGAAGAAAGACTTTTAAAAGCTCAGGAAAAATACGTATTAACCGTTGACAAAAATGAAATTTACGTTAAGAAAAACGGCAGTGAAAAAACGGTTACAACCGACGTTGCACCATACATCGTAAGCGGAAGCACAATGATTCCTTTAAGAGGACTCTTGGAGGAAATGGGAGCTGAAGTTTTATGGGAAGGTGAAGAGCAGAAAGTTACAATTAAAAAGGACGGTAAGGTTATCCATATCCAGATATGGAACAACCTCGTAACCATTGAAGGCACCAAGTACGGAACGGTAAGATACACCCTTCCGCAGTATCCGAGAATTAAGGACGGAAGAACCTTCATTCCCTTAAGATTCGTATCTGAACATCTTGGCTATAACGTTTCATGGAACGGTGAAACAAGGGAAATTACAATTGAAAGCAAAATAGCAGAATGACTTAAAGTTGCCACGAAGATGCGTGGCAACTTTTTGTTTACTAAAAAGAGATTGTATGTTAAAATATTAGAAAGGAGGTGTGTGCTTTGCCGATTCTCAAAATAGAAGATGTCACTTTTGAGTTTGAAGAAAACCTTAATGTAAAAGAAATTTTGAAAAATACAAAAAAATCTTCAATGCCCTGTGGCGGTCACGGAAAGTGTGGTAAATGTAAAGTGTATGCCAAAGGATGTTTTAATCCTCCAACGGCGGATGAATTAAGTCTGCTTACGAAAAGTGAGCTTGAAAAAGGAATTCGTCTTGCCTGTTGTCTTAAAGCTTTTGGAGACGGAGAGATACGCATTTTTGAAGGCATTTCGGAAAATGTAATAATATCAGACGGAATTTTGCCGGCAATAACCATTAATCCTGTTTTTTCACGTTATGGCGTAGCAATTGACATAGGAACCACCACCGTTTGTGCAAGACTCTATGATTCAAAGGGAGCTTTGCTTTCAGAAAGCAGCCGATTAAACTCCCAGAAAAGGTTTGGCTATGATGTGGTAAGCAGAATTGAAGCACAGCTTTCAGGAAAGGGAAAGATTCTTTCTGCTCTTGTGAGAGAGGATATAACAAGCCTGATACTTGATATGGCAAAGCATGCTGAAATCAATCCGGGATATATTGACAGGGCGGTAATAACCGGAAATACGGTAATGCTTCATCTGCTCACCAATACCGATACAACACCGCTATCTTGTGCCCCTTTTACCACAAAGCGGCTTTTCGGAAATATACTTACGGCATATGAGGTGGGGATCTCCGCCTTAAGGGGAGATGCTGAAATTTACATTCCGCCGTGTATATCGGCCTTTGTAGGGGCAGATATGGTATGTGCACTCTTAGCGTCTGAAATAACGGATAAAGAAGGGATACATCTTTTAGCAGATATAGGCACAAACGGAGAAATGGCGCTTTGTAAGGACGGAAGGCTTACCGTTTGTTCAACTGCGGCAGGTCCGGCATTTGAAGGAGTGGGAATAAAGTGCGGAGTGCAGGGCGGAAAAGGTGCTGTTGACAAGGTATGGCTTGAAAACGGAAAAATTGATTTTCATGTAATAGGAGATGAAAGTCCTGCAGGAATCTGCGGAAGCGGAATTATAGATGCTGTAGCAAGTCTTATAAAAAAAGGAACTGTTGATAAAACCGGCTATATGGAAAAGGTTTTTGATATATGCGAAGATGTTTTCATTACGCCCGAGGATATAAGGCAGATACAACTTGCCAAAAGTGCCGTTTTTTCAGGGATAGAAACGCTTTTGCATTTTGAAAATGTGAAGACTTTGGAAATCGGCAGTGTAGTTATTTGTGGAGGTTTCGGAAAAACGCTTAACCTTTATTCGGCTGAAACGATAGGTCTCTTCCCGAAAGGAATAAAGGAAAAAACAAAGTGCATAGGAAATGGTGCCGTTATGGGGGCGGCAATGCTTCTTTTAAGTGAGGAGATGCTTGAAAAAGCCAATGAAATTTCAAAAAAAGCAGTGACAATTTCCCTTGCCGAAAGTAGTTTTTTCACAGAAGAATATATTAAAAATATGATGTTTTAACGGAGTGCATAAATACTCCGTTAAATTTTACTCTTTTGACAAAATAAAGACAAAGAATTTTTCGTTTTTGTCTTGCAAAAGACATTTGATAATGTTATACTGTCGGTGTATTGAAAGCAGGTGGAACAATGATAAGAAAAGCAAAAATGGAAGAGCTTGATGAGATTCTTTCCGTTTACGAGTTTGCAAGGAACTTTATGCGGGAGTCGGGAAATCCAACCCAGTGGGCAGGCGGCTACCCGAAAAGAGAACTTTTAACAGATGATATAGAAAAAGGTCAGCTTTACGTTGTGGATGAAGATGGCGAAATCACCGGAGTTTTTGCCTATATCGGAGGAAGGGATAAAACCTACGCTTACATAGAGGACGGTGCATGGCTTTCTGACGAACCCTATAAAACAATTCACCGTGTGGGGGCAGGTAAAAACGGCAAGGGAATAATGAAAAAGGTGTGCGATTTCTGTAAGGAGGATTTTTCAAATCTTCGCATAGACACCCACAATGACAATAAAAAAATGCAGTATTTAATCGAAAAAAACGGCTTTAAGCGCTGCGGTATAATTTATGTAGAGGACGGCAGTCCCAGGATTGCCTATCAGTATATAAAAGAGTAAAGGAGTAGTTAGCATGAGACAGATTACATTTTTAGGAAAAATGCCCGATCCGTTTTTAAAGGAAGACGGAACAAGAATGACTCCCGCAGAGTGGGAAAAGGAAAGAGAAGCCATTAAGAAAAGGATTGTTGAGACGGAATACGGCGAAATTCCGCCCCATCCCGAGGTTGTTGAATTTGAACGGCTTAATACGCTTACAAGAAACCATGTTCCCACATGGTACAAGATTTATGCGGGAACAAAGGAACGTCAGGTTTCCTTTACACTTGAATTAAACATTCCTTATGTTCCCGGTGTAAGCCCCGGAGGAGGCGACACCCCCTTAAGCGAAACAGAAAAATATCCCGTTGTATTAACGGGTGACGGCTGCTATCAGAATATGGAAAGCGATGTTGCATGGGAAGCTATGAGAAGAGGCTATATTGCCGCGCGCTTTAACCGTCTGGAGCTTGCAAATGACATTAAGGGAAGCCGCGAGGGCGGACTTCACAGAGTATATCCCGATGTCCGCTTCACCGATATCGGTGCCTGGGCGTGGGGCTATATGGTTTGTATGGATGTATTCGAAAAGCTCTCATTCGTTGACGAAACAGAGGTTGGTGTAACAGGCCATTCCCGCGGCGGAAAAACCGCTATGCTTGCGGCAGTAATAGACGAAAGAATTAAGTACACCTGCCCCAATAACTCCGGTTGTCACGGTGCAGTTTCCTACCGCGCGGTTGTAACAGACCAGGGTGATGCGGGCAGAAGAACAGAGCGACTTGCCGATATGCTTGATGCTTTCCCCACATGGATGGGTGACGGTCTTACACCTTACCGCGACAGAGAAGAGGATCTTCCTTACGATATGCACTATTTCGGAGCACTTGTTGCACCGAGATACTACCTCCAGTGCGAAGGTATGCAGGACTACTGGATAAACCCCATCGGTGCATGGCAGAACTTTATGGCTGTAAAGGAATGCTATAAATACTTAGGCTGCGAAGATCATGCTGCTGCATGGTTCCGTCCCGGTCAGCATCGCCATAAGCTTCCTGATTATATTGAATTTTTAAACTTTATGGACAGAGTAAGAAAGGGCCTTCCCTTAAGCGAGCATCTTACAATAAATCCCTATCCTCAGATAGAGAAGAACTTTGAATGGTAAAATACTGAATAAAAATCAGTGGCTGATATAGACATCAGCCACTATATTTTTTTATATGAGGCAAAAAACACTTTTTGAAATATTACGAAAAAATGCGAAAAAAACAAATATATTACACAATTTTTTGTTTTCGAAAAACTTTCGATTTGAAAACGTTGACAAGGAAAAAGTCTTATGCTATGATTTTATTAAACAGGGTTTGATATGTAAAAGGAGATGTGTTTTATGTACAGAAAAGTGAAGAATTTTGCTGCCCATTACGAAGGAAAAATGGAGCCATTTAAGATTGTGGGCAACACCTATTTTGTCGGAACTTATCCTGCTTCAGCCCATCTTATTGACACCGGTGACGGACTTATTCTTATTGATGTCGGCTACAGCGATACTTTGTTTCTTTTGATAAACTCCATATACAAGCTTGGCTTTTCACCTTATGATATAAAATATATCATTCTCACTCACTGGCACGGGGATCATACCGAGGCAACGGCGGCACTTTCTGATCTTACGGGAGCTAAAACCTTTATCGGAAGAAAGGATGCCAAAAAGGCAGAAAAATATTTTATTGCCGATGCTCTTTTGAAAGATGGAGATGTTGTCTCCCTCGGCAATACAAGAATTGAGGTTATGGAAACGCCTGGTCACACAGAAGGTACAATTTCACTTTTTTACGAAACCGAAGAAAATGGCATAACATACAAGGTGGGAACCTTTGGCGGTGCGGGAGCAAACACTCTTGTGAAAGAAAGGTTTGACTATGATAACTGCAGAGAGGATTATTTTAACTCACTTAAAAGATTAAAAGAAAAAAAGGTTGATGTATTTATCGGAAACCACGTGTGGAACAACAATACGGAGGACAAGGCGGAGATTCTTGCAACCACCGGAGAAAACCTCTTTATTGACGGTGAAAGCTGGGGCGAATTTCTGGACTTCTGTGAAAAGAGACTTTGCGATATAATAGCAAAAGAATGAAGGGAAGAGGTTAAATGAATATTATACCAAAGGTTAAAAGCATAAAAGAAAAGGGAGAAATTTTCATTTCGCCTGAATTTTCATCTGATGAAAGACTTTCCTTTTGCAAAAAGACTTTTTTAAGAATGTGTCGTAAAATTTACGGTGTCAGACTTAAAAGCGGAGATGCGGGAATTAAGCTTTTATATGATGAAAGTTTAAATAAAGACGAATATAAAATAAATGGTGCTTTTGTATATGCATCGGATACAGAGGGGGCGGCATACGGACTTGCAACCATGATTCAGCTTATGGAAAAAGCCGAAAATGGTTTTAAACTGCGGGATACAGAGATAGTTGATAAGCCCGACAAGGATTTTCGTGCATATATGGAAGACGTAAAGACGGAATTAACCGATTTCGACAGCCTTATTGCACTTGTGGATATTTGCTGGCTGTATAAGGTAAAGTACATACAGCTTCACCTGATGGATAATAAGGCATGGACACTGCCTCTTAAATGTTTCCCTGATGCAGCAACAAAGGGGAAAAGTTATAAGAGGGAAGAAATTGAATATCTTGTAGAATATGCCAATGAGGCAGGAGTGGAGCTTATCCCGGAGTTTGAGGGAATAGGTCACTCGGCGGAATTAATCAGAAACTGTCCCGATGAATTTGCAAACGAGTTTTTCAAAGAAAGCGAAACGGCAAAGGTACTTATGAACCCGGCTGACAAGAAAAAATGGACAGAAAACATAATGTGTATAGGAAAACCTCACATTTTTGAAAATATAGAAAAAATGCTTTCCGAAATTGCGGAAATTTTCAAATATTCAAAATACATCCACATAGGATGCGACGAGGCGAAGCACGAAAAGTGGGCAGACTGCACACTTTGCACAGAGTATATGAAGAAAAACGGCATTGGCTCAACAAAGGAGCTTTACTCGCATTTTACGGCTAAAATAGTTGATATTTGTCTTTCTTTGGGAAGAACGCCCATTGTGTGGGAAGGATTTCCGAAAGAGGGAACAGAAAAAATTTCAAGGGAATGCATAGTTATTTCTTGGGAAAATTATTATCAGATAGGCCCCGAACTTATCGAAGCGGGATTTAAGGTGGTAAATGCCTCCTGGAAGCCTATGTATGTTGTTCCTGAATGGATTGAAAAAGACTTGAATCACGAATTTAAGTGGACGGTTGCAGGGGAAGACTGGAAGGTTCACGAGCTTCAGCATTGGGCTTGGCCATCAAAGGCGTTTAACGGACTTAAATTGGAGCCTCCGGAAATGGTGCTCGGCGGTATGCTTTGCCAGTGGGGAAGCTCATTTGAGGGAATGAGAGAAAGAGTTATTCTCAATCTTGCCCAGACCGTTGACAGAACCTGGAACTCTGAAGACCATTACAGCGAAAAAGAATTTTTTGAAAACTCGGAAAAGATACTGAAATTTGCAGATAAGCTTAGCATATAAGTAATTGGAAACCGGTACATTTTCTGATTGTAATAAGGCTTAAATTATTTGACAATTAACCATTAAAATATTATAATTTACAGTAACAATATATTTACAGGAAGTGAAATGAAAATGTATGAATTTTTAGTAAAAATCGGCTTTTCAAAGGAGGATTCGGCTTACCTTTCTTCTGTATGCGACACTTTAACAGAAGATAAGGAATCAAGAGACGATATAAAGTGTGCGCTTGACGATTTGTTCCTTTGCCGTGAAAGAAAATATAATGAAATATTAAAACAGCTTTCGGAGGAGAAAAATATACATATTTACACAGTAAATCTGGCATTTTTGCTCCTTGCGGCAAGACCTCTTCGCTATATCTACAAGGCAAAGGGAATATCAGAGGATGTATATTACAATTCCGTGCTTGATTTGTCCACAAAAAATGACGAGTGCAAGAAGGTTTACGGAATCGTCGGCACCTTTGTTTCCGACTGGATGAGCCTTTATTACTGGCTTAAAATTTACGGTCTGGGGAGACTTCAGTATGAGCCTATGGCTTCGGACGTTGATTTTAAGGACTATGTGAAAAAGGGCGATACTGTATTAAACTGCCACATTCCTTCAACCGGTCCTCTTACAGAAGAGCTTTTAATGGATTCCCTTAAAAAAGCCTATGACTTTTTCGGATATACAGGCCCGATGCCTGTAAGATGTGCATCCTGGCTTATACATCCGGGAATCGCCTCCTGCTATAAAGAGGGAAGCAATATGAAAATGTTTTACGATTGCTTTGAAATTGTATTTAAAAAGGATAGCGGCAATTGCGATTACTGGCGGGTTTTCGACAAATTGAATTTTGACGATGTAAAGGAAGAAGACCTTAAGACAAGCTTTCAGAAGAGCTTTTATAAGTATCTTAAAGACGGCAAAAGCGTTGGCTTTGGCGTTGGATATTTTATGTATGAGCCCGAAAAGGGCATTTACAGATAAGGAGGCGGCACTATGCAGTGGGAATTATCAACACCTGTAGATCTTGAAAAAATGGCAAAGGAAGAAAAGCTTTGTATTGTTCCGATCGGTGTACTTGAGCGTCACGGAGAGCATCTGCCCCTCGGAACAGACGGACTTGTTGCACATAAAATTGCGGTTGAAGCTGCAAAAATCGAGCCTTGTGCGGTTTTCCCCGTTTACTGGTTCGGTCAGGTTCACGAAGCAAAGTTTTCAGTTGGTGCGGTAAGCTTTGAATCGGATTTCACATTAACCCTTCTTAAAAATCTCTGCGACGAAATTGCAAGAAACGGTTTTACAAAAATTATGTTTGTAAACGGCCACGGCGGAAACGGTTCGTTGCTTTCCTATTTCCTTTTTTCAACAATGGATAAAAATGTTCCTTACACACTTTATTCCGTAATGTACGATTCAGGTCTTACACCTTCTGAAAGGGAAGAGGCGGATAGCTACATGGCGGCAGATTCGGGCGGACACGCAGATAAATGGGAGACAAGCCTTGTTATGTCTGTTGCGCCCGAAAGCGTGAAGATGGAATATCAAAGATTTCCTGAACCCATAAAGGCTATGGGAAGGGTAAATCATTTGGGAAGAGTTTTTACACCCTTTTCATGGTATGCAAGCTTCCCCGAACACGTTACGGGTAATCCTTCCATGGCGAATAAAGAAGCGGGCGACAAGCTTATAGAGCTTTATGCAAAGGTTCTTGCAAGAGATATAAAGGCTGTTAAGGAAGATACTGTTGTGGAAAGCCTTAAAGAAGAATTTATGGAAAGGTCGGAAAAAATCGGGAAATAATTAAGGAGGCGGCAGTATGCAATGGGAACTTTTAACATCTAAAGAACTTGAGGAAATGGCGAAAAAAGAAAAAATTTGCCTGATACCCATAGGAATACTGGAACGTCACGGAGACCACGGCCCCCTTGGGACAGACGTTCTGGCGGCTCACAAAATAGCGGTCGAAGCCGCAAAGCTTGAACCTTGTGTGGTTTTCCCCGGCTATTGGTTCGGGCAGGGACACGAGGCAACACATTCTCCCGGAGCAATAGTTTTTGATTCGGATTTAACACTTACCATTCTTCGCAATCTATGCGATGAAATAGGGCGAAACGGCTTTACAAAAATTATGTTTGTAAACGGCCACGGCGGAAATATGCCGATGCTTAATTATTTCCTTTTCTCAAATATGGACAGAGATGTTCCTTATACCCTCTATGCCGTAAGCTTTGATGTGGGATTAAGCTCAAGTGAACTTGATGAGGTATATAAATATGTTAAGCCTGACGGAGGTCACGCAGATGCCTGGGAAACAAGCCTTGCAATGTCTGCGGCACCGGGCAGCGTAAAGCTTGAAAACTGCAAAGCTCCGGAGCCTATTGAGGCGCTTAAACGTGTCAAGCATTTAGGAAGGGTTAAAACACCTTTCTCCTGGTATGCAAGCTATCCCGAACACGTTACGGGAAGCCCCTCCAAAGCTACAAAGGAAAAAGGGGATAAGCTTATCGAATTATATGCAAAGAGACTTGCAAAGGACATTCTGGCTTTGAAAGAAGACACGGTAGTTGAAAGCCTGAGAGAAGAATTTATGAAAAGAAAAGAAAAAATCGGGAAATAATTAAGGGGGACAAAATATGAAAAAATTACTTAGCTTAATACTTTGCCTTGTAATGATTTCATCCTGCATTTTAGTTAAGGCAGAAGAAACAATAAAGGCAAATACGGCTTTTGATTTATCGGGAGCATCGCTTTCGGGTGAAAAGGTAAATTTAAGCCGTATGGATCAGTATGCGGGCTATAAGGGGATAGATTTCACCGGTATAAAATCTGTCGGAATCAAGGCGGATTTTTATATGTCATCAACATCTTCAAACGGTGATGCAATTTCTCTTCGCATCGATGATCCCATAAAGGGTAAGTGCATAGGATACATTGTTTTAAGCGACAAGGAATCCTATGACAAGGTGTTTTATACAAATATAGAAGCAACCGAAGGCGTTCACGATTTATATCTTAAATCAACCTATGGTGATACGGGAAGCGAGTTCAGAGTATCGGAAATAATACTTTCCGACAAGGCGGTGGAAAATACATATACAATTGTGCCCGATTCTGCCATTGTTGACGGATGGTATGACACGTTGGCGGCAACTGACGCTCTCGGAAGAAAAATTGCAGATTATGCCGAGGTAGGAGATGTAAAAAACGGCACTCACAAAGTCGGAATAACCTACTGGAACTGGTCAGGCGGAAGAAGTCTTTCGACCGCAAAGCCCTCTAGCGGTTCAAATGCAAGAATTCCTTCTGAAATAATTGCGGAAAATCCCGATGCAAAGGATGATTACAACCATAAGGCATGGGATACCAATGCGGTATATCACTGGGCAGAGCCTATATTCGGTTATACAAGTAACTATGACTACTTCAAATTCCGCCGTCACGCAGAAATGCTTGCAATGGCGGGCGTTGATACCGTTTTCCTTGACTGGACCAACGGAAGCAACATTTTCCTTGATACTACAATTCTGATGTTTCAGGCATTTTCCGATGCAAAGGCAGCAGGTGTAAATGTTCCGAAAATCTGTGCTATGGATTCCTGGGCATCCGATTATAAGGAAAGAGAAAAGCAGGTAAAGGCAATTTACTTAAACTTTATTAAAAATGAACAGTATAAAGACCTTTGGTTTACATGGGATGACAAGCCCCTTTTATTCGGCGGAACCACAAGAGAGTATTTATCCAATAAGTCCTTCGGTTCAGGTGACGCGGAAAGCGACAGACTTTTAAATGAAATTTTTGATAACTGCACTGTAAGGGATATGGGAAACAGAAGTGCCGGAGAATATACAGACGGTGCAAACAGCTGGGTATGGCTTCAGAAATATCCTCAGACAGCCTGGGATTTGGAAGAAGACGGAAGACCTGAGTGTATAAGCCTCGGTGTTGCGATAAATCAGTCCTATGTTTTCGAATATGAAAAGACAGGCGTATTTTCAGACCCATACACAAGAGGAAGAAGCTACACCGAAGCCTTTGGTGAGGATTATCGCGAAGGCGCAATGAACGAGGGATATTTCTTCCGTGAGCAGGAATCACGTGTCCTTGATTTAGATCCTGCTATGGTAATGGTTGGTGGCTGGAACGAATGGATTGCCGCCCGACAGAGTATGTATTCAGGCTTTGAAAATGCCTTTGTTGACACCTTTGACGATGAAAACAGCCGTGATATCGAGCCTTCAAAAGGAAAGCTCAGAGACGATTATTATATGCTCCTTATAGACTTCGTCAGAAAATATAAGGGTGTTCGCCCTGCCCGTGTTGCAGGCGAAGCAAAGGCTATTGATATAGCAGGTGACCTTTCACAGTGGGACAGCGTAACTCCCGAATATTTAAATATCGGTGGAGGATATGAAAGAGACATCTATGGTATGAGAAACCACTTAACAGGAGAAAAATACCACTATGTTACAAAGGAAGTAAACCGCATTTTATCATCCAAGGTTTCAAGAGACGATGCAAATATCTATTTCCTTGTAAAAGCGCAAAAGGATATAGTTGAGGCAGATGGCTTTATGCATATCTACATTGACATTGACCGTAACCGGGCAACCGGATGGGAAGGCTATGACTTTGCAGTAAACCTTGGCGGTAAGGGAACACTTTCTTCCTGCACAGACGGACTTAATTTCGGCAAGGTGGCTGACGTTTCGGTTGCTGTAAAAGGAAATGCAATGACGGTTTCTGTTCCCAGATGGATAGTTGGCGAAACCGGAGCTGTTGAATTTGAATATAAAATTGCAGACGTGGCAAAGGAAAGAGAAAACTTCCTGAATGTTTACGAACACGGAACAGTTGCACCCCTTGGAAGAATGAACTATTTATACACGGAAATTCCTCAGGTAACACTTGATGCACATACAAGAAGCCTTCTTTTTGAAACTTCAGTAGTAAAGGCAGGAAGCAAGTATATAAATGTTGAAGGCGGAAAGATGTTTGCATTTGAAGCCGATACAAGATACGGAACATTTGCTGAAAACGGAACAGTTTATGTTCCTGTTAAGGCGGCAGAGGATATCCTCGGCTATGGTGAAACAAAAATCGAATTCTATAGCGATGAAAATCTTGTATATGTAAAAAGCCACAAGCTTGAAAACTATGAAATAGTTGATAACCGCTGGACATATTCCTTCATCGGAACCTATGAAGTGAGGGTGAACGGAAAGATAAGAACACTTTCCAACCCATTGAAGCTGGTGGACGGAATTCCCTATATGCCCATAACCTATTTTGCAGAAGCATTCGATTTAGAGGTTAAGGATTTAGGCGGAGGCATATTTGCAATAGGTCGTTACGGAATAAATGAATCTGCGGCACTAAAAGCTGCGGAAAATCTCTGATAGGAGGGAAAGAATATGAAAAAAACATTATCTTTAATACTTGTTTTTGCACTTATGCTTTCTCTCGTATCGGCTATTGGAGTAAGTGCAGAAGAATATTATGAGGATTCTTCATCCTGGACGATTACGGCAAGCTGTAATCAGCAGTGGTATGGAATCGAAAAGGCATTTGACGGAAACGAATCCACTTACTGGCATTCGGAATATTCAAAGGACGGTGCATCGACAAAGCACAATCCTCCCCACACAATAACTGTTGAGTTTCCCGATAAAAGGGATATTTCCGGCGTAACATATGTTCCGAGACAGAAAACGGAAAAGGACTCATCCGAAGCAGGTATCTGGCAGATAGTTGAGGTATATACCTCCGAGGACGGAGTTAATTACACATACAACACCAAGCTTGTTTATGATACCGTAGCGGTGGCTCAGCAGAGAGAAACTGCAACGGCGGCGCTTTATGCAGGCGGAAGTTTCAAGGCAATCCGTTTTAAAGTGTCGGGAGTATCGGGACACGGAAGTGCGGCAGAAATCAAATTCATAAAAAGCGGAGCGAAAAACACCGCAAATGTAGGAACCGTAAAGGGCGACGGTGCGACAGAAAAGGATGAAAGCAAGAAAGAAACCGAAGCTAAAGAGCCGGCAAAGACTGTAATTACAGAAGCCGGAACTGAAACAAGTGTCGGAACGGTTTATGTAAGCTGTTTCCAGAAGGGTAACGAAATTATAAAAGCGTTTGACGGAAACGAAAAAACCTACTGGCACTCGGAATATTCAAAGGACGGGGTATCAACAAAGCACGAAAATCCCCATATGATTACCGTGATATTCCCCGAGATACGTGAAATTTCAGGTGTAACATATGTTCCGAGACAGAAAACTGAAAAGGATACCTCCGAAGCAGGTATCTGGCAGATAGTTGAGGTTTATACCTCCGAGGACGGAGTAAAGTTTACATATAATACAAAGCTCGTTTATGATACCGTAGCGGTTGCTCAGCAGAGAGAAACTGCGACAGCGGCACTTTATGCAGCCGGAAAATTCAAGGCAATCCGTTTTAAGGTTTCAGGTGTATCGGGACACGGAAGTGCGGCAGAAATTACATTTATTGAAAGTGGAGCGAAAAACACCGCAAATGTAGGTACCGTAAAGGGCGACGGAAGAACTGATACCTATTCTCTCAAGACAGAAACAGTCGGAGGAGAAGTTTCCGAAGGAAACAGCATTATTTCTGCAGATAAGAAAAAGTGGACAGTATCTGCAAGCTGCGTTCAGAAGTGGTATGAAGCGGATAAGGCGTTTGACGGAAAGGAAAACACCTACTGGCACTCCAATTTCTCCGATGAATCGGGAGCAAGCACAAAACACGATCCCCCTCATTCGATAACCGCAGTTTTTGATGCACCCATTACCTTTGGCGGTATCCGTTATACTCCAAGACAAATAAACGGAAAAGATGCCTCCGATGCAGGTATTGCAAAAGTTATAGAAATATATGTAACGGAAGACGGCAATAATTTCAAGCATATGGTAACGGCAGAATTTCCCACAAGCATCATCTCTTCAAGAGAGTATCGTGATGTTGCAATTCCCGGGGGAAGCTATAAGGGTATTATGATAAAGGTTACAGACGGAAACGGCGGCTATGCAACAGCTGCGGAAATAGACCTTCTTGCAAAAGGGGCTTTAAGCGATTCCGATGTAACTGTAAAGGATGCAGACGGTAAGGTTGTAGTGCAGAAAACCGAGGAAAAGAAAGACGACGAAGCAAAAACAGAAGAAGTTGATAACTTCCTTTCTTCTTCCGGGTGGAAGGCAGAAGCCTCCAGTGTAAGAGAGGGATATGCTCCCTATAAGGTTATTGACGGAAAAGAAAACAGCTACTGGCACTCAAACTATGTGGCAGAGGGAAGCAATATCGTTAGCCGTGACAGTGCACCTTATAACATTGATATCATATTTGATAAGGAAGAAACCTTCTCAGGCTTTATGTATCAGGCAAGACATGACGGAACGAGCGGCATTTGCACAAGCTATGAAACCTATGCATCAGATTCCGATGACGGAGAGTGGTATTTCCTGGAATCGGGAACAATGAATACCGCATTTTCTACCCTTATTCCGGCAAGTAAAAGCGAAAAGCACTATGTTGGCAACATTACCGCAAAGAAATTCCGTTTTGTTATTACAAACGGCGGTAACGGTTACGGCACCTGTGCAGAGCTTAAGCTCTTTAAGGCAAAGGATGGATCTGATACTGTTAAGGCATCAGGTTATGAGGCTCTTTACGATAAAAAGGGACTTTCCGAAATTAACACAAAAGATGGTATAGCAACATCAAACAAGCCTGCCTATGTAAACGGACCGCTCAAAAACGTACTTGACGGAAGACCGGAAACCTGGTGGCAGACAGCAAGTAATGAAAAAGCGCCTTATACCCTTAACATAAACCTTGCAAGGGTACAGGAAATTGCTGCAATTGATGTGTTCCCCAGACAGACAAAGGATTTCCACGGAACATGGGAAGAGTTTAGCGTATACTATTCACTCGACGGTGAAAACTATGAGGTTATGTTTGAAAATTTAAGCTTTGAAAAAAATCTCGATGTTAAGAGAATTGTTCTGGATACACCCGTCAAGGCACAGTATGTGGAATTCAGAATTACAAAGGGCTATACAGACAAGGCATCTGTGGGCGAACTTAAATTTTATGAAACCGTTGCCACAATGAAAAAGAGAACCGGCGGAAACAACGAAAAGTACGTTCTCAAAATTGATTCACCCGTGATAAGTGCGGTTAAAGAAGGCGTAGCAGAAGAAAAAACGCTGGATGTTGCACCCTACATCGCAGGAGGCTCGACCTTGATTCCTCTTCGTGGATTGCTTGAAATGATGGGTGCTGAAATTACATGGATTGACGAAGATCAGACCATCATAATTAAAAAGGACGGCATAACAATTACCTTGCAGAACCGCTACAATCTTGTTTTCGTTGAAACGGGCGGAAAGTACGGAACAGTGCGCTACACCCTTCCTCAGGCTCCCAGAATAAAGGACGGAAGAACCTTTATTCCCATAAGATTTATCTCCGAACACTTAGGCTATAACGTGGAGTGGAACGGAGAGACAAGGCAGGTAACCATAACCAAATAAGGCATAATAACCAAAACAGGACGTAGATTTTCTACGCCCTGTTTTCTTTAATCGCTTGAATTATAGTTTCAGGTATTGTATACTGTATGAGACGAATTTTAATAAATGACAAAAAATTGAAGAAATAAGGCACATAATCGGTAAAAAAAATTAAGGAAATAAAAAGTGATTTGTGGTAAAATAAAACTAAGAATTATGGGGATTTTATCCGCATAAAAGAAAGGAAGAAAAAATATGAAAAAACTTGCAGCTTTGTTTCTTGTGCTTCTGATGGTTTTATCTATGATACCGTCATTTGCAGAAGGGACAAAAACAGTTCTTGATGTTTCAAAAAGCATCAAGGAGGGGGAAAGCGTTGTTTTTGAAAAGGTTGACCTTACTGACATAAAGTCCGTAAAGGTTACACTTGATTCATACAGCGAAGCAACCTTGAGAATTACGGCAGATAAGGCAGACGGAGGACATATTATTACATTTTTAAGAATCTGCGACAATCGCATAACGGAATACTCCTCAAATATCAGAGAAATTTCAGGAGTACATGACGTTTATGTAACGGCGCATATCGGAAGAGCGGCAATTAAATCCGTTACATTTTCCAAGGAAAAGTATGTAAGCCCCTACACCATTCCGTCAGATGATTGCCTCATCGATAACTATTCGGACACCTGGGTTGCGACAAGTGCCGCAGGCGTTAAGGTGGCTGACTTTGAAGAGGTTGGACCCGTTAAAGAGGGAATGCGCCAGGTCGGTATGATGTACTGGCTCAGGGGATCGGAGGAAAAGCCCATAACAACAGCAAGAATTCCCTCGGAAATTATAGCTGCACACCCCGATGCATATGATGATTTCTATCACGAGGCATGGCCGGAGGGTGCAACAGCCTACTACTGGAACGAGCCCTTGTTCGGCTACTATATGATGTCCGACTACTGGGTAATCCGCCGCCACGCCATTATGCTTGCAAATGCAGGCGTTGACGTAATCTTCTTTGACTGGTCAAACGGTACTGCTTCGGGCGGACAGACACTTAATCTTCTCTGCGAGGCATATGCCGATGCAAAGGCGGACGGAATCCGTGTTCCCAAGATTAATGCTCTTAACTCCTGGTATGTAGACCATTCCCAGCGACGTACTCAGCTTGTAAATGTCCATACATATTTCTTTGAAAACGAAAGATATAAAGATCTTTGGTATGAGTGGGACGGTAAGCCCCTTATGTTTGGTAACAACTCCAAGTGGTCTACCAATCTTGATACAAAAAAGCTTGACGAAACAGCATATATAAGAGAAATTTTTGAATTTTACACATTCCGTATGTCAGGTTCCCGTGAGCCCGTTGAATATGTGGGAGGCGACCGCTATTGGCACTGGCTCCAGGCTTCTCCCTTAACCAAGTGGAACACCGAAGAAGACGGAAGAACGGAATTTATGGTTGTGGGTACCGGAGTAAACGAATCCTATGTTGACGGCTGGAGTCATACCTGCGTATTCTCCGATCCTTACACCAAGGGAAGAAGCTATACAGAAGGCTTCGGCGAGGACTACAGAGAAGGCGCAACGAATATGGGTTACTTCTTCAGGGAAGAGGCTATTCAGGCACTAAGGGAAGATCCTGCATTTATCTATGTTGACGGCTGGAACGAGTGGACTGCGGGAAGACAGGCTCAGTATTCAGGCCACGATAACTCCTTTGTTGACTCCTTTGACGATGAGGGAAGCCGTGACTTTGAGCCATCCAGAGGTCCTTTAAGAGATGACTATTATAATTTACTTTGCGACTTTGTAAGAAAATATAAGGGTGTTCGTCCTGCACCTCTTGCAACAGAGGATAAGACCATAGATATCGCAGGTGACCTTTCCCAGTGGGATAACGTTGGCCCGGAATTTATCAACGATAACTTCGGCGAAGAACGTGATGAATACGGACTCATCAACTATAAGACGGGCGAAAACTTCCACTATGTAACAAGCTATGTAAACGTAATCACCGGTGCAAAAATGGCACGTGATGACGCAAAGCTCTACATAAAGGTAGATGCAGAAGCGAAGGTTACGGATACATCAAAGCTTCACATTTACTTAAATACCGACCGTAACTATGCGACAGGATGGGAAGGTTATGACTACCTTATTGCAGGTGACGGTAATGTTTCTTCCTATAACGGCACATGGAACGCAGTTGGAAATGCAGAAGTAAAGATAAATGGTAAGAGCGTTATATTCGCTCTTACAAGAGAGATGATAGGCGAAACCGGTGCAATTGACCTTGAATTCAAGGTTGCCGACAATGCAGAAGAAAACGGCGATGTATTAAGATTTTACGAGTTTGGATCCGTTGCACCCAATGGACGCTTTAACTATCTTTACACCGAAATTGCCCAGGTTTCTCTTGATGATGATACAAGGGTGGCACTTAATGATACAGCGGTATTTAAGGCTGGAAGTAATAAAATGGTGGTATCGGGCGGTAAAATGAATATTTATGACGCCGATACAAGAATCACCGCCTTTATGGAAAACGGAACACTTTACGTTCCGGAACTTGCTGTGGAAGATATAATGGGCTACGGCGAAACAAAGACGGAATATTATGCAGAGGATAATGCTCAGTATGTTTCAAATTATAACCGTAAGGGCATAGAAATTGTTGACCATATCTGGTCATACACCATCGTTGGAAGTATGGAAGCAAGAAAGAACGGTGCGGTAGTGGCACTTTCTGCTCCCGTTAAGGTAGTAGATGGCTTAAGATACATTCCTTTAAGCTATTTAACCGAGGTGTTCGGTTGGAAAGCCTATGTAAATGGAGATACATTTGCAATAAGCGGCGGAGAAATAAATGTGGATGCAGTATTAAAGGCTGCGGAAATTTTATAAGGGGAGGGACAAAAATGAAAAAGATTTTAAGCTTAATGCTTTCTCTTATCTTAGTGCTTTCAACTGTAAGTGTACTTTATATAAGTGCAGAAGATTTGCCAATCCCCGAAAAGTCCACCTGGAAAATTACCGCCAACACGGAAATGGGTTGGGGCAAGGCAGAGTTGATGATTGACGGAAAAACAGATACTATCTGGCACTCCAAGTACGACACGGAAGACGGAAAGGCTGTAAACAAGGTTCAGCCTCCCTATATAATAGACATTACCCTTCCTTCCGAGGCAACTGTTGCAGGTATCCGTTATACTCCGAGACAGAACAGCAACACGGGCTATGTAAAGGGCTTTGAATTTTATGAGCTTTCGGGCGAAACTCAGGGAAAGCTTCTTGCAAAGGGCACATTTGTTGGAGACGATACAATCGAAACTTTCAGCTGGGATGCCGTTAATCTTTCCGGCATAAGAATAATTTTCACAAGTACGGTGGCATCGGGCGGTGTCGGAACCTGTGCGGAAATTGACCTTATAAGCCCCGCGGAAATGGCATCTGCCAACGATGCGGCAAAGCTTCCTTTGGTGGAAACTGTTCCGGAAAAATCCACCTGGAAAATCAAGGCATCAAGCGAGCTTAACACAGAAAAAGCAGAAAAAATGATAGACGGCGATCCTGTGACTTACTGGCACTCAAAGTACACTGTAAAGGATGGAAAGGTTGACACAACAGATCCTGCCCCCTTTACAATTGACATAAACCTACCTGCCAGAGTTAAGGCTGCAGGTATACGTTATACTCCAAGACAGACCAGCGATACAGGTTATATAAAGGACTATGATGTATACGCACTTTCCGGTACAGCCCAGGGTGAAAAGCTTGCATCGGGCACCTTTATTGGTGACAGAACTGTTGAAGTTGTTTCTTGGAAGGAAACGGAAATCGCGGGAATCCGCCTTGTGTTCAGATCGACAACGGGAAGAGTAGGCACCTGCGGGGAAATTGACATTTTGACGAAGAAAGATATTGACGAAATCAAGTCTGCCGAGGAAAAGGCTGAACTTATGGGCCCCCGTGAGGAATATGAACCCGGCTTCATCCCCGACAAGTCCGAATGGAAAATAAAGGCATCAAGCCACATCGGAAACAACACAGCCGAGAAAATGATTGACGGTGACAGCTCCACCTACTGGCACACAAACTATAAAGCATCCGGCTCCACCATTCTTTCAAAGGACAACCCACCCTTCTATGTAACAATAACCCTTCCAGGCACAGTTACAATCGGCGGCTTTACCTATACCCCCAGACAGGACAACATAAAGTCGGGAAGAATATTCAAATATAACGCCTATGCAATTTTGGGCGGAGAGGAATATTTGATCGGCGGCGGTGAATGGGCAAACGATATGGGACTTAAGAATTCCGAGTGGTCCTTCAACGTAAAGCTTGACGCCTTGAAGCTTGAATTTCTGGACGGTGCCGGCGGTTACGGAACTTGTGCCGAGCTTAATCTTAAACCGTATGATCCCAATATGGCAATTGTTGAGCCGAAGGATTATGCAGCGGCATACGAAGAAGGCGGCCTTATCGCAATTCCTAAAAAGGGAATGACAGCAAAGTGCGATGCTCCTTTGCAGTGGCCCGATACAGGTAAGGTTTCTGCGGTGGTTGACGGCTCACCCCAATCTGTATGGCAGACAACCAAGGTTGAAGGGCCCTACGTTTTAGATATTGACTTAAACGACAATTACTATGTGGCACAGATTAACGTGCTTCCTCGTCAGTCAGATGACTATCACGGCTTGTGGCTTGATTTTGACGTGCTTTACTCCGTTGATGGTGAAAATTACAAAATCGCAAAGGAGCTTTTAACCTTTGAAAAGAAAAAGGGCGAGCAGGTTATAAGGTTTGATGAACCCATACATGCAGGATTCATCCGTTTCTACATCAATCAGGGTAATGACGGAAGAGCAAGCTGTGCTGAAATCACCTTCTATGAAAGCACCAATTCAGCAGAGCAGAGGGCAGAGGATGAAAAGGAAAGCTACATCCTTAAAATCGGTTCAAACGAGATTAAGTCCCATAAAGGCGGAGTTGATTCTGTAAGAACGATTGACGTTGCTCCTTACATTGCAGGTGCAGGCTACACCCTTATTCCTTTAAGAGGACTCTTAGAGGAAATGGGCGCAACAATTGAATGGAACGGAAATATTCAGCAGATATTAATCGAAAAGGACGGAACAATAATCGAAATGCAGATTATGTCCAGAAGCGTTTATATCATTGATTCAAAGGGTAAGGAAGTAAGATATACTCTTAACGTACCGCCTAAAATCAAGGATTCCCGAACCTTCATTCCTGTAAGATTTATTTCTGAACAGCTCGGATATAACGTAGAGTGGAACGGAGAGACTCAGGAAATTACAATTACTAAATAAATGAAAATGATGGTAGACATAAAAGCGTCTGCCATCATTTTTTATGCTATACTACTCAATTATTCTGCCGATTTATTCGGCACGATGAAGTCCCTAAACGTTTTTTTACTCATTTGTCAATAGTTGTTTGAAATAAAAATAAATTTGTTGCAAAAATATAATATGTGTGATATAATGCTTTTGCCAAACAAATTGAATAAAAAGCAAGAAATAGGGGTATTTTATTTCATGGGAGTATTATACCCTTTTCTTGTAATGCTGCTATTTTATATTGTTAAAAATGCAACACTCCAGATAGCAGCGATATATAAAATATCCCATGTTATTCAATTTGTTTGGCGACAATCGGAGTTTGCCTTTTTTTGCGCTGACTTCGGTTGGGGCATTTTTTTATTTCAGGAGGGTTTTGGTATGAATAAAATGAGAAAAATGGTATGTTTTATTGTGATTTTTCTTTTATTGGGTGGTTCTATGGTGTCAGTTTACGCGAACGAGAGTCTCGGAGTTTTTATTGACAACACTAAACTTGAGTTTGATGTAGAACCTGTAATTATTGACGGACGCACAATGGTTCCAATGCGTAAAATTTTTGAAAAATTAGGTGCTGAGGTATTTTGGGATGATAAAACAAAGACTGTAACCGCTAAAAAAGAAGATAAAAATGTTTCTATAAAAATAGAGGCATCGGAGCTTACAGTAAATGGAGAGGTAAAGGTTCTTGATGTCCCTGCAAAACTGATTGATTCGAGAACGATGGTGCCTGTACGAGCTATAAGTGAGGCCTTTGATTGTATAGTAAAGTGGGACAACACAAAAAAAGAAGTACATATATACAGTAGAGAACAAATGGTTAATGTTAAAGATTTTGGGGCTGTTGGTGATGGCTTAACTGACGATAAGGAAGCGATTTTAAATGCATTCGCATATGCTGTAGATAATCTGCCTGCAACGGTGTATTTCCCTGAAGGTGAATACGGGATTCTGGAAGGCGGTATGTATATAAGTCTGCCTAATGGTTCAGGAGGATTGACAGTACTAGGTGATGGCGGAGACAAATCTGTAATTAAATATCTTGAAAATTGGGAAACAAACGGAAGTTGGGTTGCTGTAAGAATACAACCTGAAAGAAAGCCAGAAAACGAAAGCGAATACTTGCACGATATCACATTTTCTGATATGGGAGTATATGATACTGACCCTGTTAATCATGCGTGGACTATAGAAAAAAACGGCACCAAAGAGGAAACTCACGGCTTTGATATACAGTATACTGTGAGAGCAACATACAGAAATTGCAAAATAAACAATGTGGGAGACGAGGCTTTGGATCTTGTTTTTTGCAAAGATGCATATATTCACGACAACATTGTAATAAATAGCCCCGGGGCAGGCTCTGCCGGCGGTGCGATTTCCGTAGGAGACGGCTGCGACGGTGCGATTGTTGAAAATAATGTTGTGGACGGAACCATAGAAGGCAAGGGGAATTTCGGGATAGCCGTGGAATCACTGGTGAAAGGTACGGCAGTGAAAAATGTTATAATAAGAAATAATGAAATTAAAAATATACGTGGAAATGCAATAAATATAGGCGCACCAGGTGGAGATATTATTAATGTTTTAATAGATAATAACAGTGTAGCGGGATGCAATGTGGGGGTTAGATTTTCCGGCAAAGGCACGAAAGAAAATGTAACAATATCAAATATGAAGGTTGTAAATGTCAATGCTGTGGTTGATACAACCAGTTCGCAAAATAATAAAAATATTTTAATCAATAATTTCTTTTGCGAAGAAATAAAAGATACTGCCATAAAAATAATTGGGTCTTCAGAAGTAATAGTGCGTGACGGGACCTTAAAAAACTGTCAGAATGCTGTTCTTTTCAATACCTCGAAGGATTTACTTTTTGAAAATGTTTTGATGGATGGTGTAGGACTTTCTGGGGCAGAGTCAAAAACAGGAGCGATTTATCAGAGTAATTATACAAATTCCACGGTTTCGGGATGTATTATAAAAAATTGTGCTTTCCCTGTAGGAATAAGTAAGATGGATAAAGTTTATAATACAGAAATCTATATAAACGATGGAGTGGCTGGGACAAGTATAAAGAGTGCAAAAGAGATAGTCGGAGGCATTGTAAACCGCAGAGTGGCTGTTAATAACAGCGGAGCTATTGTAAAAGGACTTACAATTAAAACCTCACAAAGTCTGGGTTCTACTCCTGCTATATATATTATAAATCTTACAGACTGTGTCATTGAAAACTGTACTATTGATATTCCAGAAGGTTCAAAGGCGATAGTGGAAGCCGGTACATCGGATAATAATATTGTAAGAAATAATGTAATAATAGGAAAAAGAATGGTGTCTAAAAAGGGTGCCAATTCCATATTCGAAGATAATGTTATAAAATAATTAATCTTCTTCTAAAAGGAAAAAATAGACTATACAACCATTTATGGGTAGTAAGTAAAAGATGCATGGCTGGCATGCCGATAAAAAACGCACTTGTGCGTAGCCGGTAATATTAGGGTTATGCCCGAAAAATAAAAACCATCCGCATAGCGGGTGGTTTTTATTTGCAGTCATTCAAACTACAATGCTATAAAAAGCTTAACTTTTTGTGGTCACATAACTACAGTTCCTTTTTTCTGTATTCACTTGGGGTAAAGCCTTCCTTTTCCCTGAAAATTTTTGAAAAGTAAGCCTCCGATTCAAAGCCTGTCATATAACATATTTCCTTTATGGGAAGAGTGGTTTCCGACAAAAGCTTTTTTGCATTGTCAATCCTTACGGAATTAAGAAAGCTTGAAAATGTCAGGCCCGTTGCATTTTTAAACTGCCGTAAAAAATGAAATTTTGAAAAGCCCACGTGCTTTGATATAGCCTCGGCACTTATGTTTTCGCTGTAGTTTGAAAAAATGCAGGAAAGAGCCTGCCTTATTGAAAGGTCTATCTTTTTTACGGAAATTTCCTGAGAATTTTCCGAGTGTTTTTCAGATAAGTAAATAAGAAAATCCATAGCGGCAAGGCGGATTTTTGCTTCAGAAAGCTTGTCTTTTTCTGCTATGGCATCAATTAAAGCAAGAAATTTCTCTTTTGCCGGGAGATCCCGCACAATGGGCGTAAAGTTCGTAGATGCAAGATTTAAGCCGTTTGATGAAAAATAGTCATTGTAGGGAATGAAAACATGGTAGGAAAGATTGTTTTCCTTTTCCGTGTAGTGAACGGCAAAGGAGTTTATTATAACAAGGTCTCCTTCGCTGATGTTATAAATGTTGGAGTCATAGTGCAAAACTCCGCTTCCCTTGAATACATATAAAATTTCAATGTTTTCGTGCCAGTTTCTGTAAGCACTGTGGTCTTCGCCGGTGTATATAAATGGGCGTTTTGACACGGTATATTTTTCGGTATGCTGTTCAAATTTAAGCAGATTATCCATAATAATTCCTTTCGCAACATATAAGATAGCAATATATTTATATCAGATAGCAATATTCTTTATTGATTTTGCTCTTGATGTAGAATATACTTAACTTACTTTATTAAGGTTTTCTTGTATTCGGACGGGGCATAGCCCGTTTCCTTTTTAAATACCTTGGAAAAATAATATCGGCTTGAAAAATTTAATATTTCGGAAATTTCCGCCAATGAATGACGACCTTCTGCCATAAGCTTTTTTGCCTCGTTTATCTTAAGGTGATTGTAAAAGCCGTTTATGGTATAGCCCGTTTCTGCCTTGAAGACATTGCAGAGAAAGGTTCTTCCGTAGTTGAGCTTTTTGGTGAGTGTACTGATAGAAAAGTGAGAATAGAGGCTTTGTGATACCTCTTCCGTTATCTTTCTTACAATGGCCTTGTGAAATTCCTCTTTTTCGGAATACACCGTTGCCTTTTCCGCTTCGATTTTGAAGCGGAGTAGGTTTATTAAAAAGCTTTCAAGATAGTTTTTGTAAAGCTGGGCACCTCCTATCGGTGCATCGGGGGAAGCGGTAACACTGCATGAAGTGCCGACTCTTTTTGAAATAAATGACTTTTTCGCTTCCTCGTGCATTATGTAAAGCAGATTTTTAAGATAGGGCGTAAGGGAAAGCTTCGCATCATAAAAAAGATTCATTGAGCTGCTTTTTGATGAAAAGGAGATAAAATAAACAATGACATTTTCTTTTCCGTTTATGATTATGTGATGGCTTTCGCCGGGCTTGTGAAAATATATGTCTCCGGGCTTCAATAAGGTTTTGTTTCCGCCTGCGGAAACGAAAATGCTGCCCTTGTCAAGATAAACCGCTTCCCAGAAATCGTGGCTTTCGGGGATATCGCAAAAATCGGGTGCAAAGTCCTTTCTGTAGCAGTTTATTATGGATGATACGCTAATTACGTTTTTAATAAAGTGGCTTATATATGTACTCATCTGATCACCTTTTCATAGTTTAACTTATCGGATGCAGAATGTCAATAAAAATTCACAAAGAAATTTAAGTGAACAAAAGTATACAAAAATGAGAATGTATTTCCATTGATATAAAAACAGCCTCGTTTTATAATGTTTATAAAATGAAAGAAAAGAGGGTTTATTTATGGAAAGAAAAATTAAATATGCGATTATCGGATGCGGAAGCTTTGGCGGAATGCACATTGAAGCACTCCTTCAGACAAAGGACATTGAAATTGTGGCACTTTGCGACGTACATAAGGAATTTACCGAGGAGAAAAACGAAAAGTACGCCCTTAATGCCGCGTGCTTTTCAGACTATAACGAAATGCTTGAAAATATCGAAGCGGACATAGTGGTTGTTGCAACTGCGGACCACGCCCACAAGGATGCAACAGTTGCAGCTCTTAAGGCGGGCTTTAACGTAATGTGCGAAAAGCCTATGGCATTAAGACATGAGGACTGCCGGGAAATGCTTATGGCAGAAAAGGAAAGCGGAAAGCTTTTGATGGTTGGTCAGGTATGCCGTTTCACACCTGCCTTTGTAAGAGCAAAGCAGATTGTGGAATCGGGCATCCTTGGTGACATTTTCTTTGCCGAGGGCGAATATGCCCACGACTATGCAACAATTCCCGGAGTTGACAAGTGGAGAATGCACCCCGACAGAGAGCCGATCTTAGGCGGAGGCTGTCATTCGATCGATCTTCTTCGCTGGCTTATAGGTGATCCTGTCGAGGTTACAGCCTACTCCAACAGAATGGTTTTGAAAGATTGGCCCATATCCGATGCCACCATCGGAATTATGAAGTGGGAAAACGGCACAATCGGAAAAATATTCACATCCATCGGATGTAAGCGCGACTATACAATGAGAACCTGCCTTTACGGAACAAAGGGTACACTTATTTTTGATAACACATCCCCCGAAATGAGCCTTTATCTTGAAAAATCAGCAGAGGGAGCACCCTTTGCAGGCGGCATCATTTACGGAAACGGAAGCGAGAGAACAATGGCACACAAGATAAAGGTGGAAATCAACAATCACAATCTTCCGGGTGAGCATAAGGCATTCCGTGATGCGGTTATCTGCGGAAAGAGCCTTGTTATGACAGGCCTTGAAGGGGCAAAAACCGTTGCGGTTTGCTCTGCGGTAATTGAATCTGCAAAGACAGGAAACAGCGTAAAGGTAAATTACGATTTCGGTGTGTAATTGGCGGCGGATAAAACATTCCATAAGATTGACAAAACAATTTTCATTGACCACAAACTTAATTTATGTTAAGTTAAAATAAAGATAGGAAAGGAGAGAGCTTTATGAATATCAGAGACGAGCTTGAAAAAAGAAAACTGCCGGGCATTCTTTTGATGAATAACGGCGAAGCTGTAACAGAGAAAAACTGGGCAGAAAGGAAAAAAGAACTACTTGATATTCTCTCCTTAAATTTGTTCGGATTTACCCCAAAAGCTCCAATGAATGTCTGCGGGAAAGATATTCAGAAAAACAGATATAAAATGTTTGGCGGAAAGGCTAAAACCGAGTGCAAAATGATAGAGTTTGACACGCCGAAGGGAAAGTACAGCTTTCCCGTTGAAATAACCGTTCCGGAAAAGGCAGAAAAGCCACCTGTGATTTTGTATTTAAGCTTCGGCCCCGGCTACCCCGTTCCCGAAGAGGAAATAATTGACAGAGGCTTTGCCCTTGTTACGGTTGATTATAAGGATATTACGCCCGATAGCGTATTCGGAGATTTTAAGGGCGGACTTGCAGGTCATTTTATAGGGGACAGAGACCGCACTTTAACAGAGTGGGGGCTTGTTGGCATCTGGGCATACGGTGCAAGCAGAATTATGGATTATCTTATTACAAGGGATGATTTAAATACAAAAAGAATTGCCGTGGCAGGTCACTCCCGCCTGGGGAAGACCGCACTCTGGACAAGAGCGCAGGATGACAGATTTTTTATGGCATACGGAAACAATTCCAACTACGGAGGATGCGGCGTTATCCGCGGTCATAAGGGTGAGGATATTTCCGATTTTATAAAAATCGGAAGCTATAACTTCTTCTGCGAAAAATTCAAGACCTTTTTAGATACCCCTCACGTCAAGCTTCCCTATGATATGCATTATCTTATGGCTTGTCAGGCGCCAGGCTATGCCTTTGTGACGGGTGCAACAGAGGATGACGGAATGGATCCTTTCTCTGAATTTTTGTCCCTTACGGATGCAAGCAGGGTTTATGAATTGCTCGGAAGAAATGGGCTTATCCATAACGGGAAAATGGTAAAAGCGGGAGAGGCTTTGATAGACGGTGACCTTGGCTTTTATGTAAGAGAAGGCGGACACTTTATGTCAAGGGAAGACTGGAACGTATTTATGGATTTCTTTGAGAGGAAGCTTTAAGAATGAAAATATGTAAATTCGATAAGGTTGATATTGTTATTTCTCAAAATGCAACAAAAAGGGAAATTTTTGCATCAGAAGAGCTTTGTAAATATCTTAAGCTTATGCTTATGGCAGAGGTAAATATTACAGGCACTCACAATAAAGAAAATACATCTTTTATAATAGGCGGGCCTTCCCGGAATATGGCGGCCGAAGAGTATATTTCGGTGGATATATTCAATAAGCTTGTTCCCGGCCCCGAGGGTGCAATGGTAAAAACACTTGATGATAACACCTTGCTTATTGCAGGCAGCGAAGGGGATAAAAACCGCGGAACGATTTATGCTGTATATGATTTTCTTGAAATCTTTTGCGGATGCGCTCTTTCTGCCTATTCAAGTCCCTCCGTAGATGCGGGGGAATTTGTTCCGGAAATGGACGAGCTTATAATAGAAAACAAGGAGCATATAGTTAAATGCGCAACATCAATTAAAAGAGGTGCCTGCGTACAGTATTCCGACTGTGCGGGAAACCCTTTAAGAAAGCTTAACACAGAGTTTTTCGATTTCCTTTCAAAAAACAGATACAATCTTTTCAGCACCTGGGCAGGCGTCTATGAAAAAATGAAGGATGCGGGATTAATTGAAGAACTCAGCAAAAGGGGCATAGGGGTGGAGGTAGGACATCACGACGCATCGGACATCTTTATGCCTGCCGACGGAAACAAATATTTCCCGGAAAAATATTATGAAACCCACCCTGAGTTTTTCCGTCTTGAAGAGGACGGTACGAGATTTCATCCCGTTGACCATATGGGACAGATGATTTTCTGCTACCAAAATCCTGAATTAATAGAAGAATTCAGCAAAAATGTGATAACGTGGTTAAGCTACAATGAAGACCTTGTAAGCTTAAGCCTTCCGCCTCACGACGGAACGGCTCCACAGTGCTGTTGTCCTTTGTGCAAGGATAAGAGCAAAACGGAAAACTACTGCTATTTTGTAAACGAGGTTGCAAAAAGAGTGGGCAAGGTGTATCCCGAAATTAAGATAAGCCTTTTGATTTATGTGGATATATGGGAGTGCCCCGAAAATATAAAGCTTTGCTCAAATGTTGATGTCTGGGAGGCAACCTGGGCGGCAAACGGACTAAGGCGCATCGGAAAGAAGGACGGTTCTGCATTAATCGGCACCCACTTCCACGAAAATCTCCTTAGCTGGAAAAAGACGGGAGCCGAGGTAAGCTATTACGATTATTATATGGGCATATACGCAGAAAGACAGCGCTATCTTCCTATGGCTGACGAGGTGCAGGCAATATGGAAGGGGTTTATAAAAGATGAAATTATAGGTGCTACAACCCAGATAGAGTGCTTTCATATATGGAACCATATTTTCAATTTCTACACCTTCGGAAGAACGGCATATAACGTAGAGCTTTCGATGGAGGATAACCTTTGGCATTTCACTAAGATATTCGGAAAGGGTGCGCCCTACATCGCCGATGCAATCAGAAAGGCAGAGGAGTGTATGGACGGACAGATGCAGATTTCGCGTTGCGGAATTTATCTTATGGAGAATATCGACAAGGAGTATATGTATGACTGCTACGAAAAGGCGTTGTTATCAGCAGAAACGCCCCGCGAAAGAAACAACGTAAGGCTTATGAGAATGGCATTCCGCTACTCGGACCTTGAAACGAGGGAGGAAAATGCCGCATCTTTGGTTTATCAGCCAATCAGAGAATATGAAAACATCAACCCCGAGCTTTTGTATATGACAAGATACGACAGCTTCAGGGAGGATAACGACGGATACGGAATTATGATACCTTGCACAGGCAAAGCGGAAAGAGCTTTTGTGCCGGATAAATGGTATGATTTTGAATAAAGAGAGGTCTTACTATGATCAGAAGTTTGAAAAATGATAATTTAACTGCGGAAATTTACGATACCCGTGATGAAATGGGATATTTCGCAGCCAAAGATATTGAAAAATGCATCAAAAAAATCCTTGAAAGCAAGGATGAAGTAAATATGATATTTGCGGCGGCACCGTCGCAGAATGATGTGCTTTACCACCTTTGCGAAAGCTGCAGCATTGAATGGGAAAAAATCAATGCTTTTCATATGGATGAATATATAGAGCTTCCCAAGGGTGCACCCCAGGGCTTTGCAAATTTCCTTATGGAAAAAATATTTTCAAAAAAGCCCTTTAAGTCGGTAAATTTAATTGATTATTCTGCAACGGAACCCGAAAAAGAAATTGAGCGTTATAGCAAATTGCTCTTAAAAAATCCCGTTGATATAGTGGTTCTCGGAATAGGGGAAAACGGCCATATTGCATTTAACGACCCCCACGTTGCCGATTTTAACGACAAGGCATTGGTTAAAAAGGTGGACCTTGATGAGGTTTGCAGAAAACAGCAGGTAAATGACGGCTGTTTTGAAAAAATAGACGATGTTCCAAAGTTTGCCCTGACATTAACAATTCCTGCTTTAACGGCTGCATCGCATATGTTTTGCATAGTACCCTGCTTTACAAAGGCTGAGGCTGTTAAAAATACAATGGAGGGCGAAATAAGCATTTTATGCCCTGCCAGCATTTTAAGAAAGCATGAAAGTGCAAAACTGTATTTAGACAAGGACAGCGCGAAGATGCTTTCAAAGTGACAAAACATTTTACAAGTCATTGACAACAATTTGCCGTTGACTGAAAATCCGGGATATGGCATTATGTTTATGAGCAATAACCTTGCTTTTTGATGTGCGGTATGATAAACTAAAAAAAGAAAGGGGACTTGCATTATGAAAATACCTTGCATAACAGGTGAATGGCGAGTTTTGTTTAAGCCAGAAGTACACGGAAACTATGTGAATGACCATTCCATAGTAAAGGGCAGCGACGGGCTGTGGCATATATACGGAATTACAAGCTTTGAAGGAACGCCGGGAGCGGAACGCTATTTTGCTCACGGAAAGGGCGAAAGCCTTGAAGGCGAGCTTCGGGAAGTGGGCCGTTCAATTGACAAAGGAACCCTTGCCTGGGCACCTTCCGTCATAGAAAAGGACGGAATATATTATATGTTTTACGGGCCGTCACCCACATCCTTGGCAGTTTCATTTGATATGACAGAGTGGTTCGGAACAAAGGTTAATCTTAACAATGAGCCTTTGATGGGCGCACACCGTGACCATTTTGTAATTAAAATTTCTGAAAATAAATATCTTATGTATGTTGTCGGGGTAAAGGATAAAAAGGGTGCGGTAAGCTGCTTTTCATCAGAAGACCTGATTAACTGGGAGTTTTCAGGCTATGCATTAACCTCGGGTGACGATGCACCGCTTAAAGTGGCTTGGGGTGCTTTTGAGTCTCCTTTTGTGGTAAAAAAGGACGGGCTTTACTATTTATTTATAACTTATACCGACTGCTCGGATGCCACATATTCAGATACATTAGTTTTCGCATCGGAAAATCCTGAATTTTTCGGCGAATACAACGGAGGCAAAGGCGGCACGATTCCTGTCACTAAGCTTACGGCACATGCTCCCGAAATTATTTGTGACAACGGAAAATATTACATAACAACCTGCGGATGGAAAAATAAGCCAATACCAAACGGCGGGAGTGTATCGGTTGCCGGGCTTGAATGGATCTAACTTAAAAATTAATATGAAAAGGTGTGATAGTGTGTTTACCGATTTATATAAGGTAAAGTCAGGCGAAAAGGATATTCCTGTATACTTTTGCAGGGTATCAAAAATCCCCTTTAACACCGTTTGGCCGGGGCATCAGCGGCCCATTGATCAGACGGAGGAAGCGGGCTTTATTCTGCTTGAAGCAAAGGGGGAGGTAACACTTGAAATCACACCTTCTTTGTCTTTTAAAGAGGTGCTTTTTCGCCCTCTTTCAAAAAATATCACTCCCGAAATTTCGGGAAAAACAATAAAAGCCACATTTCCGATAGGACACTACAGCCTGGAATGTGACGATTTTCATAACGCACTTCACATTTTCATTGTCCCCGAAAAGGACTATTCAAAATATAAAAATGCGAAAAATCTTTTATACTACGGCAAGGGCGAGCACCATGTAGGAACGACGGAAATAAAATCCGACACTGTGGTATATGTGGATAAGGGCTCACGCCTTTACGGAAACTTCATTGCAAGAAATGCAGAAAACATCGCCTTTGTGGGACACGGCATAATTGATGGCTCCTGGGAGGAAAGAACGGCTAAAACCGAATCTGCCCCGGATGATGAGGGAAACTTTGCAATCGGTGCAATGAGAATTTACGAAAGCAAAAATATTTTAATTGACGGAATTACCTTTATGGATTCCGCCTGCTGGACACATACATTTTACCACTGTGAAAACATTGAAATAAACGATATACGCCATATCGGTATGTGGCGATACAATGCAGACGGAATTGACTTTATAAACTGCAAAAATATGACGGTTAAAAATTCCTTCTTCAGAAACTTTGATGATATCATTGTTCCCAACGGCAGAAAAGACTGGGAAGACGAGGTAACGGAAAATCTACTGGTTGAAAACTCAGTTATGTGGTGCGACTGGGGAAGAACGCTGGAGCTTGGTGCAATAACCCAGGCATCTGAAATAAGAAACATACACTATAAAAATTTGGACTTGATTCACAATATGCACGGTGCTATGAGTATGCAGAACAGAGTTTTTGCAGATGCTCACCACATTTTGTATGAGGACATTCGTGTTGAATACGACAAAAACTGCTTAGAGCCTAAATATCAAAGCTCCGATGATGCTGAATACACCGGAAAAGCGGGCTATATGCCTCCGCTTTTCCACGCCTGGATTTATCCTCTCCCGAGAGTTGAAGGAACGGGACGCTACGGCAAAAACCACGATGTAACTTTGAAAAATATTAATATCTATGTGGATGAAGGACTTGGTAAGCCTCCTGTAATTATTTCAGGTAAGGACGAGGAACACAAGACCTGGAACATTTTCTTTGAGGATATTTTTATAAACGGTGAAAAGGTTAATGAACTTTCCGGATTGGATACCCAGATAGGCCCCTTTGCGGAAAAGGTATATATTAAATAAGGACAGACGGAAAAATTGTGTATTGTTTTGATAAAGAAATGTCCGGTTTTAATATTGACCAAGAACTTAAAGCATAGTAATATGATAGCTGAACCCGGCTACGGGGAAAGTTTGTCCCACTTGGGATTAAAGAGAGGCTTTAAGCTATGAAATGCACAAATAAAATTTACCACAAACCCTATTACCCAATTTCAAGGGCAGGGGACGAGGGGAAGCCCTACATTTGCAGACTTATTCCTGAAAAAAACGGCTTTTCCGGTGACTATTTATACGAAAAGGATTTACCCTGCAGGCTGTATTATTCGGTAAATGACGAAGAATTTAAGGATTTGGACTTAAAAGATATGCATTTTTCCGCTTCGGGAATAGCGGAAAACGCGGAAGTAAAGGTTTATATAAAATCTGAAAACGGAGAAGTGAGCAGGACAAGAAAGGTCAGAACGGGAGCGATTCCCGAGGGTGCTGTTGTTATAAATTATCTGCATCCCGAAGATGACAACTATATCCCCAGCGGACAGTATCTTGCATCTCCTTCAATTGCAAGGCTTAAAAGCGGAGCAATAATTGCATCCATGGATACCCATATGTGGTACGGAACGGAAAATCTCGTCATTATATATAAATCCACGGACAATGGTAAAACATTTAAGTATGTAACAGACCTTACGCAGTTTTTCTGGAGCACAATTTTCGTTCATAAAGATGTTTTATACATATTGGGAGTAACTACTCTTAACGGAAATTTACATATTTCAGCATCCTACGATGAGGGCGAAAGCTGGACTGTTCCCGTTACTTTAATGTACGGCGGTCGTGCAAAGTCCTATGGCGGAGGATTGCACAGAGGTCCCATGCAGGTGATAAACCACAAGGGCAGGCTCTATACAACGGTGGAATATGCTTCTTTTCTTGAAAGCAGAAACCTTGACGGAAGAGCTGACTTTTATCCGGCTGTTATTTCCATAGACGAAAATGCGGATCTGCTTTGTCCCGAAAACTGGAACTGTACAGACTTTGCCCCCTATGAAGGCAAATGGAAGGAAGAAAGCGAAAAGGCATCGGATGAAAGTCGGCAAGCTGTCGGAAGTGGAGAAGTAACAGAAACTGATTCAAAAAGAGGCGAGGGAATCGAAGGCAATGTGGTAGCAGGCCCTGACGGAAGGCTTTATAATTATTTGAGATGGAAGCCCGGAGAAGTATTGGTGTTTTCCATTGACGAAAAAGAGCCGGAGGCTCCCTTGAATTTTGAAAAGATAGTAAAAATGCCCGTAATGGATTCTCTTTTCAGGATTATAAGATATGAGGATAAATATTATCTCGTGACAAACAGAAAGACAGAGGTATCGGCAAAGCTTTACAACAATGCATTCAGAAATGTTTTGTCCATATTTTCATCAAGTGATCTTGAAAACTGGGAATTTGTTTATGACATTGTAAACAGAGAAACCGAGCCTGTCAGCACAACAGGCTTTCAGTACCCTTCGGTATTGGCGGAGGATAGCGGATTTTTAGTTGCGGTAAGGTCGGCGTTTAACAAGCCGAACAACTTTCACGATTCAAACCATATGCTTTTGTGGAAGATTGATAAAGAACTTTTGAAGTAATAAAAAGGAGGAATAAAATATGAAAAAAATTTCGGCACTGCTTTTGACGCTTGCTATGCTGCTATCCTTTGCGACGGTCAGCTTTGCAAGTGAAAAAGCATTAAATCCCACTCAGCCCGACATAAAGTCTGAGAGTGGGACAAATGTAACAGCGGAAGGAATTGCACTTTCCAAAAACGGCTATATCGGCTTTAAGGGCGTTGATTTAACCGGAATAAAATCTGTGAAAATTGAGGCTAAGTGTGTAATGCCCTATGGCTCAAACGGTGATGCCATTGCAATCCGTCTTGATAGCCCGAAGGCAAAAGCCATAGGCTATGTTGTAATAAATGACGATGAAAAAACGGAGTTTTTCGGAGATATCGTGCCTGATGAAGGAACACACGATGTTTATTTTACTTCCACCTACATAATAAGCAGCTATGTGAGATTAAAGAGCATCGAGCTTTTAACGGAGGCTCCTCTGACAGAAGAAATTAAATCGGTGCCGGACTCTGCAATAATTGACAATTTTTCCGATACCTGGGCAGCAACGGACGATTTGGGACGAAAGGTGGCAGACTTTGAAGAAACCGGTCCCGTTAAAGAGGGAGACCATTTTGTAGGCATAATGTACTGGGACTGGCATGATCAGCTTAGCGACACTCCTTATGTAATTCCCGAAATTTATGCATTAAAGCCTGAAGCAAAAAATGTATATTCAGACCCCGTATGGGACACAAACGGAGTTTATTACTGGGGTGAGCCGCTTTTAGGCTTTTACACAAGCTATGACTATTTTGTATACAGAAAGCACGCCCAGTGGCTTGCAAACGTAGGGGTTGATGCTATATTCTTTGACTACACCAATGGTACAATGGCATACATAAAGCCTCTCCGCATACTTATGGAAGCATTCAAGGACGCAAAGGAATCGGGCATCAAGGTTCCGGGAATCAGCGCTCACCTCGGAGGTCCGCAGAATGTTTCCGACATGGCAGAGGCTCTTTGGTTTAATCTTTATGCCGATGAAGAAAATCACGATATTGTGTTCAAATGGCAGGGAAAGCCCTTTATAATCTGTAGTTACGAATCAACCGTAAAGCCGTATCTGGATTCAACTGATGCCGCGGAGGCTGATATAGTGGGAAAATTCTATGCTATGGTTGAAAACAGAAGTGGCGGTAGCCGTGAAAAAGGACAGACAAATTCCGCTAAACCCTCGTGGATATGGCTTGAAAACTATCCTCTCCACGAATGGGGCGCAGAAAGAGAAGACGGCAGAGTTGAAGCAATGACTCTTGGCGTTGCCATAAACCATTCTTATGTTTACGGCTACGGTGCAACAGGTCTTGCATCTGACCCCTATACAAAGGGAAGAGGATATACAGAAGGCTTCGGAGAAGACTACACTCCGGGCAATGCAAGAAGTGCGGCGTTTATGCGCGAGCAGGCTTCACAGATTTTAGACACCGATCCTGCCTTCGTCTATGTGGACGGCTGGAACGAATGGACGGCAGGCCGTCAGCAGGAATATGCAGGCTTTACCAATGGTTTTGTTGATACCTGCGACTATGAAAACAGCCGTGATATGGAGCCTAACCGTGGCCCTTTGAAGGACGACTATTATAACCTGCTTTGCGACTTCGTAAGAAAGTATAAGGGCGTTCGTCCTGCACCCGTAGCATCAGCGGAAGTTACAATCGATGTATCCGGCGATGCAGCTCAGTGGGCAAATGTAGCGCCTGAATTTATCAACGATTATGATGCGTATGAAAGAGATGCAGAAAAACGCGGTGGCGGAAAATATGAGACGAAAATCATAAACTCCATCTCCGGTGCAAAGGTTGCAAGAGATGCTGGAAATTTCTATTTCTATGTTAAGTGCCGTGATGCTATAAAAGAAGAAGGCACGGAGTTTATGCACCTTTATATAAATATCGACCGAAACCGTGCAACAGGCTGGGAAGGCTATGACTTTGCAATAGGAAGGCAGAAGGGCAAAGTTGAAAAGTTTGACGGTGCATGGAGCACAATCGGCGATTGCTCTTATATCATAAAGGGCGATACACTTACCCTTTCTGTTCCGAGGAGCTTGCTTTCCGAAACAGAAACCGTTGACTTTGAATTCAAATGGGTTGACAATGCAGGCGAAATTGCGGCAAATGAATTTTTGGAGCTTTATGTAAGGGGCAGCGTTGCTCCTATGGGACGCTTTAACTACCTCTATACAGAAATAGAGCAGACTGCACTTTCCGAAAGCGAGAGAAATCTCCTTTACGGCGTAGGCGTATTTAAGGCAAATTCTAACCGTATGGTAATTTCCGGCGGTAAGATGAATGTTTACGAGCCCGATACAAGAGTAACCTCCTTTGAAATGAACGGAACACTCTATGTTCCCTCTGATGCGGTCATGGAACTTATGTACGGCGAATCAAAGTTTGAATATGATGCAAACGACAATACGGTAAGAATTCAGTCCTTTGACCTTAAGGGAAGAGAGCTTGCAGATCGCCTCCTGACCTATACAACTTTAGGTTCTTACGAGGTGAAGGTAAACGGAAAGACCGTTACACTTTCGGCACCTATTGTGGCTAATGACGGAATTTTCTATATTCCCCTTACATATCTGTCCGAATGTATGGGATTTGAGCTTTGGTCAGAATCGGGAATTTACGCTGTAAGCCGTTACGGAAAAGCGGATGTTGAAGCCGTGAAGAGTGCGGCAGCACATATAGGTTGATGAAAGGAGATGCTTTTATGAAAAAATTAATATCTTTATTACTCACTTTTCTTATGATGCTCTCCTTAAGCGTGGCAGTTTTTGCCGGGGATGAGCTTGTTTCCGGAAAGGAATTCTGGTCGGTTTCGGCAAATTCCAATAAGACAAAGCCTGAAAATATCCTTGACGGAAATATCAATACCTTCTGGCACTCGGATTATACCGTAGAGGACGGAAATATTGTTGGTCATGATTATCCGCCTTTCTATGTAACGATAGTGCTTCCCGATGCAACCGATATTTCCGGATGGCGCTATACACCCCGTCCCGAACGTGGCTCCGGTGAGCTTACGGACTATGAGCTTTACGTTTCCGAAACGGATTCTGATATTGTTACAATGGTAAGTAAGGGAAAGTTTGAAGCGGATGCAAGACCGAAGGATGTTTTCTTCGGCGGAGATATAAAGGCTAAGAAAATTGTCCTTAAATATGTTATGGGCGTGTCGGGGTACGGCACAATGGCGGAGTTTGACCTTTTTGCTGCTAAAGGAAATGCGACAACAATTTCTGCTTTGGCAGAGCCTCTTGTAAATAAAACCTATAACACCCGGACAGGCGAAGAAAAGGGCGGTGCAGAGGAAGCACTCAACAAGCGCCTCGGAGCACTTAAAGATAAAAGCAAGTGGGAGGTTTCGGTTTCAAGCTTCGTGGCATCCGGAAATAATGCAAAGGCGGCATTTGATGGTTCAGCTGATTCCTTCTGGCATTCAAAGTATACCGCAGAAAACGGCGCTGTAACCTGGAAGGAGTCTCCTCCGTATGAATTCAATGTTAAATTCCCCGAGGTTGTAACAATTTCAGGTCTTACCTATCAGCCGAGAAAATCGGGTGGCGGTCACATAACCGCAATGTCCGTTTACGGAACTACAGGAGACGATGACGATTTTATTCACCTTACCGACCTTAAAATGAACGGAGATAACACCTTTAAGACCAACAACTTCGTTGCAAACCTTAAGGTAAAAAGGCTTAAGCTTATAATAACCGAGGTTGACGGCTCGGTTGGTACAGCGGCGGAAATTGACTTTCTACCCATGAATGACGAGCTTCCCGAAAAGAGTCTTTCGGAATATAAAAAGTTTGAAGAAGAAAACAAACTCTACACCCTTGACAGAAGTAAGTTCAGCGTAACCGATGACTGCGAAGTATGGGCAGGTCACGAGCCGATAATGATTTTTGACGGCGGTACAAACTCCTTCTGGCAGGCGGCATCAGACCACGTTGCTCCTGCAACACTTTTCATTGATATGGGATCTCCTCAGCCGGTATGCGCATTTTCCTATATGCCGAGACAGACTCCGGATAAGCACGGTATATGGAGAGAATTCGCAGTTTACGCAGGTAATGACAGAGAAAATATGCAAATGGTTTACTATGAAAAGAGTACGGTGGCAGAAAAGGACGCTTCTCTTGACACCAGATTTTTCGAACTTCCCGAAACCGTGATTGCAAGATATTGGGATTTTGAAATATTGACAGGTAACTATAAAAAGATGGCCTGCGCTGAACTTAATTTCTTCTACACCTATCAGGATAAAGTTGCGGCAGAGGAAGCATCAAGGGAAAAATATGTCCTTAAGATTGACGATAAAACCATAAAGGTTGAAAAGGGCACGGAAAGCTACGAAAAAGTTTTGGATGTGGCACCTTTTATTTACGGCAGCAGCGGAACAACTTTGATTCCTTTAAGAGGGTTACTTGAGGAAATGGGTGCAAGTGTTTCCTGGAACGGTGAAGAAGAAAGAATTACTCTTTCGACCGAAAACGGTGATATCAGAATGAGGATTCAGGATCCTTTGGTTTATGTTGACGATTCTCTATACGGCGAAGTGAGATACACCTTGACGGTTGCACCGAAAATCCGCGATTCAAGAACATTTATTCCGCTTCGTTTCGTATCTGAGCAGCTTGGCTATACCGTAGAGTGGAACGGCGAAACAAGAGAAATTACGATAACTAAATAATCTTAAAACCGCAAGACAAAAGTCTTGCGGTTTTTACACTTTTATGATATTATTAAATATATTTAATCAGAAAAACGGAGGTGAAGGCATGGAAAATACAAAAAAGAAAGCTCTTGGCTGGGTAAAGCTTGACAATGCGGCAAAAATTTACCCTGCGGTAAGAAGAAAAAACTGGAGTAATGTTTACCGCCAGTCGGCAACGCTTACAGAGGAAATTGATAAAGAAGTGCTTTCATCGGCCATTAAAGTAATTGTAAAAAGATTCCCCACAATTTGTGCAAGACTGAGAAAAGGTGCCTTCTGGTACTACCTTCAGGAGCTAAGTGAACCGCCTGAAATTATGGATGAATTTAGCTTCCCTTTGACCTTTATGAGTAAAAAGGAAATGCGTAAGTGTGCTTTCCGCGTGATTGTATACAAAAACAGAATTGCGGTGGAATATTTCCATTCCTTAACCGACGGTACGGGAGCACTTGTGTTTCTGAAAAATCTCGTGGCAGAGTACCTGGAGCAAAAATACAAAATAGAAATTCCGTTAGAAGACGGAATTGTTGACAGAAAAGCAGCACCGCCGCCTGAGGAGACAGAAGATTGTTTTCCGAAATATGCGGGAAATGCACCGCTTTCCAGAGGTGAAAAAGCGGCATGGCAAATAAGCGGCGAGGCTGAAACAGGCGGTTATCTTAATCTTACATGCTTTAAGCTTCCGGTAGGTAAGGTTTTGGAGAAGGCACACGAATATAATACCACCGCTACAATTTTTTTAAGTGCGGTTTTGATGAAGGCCTTGGCCAACATGCAGCTTGAAAAAAATCCTGACGTGAAGAAGCAAAAACCGGTAAAACTTTTGATTCCTGTTAATTTAAGAAGCTTATTTGAAAGTAAAACTTTAAGAAATTTTGCAATGTTCACAATTCCGGAAATTGATCCGAGACAGGGAGAATATACGATAGATGAAATTGTGAAAGTAATTTATCATAAAATGGGAACCGAGGTTACAAGAAAGCATATGGGTGCTGTTATTGCGGCAAATGTAAAGGATGAGAAAAATCTCTTTTTAAGGCTGGTGCCTCTTCCGATAAAAAATGCGGTTATGAAAGCAGTGTATGACAGTGTGGGAGAAGTGACATCCTGCCTTAATCTTTCTAATTTAGGCCTTGTAAAAATGCCCGATATTATGAAAAAATATATAACCCGCATGGATTTTATTTTGGGTGTTCAGGCGGCGACTCCGTATAACTGCGGGGTTTTATCCTTTGGGGATACGGTGTATGTCAACTTCATAAGAAATATATGCGAGAATAACCTTGAAAAACATTTTTACAAGGTATTAAAGGAACTCGGAATAGAAGCGGTTTTAGAGAGCAACAGAAAGTGAGATTAAAATGTATTGTATAAATTGTGGCGTAAAGCTTGAAAAAAGTGAAGAAAAGTGCCCTTTGTGCGGCACGGTTGTTTGCCATCCGGATTTTATACCGGAAAAGGAAGCAGGACTTTTTCCAAAGAACAGAGTACCTGAAATAAAACATCGCTCCAAGGCCTTCAATGGAGCGGTCATCATAATGTTCCTCATTCCGGTGGTGGTGTCTTTCCTGGCAGATTTTTGCCTGGACGGAAAAATTGACTGGTTCGGATATGTATTGGGAGCTATTCTGATGGGTTATACTGCATTTGCCCTTCCTTTGTGGTTTGAAAAACCAAATCCGGTTATATTTACTCCCTGCGTATTTGCGGAGGCTATAGGCTATCTTTTATATATAAACTGCGTGACGGGCGGGGAATGGTTTTTAAGCTTTGCCTTTCCTGTGGCAGGAGGATTCGGCCTTATTGTAACTGCGGTTGTAACGCTTCTTTATTATCTGAAAAAAGGAAAGTTATATATCTTTGGCGGGGCATTTATGCTGACCGGAGGATTTATCATGCTGACGGAGTTTTTCCTGACAATTACTTTTGATATAAAGTTTTTGGGCTGGTCAATTTATCCTCTTTCAGCACTTATAATGCTTGGAGGACTTCTTTTATATCTTGCAATAAATAAATCTGCGAGAGAAACTATGGAAAGAAAGCTTTTCTTTTAATAAAGGGGAGGAAATAAGCGTATGTGGTTTGTTTTAGCACTTTTATCCGCCGTTTTTGCGGCACTTACATCAATTCTTGCCAAGGTGGGAATTGACGGGGTAAACTCAAATCTTGCAACGGCAATAAGAACTTTGGTTGTCCTCATAATGGCGTGGGGAATGGTATTTCTGACAGATGCCCAGAAGGGACTTGCCGGAATCAGTACAAAAAGCTGGGTGTTTTTAATTCTTTCAGGCCTTGCGACAGGTGCGTCCTGGCTTTGCTATTACAAGGCACTTCAAATAGGCGAGGCAAGCAAGGTTGTTCCCATTGATAAAATGAGCGTAGTGATTACACTCATCCTTGCATTTTTGTTTCTCCATGAAAAAATGACGGTAAAATCCGTGGCAGGGTGCATTCTTATAGGTATCGGCACACTATTAATGGTTTTATAAATAAGAAAACGGAACTGCATTGCAGTTCCGTTTTTATCATAAATCGGCAAGTAATTCTACCGGGCAATGGTCGGAGCCGTAAATCTCCGTGTGAATTTTGCTGTCTATAACAAAATCCATTGTGTCGGTTATAAAATAGTCAATTCTCCACCCTGCGTTCTTCTCTCTGGCACTGAAACGATAACTCCACCAGGAGTAGGTCACAGTGTCGGGATAAAGAGAGCGGAAAGTATCGTGAAAGCCGGATGATAAAAGCTCTGTAAACTTTTCACGCTCTTCTATTGTAAAGCCCGGGTTTTTCGTGTTGGTTTTGGGATTTTTAAGGTCAATTTCCTCATGGGCAACATTTAAGTCCCCGGTGTAAACGACATGCTTTTTCTCCTTTAATGAAGAAAGGTATACACGCATTGCATCCTCCCATTCCATACGGTAGGAAAGACGCTTCAATCCGTCCTGTGAATTGGGAGTGTAGCAACATACGAAATAGAACTTGGGGAATTCTAATGTTATCACTCTGCCCTCGGTATCGTGCTCGGGAATTCCAAGACCGTAGGTTACGGCCAGTGGCTCTTCTTTTGAGAAAACCGCAGTGCCTGAATAACCCTTTTTCTCTGCATAGTTAAAGTATTTATGGTAGCCGGGAAAGTCAACATCCAGCTGACCTTCTTGCATCTTCGTTTCCTGCAGACAAAAAATATCCGCATTAAGATTTGAAAAGATATCGGCAAAGCCTTTCTGATATACGGCACGAAGACCGTTTACATTCCACGAAATAAATTTTTTCATTGACAACACCTCGGAAATATTATACACTATATTTTATATTAAGTCAACGGAAAGGAGTTATAAAAATGCCGGAAACAGATTTATACATGCCGGTAAAAACTCTTTTTGAAAATATGGGATACTCCGTGAAGGCGGAAGTGCTTGATGCCGATGTCCTTGCGGTAAAGGACGGGGAAACCGTTGCAATTGAGCTTAAGCTTTCCTTAAATCTTGACGTAATCGTTCAGGCGGCACTCAGGCAAAAGGTGGCAGATAAGGTATATATTGCCGTACCTCCTGCAAAAAGGGCATCCTTAAAGAAAAGACAGAACATATCTCATGTATTGCGTCGGCTTGAAATAGGCCTTATCACCGTAAGGGAGGATGAGGCAAAAATTTCCTTTGAAGCAAAGAAGTTTGACATAAAGGGAGCGATAACACGGGCGAAAAAGACCAGGGAAAAAATGATGGATGAATTTACCCTTCGCCACGGGGATGAAAACGTGGGAGGCACCAACGGAAAGACGATGACGGTTTACCGCGAGCGAGCCATTTTAATTGCGGCACTTTCTGAGAAATACGGCGAAATAAAAATCGCTGATATTCCGTATTTATCGGGAAATCCCAAGGCAAAGTCCATAATTGAAAGCAATTACTACGGCTGGTTTATAAAGGACGGTAAAACCTATAACATAACGGATAAATGCAGAAAAGAGCTTAAAAGCTATGCAAAGCTTAAAAAAACTCTGCTAAGTGAAGCGGAAGGAAATAAGGTGAAATAAATGCCTAAATTTTTTGTTGACAAAAGTCAGGTTTTAAGTGATAATATAACTGTCACCGGGGACGATGTAAGTCATATATCAAGAGTGCTCCGTATGCAGGTGGGAGACGAATTAACCGTCTGCGACAAGGAAGGCATCGATTATTTTTGTGAGATTGAAAAAATCACAAAGGAAGATGTTTTATTAAAAATAAACGATAAAGAAAAATGCGTAGCCGAACCCGAAACGAAAGTGACGCTTTATCAGTGCATTCCGAAATCCGGCAAAATGGATTCTATAATTCAAAAGGCTGTTGAGCTTGGAGCTTATGAAATTTACCCCGTGCTTTCAAAAAGATGCGTTGCCAAGGGAGAAAAAAGCGACCGCTGGCAGAAAATTGCATATGAGGCGGCAAAGCAATGTGGAAGAGGGATTATACCAAAAGTACACCCTTCAGTAAGTTTTAAGGAAGCAATAGATTCACTTACCGAAAAGGAGCTGGCGCTTTTCCCATATGAGGAAGCTAAGGACGGCTCTCTTCGGGATATACCTAAGGACGTTAAAGCCGTCGGTATAATAATCGGTCCCGAGGGCGGATTTGATCCATCTGAAGTAGAACTCGGAAGCGAAAAGGGTGCAAGAATAATTACACTGGGCAAAAGAATACTTCGTACGGAAACTGCAGGAAGTACGGTTATTGCAATAGTAATGAGCATGCTCGGCGAAATGGGCTGAGGGTGTTTATATAATTTAAGAAACGAAAGGAAAGATTGGTAAAGGTGAAAAAAATTTTGGCATTGGCACTTGTTGTCGCTATGGCATCCTTACTCCTTGCAGGATGCGGTGGGGAGAAGAAAGAGACATTGAAGGTATTTAACTGGGGCGAGTATATCGCAGACGGCGTTATTGAGGATTTCGAGAAAGAATATAACTGCCGAGTAATATATGAGACCTTCGACAGTAACGAGGCAATGATGGCTAAGGTTCAGAATTCAGGCTCTTCCAGTTATGACGTGGTGTTCCCTTCGGAATACACCGTTTCCAAAATGATAGAGCTTGGCATGCTTCATGAGCTTAATTATGAAAATATTCCAAATGCTTCCTACATAAACGAGGCATATAAAGGACTTTCATACGATCCTGAAAACAAATATTCCGTGCCCTATATGATGAACACTCTGGGGATACTCTACAATACCGAAATGGTTAATGAAGACGTTACAAGCATAGGAATACTTTTTGACGAAAAGTATGAGGGTAATGTGCTTATGTTAAACGGCATGAGAGACACACTTGGTATGACACTTAAATATCTCGGATATTCCATGAATACAAATAATGCTGCTGAAATTGAAGAAGCAAAAGCACTTCTTATAGAGCAGAAAGATAACGTTCTTGCGTATGTAGGCGATGAAGTAAGAGATAAGATGTTAAACGGCGAGGCGGCTCTTGCTCTTGTCTTCTCGGGTGAAGGAAACAAGGCTGTGGCAGAAAGCGACGGAATGCTTAAAATGACAGCCGTTCCCACGGAGGGAAGTAACCTTGCCATAGATACAATGGTTATTCTTGAAAAGAGTGAACATAAAGAACTGGCTGAAAAGTTTGTAAACTTTATGCTTCGTCCCGACATTGCACTTCGTAATGCCCAGGAAACAGGCTATACATCACCCAACACCGAGGCGGTGAAAAGTCTTCCTGCCGAGATTGCACAAAATACAAATTATTATCCTACGGAAGAGGAGCTTGATCGCTGCGAGATTTTCTTATATCTTCCGGAAGAAGCTGAAAAGCTCTGGTCAGATGCTTGGACTAAAATATTGGCATCATAATAAAAAACCGTACTGCGTTTGCAGTACGGTTTTTTTGATAGTATGTTTAATTATTCACAAATTTGTATAAAAAATACACAAAAACTTTTTCTCATTTTTCCTTCACTATGACATATTTTCAAAAAAGTTTTCATATGGAAATTTTGGAAAAGTTTTTTTATTGACATGTCGAAAAAAATAATATATACTGTTATGCAACAATAAGTTATTATTGGAAGTTTTGTATTTTGGAGGTATCATTATGAGCTTGAAAAACCAGTATTTAATCGATGTATTGGAACAAGTTAAGAAGAGAAACGAAGGAGAACCTGAGTTTATTCAGACGGTTACGGAGGTACTCGAAACAATCGAACCCGTAATTGAGCAGAGACAGGATTTAATTGATGCAGGCGTAGTTGAGAGAATGGTTGAACCTGAGCGTCAGATTACATTCCGTGTTCCCTGGGTTGACGACAACGGTAAGGTTCAGGTAAACAGAGGGTTCAGAGTGCAGTTTAACTCTGCTATAGGTCCTTATAAGGGCGGCCTTCGTTTTGCTCCCAACGTATATTCCGGTATCATTAAGTTCTTAGGCTTTGAGCAGACATTTAAAAACAGCTTGACATCCCTTCCCATGGGTGGCGGTAAAGGCGGATCTGACTTTGATCCTCAGGGTAAGTCTGATGCTGAAGTTATGCGTTTTTGTCAGAGCTTTATGACAGAGCTTTACAGACATATCGGTGCTGACCTTGACGTTCCCGCAGGTGACATCGGTGTAGGTGCAAGAGAAATCGGATACCTTTTCGGTCAGTATAAGAGACTTAAGAACGAATTTACAGGCGTTCTTACAGGTAAGGGAATTCCCTACGGCGGTTCTTTAATCCGTCCCGAAGCAACAGGCTTTGGTGCAGTTTACTATACAGTTGAAATGCTCAAGCACTTCGGCGATGACATAAAGGGCAAGACCTTTGCAATTTCCGGTTTCGGTAACGTTGCATGGGGTACAGTTAAGAAGATAACCGAGCTCGGCGGTAAGGTTGTAACAATCTCCGGTCCCGACGGTTACATATACGATGAAGACGGCGTATGCACAGAAGAAAAGATTAACTTCATGCTTGAAATGAGAGCATCCTGCAGAAACCGTGTTGAAGATTATGCTGATAAGTTCGGCGTTCCCTTCTTCAAGGGTGAAAAGCCCTGGGGTACAAAGGTTGACATTGTTATGCCCTGTGCAACCCAGAATGAAGTCGGTATGGCTGAAGCAGAAAAAATCGTTGCTAACGGCATTAAGTACTATGTTGAAGTTTCCAACATGCCCACAACAAACGAAGCTGTTGCATACCTTAAGGAAAACGGCGTAATCATCGCTCCTTCCAAGGCAGTTAACGCAGGCGGCGTATCTGTATCCGGTCTTGAAATGTCTCAGAACTCCATGCGTTACAGCTGGAGTGCTGAAGAAGTTGATGAAAAGCTTAAGACCATCATGAAGAATATTTTCGATGCTTCCGTAAAGGCAGCAAATGAATATGGTCTCGGCGACGACCTTGTTGCAGGTGCAAACATTGCAGGCTTCATAAAGGTTGCAGAGGCTATGAAGGCTCAGGGTTGTGTATAATAATTATTCCTGAGATAAAATCATGTAAAAAGGGCTGATCGCTTGCGATTGGCCCTTGCTTATAAGGACGGAAAAAGCGTTTTTATAAGCAAGGGCCAACCTCTACTACAGATAACGGATGTGTTTTTATGTATAAAATTGTAAGAAAAAAATCATTGAATAATACGGTTACTCTTATGGACATTGCTTCTCCCCGTGTGGCAAAAAAGGCGGAGCCGGGGCAGTTTATTATCCTGAGAGTGGATGAAGAAGGAGAGAGAATTCCTTTAACCATCGCTGATTTTGACAGAGATAAGGGAACCGTTACAATAATTTTTCAGATAGTGGGAGAAACTACGGAAAAGCTTAACGCTCTTTCTGAGGGGGACTATATTTCTGACTTTGCGGGGCCGCTCGGAAAAGCAACAGAAACAGAAGGTCTTAAAAAGGTGGCAATTGTGGGTGGCGGCGTAGGCTGTGCCATAGCCTATCCCGTGGCTAAAAAGCTTTATGAATCGGGCTGCCACGTGGACGTTGTTGCAGGCTTCCGCAGTGAAGAACTTGTGATTTTAGAGGATGAATTTAAAGCTGCTTCAAGTACCTTTACCCTTATGACCGACGACGGTTCAAAAGGGGAAAAAGGGCTTGTTACCGACGGTCTTAAAAAATTAATTGAAGACGGAAATAAGTACGATGAAGTAATTACAATCGGTCCTCTTATTATGATGAAGTTTGTTTGTGCTCTCACAAAAGAATACGGAATAAAAACAGTTGCCAGCATGAATCCTATTATGATTGACGGAACGGGAATGTGTGGTGGTTGCCGCCTTACTGTTGGCGGAGAGGTTAAGTTCGCCTGCGTTGACGGCCCTGAATTTGACGGTCATTTAATCGACTTTGACGAGGCAATGATGCGCGGCGCAATGTATAAGGATTTTGAGAGAAGAAGGCACGAGGAAAGCTGCAATCTTCTTAAAAAAGGCGGTGATGTAAATGGCTGATATGAGAATGACAAAATATGAAATGCCGCTTCAGGATCCAAAGGTAAGAAGCCGCAACTTCTCTGAGGTTGCGTTAGGCTACGATGAGGAAACGGCAATTAACGAGGCAAAGCGTTGCCTTTCATGCAAAAATAAGCCATGCATTTTGGGCTGCCCGGTTAAAATCCATATTCCCGAATTTATTGCGGAAGTTGCAAAAGGAAATTTTGACGCTGCTTATGATATAATTGCCGAAGCAAGCTCACTTCCTGCAGTTTGCGGAAGAGTGTGCCCACAGGAAAATCAGTGTGAGGGTAAGTGCGTAAGAGGCATAAAGGGCGAAAGCGTCGCAATCGGTCGCCTGGAGAGATTTGTGGCAGACTACCATAATAAAAAAGAGGAAGCATCCGTAAAGGAAACTCTGAAAAACGGCTTTAAGGCGGCAGTTATCGGCTCCGGTCCTTCGGGACTTACCTGTGCGGGAGAGCTGGCTAAAAAAGGCTATGATGTAACGGTATTTGAAGCACTTCACACTCCCGGTGGCGTACTTGTTTACGGAATTCCGGAATTTCGTCTGCCTAAAAAAATCGTTGAAAAGGAAATTGACGGCCTTAAGGCGATGGGCGTAAAAATCGAAACCAATACGGTTGTCGGTAAAACCATTACAATAGCAGAACTTAAAGAAGAATTTGATGCTATATTTATAGGCTCGGGAGCAGGTCTTCCCAGATTTATGAATATCCCAGGAGAAAATTTAAAGGGAGTATATTCGGCTAACGAATTCCTTACGAGGATCAATCTTATGAAGGCGTATAAGGAAGACAGTGCGACTCCTGTAAAGAAAGGTAAACGCTGTGCTGTGGTTGGTGGCGGAAACGTTGCAATGGATGCCGCAAGGTGTGCACTCCGCTTAGGCGCCGACGAGGTTTATATCATATACCGCCGTTCTATGGACGAGCTTCCCGCACGTCGTGAGGAAGTAGAGCATGCTATGGAGGAAGGTATAATCTTTAAGCTTTTAACAAATCCTGTGGAAATACTGGGTGATGAAAACGGCAATGTATCCGGAATAAAATGCGTTGAAATGGAGCTTGGAGAGCCTGACGAATCCGGAAGAAGAAGTCCTGTTGTTAAGGAAGGCTCAGAATTTTCAATCCAGTGCGACACAGTTATAATGTCAATCGGTACAAGTCCCAATCCTCTTATAAAGTCCACAACGGACGGGCTTGAAACAAAGAAGTGGGGAGGCATAGTTGCAGACGACGATACCGGACTTACCTCTATTGAAGGGGTATATGCCGGAGGCGATGCGGTAACAGGTGCCGCTACCGTAATTCTTGCCATGGGTGCAGGAAAGCAAAGTGCAAAAGCAATAGACGATTATATTAAAAATAAAAAATAAAAAAAGGGGCTGTAAAATAATTACAGCCCCTTTTTCAGGAGATAGGAAAAAATGCTTCAGAACGGACAAACTGCACCGCCCGAAGGCGTATATAGATACGTTGAGGGTGAAGTTTGTTCGTAGCAAAAAGGCTTAAAATGAAGAAAAATCGCAGGAATGCGATTTTTCAACACTATTTTACAACATAGAGTTTGTAACTTTACCCAATCCACTAATTTATTTGCCTTTTTGCGGTCTGGACTTTTTTTACATCTCCTTTTAATCTAATACAACATCGGCTGAATTTGCCGCCCTGCCATGGCGGAGGATAACGTTGGAAGAATTTTATCCATATCGGCAACCAGTGAGCGTGGCTTTTTTTCCGGATCATCCTGACCGAAGGGAACAAAAAATATGTTTTTGGAATTCAGTAAGGTACCTATGTTCTTTGCACTCATAGAAAGTCCGTCATTGGTGGAAACGGCAAGAATTACCGGAGAATTGTTACGAAGAACCGACTTTGCTGCCAGCGTAACCGTGTTTTCGTGAAGACCGGATGCAAGGCGGGCAAGGGTGGCTCCCGAGCATGGAGCGATGATTAAAGCATCGACTATTCTTTTCGGGCCGAGAGGTTCAACTTCCGTTTCCTTTGTTAAAACATCTCGCCCGGTTATGGTTTTAATTCTTTTTATGAAGTCTTCTGCCGTGCCGAATCTTGTGTCGGTCGAGGTGGATTTTTCGCTCATTATGGGAATTACATCAATGCCAGAAGACATTAACTTTTCCATTTGAGGAATCACCTTGGAAAAGGTGCAAAAAGAGGCAGTCATGGCAAAGCCGACTTTTAATCTGTCATCATTTTCCGTAAAAAACACCTCCTTTTATCAGAACTTATTATTTAAGTAAATTAAGAACACTGCTTCCGATGATGCGGCCTGCCGAAACCGGGGCACATTTGCCCGGAAGGCCCAACGCCCATATTACACGGATGCCCAACTGAGCTGCCGCATCCATATCAACTCCTCCGGGACGGGAGGCAAGATCTATTATAAGGGCATCTTTTTTTAAGCCGGATAAAACTTCTTTCGTTATTATTTTTGATGGGGCAGTGTTTATGATAAGGTCATATTCTTTTATTGATTCGGAAATAAGAGCGGTATTTAAAGTATCAAAGCCATATATTTCGTTCCACACTAAGGCTTCATGATTTCTGCCGGCAACGGTGACACGACTGCCGAAAGCACGAAGGATGGGGGATAATACTTTTCCTATTCTGCCTGAACCTATAACAAGAGTTTTTGTGCCAAAAAGCGTTACGGGCATTTCACGGATTGCAATTTCAATCGCACCTTCTGCCGTGGGAACTGCGTTTTTGATCTGAAGCTCTTCGGAATCATAATAATCATATAGGCGAATGCCGGATTTTTCAGCCTTAATTTTTATTTCCTCGGGAATCATTCCGCCGAAAACTGTTGCGTTTTCTGGCAGCATGGAAAAAAAGTCATCAAAGGACAGCGACAGGTCGCTTAAGGGAGAATTGATATTGGATTTGTCCTGAGTCACCGGTAGGGGAAGAACATAGATGTCAGAAACAGGGAAGACTATGCACTTGTCACTTTTTTCTATAGTTTCAGCCTTTTCGAGCAAAAAGGTATCGGAAAGATACCCCGACTCCTTTATAAAAAAGTGTGCGGCGGCAAGACGCAAATCTCCTCCTACAAATGTGAATTTCAGCTTTTTCATAAAAACACTCCTTTTTCCGAATCTTATACCATTTTATGGGAAACGGATAAATGGGTGACAAAGAAAAAATAATACTTTTCCTTAATAATGAAGTTTTTTTGAATAAAGGGCTGTTTTACTTGACAAAATGAAGAAAAAAGATTAAAATATTAGGATAGAATATAATGGTGATAGTATGCAAAAGTGCGGGCATTAAGGTGCCTTGCCAGAAAGGATGATAACAATGATTAAAAGACCTAAGGGAACTCTTGATATCCTTCCCGAGGAAGTTTCAAAGTGGCGTTATGTACAGGGTAAATTTCGCGACATCTGCCGTCGCTTTGACTATAAGGAAATAAGAACTCCCGTTTTTGAATATACCGAGCTTTTCCAGCGTGGTGTGGGTGACACAACCGACGTTGTGCAAAAGGAAATGTATACATTTGCCGACAAGGGCGACAGAAGCATAACCCTCCGTCCCGAGGGAACTGCAGGTGCGGCCAGAGCTTTTCTGGAGGACGGCATATATGCGAAGAGTCCCATAAACAAGCTTTACTATGATATAACCTGCTACCGTCACGAAAAGCCTCAGGCAGGACGTTTAAGGGAATTTCATCAGCTTGGAATTGAAGCTTACGGTGCAAAGGGCCCTGCAATTGACGCTGAGATAATAAGTCTTGCGGCACTTTTCTTAAAGGAACTTTCCATAAAGAATATTACGATAAATATAAACTCAATAGGATGTCCTTCCTGTCGTAAAGTATATAACGAAAAGCTCAGAGAGTACTTGTCGGAATATAAGGACGAGCTTTGTGAAACATGCCTTGGAAGACTTGAAAAGAATCCTTTGCGAGTTCTTGACTGCAAGAGTCCTATCTGCGGAAAAATCGCATCGGGAGCACCTGTTTTAATCGATTATATCTGTGATGAGTGCAGAGACCACTTTGAAGGTGTTAAATCATCCCTTACAAATCTCGGAATTGAATATAATATAGACACGGCAATTGTAAGAGGTCTTGATTATTACACTAAAACGGTGTTTGAAATAAAGGCAAATCTTGAAATCGGTGCACAGAACACCGTGTGCGGCGGCGGTCGTTATGACGGACTTGTGGAAACCATCGGCGGAGATCCGACACCGGGTATCGGCTTTGCAATGGGTATAGAAAGACTTCTTATGACAATGGAGGCAGAAGGGGCGTTTCTTCCGATAGATGCAGGTCCGGATATTTTCATAGCTCACATGGGAGAGGATGCGGAAAAAGCAGCCATAAAGCTTTCATATGAATTAAGGGAAAAGGGAATTTCTGTTTCTTCTGAGCTTCTCGGAAGAAGTGTTAAGGCACAGATGAAATATGCCGACAAAATCGGTGCAAAGTATTCCGTGGTGCTTGGAGATAATGAAATAGCATCCGGAAAGGCAAACGTTAAAGATATGGAAACAGGCGAGCAGACGGAAGTTATGCTTTCGGAGCTTTCAGATTTTGTGTTAAATTAATCGAAAGAAGGTAGTTTTTATGGATACAATGAAAGGTTTAAAGAGAACTTGCTATTGCGGAGAGGTTTTAGAGGTAGGCAAGGAAGTAACAGTTGGCGGATACGTTCAGAAAATCCGTGATATGGGAACACTTATATTCATTGATTTAAGAGACAGAACAGGTATTGTTCAGCTTGCATTTGACGATAACACAGATAGAAGCGTATTTGAAAAGGCAGGAACTTGCCACAGCGAATATGTACTTATGGCAAAGGGCGTTGTAAGGGAAAGAGAAAGCAAGAACCCCGACATAAAGACAGGTAATGTTGAAATCGACGTTAAGGATTTAAGAATCCTTGCAAAGGCTGAAACACCTCCCTTTGAAATTAAGGACGACACCAACGTAAACGAAGAATTAAGACTTAAGTACCGTTATCTTGACCTTCGTCGCAATGTTCTTCAGGATAACATCATTAAGAGAAGTAAAATTGCAAAGAGTGCAAGAGACTATTTCTATGAAAACGGCTTCATTGAAATTGAAACTCCCATGATGATAAAGTCCACTCCCGAAGGTGCAAGAGACTATATCGTGCCATCCCGTATTCATGAGGGTAAATTCTATGCTCTTCCTCAGTCTCCTCAGATTTACAAGCAGCTTTTGATGATTTCCGGTTTTGACCGCTACATTCAGCTTGCACGCTGCTTCCGTGACGAGGACCTTCGTGCTGACCGTCAGCCCGAGTTTACACAGATCGACCTTGAAATGTCTTTTGTTGACGTAGAGGATATATTGGAAATCGGAGAAGGATTGGTTAAGAGACTCTTTAAGGATGTTCTCGATAAGGACATTCCCACACCTCTTCCCAGAATGACCTATGCGGAAGCCATGGAGCGTTACGGCTCTGATAAGCCCGATACCAGATTCGGCATGGAACTTAAAGATATTTCTCGCCTTGTCAAGGATTCTGAATTTTCCGTATTCTCAGGAGCGATAGCAAATGGAGGTTCTGTTCGTGCAATCGTTGCCGAAGGAAGTGCAGATGTATTAACCCGTAAGGAAATTGACAAGCTTACAGAATATGTAAAGGGAATAGGTGCTAAAGGCCTTGCCTATGTACGTTGGGTTGAAGATGAACCTACATGCTCATTCTCCAAATTCTTAAAGGAAGGCGAGCTTTCTGCAATTTTAAAAGAGCTTGGTGCAAAGAAAGGCGATACCGTATTAATCGTTGCTGATAAGACAAGCACAGTTTTATCCACCCTCGGTTCACTTCGTCTTACTGTTGCAAAGAAGCTTGACATAATCCCCGAAGGATTTAATTTCCTCTGGATTACTGAATTCCCCTTCTTTGAATATAACGAAGAGACAAATCACTGGGATGCGATGCATCACCCATTCACAATGCCCATGGATGAGTGCATAGAATATCTTGATACAGATCCCGGCAAGGTTCGTGCAAAGGCGTATGACCTTGTGCTTAACGGAACCGAGCTTTCCAGCGGATCTATCCGTATCACAGATGCAGCACTTCAGCAGAGAATGTTTGAGGCACTGGGACTTAAGGAAGAAGAAATCCAGGCAAAATTCGGATTCCTTGTTGATGCATACAAATACGGTGCTGCACCCCACGGCGGTATGGGAATCGGTCTTGATAGAATTTCCATGATTATGTGCGGTGCGGAGAGCCTTCGTGATGTTGTTGCATTCCCGAAGGTACAGAATGCATCTGAGCTTATGAGCAATGCACCTGATGTTGTTGATGCAGCACAGCTTAGCGAACTTCATATTAAAGTTACTGAATAATTTTCGGAGGGACTTAACTGTCATGATAGAGATTAAAGGCCTGACAAAGAGTTTCGGCACACATAAGGTTTTGGATAATATAACCTTCCGTGTCGGAAAAGGAGAGGTAATGGGATTCCTTGGTGCCAACGGAGCGGGTAAAAGCACCACAATGAATATAATAACCGGATATCTTTCTCAAGATACCGGAAGTGTTCTTATAGATGGTATTGATATGTCTGAAAATCCGAAAGAGGCTAAGAAACATATCGGTTATCTTCCTGAAAAGCCTCCGCTTTATACCAATATGACGGTTTCGGAGTATCTGGATTTCGTATGCGACCTTAAAGGTTTAAAGCTTTCGGGCAAAGCAAAGAAGGGAGAGGTAAGTGAAAAGGAAGCACATATCAATGAAGTGTGTGAGCGTTGCGGTATTCTTGATGTTAAGGGTCGCCTTATCGGCAATCTCTCCAAAGGTTATTGCCAGAGAGTAGGACTTGCTCAGGCATTAATCGGAGATCCCGAAATACTGATTCTTGATGAACCCACAGTAGGTCTTGATCCGGTTCAGATAATTGAAATAAGAAACCTTATAAGAGAACTTGGACGTGAGCATACGGTTATTTTAAGCTCTCACATTCTTTCCGAGGTTTCTGCGGTATGCGAAAAAATAATAATTATAAACGGCGGAAGAATTGCCGCTGCAGCATTTACGGATAAGCTTATAGCCGAGTTTGAGGATGTAAAACGTCTTCGCTTAAGGGCGGAGTGTACTTCGGAAGCCATCATGAAGATGTTTTCGGCAACCTTCGGAATTGAAAAAATAGAAATCGTTTCCGAAGAAGAAGGAGTATCTGAAGCTTTAATACATACCACAAAAGATATAAGAAGCGGAATTATGAGCCGTCTTATTGAAAAAAATGTTGCGGTAAAGTATTTCGGTATTGATACCATGAGCCTTGAGGATATTTTCCTTAAATATGTGGGAGGTGAAGAGCGTGAAGGCAATATTTAAAAGAGAAATCGGAAACTATCTTAATAACCCCATGGGATATGTTTTTCTTGGGATTTTCATTTTGATGTTTTCCGGCATTTTCTGCTATGTAAATCTCTATGGCCTTACAAGCTCGGATATTTCCTACACATTCAGGTGGATGATTTATGCAATGCTTGGTCTTATGCCCCTTTTGACAATGAGACTTCTTTCAGAGGAAAAGGCTGCAAAAACCGACCAGCTTCTGCTTACAAGCCCTGTATCTTCCACAGCTATTGTGGCAGGTAAATTTTTCGCTGTTATGGCACTTTGTATCTTTGCTCTTTTATTCACTGTGCCGCATATTGTGATATTGGCATTAAGAGGAAATCCGGCATTTGCCACCACCGCTTTGGCATATTTCGGCTTTTTGCTCTATTCTGCGGTTTATGCTTCAATAGGACTTTTTATATCATCATTAACGGAAAATCAGGTGGTTTCATCTGTTATCACATTTGCGATTTTCATTGCCATGCTGGCAATTGAACTTTTGCTTTTACCGTCAATTCAAAGTCCTGTACTTTACAACATTCTGGGAAGCATATCCTTTGCTGCCCGCTATGATGATTTTTCGTTGGGAATACTTAACATTACATCGGTTATTTATTATATAAGTGTTGCTTTTATGTTTAATTGCCTTACGGTGCTTAGCATAGAGAAGAGAAGATGGTAAGGAGGTGCACTTTATGAAGAACAGAAAATTAAAATTTCGTCTTGAGGGTGCAGCCTTTGCTGCCATGGTAATTGCAGCGGTTATACTTCTTAATTTGGTGGCCGGCGTTTTGGGAGATAAATATGACCTTAAGGCCGACCTTACCGGCGGAGGCGTGTTTACTCTTTCCGATGAGACAAAGGAGGTTATTTCCGCCATTGATAAGGAAATAATGATTTATTACGCCACAAATGCATCTTCACGTAACAGCCGCTATAAAGAAATACTGGAGGAGTTTGAGAAATCTTCGGAGTTTATCAGTGTGACTGAAGTTAATATAGATATAGACCCAGGTTTCACAAGGCAGTACCAGATAAAGAGCTACAACTCAGTTGTTGTTGAAAGTGCCGATACAGGTAAAAAAAGGGTTGTTGACAACAGCATGATAGAACAGAGCCTGGTTAATGATAACGGAATTGAGAACAATAAAGTAAATTATCTTGAAGGATATGTGGCGGCTGCAATACGCTATGTTACGGGAACAGAGCCTTTGATGGTATATATTGCTATGGGGCATGGTGAAGTGATTGAAAATCCTTCGATGCTTGACTATCTTATGAATATGCTTTATGCAGAAGGCATGAGTGTAAAAATTATTGACCTTACCACGGATGAACTTCCCGAGGATGCTGATATGCTTTTGTTTGCAGGTCCTACAACAGACTTCAGCGATACAGAAATTGAGAAAATAGACGACTATCTTGAAATTGGCGGAAGAGTACAGTATTATTCCAACCCCTCCTATGAGCTTTCAAATATCAATGATTATTTTAAGCAGAACTGGGGGATTACAGTAAACAGCGATTGTGTTTCCGATAAAAATTCGGGATATATTGCTCAGAGTCTTTCAGGAAATTATCTCATTCCTGTAATAAATGAGCATGCCATTACAAGTTATCTTCGTTCCACGGGAGCAAATCTTCGTGTGCTTGAGGGAGATACCAACTCCATAGAAATTACGGAGAAGGACGGCATTGAGGCAAATGTCTTGGTATCAACAAGCGAAAGCGGCGTATCAATGACGAGAGAGGCCTGGGTGCAGAAAAATAACAGGGAAAACTACAGCGTAACAAAAGAAGGAAAACAGAATATTTCCGTATACTTAAGAAAAAATCCTCTTTATAATGAAGAAACCACAGCGAGACTTTTGGTGTCAGGCTCCTGCTACATGCTTTTTGACCGCTATTTTGATGCAACAGGCGGATACGGAGACAAGGATCTTGTTATAAAGAGCATAAATTACATGTCAGGAATTGAAGACGCACCTGTTTCTGTGGCGTCGAAAAATGTGGTTAAGGAAAAAATGGAAATTCTTGATCAGAATACCCTTGGCGTATACATTGCACTTCTTGTGGGAGTGATTCCGGCAATAATGTTTGCATACGGAATATATGTATTTGTAAGGAGGCACCGTCTGTGAAAAAATTAAGACTTATAATTTTATTCATTGTGGTGCTTGCATTGGCGTTGTCCCTTTATTTTCTGACTCGTGATGAGAATGTTGAAAATAAAGAGGAAATAGGCGAAACAACATATTTCACGGTAAAAACCGTTGAAGAAGACATAAGTGAAATTTCGCTTGTGAACACATCCGGAGTTTTCGGCTTTGAAAAGAAAAACGGGGAATGGATGAATATTTTCACCGAATATGTAAAGACAAGCGGAAATACAATTTACGGAATAGAAAGCATCATCAGAGAAACTTATGCAGTTGACGAAATCGAAAAAGATGTTGCGTCCATGGCGAAATACGGCCTGGACAAGCCTGTGGCAACTGCGAAATATGTGACAGCAGGAGGAAATGCCGGTTTTATAAAAATAGGTAATTCCATAGTAGGAGCAAAACATTATTTCACTTTAGACGATAAAAATGTTTATACCATGGATATATCGGAGGCGGGACTCTTCCTTGTGGGAATGCGTGCTTTTGCCGATATGACATTGATAGATGAAGAAATTTCTGAAATTTCTTCCGTTACGATTTTCTCATCCGGAGAAAATGTTACTGTTTCGAAAAAGAGTGAGGAAGAGCTTAAGGAAGAAAGTGCCGACGCACTTTTCTCTTACGGACTTATAAGCCCGGTTAAGGAGAATGCTTCCCCAAATGATGTGCAGCACCTTTTTGAAATGCTGGCAAATACCGTGGCTACAGAGTATAATCCGTATGCATCAGATGAAGAGTGCGGATTTACGGAAAGCGGAAAATATTTTTCCTATACTGCAAAGGATTCTTCGGGCAAATTTATCGTAGGAAACAAAACCTCTGACGGAGATTTCTATGTAAAACCGGAGGGTAAAAAGGGAGCCTACAAGGTATCAAAAGAAGAACTTGCGTTTATGGATTATACAGCCTTCGACCTTGTGGATAAGCATATCGCCCTTTATTATTTTGACGAAGTCTCCAAAGTCACGATTGAAGCACACGGCGAAAAATATGAACTTGTTACGGGGGATACACCAACTATTTCCGGAAAAGCTCTGGAGCTTGAAGCAGCCCAGGATTTTTACAGAAATCTCATTTCACTTACTTATCAGGGAAATGTGGAAAAAGAAATTGATACCGACGTTTCAGAAGTTATTATAACTTTCCATACGGCAGACGGAAAAGATGTAACAAGATATATAAAGTACGATGCCATGAACTATGCTGTTTTGAGAAACGGCGAGATGGAATTTACCATTCAGAAAAAATATGTGGAAAAGATTTTGAGTTTAATCAAGGAGTTATGAAAATGAATTATCCTGTTGTCACGGAGGTTTCGCAAGAAAGCCTTGCAGATAAGGCGGGCATTAAATGCGGCGACCTTATAAAAAGTATAAATAATGAAAAAATCCGCGACATACTGGATTTTCGTTTTTTCTCGGCAGATCCTTTTGTTATTATTGAGGCGGAAAGGGACGGTGCGTCGCTGAATTTTGAAATTGGAAATGAGACAGGCGAAGATATAGGGCTTACTCTTTGTTTTGGAGATGCGGATAAGACCAGAAGATGCAAAAATAAGTGTATCTTCTGCTTTATTGACCAGATGCCTAAGGGGATGCGCGAGAGCTTATATGTCAAGGACGACGATGTCCGTCTTTCCTTTCTTACGGGAAGCTATATAACTCTTACAAATCTTTCTGACGAGGACATCGAAAGAATTATCCGTCAGCATATAAGTCCTGTGAATGTATCTGTCCATACGGTAAATCCTTCGCTTAGGGTGGATATGCTTAAGAATAAGGATGCCGGAAAGGTTTACAAACTTATGAAAAAACTGGCAAGACATAAAATAATCATGAACTGTCAGGTGGTCTTGGTTAAGGGAGTAAACGATAAAAAAGAGCTTTCAAAAACAATAGGAAAGCTTTTAAAGCTTTATCCTTATGTGGCAAGTTTAAGTGTTGTGCCCGTAGGACTTACGAAATATAGAGACAATCTGCCGCAGCTTTTGCCCTTCGGTAAGGAAGATTCGCTGGAAGTCGTAAAACAGATTGAAGTTTTTCAGAAAAAGGCATATAAGAAATACGGCGTGAATTTTGTGTATGCCTCGGATGAGTTTTACCTGAAAGCTGAAATACCTCTGCCCTCTGAAGAAAGCTATGACGGTTATCCGCAGATCGAAAACGGAGTCGGAATGATAACCTCCTTCCGTGAGGAGGCGGGACTTGCCATTTCTGAGCTGCCTGAAAATCTTCCGGAGAGAGAAATCGGAATCATCACGGGATTTGCCGCATATGACTTAATGTGTGAAACTGCAAAGAAGGTAAAGGAGAAATGCTCTTCGGTTGATACAAAAGTTTTTGCAATAAGAAACGACTTTTTCGGAGAGAGTGTAACAGTTTCGGGACTGGTTACCGGAAGCGATGTTATATCGCAGTTAAGGGGAAAGGTGCTTCCGAAGGAAATGCTTATGCCCGAAGTTATGTTCCGGGATTCAACAGACATTATGCTTGACGATATTACAATAGAAACTCTTGAAAAAGAGCTTGGGGTTAAAATCACAAAAATTAAGACTGACGGTTTTTCAACCGTTGATGCAATCTGCAATATAGCAGAATAAAAGAAAGGAGGTCTTTTTATGTCAAAACCTTGTGTTGCCATAGTAGGAAGACCTAACGTAGGAAAATCAACACTTTTTAACAGACTTACCGGCGGAAGAACAGCTATCGTTGAAGATACTCCGGGTATTACCCGTGACAGAATTTATAAAGATGCAGAATGGTGCGGAAAGGTATTTACTTTAATCGATACCGGCGGTATTGAGCCTAAAAGTGATGATATAATTTTATCACAGATGAAGCGTCAGGCTGACCTTGCAATAGAACAGGCGGATGTTATTATATTCATGGTTGATGTTAAAACATCTATGACGGCGTCCGATGCCGAAGTTGCGGCAATATTGCAAAAGTCCGGAAAGCCTGTGGTTCTTGCGGTGAATAAGAGTGACTCTCCCGGAAACCCTCCCATGGAGTTTTATGAGTTTTACAATTTGGGAATAGGAGAACCGATTGCTGTAAGCTCCACCCACGGTATGGGACTTGGCGAGCTTTTGGATGAAGTTTGCTCATATTTTGACGAATCCGACTTTGATGAAAGCAGCGAAGAAGATGTAATCCGTGTTGCCGTAACAGGCAAACCGAATGCAGGAAAATCCACTCTATTTAATCATCTTCTGGGAGAAGAAAGAGTTATTGTAAGTAATATTCCGGGAACTACCAGAGATGCGATAGACTCTTATCTTGAAAAGGACGGACAGAAGTACATTATTGTTGACACGGCCGGAATGCGTAAGAGAGGAAAGATAGACGACAATGTTGAACGCTACAGCGTTGTACGTTCTTTGAATGCCATTGAAAAAAGTGATGTATCTATTTTGATGATAGACGCATCCGAAGGCATAAGTGAACAGGATTCAAAAATTGCAGGCTATGCCCATGATAACGGAAGGGCGAGCATAATTGCCGTAAATAAATGGGACTTAATCGAAAAAGACGATAAGACCATGTCTGAATTCAAAAAGAGTATAGAAGAAAAACTTCCTTTTATGAACTATGCACCTCAGGTTTATATAAGTGCGAAAACAGGCCAGCGAACAGAAAAACTGCTTGAAACCGTAAAGTTTGTTCATAAGGCACATAACACCCACATTTCAACAGGAGCACTTAATGATATAATAAATGAGGCTGTAAATAAAAATCAGGCACCTTCAGATAAGGGTAAAAGGCTTAAAATTTATTATGCAACCCAGGCTTCGACTGCACCTCCCACATTTGTTCTTTTTGTAAACGATAAGGAACTTTTCCATTTTTCATATCTTCGCTATATTGAAAATCAGATAAGAAATGCCTTTGACTTAACCGGAACGCCTGTTAAGTTCGTCATAAGAGAACGTAACGAAGACGAAAAGAAGTAAGGAGAAAAGCTATGGAAAATTATCTTTTTTTTGCAATAAGCCTTTTGATAGGCTACCTTTTCGGAAGCATCAATCCTGCAATTATCCTTTCAAAAGCAATGGGCAAGGATGTGCGTACCATGGGTAGCGGAAATGCAGGAGCGACCAATATGCTCAGAAACTACGGAAAAGCTTCTGCACTTATTGTAATGTTTGGCGATATATTAAAATGTGTTGTTGCAGTAATTACAGCCGGTATTATAGCAGACAGATTTGTGGATTTCGGTCAGGTTTTGTGTGAATATTTTGCGGCTGCAGGCTGCATACTTGGACATAATTTTCCCCTTTATTTCGGATTTAAGGGAGGAAAAGGTGTTGTGGTTTCTGCAACATCCCTATTTATGATTGACTGGAGAATCGGTCTTGTTGCTCTTTTAAGCTTTATCGTAATATTTTCTCTCAGCCGTTTTGTGTCCCTTGGCTCCATAATGAGTGCCTGCATTGCGGTTGCGGCATCACTTTTTATATCGGAGACAGAGGTTTTCTGGTTTGTTGCTTTTGCGGCGGTTTTGACGATAATAAGGCACAGAACAAATATAGTAAGATTGATAAAAGGCACAGAAACTAAGACTACATTTAGTAAAAAATAGTCAATTTGATGGTTGACATGTACTAAGAAAGGGTATATAATGAAAGTATCTGTAATAGGTTCAGGTGGCTGGGGCACTGCTCTGGCTGTCCTGCTCGACAAAAAAGGTCATGATGTGACGCTCTGGTCCTGGTGTAAGGAAGAGAGCGATGTTTTGTTGTCTGAAAAAGAAAACAAAGCATATCTTCCGGGAATTAAGCTTCCGGATAGTATAATATACACAAGTGATCTTGAAAAGGCTGTGACTTGGGCAGAGGTTGTAGTTACGGTGCTTCCCAGCCACAGACTTCGGGCATATGCCAAATTAATGGCTCCTTTTATAGGCGACAGAATAATTGTTAACTGCACTAAAGGTTTGGAACAGGGAAGTCTAAAGACTATGTCAGAGTGTATCGAAGAAGAAATTCCGGATTCCAATGTTGTTGTCTTGTCAGGCCCATCTCATGCAGAGGAAGTTGCACGTTTCATACCGACAACCGTTGTTGCGGCATCTGAAAATCAGGTTCTGGCGGAAAAAGTGCAGGATATTTTTATGTGCGAAAGCTTCAGAGTTTATACGAATACTGACGTATGCGGAGTTGAAATAGGCGGTGCACTTAAAAATGTCATTGCCCTTTGTGCCGGAATGGTTGACGGACTCTCTTACGGAGACAATACCAAAGCGGCACTCATGACAAGGGGGCTTTCTGAAATCACAAGGCTTGGAGTGGCACTTGGCGGAAAAAGAGAAACCTTTATGGGACTTACCGGAATAGGGGACTTGATTGTTACCTGTACCAGTATGCACAGCAGAAATCGCCGTGCGGGAATTCTGCTTGGTCAGGGCAAAAGCCTTGATGAAACACTTTCTGAAATTAAAATGGTTACAGAAGGTATAACAAGCTGCTCTGCAGCATATGAACTGGCGAAAAAACTGAACGTGGATATGCCCATTGTAAACGAGGCGTATGCCGTTCTTTATGAAAATAAAAATCCGAGGACAGCGGTTCTCGATCTTATGATGCGAGGTAAAAAAGAAGAAGTTTGATTAAAAGGAAGGAATGAAGGATTATGAAAAAGACAGCTTTGGTAGTTTTGGCAGCAGGTATGGGTAGCCGATTTGGCGGACTCAAGCAGATGGAGCCTTTTGGCCTTAACGGAGAAGCAATCCTTGACTTTTCTGTAAATGACGCCATTGAAGCAGGTTTCAGCGAAGTTATATTCATAATAAAGAAAGAAATTGAAAAGGATTTTAAGGAAACTGTAGGAAAGAGAACTGAGGCTAAGATTCCTGTAAAGTACGCTTATCAGGAACTTAATAAAATTCCCATGGGATTTGCAGTTCCCTCGGACAGAACGAAGCCTTGGGGAACCGGCCATGCACTTTTATGTGCACAGAGCCTTATAGATTCTCCTTTTGTAATAATCAATGCCGATGACTACTACGGCAAGGAAGGGCTCAAGAAGTTAAAGGCACATCTTGATGAGTCTGAGGACTTTGCACTTGCAGGCTATAAGCTCTACAATACTCTTTCTGAAACAGGTAAGGTTTCAAGAGGTGTATGTAAGGTTGAAGATGACTATCTTGCAAATATCGATGAAACAAGCGTTGATAAAAACAGCGGATATGCCGAAGATACTCTTGTATCTATGAATATGTGGGGACTTACTCCTAAGATTTTTGATTTTTTAAGACCTTATTTCAGCGAATTTTTAACAGAAAAAATTTCTGTTCCAAAGAGCGAATTTTTCCTTCCTACGGCAATAGACCGTGCCATAAAGGAAGGTAACACAAAAGTTAAGGTTTATGAAACAGATGATAAGTGGTACGGAGTTACCTACAGAGAAGACGCCGACGGAGTAAGAGAGGCTCTTCAGGATATGCAGAAAAGGGGATTATATGATGGATTGCTTAAATGAGATATTAAAGGAATACGATCTTGAAGATAAAGCATCACCTTATGGAGACGGACATATAAATGACACATATCTTCTTACAAGAAAAAGTTATATTTTGCAGAAGATAAACACCGGTATATTTAAAGATGCCGACGGTCTTATGGAAAATATTGCGAATGTAACTGAATATTTAAGAGAAAAGATTAAAGCTGTAGGCGGAGATCCCGACAGAGAAACTCTTACTGTTATCAAGACCAAGAAGGGTGATAACTATTATAAGGCGTCTGACGGAAGCTGCTACAGAATTTATAAGTTTATAGATAAGGCGTTAAGCTATAACAAGGTTGAAAACCCCACTCAGTTTTACAATGCTGCAAAGTCATTCGGCCGTTTTGCAATGTTCCTTGATAAATATCCGGCAGAAACTCTTCATGAGACAATAGTTGACTTCCACAATACTCCCGTTCGCTATGAACAGCTTGATGCCGCAATTAAAGCCGATCCCAAGGGCAGAGTAGCCGAGGTTCAGGCAGAAATTGATTTTGCAATGGCAAGAAGAGAAGAAGCAGGTAAGGTTGTACGTGCAATAGCAGAGGGAAAAATTCCTGTAAGAGTAACTCACAACGATACAAAGCTTAATAACGTTATGCTTGACGAAAAGACAGGCGAAGGCGTTTGCGTTGTGGATCTTGATACTGTTATGCCCGGTTCTCTTTTATACGATTTTGGAGATGCTTTAAGATTCGGTGCATCAAGTGGTGCTGAAGATGAGACAGACCTTTCTAAAATCTGGTTTGATATGGAACTTTACGAGGCCTTTGCAAAGGGCTATCTTGAAGAGACAGGTGCAATTCTTACGGAAACTGAAAGAGAATATCTTCCTTTCTCTGCAAAGCTTCTTACTTTGGAATGCGGAATCCGTTTTCTTGCAGACTATATAAACGGAGATACATATTTCAAAATCCATAAGCCTTCTCATAACCTTGACAGAGCAAGAAATCAGTTCAAACTTGTTGCCGATATGGAAAGCAAGATGGACGATATGGCGAAGGTTGTTGACAAGTATTCAAAATAATAAAAAACCGATGCACTTTCGGCGGTACTTCTTAGGGAGAAGCCGGTTTTGGCTTGTTATTTTCCGCTGATAGTGCGCAAAAAAACGCAGACATACGCCAGTATGACTGCGTTTTTTAACTTCTCTAAGGCGAAAAATTCCTAACCCAAAACTGCGAA
>JAZQAZ010000014.1:0-78403 GCA_045545475.1 Clostridia bacterium | reverse complement strand
ACGGATATGTGAAAAGAGCCTTTTGCTCTTGAACAAAAAACTCCAACTCGATGTTGGAGTTTTTTAATTATTGCAAGGCTTTTTGACACAGTAATGTGCCAAAATCGTGGATTTTGGGCGATTTATCCCTAAGAAGTACCGCCGTTCGGCGGTTTTATTTTATATCATTTCCATTCAGGCAATGTATAATTATTAATTCTTGCTCTGTCAAAATGTGCACCATCGCCCATTTCTTTTCCGTAAATTTCCTGAACCACTCTGTATGCACGCTTGGGGCGACGGTATTCATCTACTATGCCCTTATTGTTAAAGCTTCTGGGGCGGGCAAGCTCTCTGCCAAAAGGAATATGAATATCGCAATACTGCCAGATATAGGTTCCTGAAATTTTCGCATTGGAAAGAAGCTGATTAAGGGAAAATTCAAGGTAGTCAGCCTGATAATCTTCGCTCCAGCGTTGTGCCTCAAAGGTGTTCACCCCGGGAATTGCACCTGCTCCGAACTCTGTCATAAGACGTGGCTTATCAAGAGAATTGCACGCCTCAATGTGCTTTTCCCATCTTTCAATAAATACGTTCCAATCGCCGGATTCAACCCCTTCATACCAGCCGATATATTTATTCATGCAGATAATGTCATCAAGTTCATAACATATATCAGGGAATGCATCTCCGCTTCTGTTGGTAACGTGGGTAAAGAGTCTGTTGTTATCCAGGCTTCTCGCCTTTTCCATCATCATTTTTGTAAATTCATATCCACCCTTGGTATCCGTAGCACATTCGTTATGCATGCTGATAATTACAATGCTGGGATGATTGAATCCTGCATGAATCATTTCCTCTATCATAGGAATCACTCTTTCAATGGTAAGTTCAGTTACCATTGCAGATTCAGGTCTTCCCCAAAGCGGTAATTCTTCCCAGAAAAGCATGCCGATTTCGTCGCAGTAATCTGCGGTAAGCTGAGAATTCGGATAGTGACTGGTTCTTATGGCATTACAGTTTAAGTTTTTAATTATGTCTATATCCTTCTTAATAAGATTGAAAGGCATAGTAAAGCCCCAGTCGGGATGGATTTCGTGGCGATTGATTCCGAGAAGCTTAATTTTTTCGCCATTCAACAGTATATCCATATGCTCCGTCTTGATTTCACGGAAGCCTGTTCGCTCTATTAAGTCTTCTCCCCCGAATTTAACCTTTATGTAGTATAAATTGGGCTTGAAAATTCCCCAGAGTGATGCATCTTTTATCAGTATTTCGGGGATTTTTATTTTCTCTTCCCCGTCAATTGTAAGCTCTTCTTCATATTTAAGTTCATCGTTTATGTATATTTCAAGCTTGTCGGAAACGCTCTTAAAGGTTTTTATTTTAGTGCTAAGATTAAGACGGACATCCTTGTAGTCGTTTTCAATTTTGTATGTAACAGAGCAATCCTTTATCAATACATCCGAAAGCTCCCTTATCTCAACACGCCTTGCAATACCACCGTAGTTAAGCCAGTCAACATCCGTCAAAGGATAGGTATCAACGGAGTTACTGTCATTATTTACCCTTACTGTAAGCTCATGACGCCCTTTCGAAAGGCCTTTGAGTTCATAGCCAAACTCCAGAAACGCCCCATAGTGGTTACCAAGGTGCACTCCGTCAAGGTAAACATCTGCTTCATTATTTACAGAAAAGAATTTTATAGACAAATTTTCGCTTTCAGATTCAAACGTTGTACGGTACCACGCTGTTCCGATATAGCGAAACAAATCTATTTCCGTATTCCAGCAGGAAGGCACATTAATTTTTCGACTGTTTTCAGGAAATGATAAAAACCACTTATCGTCTACCCCCTTGTTGTCGGGATCAATCTTGAAGTCCCACATTTTATCAAGTTCTATGCATTTCGCAGTATTACTTCTTTTAAATAATCTATCCATTTTTATCCTCCTTGACTAAAGCTTTAGTTTATTATATAATAATAAAGTAGGAGTTTCAATCCACTATCGTACAAAAATTGTAAAATCGTACACATTTTCATGAAAAGAAGGTGCTTTTATGAAAGTCGCTTTGAAAAACATTGAGTATTACAAAGGAATAGGCTTTCCCAATGACAAGAAAAGCCTACACTCCCATACTTTTGATGAAATTTCTTTAATATCCAGCGGAGAAATAACCTATATTTCCGACGATATAATAACCAAGGTTTCCGGAAAAAGCCTCATATGCTCCAAAGCATATCACCTGCATAATCCATATATCTCCCCCGATACTCTTTACGAACGTTATCAGGTATTCGTACATTTCGAAAATTTATACGATGCAATTCCTGCGGTTTATTCCATGAGTACCCCTTCATTTATAGCTCCTCTTACAGATGACGAGTATTCTGAGCTTTATCATTATTTTTTTCTGTTAAAATCTGTATATGTATCCCCGTATACAGAAGACTCTGTTCTCAGGGCTAAGCTGATTCTCGGCGTATTATATATGAAGATATATGATATTTTTTCCAAAACAGATTTAACTCCTGTAAAACTTACCGGAACTTACATAAATGATGTAATTTCTTTTATCGAACTGCATTATGCAGAGAAAATAACCTTAGAGAATCTTGCATCCGAATTTTTCGTAAGCCGAACAAAGCTTGCGGGAGATTTCAAAAAAACCACCGGGATGACAGTTAATTCATTTCACATACTCACAAGATTAAAAAACGCTAAATTCATGCTTGAATCAGGACTTTCCGTAACAGAAACCGCAGAACGGTGCGGTTTCACCTCAAGTGCCTACTTTATAAACACCTTTGTCGCCCACAACAAAATAACCCCGTATAAATACCGACAATTGATGAAACAAAAATAATTTCAAAAATTTTCAAAAAAACTATTGACAAAACATATGTTCGCATTTATAATAAAGAAAAACACGAATATTTGTTCTTATTTTTTAAGGAGGTATATATATTATGAAAAAGACTACTGCATCAAAAACAGACAATCTTTCCAAGGCAGAAGCATTAAAAAGCACCCTGGCTCAGATAGAAAAGGATTATGGTAAAGGCACAATCATGAAGCTTGGAGATTCCTCCAATTTAGAAGTTGAAGCACTTTCAACAGGCATCTTAAGTCTCGATATTGCTCTCGGTATAGGCGGTATTCCCAAGGGACGAATTGTTGAAGTATACGGCCCCGAATCATCCGGTAAAACAACTTTAACCCTCCTCCTTGCTGCACAGTGTCAGCGAGAAGAAGGCGTAGTTGCTTTCGTTGATGCCGAGCATGCTCTTGATCCCGAATATGCAAAAACTCTCGGTGTTGACATTGACGAGCTTTTAGTTTCTCAGCCTGATACAGGCGAGCAGGCTCTTGCAATAGTTGAAGCACTGGTTCGAAGCAGTGCTGTTGACCTCGTAATTGTAGACTCTGTTGCTGCACTTGTTCCCAAGGCAGAAATTGACGGTGAAATGGAAGATCAGCAGGTTGGCATGCAAGCAAGACTTATGTCCAAGGCATTAAGAAAGCTTGCCGGTGTTATTAACAAGACAAATACCATCGTTGTATTTATCAACCAGCTCCGTGAAAAAGTCGGCGTTATGTTCGGAAATCCCGAAACAACCACCGGCGGTATGGCTCTAAAGTTCTATTCCTCCGTAAGAATGGACATCCGTAAGGGAGAGCCTATAAAAGAAGGTGCAAATGTTATCGGTACCAAAACCAAGGTTAAAATTGTTAAAAATAAGGTTGCTCCTCCCTTCAAGAAGGCTGAGTTTGATATGATTTTCGGTAAAGGCTTTGCTCCCGAAGGTGTTGTTCTTGACATGGCTGTTGAGCTTGACATCATAAACAAGGCAGGTGCGTGGATTTCCTATAACGGAGAACGTATCGCACAGGGCAGAGAAAACGCCAAGCAGTACTTAATCGAGCATCCCGAGGTATTCAGTGAAGTAAAAGAAAAGGTTTTAGCTCACTACAAGGCTGAAACTGCTCCCAAGAGCAAGGACGATGATTTGTCTGACGATTTCCTTGAAGGTAACGAGGAAGAGTAATTTCACCAATCCCTTCAAAGTCCTTTACCCCAAATGGCTTTGAGAGATATATACCCTTTTATTCAATGATTTTCTAAACGAAAAACGGAAATGCAAAAGCATTTCCGTTTTTCGTTTATCTATATTATTTTTCAAGTGTTTTTACGAGGCACTGAGCATATCCTCTTATAAGAAAATCATTAGGATGATTTACGTTATTTCCCGTCATATCTTCAAACTTCTTGGTTTCAAGCATCGCCTTATGATACTCTGTCATATTGCAGACAACCGTATTCTTAAAATCCTCGGCAATTTCATTAAGTACATATTGCTGATACATCTGATTTCCCCAGAAACCTGCAAGAAGCTTATTCGGAAGCATTGTTGCGAGAAGAATAATATCCGTGTCGCTCTTTCCTTTGCGAAGAGCCTTACATATATTCTCTATATCCTCCTTGAAATCGGGAAGTGTTGTAGCACAGTTATTCATGCCAAAGCCGATAATTGCAAGGTCAGCATCATATTTTACAGCGTTTTCTTCCACCGTTTCAACACCCCATTTACTAGCCTTTCCGCCAACGGATGTATTTACGATTTCAATATCATCATATCCGTATTTCTTTTTTAGTTCATGCACCAAAAGTGCGTCCCACTTAGGAAGACCGGGCAACATTTCTGCCTTTAAGGATGTAGCATTCGCACCTGCCGATATACTGTCCCCGAAAACGAGAATTTTTACAGGAGCTTTCGCTTCAAGCTTCTTTATAAAGTTTTCAAGCTTCGTTCCTTTTGACCCGGGGATATATCTATCCCACTTATCCGAATGTTCATAAGTAACCGCTATCTGATAAGGATACATAAGTACCCACTCAGCAAAGGCAAGATACTTTCCGTTACAACGCATAAAAGACTTTCCTTCTATTTTTTCATCAAGAAAGAAGTCCTTCCTCTTCATAACCGGAATCTTTCCTTCTGGAAGAACTATAATTTTTCCGTCCTCCACCTTATAATCTTTTCCCTCTTCATAAGTAACCGTAAGTGTATAGTCTGTTACCTTGAGAACTTTATCCGGCTTGTATAAAAGGTTTATGGGAATTAGAGTCCCTGCCTCATCCTCCATTACAAAGCATGATTCGTCCTCTACAACGCTTCCTTCCCAGAAAGGAATCATATATCTATCTAAATCAAACACAGTTATCCTCCTATCAAAAAAGCCCGGAAAACCGGGCTTTTATATTTCTTATTCTAAGTCAGGCTTTTTAAGAAAGCTGGGAATGTCGGGATATGTATCGTCAGATCCACCTAAATTAAGTGCTCCGAAAATAGAATCTTCCTTCTTCTTTTCCTTGCCCTCAAAGCCTGTTGCGATGATTGTAATAGAAACATCATCTCCCATAGCTTCGTCATTAATCATACCCATCTTAAAGAATACGTTGGGGTCAGCATAGCTCTGAACAAGCTCTGCAGCTTCGTTAACTTCAAAGAGAGAAAGGTCTCTGTTACCGGAGATGCACATAAGAATACCTGTTGCACCTTCAATATTTGTTTCAAGAAGGGGAGCTTCAATTGCAGCCTTAGCAGCAAGTTCTGCTCTGTTTTCGCCGGAAGCACGTCCGATACCGAAGTGTGCACATCCTGCATCCTTCATAACGCTTGTTACGTCAGCAAAGTCTGCGTTCATGAAACCAACATTTCCGATAAGTTCTGTGATACCCTGTACACCCTGACGGAGAGCTTCGTCAGCCATCTTGAATGCATCGATTAATGTGGTCTTTGCACTTCCGATTGTAAGAAGCTTGTCATTGGGGATAACAACGATTGTATCAACATTAGCCTTAAGAGCTTCGATACCTTCCATAGCCTTGTCCATTCTTCTCTTACCTTCAAACTGGAAGGGCTTTGTAACGATACCTACTGTAAGGATACCCTTATTCTTTGCAATGCCTGCGATAACGGGAGCTGCACCTGTACCGGTTCCGCCACCCATACCTGCAGCGATGAATACCATGTCTGCATTTTCTATTGCCTTTTCAATTTCAGCAACGGATTCTTCAGCGGCTTTCTTACCAACTTCGGGATCTGAACCTGCACCCTGTCCCTTTGTTACTTTGTCACCTATCTGAAGAGTTCTGTCAGCCTTTGAGCAAGCCAAAGCCTGAGCGTCTGTATTAACAGCGATAAACTCAACGTGTTTAACACCTGCATCTACCATTCGGTTAACAGCGTTGTTACCGCCGCCACCTACACCAATTACTTTTATAACCTGTGTTTCATTCATATCAATTCTATCCTCCGGCATATTTATTGCCTCCTTATCCAATTTTACTATTATATATTATACTATTTTTTGCAATTTGTCAATGACTAAAGTGAAACTTTTTTCGCAATTATCCTTATTTTTTCACTTCAACCTTCGGTTTTCATAGTTTATATTTCTTCCTTTATTCACCTGCCGTATTTTCCGTCTCTTCTATGCTTTCAACACCCTCTTCCGCCACTTCTTCCATAATTTCTTCTGTAGCTTCTTCTGCGGAAGGTGTATATTCATATTCCCCGGTTCTGTATGATACTCCTGCTTCCGGATTGGTTGCATCAATAATTCCGCTGATGCCGTGAGGCAGTGAATCTATGACCTCTTTTATATATGCCATTTTATACGAAAGCTCATCTTCGTCTCCGAGCTCGCCAATCTTTACCGTAAGATTCCCGTCCACTGTGAATACCAAATCGTTTATATCTGCCATATTCACTTCCGTTACATCAAGGAATCCGTATTCTTCAATGGCTGCCAGGCACTTTTTAAAAGTTTCCGTCTCCTTGTCACTTTCAAGCCTGATATAATTTCCCAATTCATAGGTCCCTTCGTGACATCCGGTAAACTTTATCAGTTTTTCCGTTTCTTCCATTGTAGCGATTTTTATAGATTTACCATGTTTATCGCAGAACACTCCCACTCCTCCGAAATCCAAAACGGCGTATTCATATTCCTCACTCACTGTTATATAAATCTCGGAAGGAAACTTCTTTTGCACTTTAACTGTACTTACATACGGCAGTGTATGAATTTTTTCTTCATAGTAGGAACTTAAGTGATCAAAAATATTTTGCCCCTCATATATACCGGATACCTTAAAAATGTCTTCTTCCGATACCAGCACGTTTCCTTTAACCGTCACTTTTTCCACATTAAAAAGCGGAGTCTTGATTATTATAAGCCCAACACAAAGCAAGATAAGAATTATAAACAGAAAGCTTATAATACCTCTTTTACGCCTTCTTTTTCTTCTTCGTTTTACCCTGTCGCCATTTTCATCGGTATTTCTTCTTTTGTTTTTCGCATCCGGCACGCAATCACTTCCTTTGTATATCTGCTCCCAGCAGTCTTAAATTCTCCTCAAATTTTTCATAACCTCTGTCTATGTAGCAAAGGTTATCCACAACGCTTTTCCCTTTCGCCGCCAAAGCCGCCACGGTAAGAGCCGCACCGCCTCTTAAATCGTTGGCTGAAACATGTGCTCCGGAAAGGCTGTTTTTACCTCTTATAACAGCAACACTTCCGTCAGTGACAATATCGGCACCCATCCTTATAAGTCCGTCAACGTGATGAAATCTGTCTCTGAAAATGTTTTCGGTAATAACAGATGTTCCTTCTGCCATTGTCATAAGACTCATGAATACCGACTGCATATCGGTGGGAAATCCGGGATAAGGTTGTGTTCTTATATGCTTTACTGCTTTTAATCGTTCTTTATATTCTATTATAGCACTTTTATTTCTAAAATCAACACTTGCACCGCAATCTTTGAGAGCTGCAAAAAATGCTTGCATATGTTCCGCACAAATATCGCACAGCTCCGCCTTTCCTTTTGTCATGAGCACAGCACAAGCGTAAGTAGCCGCTTCAATTCTGTCGGGAATTATGGTATGCTCTGCCTTTTCTCCCTCGACTCTGCCTTCTATGTATACAGTATCACTGCCGGCTCCGGATACATTATAACCGGCTTTTTTAAGATATTCCTGTAAATCCGCTATTTCAGGTTCTTTTGCAGCATTGGTTATCTTTGTAATCCCCTTTGCTCCTGTCGCTGCAAGCATTATATTTTCCGTTGCTCCGACGCTGGGAAAATCAAGATGCACCTCTGCACTTTTCATATGACGTGCATCACACGAAATAATTCCTCCGGCATCCTCAATTTCTATCCCCATTTTTCTAAAGGCCTTAAGATGCAAATCAATGGGTCTTGGCCCGATTTCACAGCCTCCCGGAAGTGTTACTCTTCCGCTTTTACACCTTGCAATAAGAGCACCCAGGAAAATTACCGAAGAACGCATTTTGAGCATAAGCTCTCCGGGAACTTCATTTGTTACAAGATTTCCCGAATCAATTACTGCCGTTCCTTCTTTCAATGTGGCGTCGCACCCAAGAAACTTAAGAATTTCAAGAGACTCTGCCACATCGCTTAAATTAGGACAGTTATGAATTATGCTTTCTTTTCCGCTTACAACAGCAGCGGCTAAAATCGGCAATACCGCATTTTTGGCACCGTGTATCTTCACACGGCCTCTTAAAGCTCTATCACCATTTATTATGTACTTGCTCAAATCCTATCGCCCCCTATGCAATATTCTATGCAAGGAAGCTTTTTTGTGTTAATCTTTGATGAGCTTTTTTACTGTAGTATAAATTTTGTCCGTTGCATCATAAATCGCAACTGTTTTTGCATTTTTGCTCATTTCCGAAAGTAAATCACGGTTATTTACAAGAGCAAGAATTTCTGCATTAAGCTTTATTCCCGTAAGTTCATCATCATGTATAAGAACGGCTGCACCCCTGTCTGATAAATATCTCGCATTATATTCCTGATGATTATGTGCAACATTGGGACTGGGAACAACAATTGAAGGTTTACCTGTCGCTGCAAGTTCGCTTACCGTCACCGCTCCTGTTCTGCACACAATCAAGTCTGCTGCCGCAAAAGCCACATCGGTATTATAAATATAAGGTGCGATTGTAATGTTAGAAGGAATTTCGTCAATATTCTTTTTAATCTCACTCATAACCGCTTCGTAATTGCGTTCCCCTGTCGAAGCTATGATGTTGTAGTCCTCCGCCATTCCCCTGGAAACAATTTCAGCAAGGGCATTGTTTATGCTTTTCGCCCCAAGGCTTCCGCCCATGAAAAGTACTGTAGGCTTTTCGTCAAGATTAAATTTTATTCTGGCCTCAAAGCGGGTAACTTTCAGCAAATCTGCCCTTACAGGATTACCTGCAAGCACTATCTTTTTATGTTTTTTAAGATAGTTTTTAGTGGTATCAAAGCTTGTAGCTACCACATCTACTTTGTCTGCAAGCATTTTAACCGTCAGTCCCGGAATTACATTCTGCTCATGTATCAACGTGGGAATTTTCATTTTAACAGCCGCCTGAAGAAGCGGGCCGCATACATAGCCACCTGTGCCTATAACAGCATCAGGCTTGAATTTTTTAATAATTTTTTTACTGTCCGCTATACCTTTAAGTGCTTTAAATGCAACATATATATTCTTAGGAGACAGTTTCCTCTTAAATCCGTACACATCAATATATGCTATATCAATATTCTGTGCCGGCACAAGTTTTTTTTCAAGTCCGTGTTCTGTTCCCACATATAAAATTTCAGATTCCGGCTCAACTTCTTTAATGTATTTTGCAATGGCTATCGCCGGATTTATATGACCACCGGTTCCGCCACCAGATACTATTACTCGCATAAAACCTCTCCGTTCTTTATTTTACTTCATGAATAATTCCTGCCCCTTTTTTCTGGTACCTTGAAATATTAAGCACTATTCCGGTTGCTATCAACATGAAAAGCAAAGATGTTCCGCCGGAACTGAAAAACGGAAGCTGCATTCCGGTAGAAGGGATAAGATTTGTTACAACAGCTATATTTATTGCAACCTGAAGACCTATCATCACAGATACTCCGAAGGCAATGAGACTACCAAACATATCTCTGGCATTTATTGATATTTTAACGCCTCTCCATACAAAAAGGCCGAACATCACGATAACCGCAATACCTCCGACTATCCCCATTTCTTCGCAAATAATTGCAAAAATGTAGTCATTTGAAGCTTCAGGAAGCCAGTTGTATTTTTGCCTTGACTGTCCGAATCCTACCCCGAAAAGACCGCCTGAACATATTGCATACAGCGACTGCAGAATCTGCCATCCGCTTCCTAAGGGGTCTGATTCCGGATTTCTCGAACCTAAAATACGCTGCAATCTGTAAGGCTCCATTATCGCAAGAGCTACTCCGGCAGCGACAACTCCCCCGCCTACTCCTATAATATGGCTTTTGGGCATACCGTAAGCAAACAGAACCACAAACCCTATGAGACAAAGGATTATTGCTCCCGAAAGATGACGCTGCATTACAGCTCCCACAGCAGGTATCAAGATAATAATTTCCGCCCTGAAGCTGTATAAAATTCTCTGAAGCAGATTCATTCTGTTCACATTGCGTTTTTTCTCTCCCGATAATACATCCGCAAGATATAATATGAGAGCTATTTTCATAATTTCAGATGGCTGTACTGATATAGGGCCTATAAAAATCCAACGAGTAGCACCAAGGCTTTCCTTTCCTATAAAAGGAGTAAGGTACATAAGTATAACACAAAAAATGTAAAACGCTTTAACATATTTTCTGAAAAGCGTATAGTCGGGTGCATTGGCAACGATAAGCATTACGGCAAAGCTTACCACAGCTACAACACAGTTTTTTATTATTCCCGAATAAGGACTTTCTGTTCCTATGGAATCCGGTGTGCTGGCACTTATCAGCATTAAAAGACCGGCACAAACCAAGGCACACAACAAAATCAGATAAACTCCGTCAAGTTCTCCTTTTCTTCTCACTCTGCCATTGGCTCTTTCATTAGTTTTCCCTTCTGCCCTAGCCATTTTCAACTATCCTCCAAACTATATGTACATTTTTATATACAATGCACTTACTACTCCCATAATTATTGTAATAGCCGAAGCCACCACTACAATTTTAACCTCTGACCAACCTTTTTTCTCAAAATGATGATGTATGGGAGTCATAAGAAATATTCTCTTTCCGTGAGTAAGCTTAAAATATGTAACCTGCATAATAACGGAAAGAGTTTCAATGAAAAATACCACTCCCGCCGTTATAACAGTAAACTGAAGTCCCAATGTGCAAGCAACCGCACCGATAAGACCTCCTAAAAACAAAGATCCGGTATCTCCCATAAATACCTTTGCAGGATGACGGTTATAGCAAAGAAATCCTGCTACTCCACCCATCACTGCCATAAGCACTATTCCCAGGGAATTCATTTTTGCATAGTATGCAGCAAAAGCAAAGTATCCCATACAGAAAAATGTGGTGCTTCCGGCCAATGCATCAACTCCGTCCGTAAGATTAACGGCATTGTTTGTTGCAAGTAATACAAGAATATTAAAAGGTATTATGAAATATGACCAATTGTAAAACCCACCAAAAAGCAGAATTTCTCCGCCCTTAACATAATAAAGAGCCAAAGAGAAAGCTGCACTTACCAGGATCTGCGCCATAAACTTTTGTTTTGCGGTGAGGCCGAGATTTCTCTTTTTAATAACCTTTATGTAGTCATCAGAAAATCCGATTACGCCAAAAAAAGCCGCGCATAAAAGTACAATCAAAGCCGTAATATCCGCCATTTTTGAAAGCAGAAGTATAATTACTGCAGCGGGTATAAGGCCCGCAAAGAATATAAATCCGCCCATGGTGGGTGTTCCGCTTTTTTTCTTATGCCAGGCAGGACCTTCTTCTCTTATTTCCTGTCCGAAGCTTGCTTCTTTAAGTTTTTTTATAACCATTCCGCCGCATAAAACGGATATTATCAAAGCAATAGAGAATGCAAATATACCCCAAATCCAACCTGTCATAGCAAAGTCCCCTTAATTCTCAAGTATTTTTTTAACGATTTCCCTCTCGTCATAATGGATCTTTTCTCCCATTATATCCTGATAAGTTTCATGTCCTTTTCCGGCAAGCAACACAACATCTCCTTCTGTTGCAATGGAAAGGGCATAGCGTATAGCCTCTGTTCTGTCCGTAATTGCCTTATATTTATCTTCCATTCCCGAAAGTCCAGGCAAAATATCCTGAATAATTGCATCGGGATCTTCTGTTCTCGGATTATCACTAGTAACCACACAGAAATCCGCAAGACGAATTGCAGCTGCACCCATTTTAGGTCTTTTATCCCTGTCTCTGTCTCCACCGCAACCAAAAACTATAATTATTCTGTTTTTAACAAAGCCTCTGATTGCTCCTAAGATATTCTCTATTCCGTCGGGTGTATGAGCATAATCTATCATAACCGTATACTTTTCGTTTACCGGAACAACTTCTGCTCTTCCCTTTACCCCTCTTACCATTAAAAGCCCCTTCATAAGCCTTTCGTCACTGAGGCCCAATGCCGCACATGCTCCCACTCCGGCAAGAGCATTATAAACCGAAAACTTACCCGGAATGGCCATTCTCATCGGAACGGTGGTGTTCTTAAAACTCCAATTGAAGCTGACACCTTTTTCCGAATACTCTATCATAGTTGCCTGCATGTCAGCATTTTTTTCGATACCGTAGGTGTATATTTTAGAGGCGTTTTTCTTCATAATTTTACACCACGAATCATCTGCATTAATAACCGAAATTCTGCTCATGCCAAATAATTTCGCCTTGGCCTCCGCATAATTTTCCATATCATTATGATAATTCAAATGATCCTGTGTCAGATTCGTGAATACGCCCACATCGAAAGTAAGTCCCAGGCATCTGTCAAGTGCAAGAGCATGGCTTGATGTTTCCATTACCACATATTCACAACCTGCTTCATACATCTCCTTGAATATCCAATGAAGCTCCATTGCTTCAGGTGTGGTTCCTGTGGAAGGCAATTCACTTTCTCCTATAAGATAGTGGTTGGTTCCTATAAGCCCAACCTTTGCACCTTTCATGTCAAGAATTTTCTTTATTATATGCGTAACCGTGGTCTTGCCGTTTGTTCCGGTAACGCCAATAAGTCTCATCTTATCTGCGGGATGCCCGTAAAAAGCTGCAGAGGCCCAGGCAAGCATCTTTCTTGAGCTTTCGCACACAATCAAAGTTGCACCGAAGCTTTCGCATTCTTTTTCCGCAACTACGGCCACAGCTCCCATATTTACTGCTTTTTCAATATAGTTATGTCCGTCTGCTCCTAGTCCGGTAAGCGCAAAAAACACGTCACCCTTCCCTATTTTTCGTGAGTCAATCTCGATTTTAGCAATCTCAACGTCCACGCTGCCGCTTACAACACTGTATTCTCTGTTTTCCAACAGTTCTCTGAGTTTCATTTAAGTCATCCCTTTCCGAAGTCTTATTATCAGTCAACGTCCTGCAGGACGAATTTCACATAAACCACGGTTCCCATTTCAACAACTTCACCTGCCGCAGGACTTTGTTCGCTGGCGATTACTCCGCCGTTCATGCCTGCTCCCATATCGGAGTTCCTGAAATTGAGATTTGCACCTTTTATAGTCGCCTCAGCATTCGCTCTGCTCATTCCGGTTACAGATGGAACTGTTGTGAGCTGTGCCTCGGAGGATCCTTCTGTATAAACTATGATAGTCGAGCCTTCGGAAAGCATAATTCCGCTTAAAGGCTGCTGATCGGTAACCTTATCTCCTCCGCCTATAAGGTTTATATTAAAGCCACTTTTTTTAGCGGTTTCTTCCGCTTCTTTTCTGCTTAATCCAGTAAGATCCGGAATATATGCACCGGATGAGAGTATTTCGCTTTCACTATACTGTGCTTCAATTCCCATATATCTTAATATGTCATCAATTATAAGTCCTGCCGTAGGTGCCGCAATCTGGCCACCACCGGCATTTATATTTCCCTCTCCCACACCGGGGGTCGGTTCATCCAGCATAACAAGAACTATTATCTCCGGATCATTCGCAGGAGCAAATCCGCAAAAAGACGCTATTTTTCTTCCGTCTCTCGGTTGCTTTTCACTGGTTCCGGTCTTTCCTCCGACTCTCTGTCCTGAAATTTTTGCTCCGCTTCCGGTTCCGTTTTTAACAACACCCTCAAGATATTTTTTCATGCTTTCGCTTGTCTTTTCGGAAATCACCCTTCTGACAACGGTTTTCTCAAAACTCTCCGTAACTTTGCCGTCTTCATCAAGATATTCTTTAACTATCATGGGTTTAAGCAGTTCTCCGCCATTAATTACGGATGAAACGGCTGTTATCATCTGTATCGGAGTAACATTTATGTTCTGTCCGAAGGCGGCAGTCGCCACGTCGATATCCGCATACTGGTTTCTTATAATAGGCTCTGATTCCCCCGGAAGATTAATACCGGTTTTTTCTTCAAATCCAAAAGCCTTAACATATTCTCTGAATCTTTCACCACCAAGATTAAGTCCCAGTGTCATAAATACACAGTTACAGGAATTGGCCAAACCTGCTTCGATGTTTTGTATACCGTGAGGGTTGTAATATCTCCAGCAATTTATGTTCCATCCTGCCACATGCATCGAGCCGGGGCAATTAAATGCCGTATTTTCATCAACAATACCTTCTTCAAGGCAAGCTGCAGCAGTTATTATCTTAAACACCGAACCCGGCTCATATGTATCCGATATCGCCTTATTTCTCCACTGGCGATACTGAGCTTTACCTTTCGCATCGCTCTTTTCTTCCCCTTCGAGTCCTTCAAGCTCTGATAGCAATTCTTCATCGTAAATTTCAAAGGGAGCATTCGGATCATACCCGGGAGTTGCCGCCATCGCCAGAATTTCGGCGGTGTTGGGGTTCATTACAATAACACAACCCTCTTCCTTTACTCCATATTTATTAATTGCTTCATTAAGTCTTGATTCCGCAATATGCTGTATGGTTTCGTCTATGGTTAATACCAGACTTTTTCCGTTTTCCGGATCCACATACTGCTCGTATGCATAGGGCAATTCAATGCCGCCGTTAGCAACAGCAACACTCTTTCTGCCGTTTTTTCCTGAGAGCACGCTATCATATACACTTTCAAGTCCGTCAAGCCCCTGATTGTCATATCCGGTAAAGCCCAGAATATTTGCCGCAAGAGAACCGTATACATAGTTTCTCTTTGTGTCTTCCTCAAGCATTATTCCGGTTTTGTCCTTCAGTTCCTTTATAGCCTTACTCTCTTCCTGAGTAATTCTTTTTTTCAATATTTCATAGCTGCTTTCCTTCTGCGTAACTTTATATACATCCTCATAAGGCATATCAAGTATTTCAGAAAGTGCAGAAGCCACCTTTTCCGCTTTTTCATTTTTTCTGATTAAAGCAGGGTCTAAAATAACCGTATCCGCAGAAACGCTTACCGCAAGCTGTTTTTTGTTTCTGTCATATATTGTCCCGCGCTTCGCTGCAACCTCTATATCCTTTGTCTGCTGTCTTTCTGCCGCTTCTCTGTACCTTTCTCCCAAAGTTATACTTTGATAACAGAGCCATATTACAAGTGCCACAAGAACACATATAAATGCAAACGCCAGATTTTTCATTCTCTTTTTTACAGAAAGTATACTCATACATTACCCCTCTAAATAACAAAAAACGACAAGTTCTATGAAACGGAAAAATGCCGCAATTATAAAACGCCTGAAAGCATTTTACCAATAGCAGCATATTTTTTGTTCCGATTAATTAAAAGCCGATTGTCCCCAAAATAAAGATGCTCCGCCACCGGATTTTGCCACCTTTATGCAGTCACCTCTCTCAACGCTGATATATACAATCTGATCTTTCGTCGGCGTTGTCATACCGTATGAGTTTACGGCAACATCTTCAACATGAGACAAGTCTATTATTCTGTCTCTTTCTATTTCCAGATTGGTATATTCGGCTCTGGCCTCTTCCAACGCTTTTTTCGTTGACTGAACATCGGAATTAAGCACCGAAATCTGAGCATATCTAAGTATTATCATAAGTGCCACTGCCATGATTATAAGTATAGAACCTATAATTTCTTTTCGCTTGGCTCTTACAAACGATTCATATCCGGGATTTTCACGGCTTATAAGTTTTCTTTCTTCTCTTTCCTTTAATCTTACTCTGTAAGCATTATTACCGTTATAATGTTCCATTCCCATACCCTTCCTTTTATTCTATAATTTTTCCGCGATTCTGAGTTTAGCACTCTTCGCTCTGCTGTTTTCAATGATTTCTTTATCAGCCGGCAATATCGGCTTTTTCGTTATTATCTTTATCTCCGGTTGCTTTCCGCATACACATACCGGAAACGAAGAAGGACAAGTGCAACCTTTGGCCAAAGTCTGAAACGTCTGTTTAACCAATCTGTCCTCCAGGCTGTGGAAGGTTATAACCCCTATTCTTCCACCGCTCTTCAAAAGCGAAACCGCTTTACCAAGAGCATTTTCTACTGCTTCAAGTTCGCCGTTAACCTCTATTCTTATTGCCTGAAATGTTCTTTTCGCAGGATGTCCGCCCTTTTCTCTTGCTCCTGCAGGAACCGCCGCTTTTATTATGTCAACAAGCTCCAACGTTGTTTTCACAGGGCGGTTTTTCACTATAAACTCTGCGATTCTTTTCGCCCAGCGTTCCTCCCCGTAGCTTCCGATTATTCTCATAAGTTCCGCTTCTGAGTATTTATTAACCACATCATACGCCGAAAAATCGCTCGTGGTATCCATCCTCATATCCAGTGGAGCATCGTGCATATAGGAGAATCCTCTGTCCGCATCGTCAAGTTGCGGGCTTGATACTCCAAGGTCAGCCATTATGCCGTCAAAAGCATCAATTTCATTTTCCCAGGCCGCAATATCTATCTCAGAAAAATTCCCGTGATAGAGCTTTACTCTGTCTGAAAAATCCGAAAGTCTTTCCTTTGCCACTTCAAGAGCCAACGGATCACGGTCTATTCCGAGAAGCACAGCCTTATCTGTAAGTTCCAAAAGCCTTTTGCTGTGTCCCGCACCGCCAAGAGTCATGTCGCAATAAATCCCGTTCCTATCGGTTATTATTCCGCCGGTAAGTTCTTCTTTTAACACCGATACATGATTAAACTCTGGCATTTTTCTTTTCCTCTACTTTCTGAGATACTTTTTCAAGAGGATTTGCTTCATCGTTAAGATATCCGTTCCATACTTCGCTGGGCCATATTTCAATTTTATTAAGGTTACCCACGATGCTTACTTCTTTATCTATTTTCGCTCTCGCTCTGAGCGGAGGGGGAATCAACATTCTCCCCTGTTTATCTATATTAATATCCATACCGCCGGATGCCATAATTCTTATTCTTCTTCTGTAGTCTTCATCGGTTTCGTGTTCAAGTTCATCAAAGAGCTTTCCCAAGAAAGCATCCCATCCGGCATCGTCATAAACAGTAACGCAGGAATCGTATCCTACTGTGATATGGCACTGTTCTCCCAGCATTTCACGGAACTTGGCAGGAAGTATCACTCTGCCTTTTTCATCCAAAGTATGTGTGTATTCGCCATAAAAAACATTTCTATTCATCCTGCCACCTCCCTTTCTATGTTTCAAATATCCACTTTTGCCCACCGAAACCCATCAAGTCACTACTGTAACTCCATTATAAACCACTTCCATTCAAATTTCAATACTTTTTTTAATTTTTTTCAATTTTTTTTGACTTTTTTTATAAAAAACGCTATACTATAAAAAACAGTCCTTAAAATGGAGGTTTTTATGAAGCTAAAAATCATTTTACGAACACTGATATCGCTCCTTATTATCTGCAACGTGGCACTTATATTTCATTTTTCTTCCGAAAAGGCATCCGTATCTTCAAAAACAAGCAAAAAAGTAACGGAACAAATACTCGAAATATTTATAGAAGATTTCTCTTCCATGCCGGAAAAAGAGCAAAAAGCGTTGATAAAAAAAACAGACTCAACCATACGCTCACTGGCTCATTTCACAGAATATACCGCTCTCGGATTTCTAACCTTTGCCTTTTTCTCTCTTTCAAATTCGGATAAAATAAAAAAAGCACTCCTGTCTTTTACAGGATGTGCCCTCTTCTCTTTAGCCGACGAAGTACATCAGATATTCGTCCCCGGCAGAAGTTTTCAATTCAAGGATATTTCCATTGACTTTGCCGGAGTTATTCTCGGAATATTAATATTCCTTTTTATAAAACATATTATAAAGAAATTAACAAAAAAATCTGCTGTCAGTTGACAGCAGATTTTTCTTTTTTCAACGCATCATCTTTTGCATCAAGCATACCCCATGCCGTTACGGCCAATATAACCACGGCACAACCCCAAAATGCAAATTTTCCGGGTTTTTCTCCGATAAAAATCATAACAAGCAAAGGGTTCAAAAGCGGCTCGATAACTCCAATAATCGAGCAGGCAAAACCCGATATTTTTTCAACAGCCAGGCAGAAAAATATGTATGCGACTCCAAGCTGAAAAATCCCCAGAATCCCCATGTAAAGCCAGTCCGTTACTGTTATATTGACAGGCGATGCAATCAAAAAGCCAACGCCCACCACAGCGGTCATCAGATGCCCCATAAGCATACCGCTGAAACGTTCTTCCTTTGTAACGTGTCCGTATATCATAAACGCAAGAGCGATGGCTGCTCCCGCTCCAATGGCCACGAAGTTTCCGAAAAGTTTTTCTCCCGATATGTTGTCAGCAAAAAACAAAGCTATTCCGAAAAGAGTGGTAAGAGCCACCGCAATATCTCTTTTTACAAATTTTTCCCTGTAGAATATCCACGAGAAAATGAGAATAAAAAGTGGCTGCGTATACTGAAGCACTATGGCATTCGCCGCATCAGTCAGCTTATTTGCACTAACGAAAAGCAAAAATGTTGCCGAAGTGCAAAGGCTTCCGAAAAACACTCTTTTATTTATGCAGAACTTTATTTTCATAATTTTCATATAAATAAAGGTGCAAAGAACTGCAAAAGCACTTCTTGTCCCTGCTATAACAATAGCTCCAACAGAAATTTTCTTAATGAAAACTCCCGCTATACTCCAGAGAATCGCACACACTGCCATTTCCAGCATGCCGATATATTTTTTATTCATGATGCCATATCTCCAAATCGTATTTTTCGTCAATTCCGCTTATTTTTCCTTCTAAATTCTCGGATATAATCATGCGGTTATCTTCGGTTATTATCACAAGTCCGAAAGTTAATTCTTTCCAGAATTCCTTCGCCTTTTCCTCACCCATCACAAAAACCGCCGTGGAATAGGCATCAGAGCGCATACCGTCTTCCATTATAACAGTTGCACTTACTATTCCGCTTTTCGCAGGGTAACCGGTTTCAGGATTCATTATGTGTGAATAGGTCTCTCCGTTTTCAGAAAAATACCTTTCATATCCACCCGACGTTGATATAACACAGTCTGCCACATCAAGATATGCGGCATAGCCATCCGAGTCGGGCGAGGATATTGCCACACGCTTATCTTTCCCAAAAACAAGAACTGTACCGCCAAGGGATATGACAGCCTCTTTCACATTGTGATCCTCTATAATTTTTCTTGCCGAATCGGCACCGTACCCTTTAGCAATTGCTCCGAAATCAAATCTTATTCCTTTAAGCGAAAGAGCTTCTTTTATATCCGCATCAGACGGCACCGAAAAATCCCCTGTCGTAAAGCCCCAGAGCTTTGTCACAGAGTAAATCCCCGCATCAAATGCACCCCCGGTTTCTCTCCTTATGCGGTCGCTTTCGGAAAGAAGAAAGGATACTTCTTCTCCCGGATTTTCTCCCTTATTGTAAGCAGCAAGTGCTCCGTTTCCGTTAACGGAAAGTTCTTCATGAAGACGGATTATTTCCTCCTCAATTTTCTCTGCACACTTTTTTGCACCAAGTCCTTTGATATTAAGACTTATCACCGTATCCATGGCAAAAATGTCTTTTGTTACCCTTTGGTTATAAAATGACAAAAACACAAAAAACAGCACAATAAGCAATAAAATTACTGCAGAAATTTTCTTTTTCATAATCAATTAAAAATTCATTCCGTTCCAGCCCCAGATATCGGCTTCTTCATACTTTACATAAATCCTGTCCCCCGGGATTGACAAAACTTCAGAATAAATTCTGCAGATTTCTTTTGTAAGAGCATCGTACGCCTTCTTTTCAGCTTTTCCGAAAATTTTCACATCGATATAAGCGGTGTCCGCAGAATCATCGCCTTTGAAATACATTTTGAGATTGTCGGAAAAAGAAAGCATAAGCCAGCTTTCGCTCTTTCCCGGAATAAGTTCTATCGCTTTGCCGAGAAGTGTTTTTATTTCTTCTCTTTTTTCATCTGTTACGTTAGCTGTAGTTTTCGTTTCTATAAACGGCATACTATCACCCTTTCTGAAAATCACATTAATTTTATACCACAAAAACCCGGGTGTCAAGCGAAAAAATGCGAGAAAAAAATTCATAATTTCAAGAATTTATAATAAACTATATATACCGCATATATAATTAAAGAAATTATTTTCATATTTTTTCCAAAAATACTGGATTTTGTAACAATTGTATGTTATACTGTTTATAATGTTTCTACCTATTTAAATATATCACAACCAAAGAGGTGAATTAAAGGTGAAATCAAACAAGGCTTCATTAGGAGATTTCTTGGAAAAATTCAACCAGGGCAATGCGACTGACGCTTATGAATACATGGGCTGTCACAAAGTTTCATCAGGTGGCTTCATCTTCAGAGTCTGGGCCCCCAACGCCCGCTCAGTAAGGCTCACAGGCGATTTCAATTCATGGGACAAGAACGCCTTTATGAACAATATAGGATACGGAGTTTTTGAACTTTCTGTTCCCTGTGCCAAGGTTTACGATTCCTATAAGTACTATATCGAAAAATCAGACGGTTCCTTTGTGTATAAGTGCGACCCATACGGATTTCACATGTGTACACGCCCGGATAATGATTCCAAGGTTTATGACCTTGGCGGGTTCAAATGGACCGACAAATCCTATATGACCAAAAATGCAAAAAAGAACACCCTTAACTCCCCTGTGAATATATATGAACTGCATTTAGGCTCATGGCGTAAGCACTCAGACGGCAACTTTTTCTCATACCGCACGACTGCTGACGATCTGGTTCACTACTTAAAGGAAATGAATTACACCCATGTGGAGCTTATGCCTGTGTCGGAATATCCTTTTGATCCTTCCTGGGGTTATCAGGTGACAGGCTACTATGCTCCCACCTCCCGTTACGGAACACCACACGATTTCATGTATCTTGTAAACACATGTCACGAAGCAGGAATAGGCGTTATTATAGATTGGGTTGGTGCACATTTCCCCAAAGATGAATACGGTCTCATAGAATTTGACGGCACATGCTGTTATGAATCAAACGACTATGTGATGAACGAACACCCCGACTGGAACACAAGAATTTTTAACTACGGAAGAAACGAAGTCCGCTCATTTCTTATATCAAATGTATTATACTGGTTGGACAAGTATCATATAGACGGAATAAGAGTTGATGCCGTGGCTTCCATGCTTTACCTGGACTACGGAAGAAGCGGCAGAGAATGGCACCCGAATTATTTCGGCGGCAAAGAAAATTTAGAGGCCATAGACTTCATGCGAAAAATGAATGCCGCAGCGTTTGCCTTCAAGCCTTCCGTTATGATGATTGCAGAAGAATCCACCATCTTCCCAATGGTAACAAAACCCGATTATATGGGCGGTCTTGGCTTTAACTATAAGTGGAATATGGGTTGGATGAACGATATGCTCAAATATATTTCCAACGATCCTCTGTTCAGAAAAAGCATTCACGGAATGTTGACCCATTCATTTTCCTACGCTTTCACGGAAAATTATATCCTTCCCCTCTCCCACGACGAGGTAGTTCACGGAAAGTGTTCGATGATCGGAAAGATGCCTGGAGTTTACGAAGACAAATTTTCAAACCTCAGAACTTTTTATGCATACATGGTGGCACACCCCGGAAAGAAGCTCACCTTTATGGGAAGTGAGTTTGCCCAGTTTATTGAGTGGGATTTCAAGAAAGAGCTGGACTGGTTCCTGCTTTCCGTAGATGCTCATAAAAAAATGCATAAATTTGTAAAAGACCTAAACCGCTTTTATCTTGATAATCCTCCGCTGTATGAGATGGACACAGAACAGGAGGGCACATCCTGGATAAGCGGAGACGATGCGGACCAGAGCATTATCGTTTTCAGGAGAATTGATAAAAAAGGCGACGAGCTTATCATTATCTGCAACTTCTGCCCCGTAAGGCGTGATAAATACAGAATCGGAATCCCTTACGGAAAAAAGATAACCCCTGTATTTTCATCGGACTATAAGAAATACGGCGGTACCGGAACACCCCTTCGCACCGTTCCGGTAAAGGCAATACCTTATCACGGACTCGAAAATTCATCAGAGGTAACCATTCCCCCGATGAGCGTAACTTTTTATAAAATAGTCAAATAATGTTAGGAGGGCTTTAAATGTTAAACAAGAGCAAAGAATGTGTAGCAATTCTCCTCGCGGGAGGACAGGGCAGCAGACTTATGGTTTTAACCGAGGAAACCGCAAAGCCTGCAGTTCCCTTTGGAGGAAAGTACAGAATTATCGACTTTCCCCTTTCCAATTGCGTAAACTCCGGCATTGACACCGTTGGTATTCTGACACAATATCAGCCTTTGGAGCTTAACGATTATGTGGGCACAGGTCGCCCATGGGGACTTAACCGTAATTTTGGCGGAGCACATATCCTTCCGCCATACTCCAAGAGTAAAAAATCCGAGTGGTATAAGGGCACAGCAAACGCCGTATACCAGAACATTCCATTTATTGAGCGTTACAACCCCGAATATGTCCTGATTCTGTCAGGTGACCACATCTACAAAATGGACTATTCAAAGATGCTTGATTTCCATAAGGAAAAAAATTCCGAATGTACCATCGCAGTACTGGATGTTCCCATTGAAGAGGCAAGCAGATTCGGAATAATGAACGTAAACCCCGATTCTTCCATTTACGAATTTGAAGAAAAACCGAAAAATCCCAAGAGCACAAAGGCTTCCATGGGTATTTACATTTTCAATTGGCAGCTTCTTCGTGATTATTTAATCGAAGACGAAGAGGACGAAACCTCCTCCAACGACTTCGGCAAAAACATCATCCCCAAGCTTATCGAAAACAATAAGAGACTTTTCGCTTACGGCTTTGAAGGTTACTGGAAGGATGTAGGAACAATCGACAGCTTATGGCAGGCAAACATGGATCTGCTTGATCCCGAAAGCGGACTTAACTTAAAGGATTCCAAGTTCAGAATTTATGCAAGAAACTATGCCCAGCCCTCAAGCTACATAGCAAAGAGTGCTACTATTGATAATTCCTACGTTGCAGAAGGTTGCAGCATAAAGGGAAGTGTTAAAAACTCCATCATTTCCACAGGCTGCACCATTGAAGAAGATGCTGTTGTCGAAGACAGCGTTATTATGCCAAACACCATAATAAGAAAGGGTGCAACTGTTAAATATGCCATCCTTTCCGAGAATGTTGAAATTGACAAAAACGCCCGCATCGGCGACAAGCCGGAATACTATTCCAAGTCGGAATGGGGCATTGCAGTCATCGGCAAAGGCAACATTATTGCGGCTAATACCGTAGTGAAGCCCAAGGAAATTATATAAGGAGGCGTGTAACCATGAATATGGCAGGTATTATATTTTCAAATCTTTTTGACGAAAATTTCGGCTTACTTACCAAAAACAGAACGGTGGCATCTCTCCCCTTCGGCGGAAGATACCGTCTTATCGACTTTGTTTTGTCCAATATGTCAAACTCCACAATAACCAATGTGGGTATCGTAACAAAGTATAACTACAATTCCCTTATGGACCATCTGGGTTCCTCAGCAGAATGGGACTTAAACCGTAAAAACGGCGGAGTTTATCTTCTTCCCCCCTTCTCATCCGGTCAGACCACGGTTTATCAGGGAAAGCTTGAAGCACTTTATTCCGCATTTTCATTTCTTGACAAGATAGACCAGGATTATGTAGTTTTATCAGACTCCACCGTAATCTGCAACATCGACTATGGCGATGCGTTGGAATCGCACATAAAGTCCGGTGCCGACATAACTGTTATCGCCAACAAGGTTAAAGCAGACAAGCAGAGAAATTATTCTATGATTACGGAAATGTCAAAGAAAAAGGTGACAGAAATTTTAGTTGACTATCCCGCATTGAAGGACGGCACTCTTGCCTCCATGGGTATGTACATAATGGAAAAGCAGAAATTGGTTGCCGCAATAAAAGAGTCTGTTTCCAAGGGCAAACATCACTTAGAGCGTGACTTAATCCAGCGTGAATTCAATAAAGGCACATTAAATGTAAATGTATTTGAATTCAAGGGCAAGGTTATAAGAAACAACAGCATCGCAAGCTACTTTAATAACAACTTAGCTCTTATTTCCGACGAAGAATTAAGACGTGATATTTTCAACCCCGCACGCCCCATTTACACCAAGGTCCGTGACGAGGTTCCCACATTCTATTCTTCCGATTCTTCTGCAGACGAGTGTCTTGTTGCAGACGGTTGCAGAATTAAGGGACATATTGAGAACTCCGTCCTCTTCCGTGATGTCAAGATAGAAAAAAGAGCATCTGTTAAAAATTCAATCATCATGCAAGGCAGCGTTATAGGCGAAGGTTGCGAAATTGAATACGCAATCATCGATAAGGATGCGAAAATATCTGCAGGTACCATACTTAAGGGTGCCAAAAACGCTCCCTTAATTGTAGAAAAAGGAGAAACAGTATGAAAATACTTTTCGCAGCAAGCGAAGGTGCACCGTTTATAAAATCCGGTGGCCTTGGCGACGTAATCGAAGCACTCCCTTCTGAGCTTTCCAATAATCCCGAATACGAAGTTTCGGTGGTGCTTCCCTACTATAAATCACTTAAGGAAAACCCCGAATTCAATCCCGAGTTTATAAAAAGCTTTTATGTTTCCATTGCTTACAGGGATACTTATGTGGGTGTATTTACCCTTAAGAACAAAAATATCACCTATTATTTTATTGACAACGAATTTTATTTCCTTCGTGACGGGGGCTATTACGGTCATTTTGATGACGGTGAGCGTTTCGCTTATTATTCAAAGGCAATCCTTGCCTCCTTTGCCGAAATCGGATATTTTCCCGATATCATTCACTTGAATGACTGGCAGACGGCAACGATTCCCGTCTTCTTAAAGGCGTGCTACTCCCACATAGAAGCATATTCCAAAATAAAAACCGTGTTTACCATCCATAATATTGAATATCAGGGCAGAATGCCCATGGAATTCTCAGAAAACATTATGGAGCTTTCAGGCGAATGGAAAAATGTCTTGACTTATGACGGTGCCATCAACTTTATGAAAGGTGCAATTGTGGCATCCGACAAGATAACAACGGTTTCAAGGACATATGCTCACGAAATAAAATACGCTTACTTCTCTCACGGGCTTGACCCCATTTTAAGAGAGAATGAATACAAGCTTACGGGTATTGTAAACGGAATAAATACTAATCTTTACAATCCCAAGAATGACAAAAACATCCCCAAGAAGTTCTCCCCCACCAATCCTTCGGGCAAATACATCTGTAAGGAGGAACTTCAGAAGGAGCTTGGCCTTGAAGTGAGAAATGACGTTCCCATAGTTTCTATGGTTACTCGTCTTGTTTCTCACAAGGGACTTGAGCTGGTTGAATGCGTGATTCACGAAATGATGAAAAATGATCTTCAGCTTGTAGTTCTTGGCACAGGAGATTCCCGCTTTGAAGAAATGTTCCGCTTTGCAGAATATTACTATCCCGGTCGCTTAAAAGCATTAATTACCTTCAACAGTGCTTTGGCAAGCCGCATTTATGCAGGAAGCGATTTATTCTTAATGCCGTCAAAGAGCGAACCCTGCGGGCTTTCACAGCTTATCGCAATGCGTTACGGCACAATTCCGATAGTCCGTGAAACCGGCGGTCTTTTTGATACGGTACCCGCACTTAATACCGAAACACTTGAAGGAAAAGGTTTTACCTTTAAGCTTTTCAACGCTCACGATATGTTAAATGCAGTAGAGAGAGCGGCAGAATTCTGGCGAGATGAAGCCAAACGTGAAAAGCACATAAAGGCCCTTATGAAATATGACTCAAGTTGGTCTGAGCCGGTTAAGGAATACGGAGCAATTTACAACTCCTTAGTGTAACTTAAGAAAAAACTTGCTATTAATAATCTATAAAGGACGATATCAATGAACTTAAAAAAAGACGAATTTAAAAAATTGCTTGAATCCGAATCCTTAAGAGGTTCGGGCTGTAGCCTTTCCGAGGCTTCAAAAATCCAGGTATACAAAACACTTTGCACCGTTCTTCGTGACCTGCTTGCAGAAGAACGCAAGAACTTCTCCGACGAGGTTACCGCAAAGGAGAAAAAACAGGTTTTCTATATGTCAATGGAATTCCTTGTTGGAACATCCCTTCACAACAACCTCTTCAACATGGGGCTTGAGGCAAAGGCAAAGAGCATCCTGGCAGGTGTAGGAATTGACCTTGCAGAGCTTTACGAAATGGAACCCGATGCAGGTCTTGGCAACGGCGGTCTCGGACGTCTCGCATCCTGCTATATGGATTCTATGACTACACTGGGACTTCCCGGAACAGGCTTTTCCATCCGCTACGAATTTGGTATTTTCCGTCAGAAAATTGTTGACGGCTGGCAGATGGAATTTCCCGATGACTGGCTTTCTCTTGGTGATTCCTGGCTTCGTCCGAGACAGGATGAAGCCTTCGAAGTAAAATTCGGCGGCGAAGTTAAAGAATGGTTTGAAAACGGCAACTTCAAGTCTGAGCATGTAAACTACAACTCAGTAATGGCCGTTCCGTACGACCTCTTTATCTCAGGCTACAATTCAAAAGCGGTTAATCCCCTGGTACTCTGGAGTGCAAAATCCCCTTCCTCCGCATCCATTGACCTTAACTATTTCGTACGAGGTGAACATTTAAAGGCTCTCGAAAGAAACACCATGGCGGAAGTTATAAGTAAAGTACTATATCCTGCAGATGACCATATCGAAGGTAAGCGTTTAAGATTAAAGCAGCAGTATCTTCTTGTTTCCGCTTCTCTTCAGAGCATCCTTAAAAACCATATGAAGAATTACGGAACACTCCGAAATCTTCCCGATAAGGTTGCTATTCACATCAACGATACTCATCCCGCACTTTGTGTACCCGAGCTTATGAGAATTTTAATGGACGAGTATTCCTTCGGATGGGATGAAGCGTGGGATATCACCTGCCGTACGCTTTCTTACACCAACCACACCGTCATGAGCGAGGCACTTGAGCGTTGGCCTGAGCATCTTTTCTCGGAGCTTCTTCCCAGAGTTTACAAGATTGTTGTCGAAATTAACCGTCGTCTTACCTCCGGGCTTTACGAAAGTTATCCCGGTGATGTTGCAAAAATTGATTATATGGCGGCAATTTCTTGTGGAGAAGTCAAAATGGCAAATCTTTGCTTAGCTGCCTGCCACAAGATAAACGGCGTATCAAAGCTTCACTCCGAAATTTTAAAGGACAGCATTTTCCATGATTATTATGCCTTGACGCCCGACCGTTTCACCAACGTAACCAACGGTATAGCATACAGAAGATGGCTCTGTCAGGCTAACCCCGGACTCACCGCTCTTCTTAAAAACTTAATAGGTGACGGCTTTATGAAGGATGCAAATAAGCTAGAAGATCTTTTATCCTTCCGTGAAGATGCAACAGTTCTCGCTTCCCTCCGTGAGGTTAAGCGTGCAAACAAAATTCGTCTTGCAAACTACATTTCAACTGCAAACGGTATAAATGTTGACCCGGATTCCATTTTCGATGTGCAAATAAAGAGACTTCACGAGTATAAGAGACAGCTCTTAAACGCACTTCAGATAATCCACATGTACCGCATGATTAAAGAAAATCCTGCCCTTGACATTCCTCCCCGCACCTTTATCTTTGCAGCAAAAGCATCCAGCGGTTATTTCATGGCAAAGCAGGTTATAAGACTTATTTGTGCAATTGCCAACACCATTAATGCAGATCCCGTTGCAAGAGAAAAAATAAAGGTTGTATTCTTGGAAGACTACAAGGTATCCTTGGCTGAAATCATCATTCCTGCAGCTGAAATTTCAGAGCAGATTTCCATTGCCGGAAAGGAAGCTTCGGGCACAGGTAATATGAAACTTATGATTAACGGTGCCGTAACACTCGGCACTCTCGACGGTGCAAATGTCGAAATTCACGAACAGGTTGGCGACGACAACATGTTCCTCTTCGGTCTTAAAGCACCTGAGGTTGAGGCACTTTGGAGAAAAGGTTATGATCCTTTAAGTTACGTAAGACGTGACAGAGAGCTTTCCGCAATTCTTGAAATGCTTACAAACGGCTCCTTCGGTTCAAACTTTGATGATATTGTTAAATCACTCCTTACAAGTTCCTTCGGAACAGCCGATGCTTATATGACTCTTGCCGACTTCGGCGATTATGTAAGAGCTCAGGAAGCGGTTTCCGAAACCTATAAGGACAGAGAAAAATTCACTAAGATGTCCCTTACCAATATTGCAAAGGCAGGTATCTTCTCAGCTGACCGTGCAATAAATGAGTATGCAAAGAACATCTGGTACATGAAGTGAAACTAATTTTTAAGGCACACAGGATTTTCCTGTGTGCCTTAATGAAGGTAGGTAAAACATGCGCATTTTATACGACAGTAAATCAGAACTTCATAAAAAGCCCTTCGGTTGCCTTAAGAAGAACGAGGAGTGTACCATTTCCATACACATTCCCGAAAGTTGTAAAACCAAAAGGGCATATCTTTTAATAGAATCAGACGAGGGAATGAAATTAACACTTCCACTCTCATGCATAAAAAAGGAAAATTCCTACGAGTACTACTCCGAAACCTTTTCTCTTTATAAGACAGGGCTTTACTTTTACCACTTTTTAATAGAGACGGAATGTTCAACCTTCCACCTTTATAAATGCGGCGATAGTGACACCAATATGGAAGAAGGCGCATCCTGGCAGTTATCTTGCATTCCTTCAGATTTCACTGTGCCTTCCTGCTTCAAAGGCAGGGTTTATTATCAGATTTTTCCCGACCGTTTTTATAAGGAAAGAATTCTTTCTGCCGAGGATAAGAAAACTCCCTATCATCTACACGATGACGAAGGAGACATTCCGGTTTTTCTTCCCGATGAAAAGGGCATAATTCAAAATAACGACTTTTTTGGCGGGAACATAGAAGGCATAATAAAAAAGCTCCCCTATCTTAAGGATTTAGGAGTAGGCGTAATTTACTTAAACCCAATTTTTTCGGCGTATTCCAACCACCGCTACGATACCTCGGACTACAAGAAGATAGATCCGCTTCTGGGAACAGAAGAGGATTTTAAGCTTCTTTGCGAAAAGGCACACAAACTTGGAATAAAAATACTTCTTGACGGCGTATTTTCCCATACAGGATGTGACAGCATATATTTTGACAAATACAATCGATATGGTATGGGAGCATATCATAATCCTGACTCCCCTTATAAAGACTGGTATCAGTTCAATAATTATCCCGATTCCTACACATCATGGTGGGGTATCGACACATTGCCTTGCGTAAACGAGCTTTCCGAATCCTTCCTTAATTATATAATAGAAGATTCTGACAGCGTAGTTGCTCATTGGCTCACTTTGGGTGCTGACGGCTTCCGTTTGGACGTAGCGGACGAGCTTCCCGATGAATTTATTATAAAGCTAAGAAAAAGAGTAAAAGAGATAAATCCTGATGCTTTAGTATTGGGCGAAGTGTGGGAGGATGCCTCAAACAAAATAAGCTACAGCGTAAGGCGACGCTATTTTACTGCACCGGAGCTTGATTCGGTTATGAACTATCCTTTCAGGGATGCCATACTTTCATTTGTCAAGGGAAATATGTGTGCAAAGGATTTTGCCGCATCGGTTATGACCATATGCGAAAATTATCCCAAGGACGTTTTAGACGCTTTGATGAACAACCTGTCAACCCACGACACGCCAAGAATTTTAACCCTTTTATCGGACGCTCCTTATATGGAGAAAAGAGAAGAAAGAGCTTTCTTCCGCCTTTCCGGTGAAATGAAAGAAAAAGCCATACAGCGTCTTAAAACTGCAGCATTTTTGCAGTTTTGTCTTCCCGGTTGTCCCTGTATATACTACGGTGACGAAGCCGGAATGGAGGGATTTGAAGACCCCTTTAACCGTGCATTTTATCCCTGGGGCAAGGAAAACTCTGAAATACTTGATTTTTTCAAAGTTCTTGCCGAAATAAAAAACTCACATATTGCTTTAAGACTTGGCGATACCCGCTTTATCACCATGGATGACAAAAGCTTATTAATGGAACGTATGACCGATTCCGAGAAACTTTACGCTTATGTAGGAAATGATGTTAGAGATATGACAGAGGGAAAGGAAATTATAATTTCAGGCGATAACTTCGCATTATACAAGGAGAAATAATATGGATAAGAAAAAGAAAATGTATTTATACATCATTTTAATTATCGTTTTAATAATTTTCGCCCGCTGGGCTGTTGCCATGATGGGAAATATAATAAAATAAAAAGAGTGTTCGCTTCGGCGAACACTCTTTTTTACTTTAATACCACTGCAAACATACCGTAGGGTGCAATCTCACTTGTTATTTTTATTTTTTTGCCGCAGAGAATTCCCTCTGCGCCGAAGAAGGAAACTTCTTTATACTCCCTATCGAGCTCAATTTCAAAATCGAAGAGACTATCCTCCCACAGGTTTTCAAAAAATACGGCTGTTTCGTCTTCGTCACGCTTACAAATCTGATAAACCGCAGGCTCTTTTCTTATATAGCAAAACTCATCGCCAAGGAAATCCTTTACGGTCTTTTCCTGGATGTAGGATGTAAAAAGTCCGCTGTCGTACTTATTTATAAATCCGTCAAAGGAGAATACCAAAAATTCAGTATCTCCGTTTTTATAGGTGTATGCACCGGGAAAAACTTTATCCTGTGCTTCAAAGTAATATTTAACCTCTGTGCCTTTTTTAAGGTTAAGGTTATAATACTCTGCCCAGGGATTGGTAAGTGTAGTTCTTACCTTTCCGCAAATCATATGGGTAGGAACGTCCATCGGTGTAAGGCTTTCAATGCCCGTATCAATCCCCTGCTCTTTAAGGATTTTTGCACCGGTTATATCAAGAATAAGCTTCTTTGGCATTTTCTCTATCGCCTTTACATTTTCTCCGAAGGCAATGGCACATTCGCTGTCCTCGGCATAAACCGTGGGCACACCCAGAAACGCCAGCATTGATGATGCAGGAGAAAGTGAGCGCTTCATAAGGTCTGCAGAATTTGTATAGCGCTTGGGCAAGGTCATATCAGTAAACTTATGGATTTTCTCATACACCTTTACGCCGTATGCTTTTTTATCGGCAAAATGCTCCTCCAAAAATGCATAAAGCGGTTTGTTTTTAATATGACGCTTCATATAGCCTGTTTCATATTCGGGCGATGCATAATAGTCAAACATATATTTAAGCTGTCCCATATTTCCGCTTGCGGTAACAGCTGCGTCAAAGCACTCAAGATAGCTTGCGGGAATCATATATCTGGGGCGTGGGTATGAGTCCGCCTCGGCGAAAACTTCAACGCCGCTTCCTCTGCTCCACCCCTCCTGCATTCTTGCCATTTCACAAACGCTTGAAAGGTTTTGCCCCGGAAACTTGTTAAGCCACTTTGAAATCCAGTAAGGCGCTCCCGTAAAACGAAGGAACGGTGCATTGTCCCCTGCAAGGATTTTTGTAAGTTCAAGGGCATCAACTCCCTCAATGTCCCAGGAGGTGTAGCCTGCACAAAAGCCCACACGAATATTTTTATCCGTTTCGTCTACCTTTGCACGCACCTTTTTCGCAAAATTGCGGAGCGTGTCGCCAACGGTTTTTTCCCATACCTTTCTGTAGCGGTTTGTCTTTCCCGTAAAGAAAAGTTCCTTAAGGTCCTTCCCCTCCAAGCTTTCGCCGAGTGCATCCTCCATAAGCTTTATATGCTTATCGCAGAAGCATCCAAGTCCCGGTCTTGCAGAAAGGCAAAGCTCATCATCTATCATAAGAAGCTTAACGCCTTTTTTAACAATCCTGTCCACCCAGGCGAGATACTTTTCCATATAAGCCTCATCTTCGGGACAAAAGCCATCACCGTAGCATATAGTTTCTACGCCCTTAACTTTTGTATAATCCTTTATATAAGGAATGTATTTCGGCGCAATGGGAGTTCCGTAGCCGAGGGATGTTATCCATACGCCAACCTCATAACCCTTATCTTCAAAATATTTTATGTTTGATTCAAGATTTGCCGTTCCCTCGCCGTCTGTATAAAAATTCGTTCTGTCTCCGCTGGCGAGAAATATGGTGTCTGCTCCGCATTTTTTCAGCATATCAAGATAGGTTTCCCTTGTTTCTTCAGTTACCGCTTTGTTCATAAGCGGAACGTAAAGCTTTCTTTTCATCTTTATACCTCTTTTCTATATTTCTGAAAATGTGTATATATATCGTTCTGCAATTTCTTTCATTTCATCCACATAGGAATCCGAGGACTTATCGTAAATGCCCCAGGCGTGCATTCCCGCTTCCTTTGCGGTTTTAACGGCGTTTACATTATCGTCAATGAATATACACTCAGAAACCGTTGTGCCAAGCCTTCTTGCCGCCTCAACGTAGATTTCCGGTTCAGATTTTGTCATACCAAAATCGTCGCATGACCATACGTTTTCAAAAAGGTCAAAAAGGCCCAGCCTTTTAAGGCAGGGGTCAAGCGTAACGTGGGGGCTTGCGGTAAGTACATTTAATGAATGACCTTCCTTTTTAAGCCTTAAAAGCGTCTCCGTTACCCCTTCCTTTTCAGGGATTGTTTTCGTGTAGGGCTCTATCATATACTCCGTAAAATCCGCAAGCATTTCATTAATTGTTTTTTTCGCACCCAGGGTCAGAAAATACTTTGCCGAGCCCTTAAAGCCAAGAGGCGTTATTATCTTAACTATATCGGAAGGATATTCTATTTTGTTGTCGTCAAGAAATCTTACCATCGCACCGCCGTAGGCATCCATAGAGTCTATAAGCGTGCCATCCATATCAAATATAAATTTCATTTCATCACTCCGCTTTTGCATATTCTATAAGATCGCCTATAGCCTTTTTATCCGTAAAATCCCCAAAGGTGTCGCAAAGCTTTATTAAAAGCTTTTCTATTTCTCTGGGATTTTCCTTGGCACTCATTATCTTTTTAAGGGTTTTTATTGCCATACGGTGTACGGGAGTAAGCTCATCCAAAATCATTTTACCAAGATAATTATACACCTTTATGTTGCCGAGTCCGTTTTTGAAATTCTTTTCAATTACTTCGCCGTCATAATACTCTCTGCAGTCAGGCGGGGTAATTCCCGTTGTGTATACAATAAGCTTTTTATCTTTAAGCTTTTCATAATTTTTGGTAATAAGCGACACGCCGTTGATTATTTCGGCGTAAAGCCCACCGCCGTAAATTATGGTGTCGTACTTAAGCAGGTCGTCAGCCTTCACATCCCTTGCCTCTTTAATGTCGCAGGAAAGCTCCTCCGCTATCCATTCGGCATAAGTTTTCGTGCTTCCGTATTTGGTTTTATAAATTACAATCGCATTCATATAATCAGCCTTTCTTTATGTCAGGTAATAATTTTGCAAGTCCGATAAGTTCATCTGGTTTTGATGCCTTTTTAATTGCCTTTGTTATCTTCTTTTCATCCGGAAAATTGAGGCTCATATATCCCCAGAGTTCCTTAAGCTTGTAAAGAGTGTAGGTTTCTGATTTCAATACCTCATACCACTCTTTTGCCATTCTTTCGGTAAAGGTGCAAAGTTCTTCTGTGCTTAAACCTTTTCCTCCCTTTATCTCTCTGAATATGGCGGGATTTTTAACCGCTCCACGACCTATCATAACACCCGAAAGGTCAGGGTATGTATTCTCTATAGCGTCAAAGTCCTCTTTATTCCATATATCCCCGTTATAGCAAAGCCTGCCTTTATAATTATTATATGCATATAAAAAAGCATCCATGTCAGGCACACCTTTGTAAAACTGTTCACGGATTCTTGGATGAACCATAAGCTCGGAAATGGGATATTTATTGAATATTTCAATAAGGCGTGGTAGTTCATCTGCTGAATAAAAGCCTATTCTGGTCTTGATTGAAATTTTCACGTCACTAATAGAAAAGATTTCTGAAAGGAAATTATCCAGGGCCTCCGGTTCTCTCAAAATACCGGAGCCTCTTCCTTTTTTTGTAACCATCTGAACGGGGCAACCCATATTTATGTTTATTTCATCATAGCCAAGTGCTTTTACATTTTCGGCAAAACGCAGAAATGATTCTGCACACCCTGTAAGCACCTGAATTTTAGGTTTTATTTCTTTATTCTCTTCCGGGGCAATATCCCTCATGCCTTTCCTGTTCACCCGTTCTTGGTCTCCGGGGCTTATGAAAGGTGCAAAATAAGCATCGCAATAGCCGAAAACTTCGCTGTGTACACGCCTTAAAACCCGAAGGCTTATTCCCTCTAAGGGTGCATAATAAAGGTTCATATGCTTCTTCCTTTTTTCTTTTCAATAATTCTTAAAAGCCTGGGGCGGTTATATCGCTGAATTATGATGAACTGTGCATCAAAAATCATAGCTAAAGCTGCAGTTATACAAAATATCCACGCCTTACCCCAGATAAGGGAAAACAAAATACTTGTAAGTGAGATTATTTCGTTTATCCAGTGGTCTACTTCCGATTTTGTCATAACATAAACGATTTCTTCCTGGGTATGCTTCTTAAATGAAAAGGCTTCGGGATTGTATGTAAGAGCCTTATCTTTCCACTTTTTAACCCTCAATAGCTCATAGAGCTTTTTCTCAAAGGGCTTTTCCGAAAACCAGGCATTATCCATATTTATTTTGAAAAGCTTTGAAACATTCCCCATTATGATTCTTGTCCAAAGATGATACATTATCATAAAAGACACAATGCCTGCCCAGAGAATTGCATCGCTTTTATTAATTCCTCCATAGTACAGATAAAGGCAGACGGCAGATGCCACGGCTGTCATACCGATAACAATATACATAAATATGGCGGGGCCGCTCTTTTTTTGCTTTTCCATTTTCTTCACCTGTTATTTCATCAATTTATCAAAAACCATTCTGCAGGATTTCACAACTTCCGAAAGACCGCTCGGAACATTTGCCTCAAGATAGTGCAAGGTTTCCAAAAGCAGTTCAGCTTCTTTTCTGTCTTCTGCATCTTCTATCCCGATTTTCTTTGCCATCTTCAAAATATCTTTCAGGCACTCATTCCCTCTTACATAATGCTTGAGGTTTGCTGTCCACAGCTTTAATGTATGAGTGTATTTTCCGTTTTTACCCATTACATCTTCTTTCGTAACAGTAGTGCAGTGGGGATTTGCAACAATACACAAATCAAGAATAAGAAACGGATTATCCTTATCAATTGCAAGTGACACGATGTATTTGTCGGGAGCAAGGCTCGGAGCATAATCAGCATAATAAATATCCATTTTATCCTTGAGAAGCTCTGAAATTTTCAGCATAAAGAGTCCGTTATCCATCCCCGAAACATCTATCTCTATGTCAATATCTGACAATTCATCATATGTATCTTTTGCAATGCTTCCGTAAAGAGTACAATTTTTAACTCCCGGAATATCATTAATCAACGATATTATTTCGCTTGCTTTTTCTTTCAACAAATCAGTCATTACCTCTCCCCTTAGCTCCATTATCAGAAATGTTGCCTGCGGCTTTTAATAATGAAGAAAGCCTTTAATATTTATAGTTTTCAAACCATTTCGCATTTTCAGTATGAACCGGAATTATCTTTCCAGGCTTAACAGCCTCGATCAACCTTTTTATAGTCATACTATCAGCATGGCCACTTGTATGAAGAATATGAACTTTCACGCCTTTGCTTTCCATGAACTCAATAAACTCTTTTGTTTCCGGTCTTTCTAAATACCCCTTCCACATTCCATAGAACAACACTCCATCTTCAAAGGACATTAACTCATTCAATTTAGACAAATAGTTTTTCATTGATGCTCTGACGCACATAACAAAATGAGTTTCTGCAATTCTTTTTTTGCCGATTTTTATGTCGGGATACCTTTGCAGTTTTTCATACTGCTTATCTCCGCCTGTCATAAACACGCCTGTATTTTCTATATCCATCCCTATTGATGTCATAATATCGGCAGTATAAATATCCTCCAAAAATAATCGGTTTGTTCTTTTTGCAATATTTTTAGCTGTTACAACCCTATCTATATTCATAGCCGACATCATAATAAACGCAGGTCCCTTATGCTTATCAAGATATTCTACAGCAATATCTTCCAGCTTTTCTTCCTGTATATTTTCCATATTATCTTTGCGTGAAAGTGTTGTTCCTTCAATAATCAAATTATCCACACATGGCAGTTTTCCAATAATCTTTTCAAAATCCATTCTGCCGTTTCCTCTGAAATCCCCCGTATATAAGGTTTTCTCTTCGCCGTGTTCTATCAAAAGCATATACGAATCAAAAGCAGAATGGTCACAAGAAACAGGCGTTATTTTAATATCTTTAATCTGAATAATCTTTCCGTCTTCAATAAAGTCGGGCGTAAAATTCATTTCAATATCTCTGTAATCATAGGCCGCTTTCATCACCTTGTATGCCTTATTTCCCATGTAAACAGGAATATCAGAAAGAAGATAATTCGCAAGTCCTATATGGTCTGAGTGATAATGAGTGATTATAACAGCGTCACAGTTTTTAGTTCCGCAAAACAAGCCTTCTATCTTTGGCACTTCAATCTCTTTATCCTCGTCCAGTTCAATGCCAATATCCAAAAATATTCTGGCATTATCGCTTGATACTTCAATTATAGAGCCGCCTATCTGATTTTGTCCACGATGAATTTTAATTTTCATGATTTATTCCTTGCAACAAATAAAAACAAAGCGTAATCTATCAAGGATACAATCTCGTCAATATCCTCTCTCTTATTCATCGTACGAGTGAAATTCACTTTAATGCCATAATTCTTTTTATTTTCAAACGGTAAAATATTGTAGTTTTTGTATACAGCTGCCAACCTTACAGAAATTTGGTTTGCTATTAATTCAGCATCAAAATCTTCTCCACCCTTATGATCAAAAAAGCTTTTGTTAACATAAAAACGAATTTCTTCAGGTTTATTTTTTTCAAGTTCAAACACTCTTTCGGGATCCTTGGCTTCCCCTGTAAATAAAGCATCCGAATTACTTGCAATCCTATATCTGATAACATCCTCTTTTTTATCTTCGATAAGAAGAGGGTTATATTTTTCTGTTATTTCATTCATCGCTTCCGTAAATGCCTTCCTGAAATTCAACGGTTTACGAATAAGCGCACTTGCCGCCACAAGTAACACCAAAATATCTACTGTAATTCCCATTATATCTTTTATTCCGCCCACAACACTTTCTTTTGTGAATCCCCCAAAGACCACCTCGCACATTATAGCAACCACCGCAATCACTGCAAATATCCCTGCTAATAAATCGCTCTTTTCCAATAACTTTTTCATAAACTCATTCCTCCACAATATAAATGTCTTTTTCTTTTTTTATATAATATGGCTTGCTGCATAGCAGTTCCATAAGCTTAAATAAATAAGGTCTTTCCTCGCTCATCTCCTCATGCTGCTTTCCGTATTTAAAAACAAAAGGACAAGCAACAACTTCTGTTTCTGCAGGCAAGGTGAAATCTTCAAGTAATTTTTTCTTATTTACCGTTTTGAGATATGTATATCCTTCGAGAACACACCTTAACATACTTTCATCACTCAACGGCTTTTTAAGTTCCAGAATCCTTAAAAAGTTACCGTCATAAGAAAGCAAATCAATCTTCCCCGCAACATCCTCACGTTTGTTTTTAAGAGGTGTCTGATAATCAATAATATCCCCTATAAAATTATAACTCTTACCTTCTTTTGACTGATTAAACATTTCCATTGCAATTTTTTCTTCCTCACGGGGCGTATTTTCATCATACATTCCGTCATGAGTCGGCGTTTTATATGTGCTTTCTCTTGTTATCTCAGGAATACCTTTGACGTATTGTGCAATACGCTTAATAAGAAACTCCGCTACAACCTCTGTATAATATTCATCCGTATCAGTTGTACGTCCGCCGTAATTTATAAAATCTTTTTTATAAAAAGTCTTTATATCGCAAAATGCTTTTTCGCATTTTTCAATAATCTTTTCTTTTGTATAGCCCACATCTGTCCCCCTCTCATTTAAGCTTAAGCAAAGCAATCGTCTCTACATGGTATGTAAAAGGAAACATGTCAAAAGGATAAGCTTTCTCGACCTTATAGCCGTGTTCGGATAAATACTTTGCATCACGTGCTAATGTTGCAACATCGCAGGATACGTAAACGATTCTTTCCGGCTTCATTTTGGCTATTGAGGAAAGAAGCTCCTCTCCGCAGCCTTTTCTGGGCGGATCAACAACTACAACGTCCGCCTTTTCTCCTTCTTCTATAAGCTTTGGTGCCACAACTTCTGATGATCCCTCGTAAATTTCAGCATTGGTAATGCCGGCACGCTCCAGACTGTATTTTGCAGATTTTACGGCAGAGGGTACAATTTCAACACCGATTACTTTTTCAGCACCCTTTGAAAGTGCTGCAGTTATCGTGCCCGCTCCGCAATAAAGATCGAATACCGTTTCCTTGCCTGTCAAATGACAGAGCTTTACAGCCTTATTGTAAAGCTGCTCCGTTAGGTACTTATTTACCTGAAAAAAGGAGTCGGGATAAATGTCAAAATCCGTTCCGCAAAGGCGGTCGGTTATAAAGTTTTTACCGAAAACCGTAATAGATTTATCTCCAAGGATGGTATTTGTATGCTTTTCGTTAATGTTAAGAACCAATCCTGTCACATTCGCTTTACGAAGGGGGGCTTCAATATCCGTAAGGTCGATTTTTTCAGTCGCTATTACTATAGCCAGTATTTCGCCTGTTGATTTTGAAACCCTGGTATACACATGGCGGACAACGCCCCGTTTTTCCGTAGGCTCATAAGGCGGGATTTTCTTCTCCTTAAGATAAGAAATAATTATTTCCGTCACTTTCTTTGCCTCTTCGTCCTGAATAACGCAATGGGGCACACTTACCTTGATATTGGTACGATTTTTGTACATAGCCTGAGTATAATCGCTTGAAACCGGCATCTGTGTTTTGTTGCGATAGCCTGTCTCTTCACCAATTGCAGTATCTGCCACTTCTATATCCATCCCCGCTATATGGGAAAAGGCGTTTTTTACCTTGTCCTTTTTGAAAAAGGCACGCTCCTTTTCCGACATATGCATAATGGCACAACCGCCGCACTCGTAAAAGTGAGGGCAGACTGCCTCTATCCTTTCCTCTGAGGGCGTAAGGATTTCCATACACTTACCCCACGCAAAGGTTTTGCCGGGTTTAACTATACGGCAAAGGATATAATCTCCCCGCACAGTGTTTGGTATAAATATAGGATATTTACCTATTCTGCCAACACCGGCACCCTCCGAGGTATATCCGTCTATATAAATTCTTACTTCATCATTCTTGTTTATTTCCATAAAAATCCGCCTCATTATATAATTAATTTATTTTACCACAAAAATATACTTTTGCCAATATCTTTTTATTCATTTACATGTAAAAAGAACGCAGATATAATTCTGCGTTCTTTTAATTTATGATTATTTAACCGTTATCATATCTGTGTAAAGTGTTGTTATGCCCTCACCTTCAACATAAGTTATGAAACCAACCGCCTTTATACCAAGATCTGTATAGCTTGCAGAAAGTTTATGCTGACCGGATTCCGTTTTGGAGGAAAATGCCACCTTTACCGTCTTTCCGTTGGCACTTGTATTTCCCGCATCAGCTACAGTAAGCTTACCGTCTTCGCCTGAGCCTTCGTAGCTTGCATCCTTTACATAAATAACACCGGTTTCAATAACATTAACTCCGGAAGGCACATATCTCGTTGTGATAAATCCAGCGACATTTACACCATTAACTACGTCAGATGTCTCGGTTATTGCTATCTGTACCTTTTCTGTAACCGCTTCTTCTTTAGGTCCGAATACCGCTGTAAGAGTGATGTCTGCGTCGGGAGCATAGAATTTGTATTTCTCATCATAGCTTACGATATTACCTTCCAAGGTCCAGTACTTGAACTCTTCGCCCTCATTGGGTTCATCAGCAGTTGCTCGAAGCACAGTATCATATGCAAATGTTCCGCTTGTCACTCCGGCTTTTCCGCTTCCTAATGCAACTACTTTACCGCCGTTTACAGTGATTGTACTGAATCTCTTATTTTCTTCTGACTTTTCAGAATATAGTGCATAGTATTCTGTGTTTTCACTTACAGCCGCATCGACATCAATATCATTTCCTTCCTTATCTACCCACTTGCTGAATGCATAACCCGTGGTATAAAGCTTTTCAGCGGAAGGAACCAAAGCCGACGGGGCATCATTTTTCTTTACATATCCCGTTGCCAGTATGCTTCCCTTTTCTATTCCGTAGAAGCTTACAAAAGCTTCCGTATCCGCAGGTGATGCGAATACCGCTTTTATATCCTTACCTATTGCAGTATTTACATTAAGCGTTGCCTTCTTGCCAAGAATTTTGCCTGTAGATGCCTCTATCCAATAGCAGAATTCTCCCGACTCATCGCTTGTAGCCGTAAAGGTTACATTTGTATTTGCTTCAACATAGTTATCTCCGAGAGAAGGAGCAGTTGTTCCGCCTGTTGTTACAGTTACGTTACCACCGGTTGTGGGTGTAACCTTGATGTTCACTTGGCCTTCTTCCACTCCGTTTATAATACGCATTATATCTGCAGTAACGTGGTTGTCCCTACCGTTGATCTTCATTCTTAAATAACGATAATTTACGGCTTCTTCAAACAGAATTTCATTTGCAGAAGGTGCCACAGCATCAGCAGAACCGCTGTAAAGTAAGGTCCACTCCTCACCGTCTGAATTCTTACCGTAAAGTGTGATATTCTCATATCTTGAGCCGCTTACACGCTCGGTAATACGTATTCCCTTGTAAGGCTTTACGTTTGCTCCGAAATCCACATCAATGTATTGGTCAAGCTCAGTATCTGCTATAGGAGCACCATCTACCAATGTATATCCTGTATGCCAGTTATTCTTGTTTTTCTCGTTGTAAAGCTTGCCGGTAAACAAGTTAGCAGGATGATTATGTGCTGTGTTTGCAGAGCTTGTTCTTACTTTCCACTCTCCTGCCTTAGGCTTAAGTTCGTCGGAAAGGAAGGTAGCTTCTGGATGAGGTGCGGGGATTCCCACCCAGTCGGAGCTTATGGTAACATTATAGGTTTTTGTTGTATCATCACTGTATGTCACAACAACCGGTACCAGTCCGTCTTCCTCTAAAGTCATTGTAGCATAAAGATCCATACCTCCACGGAAATCATATCTTGCGATAGCAATTGTCTTATTATCATCGGATGCCGTATATGAAAGAGCTTTTCCGCCGTTATATGTAACCTTCTTTATCTCTTTTCCGCTTACACTTGCAAGAACAAGTTCATTTGTGCCTCTTCCCATCTCTCCGCTGTCTGCAAGAAGGTATGTAACCTCTGTCGCATCAGTTTTTATAATGGTAAGAGCAAATTCTGCACCATTTGTGAATTTAGCAGTAAATTCATATGTTCCGTCTGTGAGTGCTTTAAGATAAGTCGCATCGATTGTAAGGGTGTCATTTTCAAATGTAAATTCCGCATCATTTCCTGACTTATCCTTAAGGCTTTCGATTGTTTCTTCAAGATATGTCTTGAAGGTAAATTCAATCGCATTTTCCTCTGCAGTATCAAATGTAAGTGCTGTATTACTCTTAAGCTCTGTTTCAGGTTTTATAAATACAAGTTCTGAAATGTTTGCTGTCTGCTTATATGTATTTCCATTTACCTCAAGAATGGAGCCCTTGTAATAACGATATCTTACATTTTTGCCAAAAAGAGCTGTCTTTTCTTCGAGTGTACTATTGAAATTATACGTACCTAAGTTATCCCAGTTTTCTCCATCGTTTGAACCCCAGAATACAATTTTTGAAGGCACACCTCTACCGCTTCCCGATGCCTTATTTTCATTGTAAGAGTTGATTCTGGGATAAATTCTGATACCCGATGTATCAAGCCCGTCAATGGTATCAACAAAAAAGTCCATACGAAGTGCGGGATACAGAAGAACCTGAGTTATAGATGAAACATATTTGCTTCCCGAAGGAATTGTAGCGTTTCCGCTGGCTGTTTTAACCACCTGCGATATAAAGTCTGTCTCAAAGCGGTTATTTACCGACATTGCATTTCCTGATGCATCAGTGAACGCATGCTTCTTAATAAGGTATTCGGAATATCCGTCAAAGGCCTTTGTAAGATTGTTACTTACTGTGGTTGCCGCAGTTTTCCAACCCGCAATGGGTGTTATTTCATCGGTATATTCCGTTTCCTTAACAGCAGCGGGTGCTGTAAGTTCAACCCACTGAAGATTTGTCTTCACATTGAATTCCAGAGTTTCTCCGTCGGCAAACTTAACATTTATAATGTGGTCTCCTGCACCGTCACCCAATACTTCTCTGATGAAAATACCCTTGAAGAAATCAGGTGATACGATATCTCCTGCCTGCCAGTTATATACGGTATTTCCGAAAACAAAATGAGTTTCGCCGTATTTGGTTGCATATGTTCCGTCAACCCAGTCAGTATAGCCGTTTTCCTTGGTATAGTCACCAGCTATTGTAACTGTCATTGTTATTCCGTCATCGTTGGGCGTAATTTTTGTTGCCGCCTTACCGTCTAAAGTGTTTCCGAATGTATCAACATATGTTACGGATTCAATTTCCATATTATCTCTTGCAGGAACCACAAAGACTGCGTTGTATAAACCATTGTTCTGTGTATTGCTGATTTCAAGCTCATAGCCCGTTTCAACAAAGCTGCTCATAACAAGGTTTCCGTCTGCATCAACCCTGAAGGTTTTTCCGTCAGTTGATTTGATGTCACCTCCCACCTTCATTCCGCTTTCAATTTTCGCATAGCTTGCAGGAACTGTAGTATCTGTCACATTAAATACAACGCTTCCTGTAAAGTCGCTACCCTGATATGTAAGTGAAGAAGGACCATAGGTAAGGCTCTTTTTAAAGCTTATCTTAGCAGAAGATGCCTTAACCGTTCCAAGAGTTCCGCTTCCTGTTATATTAACCGTGGTATTGGAGTTTCCGTTAACTGTAGGCTCTTTTGAGTTTATAATTGTAACATCGCCCAGGTTTACTATAAAGTTTCCTCTTTCTCCAACCATGGCTGTGCCATGTGTGCAATTTTCGATTGTTCCCTTAAGAAGGTTTACTTCCGTTGCGTTGGAGCCGTCGAACAAACCTTTCTGCCAGGAGCCTTTTACATTCTGAATCTTGGCTCCTTCACCGTTAAGGGTGAAATATGCTTTGCCCGTACCTGTGTCGGTTGATGCCTTCTGAACCCAGATTATACCGCCGTTACCCTGAACCATCTGAACGGAAGTGCTTCCGAGTACTGCCCCATCACCAAGTGTTATGCTACCGGTGGAGATATAGAAAAATCCGTAGTTGTTTGTGGTGGTGTTGTTTCTGTAGATATCAATGTTCTTAAAGAGCACCTTTGTGTCTGCCGAAACATAAACACAGTTCACTGTTTTATCGCTCATTCCGAAAATAAGATCAAATCCTGCACCGTCTATGGTAAAGCTGTTGCCTGTGTTGAGTAATAGTGTTGTTGTAACAGTTTCATCGGAAAGCAGAGTGATCGTCTGTCCGTCACCTACTGCATTAATTGCATCCTGAAGTGTTGCATAACCTACTCTGCCGATTTTCGCAACGTCTCCTTCGGAAATCTGAGGTGCTTCACCTTCTGCGGTTACCGTCGCATTTGCACTTCCGGCCGTATAAACCGCCTTCATTGCAGTTTCGTCCGAAAAGCTTCCGCTTGTTGCTTCCCATGAGGAAAAGGCAGTTTCTTCATCCATCGTTGCACCAACAGGAACCTTTGTGCCTTCCACCATATAAATATATGAATTGTCGTATGTTGCATTTTCCGTTCTGTTCAAGAAGTTAACCGCTGTTACGCCTTCTCCTGCAGCTAAAGTAACTTTTCTTGCCTTGGCATCGTCAAAACGCTTTATGCTGAAGCTGTCTATAATAAGAGATCCGCCTGCTTTTTCAATAATCTTAAGAAGGTCAGGCTTTCTGTTTCCACGGATAGAATATGCTCCTTCAGCAGGAACAATGCCGGCATAGCCGTCCACAATCATATACTGCATTTCATTTTCAAGGTCTATTATATATTCTACAGTATGACGTGTTCCGTCGTCTACCTGTCCCACGTTTGTGAATCTGTGTGTGGCACCTGAGCCGTAAACAACCATGGAGTTTGCAGTATGATAGAAAGATGCAACAGCATCAGCTCCACGTGTAATATGTCCGTTGAATCCGCCTGTATTGGCAGTACCGGTGCATCCGTAGCTTATGGAGAAAGCACTTTCGGAAACATCAGTTGCCATGGGAATGGTATATGTGGTTTCAGTGTTCTTGGAAAGCTGAATACCCACGCCTTCGGTAAGCACAAAGTCGCTGTCCATACCAAAAACAGTAAGTTCAAATTCTTCCTCAGTCATAGTGGTAAAGTCATAATCGCAGGAAGTTATAGCCGACTCTCTGAAATATGCTAAAACTTCTGTGTTTTCCGTAACTTCATAAGAAAGGAGTTCTTCTTCTGTAAATCTGACATCCCCTATCTTGAAGTATGCAAGTGATGTATTTGCTTTTGCTTCAAAATAAGGAAGAGAGGCAAGGCTTTCGCCATCCATAACGCTGACTAAAGCATCCTCATCAAAAGGTGCAAGTTCGTTTCCGTTTTTGAAGGTAACTTTATAGTCACCTATTGTAACGTCAACGGAACCTGAAATTTCAAGATAATTTTCGCTTTCCTCCACTTTATAGTATACGGTATAGTTACCGCTTTCTGTTGCAGTGGGGATTTCAGCAGAATAGTCCACGTCATCGGTGGAATATAAGAATTCACCTTCCGCAATGCTTCCTGCTTCTATGAGTTCTTGTTCTTCCCCTGTGTTGAAAAGAACTTTTGCTTCGGGAGCTGTAAATTCAGGTATCGCCTTTGCTATTGTAACACTAATACTTTCTTCCACCAAAACATTTTCGCCGTCTGTAATCCTGTAATATACAGTATATTCTCCGGCATTTACAGCTGCGGGAATTGCATCTGCATAGTCATTTCCTTCAATGCAGTATTCCATAGTGCCGATATCAGTGCTGCCTTCTGCTATAAGCTCCTGTTCTTCACCTGTATATTTAAGGTTTTTATTCGCCTTGGGTGCAGTATAGTTTGCATCTTCGTTAGTAAATGTGATTTTCATACCGGGAAGCGCTTCTGCCCAGTCAGCAACAACCGCAGGATCATCGGGATATACATCATACATACCCGCAACAAGGTCGTTTTCACGAACTTCCAGATAGTCTTCACCGGCAATCCAAGTACGTACGTCGTCAATGGCATAGCTGTCCGGGTTAGTCCATATCCATTTAGGAGTGGGCCATAAGAAGAAGTCCGCATCAACCGCATCATAAACGTTCTGCTTTGTGCCCGACTGTCCGTGATGAGCCGTCTGCACATAATCGCTCTTTAAGTCTTCGCCGTAAGTTTCAACAAGACGGTTACCCGACTGGATGTATGCATCGTTTAAGAATAAAACTGTCTTTCCTGCGGCGTGCATTCTTATAATCATAGATGTGTTGTTTATCTCCGTTGTGCCGTCTTCAGCGCTCCAGGTCTGAAGTATTTCAAATCTTACGCCGTCTATATTAATATCAAGACCTTTGCTTATGGCAGATTCGTTTACCACAGCACCGTTAATTTCGTCATAGTAAGTCTCAGAATCAAACTCAATTTCATTAACCTCGGCGTAGTTATCAAGGCCGGCTTTCAATTCCGCAAGATATCCGTCTCCTGTTTCGCCAAGGGTTCCGGAATATTCTTCGCTTCCGAACTCGGGAAAATCAAAATAAAAGTTGTTTATCTTATAGTTTGAATTCTCGTCGTACTCGTTAAGCATTTTGGAAAGCTCGTAAAAATGGTCCACATGAGCGTGGGATAAGAACCAGGCTTCTACCTCAAAGTATTCACCCTCGCCAACGCCTGCTATGGCACGGAGCGCTGCAGGAAGATATGGAGCCAATGTACGACCTGCCCCGTCAATACCTCCGTCAATAACGATGAGTTTATCGTTATCTGTCTTAATAACGTATGACTCCATCAGGCTCTGACTTTCGGGAGCAAGCTGATAAAGTTCTACCTTTGTACTTGCAATAAGTTCGTTTGCCGATACATTTATGTATACGCAGGACAAAATCATCACAAGTGCCAACACCATTGAAATGAATTTACGCATATCTTTTCTCCTTCCTCGGGCTATATCACCCTATATTGTCTATATTTTAACATATAAAACAATCCGATTCCTTAATTTTTTTGTCATCATCTTCTTATTTCTTAGTTTTTTTATCTTTTTTGCAGAAACGCGACAACAAAACTTTACCGGGCTTTATATCTATTTTTTAATTAATTCTACATTTTCCCACTTTTTGCTTGATTCTTTTTAAAAAAAGGTTATACTGTTATTAGTATACCATAATAAAATGCCCTTTTTCAAGGACGAAAGGACATTTTTTCGGTACTTTTATGCACGATATAAAAAAATCCCGAAAGGAATGATAATATGGATTTAGGTTATAAAAATAAAAACGGTTGGGTTGATGCTGATCACAGTGCTGTATTCGACTTTGCCGAAGGCTATAAGGAGTTTTTAAACAGCGGAAAGTCCGAACGTGAAATAGTAAAGGAAGCACTCCGCATCGCAAAAAACGAAGGTTTTGTAGACATTTCAGAAAAAGATGAGCTTCTTCCGGGGGACAAAATATATTCCTTAAACCGAGAAAAAGGACTCATGCTTGCTGTTATGGGAAAAGAACCATTAAGAAAAGGCTTCAACCTTGTTGGTGCTCACGTGGATTCTCCCAGACTTGACTTAAAACCCAACCCATTACTTGAAGAAAGCGACCAGGCTTTAATGAAAACCCACTACTACGGCGGAATCAAGAAATATCAATGGACAACAATCCCCTTAACACTTTCAGGCGTTGTTATAAAAAAGGACGGGACAAAGCTTAACATTTCCATCGGTAAAGATACAGACGATTTCTGCTTTACCATTTCAGACATTCTTCCCCACCTCGCAGGAGATCAGATGGGAAGAAATTTAGGAAATGCTATAGGCGGTGAAGATTTAACCGTACTGGTTGGCGGCATTCCCCTTGTTGAGGGCGATTCACAGAGCGTTAAGAAGGCAATACTTACAATTTTAAGAGACGAATACAACATTGAAGAGGAAGAATTTTTAACAGCAGAGCTTGAGTTTACCCCCGCATTCCCTGCAAAGGATGTAGGCTTTGACAAGAGCTTTGTTGGTGCTTACGCTCAGGATGACAGAGTTTGTGCCTACGCCGCACTTCAGGCAATTCTGGATGTAAATACTCCCGATAAAACCGCAATCTGCCTCCTTGTGGATAAAGAAGAAGTTGGCTCCATGGGCGTTACCGGAATGAAATCCAGATACTTTGAGAACATGATTGCCGACATGATTGATATGTCCGACGAATATTCCGACCTTTATGTCCGCCATGCCTTGGCAAACTCAATCTGTCTTTCTGCAGACGTTTGTGCAGCATTCGATCCAAATTTTCCTTCCCCCTTTGAAAAGCAGAATACCCCCTATGCAGGATGCGGTATCTCATTTATGAAATATACAGGGGCTCGTGGCAAGAGTGGCTCATCAGATGCTAGTGCAGAGCTTTTCGCCTCCATCGTAAAAATTATGGATGAAAGCAAAATCTGCTGGCAGACAGGCGAGCTTGGAAAGGTTGACGGAGGTGGCGGCGGAACCATTGCACAGTACACTGCAAATCTTGATATGGACACAATTGATGCAGGTGTTCCTGTATTATCCATGCACTCCCCCTTCGAGGTTGTATCAAAGCTTGACTTATACGAAAGCTACAGAGCATACAGAGCTTTTTATCAGAGTAATATAAAATAAATGAAAGCCGTCCGACGGACGGCTTTTCTATTTGTTATAATATTCATTTATGTAAATACATCTATATATACTACAAAAACAAAGCTGGCTTTGCCACCTTTTGTTAAAACAGCCATGACGGCATATTACGTTCTCTTCTTTCCTCAGCCGGTTCTTCTTTAGCTTCTTCGACTTCTTCCTTAATCTCGGCAGGCTTTTCTTCCACAGTCTCAGAAGTCAAAACTGTAGTATCTTTCTTTTCTGTTTTCTTTTTCGCAGTTTTTTTAGATGCAGTTTTCTTTACTTTTTCAGGCTTTATGCTTTCATCTTCCGCAGGAATTATAACATCTTCTATGTTAAACGACGGGATATATTTTCCGCCAAACAGGGAATCAATAATATCAAATAGTTCCTTCCTGCCCTCTTTCGAAACGCTGTAATATGTCCACTTTCCATCTCGCCTTGCATCAACTATTCCGGAGTCGCAAAGAATTTTCATATGATGAGAAAGCGTCGGCTGAGTAACAGAAAGGCTTTCCAGAAGCTCGCCGGCATTTTTCTCTCCGCTCTTTAACTCATTCAAAAGCTTCAAGCGGTTTTCGTCCCCAAGTGCTTTGAACATTTCCGCCATCATTACATATCTGGATTTCATAAAATCACATCCTTTATAATATAATACACTATATATTCATATTTGTCAATATGTTCTTGTTTGTATTTTTTTATTGCATTTTCACTCTTTCCGTGATATAATAAATAAATATTTATAAAAATTGCAATCCATAGTATAAACGGAGGTTTTATTATGTCAGATTATAAAATAGAAACAAAATGTATCCAGTCGGGATATACCCCAAAAAACGGAGAACCGAGGGTGCTCCCCATTTACCAGAGCACCACATATAAGTACGATTCGTCCGAGCACCTTGGCAAGCTCTTTGACTTAAAGGCAGACGGACATATGTATTCAAGAATATCAAACCCCACAGTAAGTGCGGTTGAAGAAAAGATTGCAGACCTGGAAGGCGGCGTTGGTGCACTTTGCACTACATCAGGCCAGGCAGCAAGCCTTATGGCTGTTTTAAACATCACATCCGCAGGTCAGAACTTCGTTTGTCTTTCTTCCATATACGGTGGAACAATTAACCTTTTTGCCGTTACCATAAAGAGAATGGGCATTGAGGTGCGTTTTGTAACACAGGACATGACTGACGAAGAAATCGAAGCACAGTTTGATGAGAATACCCGCCTGGTTTTCGGTGAGACAATTGCAAACCCCGCTTTAACCGTTCTTGACATTGAGCGTTTTGCAAATCTTGCTCACAAGCATAATGTTCCGCTTGTTGTTGATAATACTTTTGCAACTCCCATACTTTGCAGACCCTTTGAGTTTGGCTGTGACATTATCACCCACTCCACAACCAAATATATGGACGGTCACGCTTCCGTCGTTGGCGGTGTAATTGTTGACTCAGGTAATTTCAATTGGGATAACGGAAAATTCCCCGAATTGTGTGAGCCTGACGAATCCTATCATGGAGTTAAATACGTTGCAGATTTCGGCAAGGCTGCTTACATAACCAAGGCAAGGGTTCAGCTTATGAGAGACTTTGGTGCACTTCCCTCTGCCATAAATGCATTTTTACTTAATATGAATTTGGAGACTCTCCCCCTTCGTATGGAGCGTCATTCAGAAAACGCTTTGGCGGTTGCAAAATATCTTGAAGCAAACGATAAAATCGCCTGGGTTAACTATCCCAAATTAAAATCCAGTCCCGACTATACACTGGCTGAAAAATACCTTCCCAAGGGAAGCTGTGGCGTTATCTCCTTCGGAATAAAAGGAGGCCGAGAAGCGGCCGTTAAGTTTATGGACAGCTTAAAGCTTGCTGCAATAGTTGTTCACGTTGCAGATGCAAGAACAAGTGTTCTTCATCCCGCTTCCACCACCCACCGTCAGCTTACAGATCAGCAGCTTATCGATGCCGGCATCAGTTCAGACCTTATCAGAATGTCTGTGGGCATAGAAAATGTCGAAGATATAATAGCCGATATAGAGCAGGCACTGAAACAATTATAATGAGGTGAATTTATGCCTATTAAAATTCCCAACGGGCTACCGGCAACAGAAACGCTCCACAACGAAAACATATTCGTAATCAACGAAACCCGTGCCGTAACTCAGGACATTCGTCCCCTTAAGATACTTCTTTTAAATCTCATGCCCACTAAAATCGTGACGGAAACACAGTTTTCACGACTGCTGGGAAACAGCCCTCTTCAGGTTGAAATGGAGCTTCTACAGACTGCAACTCACAAATCAACCCATGTTGACAGTGCTCATATGTTAAGCTTTTACAAAACCTTTGACGAAATCGAAGACTTAAAGTTTGACGGAATGGTTATAACCGGAGCACCGGTTGAACTCATGGATTTTGAAGATGTTGATTACTGGAACGAGCTTTGTGAAATTATGGAGTGGAGCAAAACTCACGTTACAAGCACACTTCACATCTGTTGGGGTGCTCAGGCAGGGCTTTATTATCACTACGGAATAAACAAAATAAACCTTGAAAAAAAGCTTTTCGGCATATATCCCCATACGGCAGACTATAAAAATTCCATGCTCCTTCGTGGATTCGACGATGTATTTATGGTTCCTCAGTCACGTTTCACTACAGTTGCAAGAGAAGACGTTGAGAAAGTTGGGACTCTTAAAATTTTAGCATCTTCAGAGGAAACCGGCGTTTGTATCGTAACCACAGATAAGGGCAGACAAATATTCGTAACAGGGCATCTCGAATACGATGCCGACACCTTAAAGAAGGAATACGACAGAGACAAGGCTAAGGGCGAGGATATACAGGTTCCCAAGAATTATTTTCCCGATGATGACCCGAAAAATCCCCCCAAGGTTTCCTGGAGATCTCACGCAAATTTACTTTTCTCAAACTGGCTTAACTACTTTGTATATCAGGCAACACCCTTTAATCTTGATGAAATCAAATAAAAAAAGCTGAGGCAAAGCCTCAGCTTTTTTTATTTCCTTTTTTCTCAATTTTTACAACGCTTCCGTCAGGTCGCTTGATATATGTATTATCAAGTTCTCTCTGAAGTGATGCACGAAAGCCTGCAATATATTCATCACGAAGACGCTTTTGTTCAGCCAATTCCTCTTCTGTAAGTCCAACTGTTTTAGCTTTTTTAGAAAGCTCATTTATCCTTAAAATCTTTTCGTCAGTCATTATAATCCCTCACAAATCTTTTCATAATCTCGCAGGAATTGTGTGCCGCCTTTTTACAGAAGGTGGGAAAATCCATTTTAGCATCATCATTTCCGCCATCGGATATGGTTCTGAGTACAGCACACTTAACTCCGTTTACATAGCATACATGTGCAACCGAACCGCCCTCCATCTCGCAAGCTTTTGCATTAAAGGTTTTGCAAAGCCAATCCTTTTTTTCGTTTTCTGAAATAAACTGGTCTCCCGTTGCAATTATCCCTGTTTCCATATGGATAGAAAGCTCTTCTGCCGCTTTTTTAAGAACCTCTCCCGCCTTTTTATCGCAGGGAATATTTATAATGTTTATTCCCGATAAAAGGCCCACGGGATCCCCTAAAGGAGATGTGTCCATGTCGTGCTGTACCAAACTCTCCGCCACAACCGCATCACACACAGAAAGACTTTCAGAAAGTCCTCCGGCAACACCTGAATTTACAATAACCCCTGGTTCAAAATTAAGAATCATCGCCTCGGTGCAAATTGCCGCAAAAACCTTTCCGACTCCGCAAACAGCACAAACCACATTCTTTCCGGCTAAATTTCCGTATAAAAACTCAACTCCGCTTATTTTCTTTCGCATGGTAATGTCCATCGCACTACTAATCTCGGCGAGTTCAACATCCATCGCACAAATTATTCCGATATCTGCTTTTGAAATCATAATTTTCTCCTTAAAGTGTTTTTTCGTATGTAAACGTCTGTTCTTTATTTGTAAGAGCGTTAAGATATTCTCTGCACTCTGCCTTTGCCGCATCAAGATTTAAGTTTTCGTAGTTACCGCATTCTTTTCTTTCCGCACCGAAAACCTTTCCCTCATAGGATAAAACCTTAGATAAGCAATCTTTAAGAACCGACAAAGTCTTTTCATTATCCGCATTTCTCAAAAGAAGATAAAATCCCGTCTGACATCCCATAGGGCCGAAATATATAACATCGTCCTTTATTTCGGAATTTCTGAAAAACGTAGCCAGCATGTGTTCCACAGTATGCATGGTTACATTATCCATATAAAAGCCTGCGTTAGGTTTTCTCGTTCTTAAATCATAAGTGGTAATATCTTCGTCTATTCTTGACACATAAATTCCGGGACTGATAAAATCATGGTCCACGGAAAAGCTTTGTATTCTTTCCATTTTCTCTCTCCTTTTATCCGAATTTTATAGAAGCATATCCAAAAACTTCAGCGTTTCCAATGTATCCGGGTGATTTTCTCCAAGTGTACCGCAACGTAGGTTGTATGCCTTTTTAAGTATAACCGACGCCTTTTTGTATTCGCCCAGCTTAATATAATTTCTTCCCAGATCATGCATGGTTGTAATGGTCTCAGGGTGTTTTTCCCCAAGCTTTTTAAGTCTCACAGCATATATTTCATCAAGTATCGCAACAGCTTTTTTGCTGTCTCCTGAAAAAGAATAACTGTCAGCAAGATATTCCCTGGTTATAAGGGTATCAGGGTGCTCTTTACCAAGTATTCTGCATCGCTTAGCATAAACTTCATTAAGCAACTCATGTGCTCTTTTGTATTCCTTTTTATATCCATAGGCCATCGCCATATTGCCTAGCGTTATAAGCGTCACAGGGTGTTCTTCTCCCAACACTTTGCATTGCGAAGAATATACCTTTTTGACTGTTTCCATCGTTTTTTCATACTCTGCAAGGTTAGCATAAACACCGGAAATCAAATTAAGCGTTGTCAGCGTTTCGGGATGTTCTTCCCCAAGCACCCTGCATCTTACGGAATACACTTCTTCAAGAATTTTCAGTGCTCTTTTATAGTTGCCAAGATTTGCATAGGTTCCTGCAACATTGTTAAGAGTAATCAATGTTTCGCTGTTTTCCTCGCCAAGTATCTTACACTCCAGACTATAAACTTTTTTCATATACTCAAGTACAGTTCTGTAATCTCCTGTATTTCCGTAGGATAAAGCCAGATTATGCAGTGCCGCCAAAGTGTTCGGATGTTCTTCTCCATGTATTTTGCATTGCAGTTTATAAACTTTTTCGTAAAGTTTCTGAGCTTTTTTGCTATTCCTGGACTTATCGTATGACACCGCCATATTATTCAGCGTTGTAACAGTGTCACAGTGTTCTTCTCCCAGCGTTCTGCACCGTATTTCGTATACCTTTTCATGCACTTCCTGTGCTTTTTTACTTTTTCCCGCCTTGTCATAAAGCAACGCCAGATTGCCAAGTGCCGTTAATGTATCTCCGTATTCTTCCCCGTTTTGCTTTATGTAATAGTCCACTATCCTTTCAGCCCACTTTATGGCTTCATGATAATCCCTGTCTTCATATAACAAAGCCAGCCTCTGCATTGCCGCAAGAAGTCCCTCTTCTGCCGCTGAAGTAATAAGCTTTATTCCCAGTTCACGATTAACTTCCACATCAATGCCGTCAAAATATGCCAACCCTATAAGAAAATTATGCTCCGGAGAATCGTTTTCTCTTACAGCAAGACCTGTTATTGCACCAAGCAAACGTTCCCTGAAAAGTTTATCTTCACATGCGTCAATACAGGGTGGCAAGTCTGTAAAGCATTCATCTAAAGTTTTTTTATCAGTTGCCGCCATCTGCACTGGGAGAATGCCGATTTCAGCTTCCTTTGCCGCAGGATATTCCTTATCCAATACAAAGTTTGGCTTTTCAAGCAAGTTCGGAGTAACGAGAAGTGTAAACAACTTACTGTCTTTCAATATACGCTCAATGTTCTCATTGAAATTTTCTCCCGGAGTCAAAAACTCGTCAAACCATATTGCAATATCTCTGCACTCGGGGTTTTTATGTATAAGCTTCATAAGCTCGTTGGCATACTTGCGGTCCTTTTTACGGTAGCTTAAAAATATGTATGCATCAAAAGCTGCTCTTATAGCCTCTGCAAGTTCGCTGCTTATGAGAACAGACTCTAGATATTTTCTCAGCTTTTCTTCATATGGAATTTCTGTTTTATCATATCCGTATGGATTAAGATATTGCATCTCGCCAAATTTATCTGCCATGGAATACAATGATTCAATTCCGCTTTCCATCATAATCGGAAGAATGGGAATATGCTCTTTTATTGCATAGGGAACATCCTCATCCATGGCACGGTTTTTTGTGGACAAAAGCTTGTATGTAACCGGAACCACAAGCAAGTTGCTTCTTCCAAGCTCTATCTCACGTTCCTCTTTTTCAATCCGTTCAGTCAAATCTTCGGCATAATATATAGCACAATCATGACACAAAAAAATGTCATTACATATTTTATCAAAACTTTTTTCAAAATCTTCAGGATGGCAGGTAAAATATACCCTTGGCTTTTTTTCAATTTCAACCTGATTTTTGGTTTTAATTTTAAAATCAGCCATAAATACCCCTCCTTTATCTTAAGGTAAACCCATGCCATTTTACCATAAATCCCATGTATAGTCAAGAAAAAAGGGACGCGCCAAGCACGTCCCTTTTTCTAAGGAGAAAAACAATATGAGAATGGTTCTTATCTTGACAAGTAGTTATAAATCATAACTGCGGCTTCACCGCGAGTCACTCCCTTTTCGGGATAGAACAATCCTGTTCCGTCACCATTGACTACACCAAGTCCGTAAAGGATGCTCACATATCCTGTCTTGTCGGAAACATCATTAAACGGACAGTTATATATTCCGGGAAGCGATGCAACTTCTTCCAGTTCAAGTGCTCTGATAAAATAAACAGCCGCATCAACTCTTCTTACCTCTGAATCGTCTTTTCTTTCTGCTTTCGTAAGGATTTCATAATTATAAGCACTGTTATATGTGTCTTCCGCATCGTATTCCTTGGCAAGAATAATTGTCGAGCGTCTCTTCACCACATATGTAAGAAGGCTTATAAAATCCTTCTGTGTGATTATTTCATCTGGGCGGAATTCGCTTTCTGCAAAGCCTATACCAAACTTCTTAAGCACAGTTATTGCTTCTTCGGCAAAGTGTCCTTTGATGTCTGTATACTCCGGGATTTCCAGGACTTCATAACCAAGGATTCTTTCTCCTGTAAACGCATCGATTTCCACAGACTCTTCAAGCATATATAAAAGGAAGCTTCCCTTTATTTTGCCATCATCGCCCGTTACGGGATAGTAATACATTTTATATTCTGTTAAGTCAAACATTTTTTCTGCGGCAACATCTTCTGTTATTATTCCCTCGGGAGACGGAAATTCCAAATCTGTTTTTGTATAAGAATAGCTTCTTAAGCTGCCGTCAGAACCGCTTACTTCAATTCTGATTCTGTCGTTACCATAAGGAATATCATTGACATAACGTGTGTAATTGCTGCTTGTGATATTTCCATTTTCGCCTGTCATTCTGTATTCTTTGTCATCGCCTGTTTCACCGGGGCATAGAAGTGCAAGATAGCCGTTTATTTTCTTTTCCATTTCTTCCTTGTCTTCTTCGGAAACTTCTTTATAATCGGAATCCTGATAGAAGTTTAATACCTTACCGGTTACGGCATCTATTTTTGCACTTGCATAATAATAGTTTTCGCCCTCAAAGCTTAATGAATAGTAATACTTTTCTTCGTCGTAATAGTCACGGCTTGTAGAAATATTTTTAAGTGTTGCCTTATCATCTCTTAAAACCTTAAGGTCTCTTATGATTTTTTCCGCCTTTTCCTTTGAAATCAAGTTTTCAAGCTTTGCAAATTCCTTAAGCTCCGCCTCGGAAAAGCGGTTTGCGGAATTGGTTCCTCCCACGCCTTTGTCTGCTGCCGCTGATTCTTCCGTTATCGTACCGAAGGTTTCCACAGTGGCTTCGCCAGGCTCAATTGCCTTTCCCGTAAAGGCGTCAATATATACGCCGTAGGTTCTTTCGGGAAGATATGAAAGGTAAACCCTGCGTTCTCTTTCTTCATACTCCGTGCGGTATTCAAGATTCATTCCTATTTCCGAAGCATAGGCTTTTTCGGCTTCTTCACGATTGATTGCCTTATCGGGCTTTTGATAAGGGACTCCCTCTGTGTAATTTATATAATAGTTTGTAAGCGTTTCACCGTCGGAGGCAATGGTAAGGCTTCCTGTGTTTCCGTAAACAGGTATTCCGTTTTCTTTGTGCGTAAGGATAAATGAATACTCCCTGTCATATAAGCTTTCATATCCGCTTCTTACGCTCACCTCAATTTTGTCGCTTACGGAAGGATTCATTTTTCTTGAAAGCTCCTTTGCCTTTTCCAGAAAGTCCTTTGTTTCCGGCTTATTTATAGAAGGTTTAGTTTCATACTTTTCGTTTTTGTAGAAGTTATAGCTTGTAATAAGCCCGCTCTCCGTTGCCCTTACCGACATTTCCCTGTAGTCCTCACCGGAATTATACCACATAAAGGTATAGGTTGTAATGCCGTTCCTCGTTCTTTCCGTACTTTCGAAGTTTTCAAACTCCTCCGTATCCGGAATTCTTTCCTTTACAGACATAAGCACTTCCTTCATATTTTCGTTTTCCTCGGCAAAAGCCGTTACGGAAAAAACAAGTGCAAATATGAGTAACAATGACATTATTCTTTTCATACCAACGCCTCCTTAAGCTATGCTGTTTACGTAGTTTTCCACATCTTCAAAAGTAAGATTGTATGCCGTTATAAAAATATCAGTTTTACCAATGGTTTTCGACGCCGAAATCATCCCTGCATCCCCCGCCACATTAAATTCAAGAGGCGTTGCAGAATCCGTAAGGCGAATAATCAATTTTGCATCATTCTGCTCGAAAACCATATTTATCTCATATGCCGTAATATTTCCCTCGGGAGAAAATTCAAAATAAGATACTTCTGAATTAATAAGTGTCATGTTTAATGGCACAAGACTATTTTCGTTTATTCCTATATGACCAATTATATCGGAAACGCTTAAGACGTCAGCATCCTCGCTATCGTCATACACCGCCGCACTTCTTGCTGAAGAACCTCCTCCGCTTCCGCCCGAAGATAATTTAATCTTAGGCTCTGCCGATTCCGAAGGTTGCACTTCCTCAGATGCTGCTGAAGTTTCTGCCCCCTTCAGTCCCTCTGCTTTTCCAAAATCTTCCTCGTCATTGCGAGAATATATGCTGAAGGCTGTTTCATCAGATGCAGCCTCAACCCCATCTTCCGTAAGTGCAGAATTTGTCGCTTCTTCGTTTGCGTAATTTTCTGTAGCCACCACGCTCTCAGAAGTTTCTGCCGCTTTTTCTTTTTTTACAGTAGTTTTAGTTTTCTCATTTGTTTCCGTTTCAACGCTTGTATGACCGTCATATGCCTCTTCATATACTTCTTCCGTTTCTTCCGCAACATCTGCCAGGATAGTTGCAGAAGCTTCTTCTTTGGCTTCTTCGCTTGCGTTTGCTTTTTCTTCTGTAATAAACTTTTCTTTCATTTCAGGCATCAGTATTATCGCACCCACCAGTAATATCGCCGCCGCACAGGATGCAAACCTGTAGACAATCGGTGAAATTTTCTTTTTTTCTTTTACCGGAGTAGTTAATATTTTATCAAGAAGTGCTCTGTCTCCTGTAATTTCGTCATTTGCTTTTTTATAGCTTTCCTTAAAATTCATAGTCGCATCCTCCTTTCAGCGTTTTTTTAAGTATTTCCCTCGCTCTATGAAGCTGGCTTTTTATGGTGGATTCCTTTTCGCCAAGGCATGCTGCAATATCCGCTATCGGCATATCCTCGTAGTAAAAGAGGTGGATTACCGCCTTATATTTTTTAGGAAGCTTTAAAACTTCTTCATACAAGTCGCTTATTTCTTTTTCTTCCTCCGGAATATCTTCCTCAAGCGGTGCCGATTTTTTATACCATGCTGAATTGAACACATTTTTGCACATATTTACCGTAACCCTTATGAGCCACGCTTTAACGTGTTCTTCACTTTCAAAATCCTTGTCGGAATTTATGTATTTTACGAATACATCCTGAGTCACATCTTCGGCCATGTGTTTATCCTTCATCTGGTTTAAGGCCAGACGGTATACCATATCGAAGTATTTATTGGTCATATCATGCTTAAAAACGTCTGCGCAGACCGTTTTTTGCATAGGAATTTCCTCCCTTCATGTATAATACAAACGAGAATCGGGAAAGGTTGCATTTAAGTTTGAACTTTTTTCAAAAATTCAAACTTAAATGCAAATATTATTTTCTTCTGTTTTATTTTAACATGAGGGAAAATGCTTTGTCAACCAATTAGCATAAAAAACCGTCCTGCAATGCAAGACGGTTTTTTGTTTACTCATAGTGAACCACTACATTTTCGTCCGAGGTTAATTTTCCGCAGTCTCTTGCGTAGATTTCCATTTCTCCGCAGGAAGTATTTCCTTCAAAAACGAAATTATCAACGTGGTTTATATTAATGATTCTACCCTTATCAAAATAACAATTTCTCACTGTTATATTTTTATGATAATATGGTTCCTTGTCTGTAAATTCCACTTCACCTAAAAAATTAATTTTTGCACAATATTCCGTATTCAACAATTTACAGTTTTCCATTAAAAAATCATTAACCGGCCCCGACTCATACCAATAGGTTGTATCACCGGTAAAAATTACGGACTCGGTTTTATTATCAAATACTGAGTTTCTTATTATGGTTTTAGCTCGGCTTTGCAGGCGCATCGTACCTCTGAATCGACCAAACCTGCAATTTTCTATTAATATCGTAGGATTACTTGAAAGGTTTTCTGCAATATCACCGGTCTCTACGTACTCGACTTCCTTATCCAGAGTAAATACAAACTGTTCGTTTTCAGAATCAAGTAAAATATCCTCTAAGGTGTATTCTCCTCTTTTCTCCTGAGTTCTGCCCCGATATATTGCAATGCGGTCTCCTTTAACAAATATGGGGCAATCAATTTTCACGTTCTTTCCCACGAATTTACATACAAGTTTCTTTCCTTCAAAGTTCATTACCTTTATATAATTATTATGGATGTTAACCGTATCGTCAAGCAGACCTTCCATATGGGAATTTTTAAGCACAAACTCACCCTTACAGTTGAATATATGAATACCGTCAGCATTGTTGGTTACAAGTCTTCCGTTACCCTCATAATTAATGTACATACTGTAGTTATCGAAGTACATATTCTTGCAGTTCATACCCATAACTCCGTAGGAAGCACCGTGGATAATGATGAAGTCTTCGATGAAGGTATCCTCCGAATTTACCACAATTACAGTACACTTATCACGCACCTCGTGGGTGAATAAAAGGCTGTTGTTGCCTTCATTTGCTTCCCATCTTTCTGGGAAATTCCCTTTAAGTATCAGGTATTCCCCGTCTTCTTCAACTAAAATCTGTCTTATGGGAAGGGGCGGTTTTTCACAGGGGAATATTTCAGGGCCGAACAAACCTAAAATTATGGGATATTCTTTTACGCCGGTACTGTCGTAAAGCCAGAGAAGACAATCGTTATAATTAAGCTTTTTCTCCCAGATATCGCTTACCGCATAAAGAAATCCGTCCTCCACTCTGTACCTGAAGCCTTCGTCTATTTTTATCTTCATACGACCTTCACCGCACTCAATTACCTTGCCCTGAGTATAGAATGGTCGGTCGTAATCTATTTTAACATTTTTAAGTTTTACATTTTTGCAGTTATTGATTATAAAGGGAATTATCCTTCCGTGAAAAACCAGGGTTGCCCCGTTAAAATCAAGAGTTACATTTTCTAAATTTTCCAGAAAGAAGCCCACCGCCATAGGCTCGCCTTCATATTTGGTATAGGAAAAATACACTTTATCTTGGGTGTATATGCAATCTTCGTAATAAATGTCATAGCGAGCCTTATCGGCTTTATAATAGGTGTTGCCGGAAAACTTTATACCCTTTTTATAAATTGCTTCCATAGTCTTTCTCCTTTTTCAAAAAATCTTTTATTTTAAGAGGTCCGAATGCAGGAATGCTTCTTCTCCCGGTATCTGTAATATTACAGTAAAAGCTGTTGCCGAATCCATAGCATATATAACATTCGCTCAGCTTTTCAGCATCTATTTCCGTTTTAATTCTTACAGAATCTCCTTCAAGACAAAGCCTTGAAACAGCACGAAGGGGTGCACCGTCTTCCTTTTCGTGAATTGAAAATCCGGACGGTACTCCAAGGGAAGTAAGTTCCCCTTTGATGTTTTTGAAATTAACACGGATATTTGAACGAAAGGGTACAAAGTCATCTTCCACAATTTCAAAGGAATCAAAGGAGGGAGACGCCTCGCCTTTTCCTGTAATCAGATAATTCATAGCTTCTGCCGCCCTAAATCCGAGTATCTCGTGAGATTCGCTCGAAAGATGAATAAGGTCATCCAATTCCAGATCAACAGAATAAACCGTTATAAGATTATCTATGTAGTTTTCAAGTATTCGTTGCAATTCTCTGGTTCTGCTCCATGGAATATCGCTGTAGCACGCCACAAATTTATTTATCTGCACCTCTACAAAGGGAAGTTTTTCATCACAGAAGTCCCTTCTCATTCCCGAAACAAGCTTTTTCATATCGCTTATAAAGCTTTCTATTCCCGGTATGTCGGTCTGAGACTCACCCTGATGCCAGAAAACGCCCTTTATGTAGCTTCCGCATTCTTTAACACGGCGTTTTGCAGCACTATAGAGATTATCAACCCCATCGGGATCCCATTGCTTTAAGTTTGACCCACCGACACCGCAGGGTATAACTCCCTGAGGCACACCCTCTGTCAGCTTTCTCATTTCAAGAGCAAAATATAATCCGGGACCCACTCCGTCAGTTTGCACCTTTGGGAATTCTTCTCCCCAAGGAGATTTTTTTCTATAGTTTCTGTAAGGAGCCCTTATGCATTCATCTATAGATTCCCAAAGCTGGTGAAGCTGTGTTTTTGCCGCACCCCAGCTTTCGTTCATATAGTAGGCGCGGACATCTGCAAGGGGATTTTCATCGTAGAGCTTATATTTTCCTCTGTGTTTTCCTGCCCCTTCCATATTGGACTGACCTGCTAAAAGCCATAAATCTCCCACATAGATATCAGAAAGTGTTAAGCTTTCCTTATCGTCCGATATAATTATTTCATAAGGTCCACCTATGGGGATGCCGGAAAGGATATAAGCATTTTCATTAATCTTTTCAAATTTCCCCAAAGAAGTTTTTATTTCTCCAAAAGCTTCTGCCCCAAAAATGCACTTGCAAAAACCATTTTCATCTCTTTGCAAAACCGCACCGTTTAAAAGTCCGTAATTAATCTTCATAATTAAAACTCCCCGAAAGTAATAATAAGAGGATAGTCCTTGACAGGAATATTGGTGAACTTAAAAAGTCCGTTTCCCTTATCCTGCATGATTTTTTCGCCGATTTCGTAAATTGAGCCGTCCATAGGGTCAATAAGTCTTACTTCTCCCGAAACTCCCGAAAGTTCAAATGTAGCACTTCCTTCAAAGCCGTGGCAGGTTACAAGATTTGTAGAATTCCAGTAGCAAAAAGCCTTTGCTCCGTTTTCTTTTGAAAGACCGCCTGAAATTATTTCCTTTGTAGGGGTATCAAAACCATCTATTCTTATTGACCTTCCCGGTGTGAATATGGAAGGAATGTATGCAGGTGTTATTTTCCCGTTAAAGAGTGCACAAAGATTTCGGAATGCATAATAGGATGGCTTTTCATAATAATCGCCAACCAAAGTTCCCGTTTTGCTGTCAAATTCCGCACCGAGCAGACCGAAATATCCGCAGGTAGTTATAGGCCCATCTGCTTTTGCATCAAGGTTTTCTGCCATATCAACGGCTGAAAATACCGATGTAAACAAAACTCCCGACATTATTTCACCCACAATGTGACGAAGAAGATATTTTGTCTGCATATCGGGGTTTGTCCTTACCCAGTTAAGAGCACCGTTTCCTCCGCTTTTGGATTGAGACCCCATCTCCCCCTGAATAACATCTATGTCCTTACCATAGCTTTCAGCCAAAGCCTTTATAGCCTTTGCTTTCTGCATGGAAGTGCTTTCGTCATAATTATAGGAGTGATATGTAACCCCGTCTGTAACCTCCAATATTCCCGATGCAAATTCTTCATTGAAAGCAGACAAGGAATCCTCATAGTGCGAGCCTGTCAAAACTTTGGCTGATTCGTCATTTTCTTTTATAACCTTACCTGTCTTTACAGCAAACTCCGTATATTCCAAAGGATTTGGATGTGGTCTCCAGGTCCATCCCCCTTCAGGCTCGTTCCATATTTCGTAGTACTCTATTCTACCTTTAAAGTGTCGTGCGGTTTCACCCACATAACGAAGCCACGCATCATATGCTTTTTTAGTTCTTATGGGAGGGCAACCAACGGCACCGTAATATTCTTTTGCCAGATCGTCATACAAGGAGTTCCCATAGCAAAGGCAAAGCCAGGGTTTAAGACCACGGGAAATAAGGTTATCAACCTGACTGTCAAGCCAGGAAAAATCATAAACGCCCTCTTTTTTCTCTGTCTTTTGCCATCCCGACTGTATTCTTATCCATTTGACGCCAAGGGATGCCACTTTATCATATACTTTTTCGGGATCGAAGGCATCACGGTCAAGCTTTTCCATTCCAAGGCCCATAGGTGACTCTGATACCTCTATTGATGAAACGCATCTAAGTGTTCCGAGCTTTTTTAATCTTTCCATTTTCCCACTTCCTGCCATTATATTTTTATAATATTTCTCTTTCCTCTTGACTTTTACGAATAAAGGTGTTATACCCTAATTATAAAGCTTTGCCAAAATTTATTCAATATAAAATAAAACTTTATTTTTATAAAATCTTACGATTAGGTTTAAGGAGGACATTATGTCAAGCGAATTAATATTACCCGAACTCTTAATGTGCGGATATTACGACAGCAGTCTTTTTTCTTCCGCAAAAGTAACGCCCAAGCGGAGGTGCACCATGGTTGAGGTAGAGCATTTTTTAGAAGATGGAAAAAATATTTTCTTAAACAATGAGGCTTTTCCCATACGAAAAAACCATGTTTTCCTTTCTTTACCCGGAGATGTCAGAAACAGCGAACTTCCTTTCAAAGCAAAATATATTAAGTTTCGGGCAGAAGGAAAGATTATAGAAATGCTTTCTTCTGTTCCCCGATATTTTAATATGAATCGCTCTTTTGAAATTTTGTCCTTGCTTGATGAAATAATAACTCTTCACGCCTCAAAGGAGGATAACGAAATTCTGCTTCAGGGAAAGCTTTTAACCTACATATCCTTGTTGATTGAAGAAGCAATGAACTCTCAGAAAACGCAATCCTATAAACGTGCAATTACCGCTCAGGCTCAAAGCTTTATAAAGAACAATTGCAGCAGGCAGATAAAGCTTTCCGATATTGCCAGAGAAGTAAATTTAAGTCCTAACTATTTCCACACCATTTTCACGGAAGTTTGCAGAATTACTCCCCGTGAATATTTAACCGAGTGCCGTGTAAGTATGGTTAAAAACCTTTTAATTACAACTAACCTTCCCCTATCTGAAATTGCGGAGTGCTCCGGATTTAAGACCCAGCAATATATGACATCAATTTTTAAGTCCGAAGAAAATTTTTCTCCTGCACAATTCAGAAAGCAACACCAAAATGAATATTTAAAATAAAAAACCTCGGTGTATTACACCGAGGTTTTTTGCCTTTAAGGCTTAAATTACATATTGTTAAGGTTTGCTTCAAGCTTTTCAAGTTCAGCCTTGATGGCAGCGGGAAGCTTATCTCCGAACTGAGCGAAGTATGCCTTGATACCTGTAGCGGGATCTTCAACATCGTCGATCCAGTTCTGCTTGTCGATTGCAAGAAGCTCAGCGAGCTTTTCTTCGGAAATGCCAAGACCTTCAACGTCGAGGTCCTTGATTTCGGGAACATAACCGATAGCTGTTTCCTTAGCACCAACCTTACCTTCGCAACGGTCAAGTATCCAGAGAAGAACTCTCATGTTGTCACCGAATCCGGGCCACATAAAGTCGTCGTTCTCATCCTTACGGAACCAGTTAACGTGGAAAATTTCAGGAGCCTTGTCGCCAAGCTTTTTACCCATTTCAAGCCAGTGATTCCAGTAATCAGCCATATTGTAGCCAACGAAGGGCTTCATAGCCATGGGGTCACGGCGAACTACACCAACAGCACCTGCAGCAGCTGCAGTTGTCTCGGATGCCATTGTAGCACCAACGAAGGTACCGTGTGTCCAGTCTCTTGACTGATATACTAACGGTGCACACTTAGCCCGACGGCCGCCGAATACGATAGCGGAAATCGGAACACCTTCGGGATTTTCAAATTCAGGTGAAATGCAGGGGCAGTTTACAGCGGGAGCTGTGAAACGTGAGTTGGGATGAGCAAGCTTGTTACCGTCAGCAGTAAATTCCTTACCGTTAACCTTAGCACCCTTCCACTCTGTTGCATTTTCGGGAGGATTCTTGTCGAGACCTTCCCACCAAACTGTCATATCGTCATTGTTGATTGCAACGTTTGTGAAGATTGTGTTCTTCTTTGTTGCAGCAAGAGCGTTGAAGTTTGTCTTTTCGCTGGTACCTGGAGCAACACCGAAGAAACCTGCTTCGGGGTTGATTGCATAGAGTCTTCCGTCCTTACCGATTCTGAGCCATGCAATATCGTCACCAACTGTCCAAACCTTGTAGCCCTTCTTCTGTAAATACTCGGGAGGAATAAGCATTGCAAGGTTTGTCTTACCGCAGGCAGAGGGGAATGCAGCACAGATGTACTTAACCTCTCCCTTGGGATTTTCAAGACCTAAGATAAGCATATGCTCTGCCATCCAGCCTTCCTGCATACCAAGATAGGATGCAATACGGAGAGCGAAGCACTTCTTACCTAAGAGTACGTTTCCGCCGTAAGCAGAGTTGATAGACCAGATTGTCTTATCCTGGGGGAACTGAACGATGTATCTGTCATCGGGATTTACGTCTTTCTTTGCGTGTAAGCACTTAACGAAATCGTCGCTGTCACCGAGAGAATCCATAACAGCCTTACCGATTCTTGTCATAATAGCCATGTTCAATACAACATAGATACTGTCTGTAAGCTCAACACCGATTTTTGAGAAGGGAGAGCCAACAGGACCCATGGAGTAAGGAATAACATACATTGTTCTTCCAACCATAGAGCCGTCATAAAGCTTAGAAAGCTTTGCGTACATTTCTTTAGGATCCATCCAGTTGTTGATGGGGCCTGCTTCTTCTTTAGTGGGTGTGCAGATAAAGGTTCTGTCCTCTACTCTTGCAACGTCGTTTTCTGCAGTTCTGTGGTAGTAGCAGCCGGGAAGAAGCTCTTCATTAAGCTTAATCATTTCGCCGGTTGATACAGCTTCCTTACGAAGCTCTTCAAGCTGTGCTTCGGATCCGTCGATCCAAACGATTTCTGCCGGCTTAGTCATAGCTGCCATTTCATCAAGCCAAGCTAAAACTGCCTTGTTGTTTGTTAATGCCATAACAAATCTCCTTTCAAAATTAACCTTTGGTTATTATATACCTTCTTAAAAACAATTATAAATCGATTTTTTCCCATTATAATTATTATTTTAATTATACTATAAAACATTTAATAAATCAATGTTTTTTTTCATAAAAATTACTTTTTGTGAAAAATTTACCAATAAGTTTAAAAAAGGCTTTCTCCCCGCCCCTCTTTTGTGTATTTATACTCAAATTGACCTATCCTATTAAAAAATTGTCATTTTTTCCTATATGATTGACAATATTATTTTTTCGGTTATACTTTAATTAAAGGATGTGATTATATGGAAATTTGCTATTCCAAAAGCATCAATGTCAAATATGATGCGGATGTTTTTGTAGCGGGTGCAGGGCCATCCGGCTTTGCGGCGGCAGTTTGTGCCGCAAGATGCGGAATGAAGGTTATTCTTTCCGAGCAGTCCGGCGTAATCGGCGGAAGCAGTATGCTTTCAGGCGTTCCCGAGCTTATGAATTTTGACGACGGGGTAAACTTTCTTTCAAAAGGTATAGGAAGAGAAGTTTATGACCGCTTGGGCTATTCCCATTCCTATAACCGCTCCTGGCACAATGTAAGACCAGAAAAATTAAAACTGATATACGATGACCTCACCTTATCATCAGGCGTTAAAGTGCTTTTCTATACGCACCTTACCGATGTTATAAAAGAGGGCGATAAAATAACTCACGCTGTTTTATCCTCACCTGAAGGCAGTTTTGCAATAAGTGCAAAGGTATTTATCGACTGCACCGGGCAGGGATTTTTGTCTTTCCTTGCAGGAGCATCCTTCCATTACGGCGATGAAGACGGCAACACCATGAGCACCACACTATGCTCTGTCTGGGGCGGGGTTGATTTTGAAAAGAAAAAAAGCGAAGGCGATTATGAAAAGGCCTACCGCGAAGGGGTGTTTTCTCAGTACGACCCCATTCTTCCCGGAATTAAGCCAAACTTCCCCGAAGTCGGTGTAGGCTTCGGCAACGTCGGTCATTGCTTCAAGGTCAAAGACACCGATACAGAAAGCATTACCGATGCAATGTTTAAGGGGCGTAAAATTCTTTCGGAATACGAAACCTATTACAGAAATTATGTTCCCGGTGCGGAAAATGCGGTTTTAATAAAAAGTGCCGACTTTCTCGGAATAAGAGAGTCAAGAAGAGTGATATGCGAATATATGCTGACAACCGACACCTTCTTTATGAAAGAAGCCTTTCCCGATGAAATAGGCCGCTATTCCTACCCCGTGGACATTCATCCGATGAGTGCCGACAAAAACGGTGTAAAGGGCTTTGCAAAGGCTATTTCAATGCGTCACGAAAACGGTGAATCCTACAGCATCCCCTATCGCTCGCTGGTCGTCAAAGGAATTGAAAACCTGCTGGTCGCAGGCCGTGCAATTGGCACTGACAGAGGAATGCAGGCATCCGTCCGCGTTATCCCATGCTGCTTCATAACAGGGCAGGCGGCAGGAACAGGTGCTTCAATTTCAGTCAGGGATAATGTGCCCGCAAAAGACATAAACATTGAAAAATTAAAAAAACTGCTTGAATTATAAAAAAAGAGACTTGCACTGCAAGTCTCTTTTTATTGCTTCATTTAAGATTCTTCGCCCGCCAACGTTTTTCCTTGAAAACGCCGGAGGCTCAGAATGACATATCAGGAGCTTTACGCCATATCAACGGATAATTTCTGTCCGCCAAGTATGTGGAAGTGAACGTGCTTAACGGTCTGTCCGCCGTCCTCACCGCAGTTATTTATTACGCGGTAGCCTGTTTCGTCAATTCCCAGCTTTTTCGTTACCTTGGCAACAGCCTCAAAAGCCTTTGCCGCATAGATGGAATTTTTCTCATCGAACATATTTGCACAGCAGATATGCTCCTTGGTTAAAACTAAAAGATGCACCTTTGCCATGGGATTTATGTCCTTTATTACCACTACATAATCGTCCTCGTATAAAAATTCCGAGGGAATTTCTCCGTTTGCTATTTTACAAAAAATACAGTCTGCCATTTTAATCACCTTTCTTTTTAATTTCCGTTATATAAATCGGGAGTCATACAAACTTCCGTCACAATGGAGCCGTCCGTTACATATATAAGGGTGTTTTCATATATAAAGCCCGAGCCGTATGTGCTATCCGATGAAATATACATACTCAAAAGCCCCGATGCAGCAAAGAGGCGTATATCATCGTTTGGGTTATATTCCCCGTCCTCGTACATATCAACGATCATTCCCGCATCGTTTAATATTACATTGGCGGGAAGTGCTGTTTCCATCATACATCCCGAAAAGCTTCCAAGCCCGTGGGAGTCATAGCGGTAAACCTTGGTTTTTCCTTCATGCTCAACAGCAAGGAATATAGTATTTCCGCCAAAGCCTGCTACAAGTGCGTCCGCATCGTTTGCCGAATACAGCATAACCTCAGCACCGTTTTCAACGCTTAATCTGTAAAGCTTTTTGTCGCGGACATAAATCAGCATATCGGTCATTCCGTTAAGCCCCAAATTATCCCAGCCTGAAAAAGCCACAAAATTGCCCGATGCTTCTGTAATTTTCTTAAGCTCACCCGTTTCGGTGTCAAGTCTGTATATGCCGTCCTTGCCATCCTCTACGCCGTAAACATAGATATTTTTTCCGACTATCTGAGGTCTAGGTTGTGTTATATAGCCGTTTTCGTCACGTTTTCCGAAAGCTACATTCTCAGAAGTTACCTCTTTTTTCACTCCGTCAATGCTGTACCAAAATCCAAATTTTCCGCCGTATCCTAAAGATGCACTTATATTCCCTTCGGTTGCAATATATTCGCTGAATCCGGCTCCTCCTGAATTATAGCCTGAGGGATATTCTTTCAGGAGGCTTCCATCCGGGTTTATTTTATACCAGTAGGTTGTTCCCATACTTGCGTTTCCTATGTGGTAGCTCATATAAAGCTTTCCCTTATCGTAAAGAAACGTGGTGTAGCTTCCGTTTCCGTCACCCACATAATTGTCTGGCTGAGTGTGGATAATTTCAGGTGCAGATGTATCCTCCCTTAAAGCCCTCATTATGTTTTTGCCTGAACGGTAATAGTAATATACTCCGTCTGTTCCCACCATACCGGGATTTTCCGATATTCCGGGGAGATTAAGCTGCTTTGTTTTCACATTGTCAGAAGTTATGGCAAGCCCCTTTTCACTGTCAAAGGAATAGCTCCAGCCGAATTCCTCCTTTGCAAAGCGCCAGGTCAGGGGAAAATAAGTCACATCACGGAAGGTTAATAAGGGATATTCTTCCGTTTTATTATCAATAACTTTTCCGTTTACCTCAATGTTGAAATTGCACACCGATACGGTATGTACCTTTCCGTTTTCCCACTCCCACTTATAATCGCGGTATGCTCCGCCGTGAAAGATGTTGCTTTTTTCAATGCTGAGCGTGTTTGTTTCGCTGTTCCACTCTGTCTTAAGCCCTAAAAACCTGCAATCATAATAGGTCATAGGAAAATAGGTTATGTCCTTATATAAAAGAAGAGGAAACTGACGGAATGATGAATCCACCGCCCTGCCGTTTAAGGTTACACTAAATTCAGGAATTTTCGCACTTTTCGATGCAAAAACCGGAACAGTCAAAATAAGGCTCATTGACAATATAAGCATTAAAAGTCTTTTCATAGCATCCTCCTTTGCAAAAAGCCGCTGAAAAAATCAGCGGCTTTTATTATCTCTTTGCCGCAAATCCGGCATTTTTATTAAAGCTGTCCTTCGATAACCTTTGTAACGCAGGAGAGGGCATCTGCTGCCTTTGTTACATCCTTACCGCCTGCCTGTGCGCTGTCGGGCTTACCGCCACCGCCACCGCCTGCGATTGCTGCAACTTCCTTTATAACCTTACCGATGTGAACGCCCTTTGCTACGGCATCCTTACTTGCACCGCCGACAAAGGTAACCTTACCGTCCGTAACGGAAGACAATACAACTGCACAAAGTGCAACCTTGTCCTTTAAGTTGTCAATCATCTCTCTCATCTGCTCAACGGTGGAACCGTCAACGCTTGCAGTAATAACAGAAACGCCCTTAACATCAACTGCGTTGTCTGTAAGATTTGCGCTTCGGCTCTTGGAAATTTCAGCCTGAAGCTTATCATAATCCTTTTTAAGCTCAGCATTCTTTTCAACGAATGCCTTTGTTCTTTCAACAAGTGCGCTTTCGGATGACTTCATAAGTCCTGCAATTTCATTTATAATTGCATTTTTGCTTTCGATGTAAGCCAAAACTCCGCTGCCTGTTACACCTTCAATTCTTCTTACACCTGCTGCAACGCCGCCTTCGGAAATAATCTTGAAGAGGCCTGCCTCATTGGTGTTATCAAGATGTGTACCGCCGCAGAATTCGATGGAATAATCGCCCATCTTTACAACTCTTACAACTTCGCCGTACTTTTCGCCGAAGAGTGCGGTTGCACCCATCTTCTTAGCTTCGTCAATGGGCATTTCTCTCTTTTCGATTGATAAACCTTCCAAAATCTTTTCGTTTACCATTGCTTCAACCCTGGAAAGCTCCTCAGCTGTCATTGCTTCAAAGTGAGAGAAGTCAAAACGAAGTCTTTCAGGATCAACATAGGAGCCTGCCTGTGCAACGTGGCTTCCCAAAACTTCTGTCAATGCCTTCTGAAGAAGGTGAGTTGTCGAATGGTTTCTTGCGATAGCCATTCTTCTCTTTTTATCAACGATGAGGGTTACCTTGTCGCCCTTTTTGATTTCGCCTGCAGTAACAGTAATTTCGGATGTGTGCTTGCCGCCGATTTTCTTGCAGTTTGTAACCTCGGCCTTAAAGCCTTCACCCTCTACTATACCGGTATCGCCAATCTGTCCGCCGCTTTCTGAGTAGAATACGGTTCTGTCAAACAATACAACAGCATTATCGCCTTCTGCTGCACTTTCGCAGAATTTTCCGCCAACGATTACGGCTTCAACCGTTGCATCGCACTCCAAAGCATCATAGCCCAAAAATTCGGGATTGATTTCGTCGGGAATTGTAATGTCTGAGCTCCACGCATTGTCGGCATTTTCTGCTCTTGCACTCTTTGCGGTCATTCTCTGATTGAGCATACAAGCATCAAAGCCTTCCTTATCAACGCTCATTCCGTTTTCTCCCGCAATGTCAATTGTAAGGTCCAAGGGGAAACCGTAGGTATCGTAAAGACGGAATGCATCTTCACCGGAAAGTTCCGTCTTTCCTGCCTTCTTGGTTTCTTCCATATAGTCATTAAGAATAGAAAGTCCCTGGTCGATTGTTTCGGCAAAACGCTCTTCCTCAAGCTTTATAATCTTCTTTATGTAGTCGGCGTTTTCACGAAGCTCTGGATATGCACTTTCGCTTTCTGTGAATACGGTTTCAGCCAAAACGTGTAAGAATGTGCCGTTTAAGCCAAGTAACTTTCCGTGACGTGCCGCACGGCGGAGAAGTCTACGAAGAACGTAGCCTCTTCCCTCGTTTGAAGGAAGTATACCGTCGGAAATCATAAAACAGGTGCTTCTGATATGGTCGGTTATTGCACGAAGGGAAACGTCTGTCTTTTCCGCATCGCCGTACTTAATGCCGGTCATTTCGGAAATTTTAAGCATAATGTTTCTTATGGTGTCAACCTCAAAAAGGTTGTTTACGCCCTGCATAATAACAGCTAAGCGCTCAAGTCCCATACCTGTATCGATGTTGGGATTGGGAAGGCGGTTATAGTTGCCCTCTTCATCCTTGTCGAACTGTGTGAATACGAGATTCCAGAATTCCATAAAGCGGTCACAGTCGCAACCGAGCTTACAGCCGGGCTTGCCGCAGCTGTATTCCATTCCTCTGTCATAGTGGATTTCGGAGCAAGGACCGCAGGGGCCTGTTCCGTGCTCCCAGAAGTTATCTTCCTTGCCCATTCTGACGATTCTGTCGGGGCTTACTCCAACTGTGTTTGCCCAGATGTCATAAGCTTCGTCGTCATCCTCGTAAATGGTAACCCAGAGCCTGTCCACGGGGATTTCCATAACCTCTGTGATGAATTCCCACGCCCAGGGAATAACTTCCTTCTTGAAGTAATCACCGAAGGAGAAGTTACCCAGCATTTCGAAGAACGTGCCGTGACGGGCTGTGTGTCCTACGTTTTCAATATCGGGAGTTCTGATACACTTCTGGCAGGTGGTAACTCTCTTTCTGGGGGGAGTTTCCTTTCCTGTGAAGTAAGGCTTTAAGGGAGTCATTCCCGCATTTATAAGAAGTACCGAGGGGTCATTTTTCGGAACAAGGGGGAAGCTCGGCATACGAAGATGTCCCTTTGTTTCGAAAAATGCAAGATATTTTTCTCTTATTTCGTTAAGTCCTAATTTCTGCATTTCGCATCTACCTTTCAATCGGTGTACATACTACACCTATTTTAATCACTATATTATACCACTTATACATATCAAAGTCAACCCCAATTATGACCATAACCAAAAGAAAAACCCTCGCAAAGCGAGGGTTTTTATCACAGTTTTATAAGCGAATCAACTTCCGCTTGGGTAAGCTTTAAGGAAGTACCTGAAGCGGAACTTTGAAGATGTACAGAATTTTTACATCCCACAATGGGAATTGTCTGAAAATCTTCGTTTGAGCAAAGTGTTGCTATAACAATTTCGGCAACACTTACGGAATATTTAAGCGAAAGCTCCTTTATTATTTCAAAACGCTTAAGGTTTTTCTCCGTCATAAATCTGGCATAAGCTTTTTTGCTTTTTACTTCTTCTATTCCCAAAATATCAAGCTTTGAGAAAAAGCCTTTTGCCTGAGATTCAAAAGCAAATACGGGCATTTTGGTATCTTTGAAGAACTTATATTCTTCATCGTTCATCAATACCAAAGTGGGATCCCCCATCTCTTTGATGCCTTCGGCAACGCTGTACTGAATCTGGCTTGATGAGATTAAGGGAAGATTGTTCTTTTTTGCATACCCGTTTGCTTCGGCAATTCTTCTGTTCGTCCAGTTTGAAACGCCGATATAGCGAACCTTTCCTTCTTTCACAAAAGAGCCGAGAGTATCCATAATTCCGTCGACCGGCAGTTCTTCTGCATCTCGGTGGAGCCAGTAAATATCTATATAGTCAGTACCTAAATGCTTAAGGCTCTTTTCAAGATCTCCCCTTATGTCTTTCTCCGAAAGACGATGAACATTCATTGTTGCAAAATCGGGATGTGAGCCTTTTGTGGAAATTATAACATCATCACGTTTTCCTCGGTGCTTCATCCAACGGCCAAGTAGCTTTTCACTTCTACTCTTTTCGCCGGGTACCCAGTCAGAATAAATAAGTGCCGTATCAAGAAGATTTCCGCCAAGTGCGAAAAATTCGTCAAGAAGTGCATAAGACTCTTCTTCATTTGTTAAAAGTCCGTAAGAATCCGTTCCCAGAGCAACAGGACTTACATAAAGGTCTGTGCCGTTTAACAATACCTTTTCCATTATCTTAACTCCTATTCAAAGCAATCCAATATATCGTATATGTTATCATCATTAAAAGCTACAGCAATAACAGAAATCATGGTGTTTCCCACCTTACGGGCCATAGAGGTCTGCATAACGGTGAGTTCTTCGGACTCTCCGTAAACCGTTACGGTCTTATATGTATTTTTCCCAACCTCTTTATCCTCCTGCGAAAGAACTTCAAGGCCTGAATTGTAAAGACCTTCAGATATAGCTTCGATATACTCGTCTTCTGTAATGGCAATGTTTCCAACAGTAAGCAATACTTCTTCAAAAATCACAGCAACCTGAGAACCCGTTTCGGGATCCTGGCAAAGCATGTCATAATACATTCCTTCTCCCGCTTCAAGGCTTGCTTTTTCTTCATCTGTGGCAAATTCCCATCCTTCAGGCTTTGTAAAGGTGAGGTCCGCAAAAGCACTTTCGTATAAATCTCCCGTTATTTTTCCTTTTTCAGGAATTGTGGCAGAAGGTGATTCTGCATATTTCACCTCTCTTGAATCTTTGCCGCAACCCACAAGGGTAAATGCAATTGCAAGTGTAAGTATAACAGCTGATAATCTTTTCATAGTCATTCTCCTTTAGTCAAGTGTGAATACCTTCTTAAGGAGCGGCTGTGCTCCTGTTTCGGGATCCATTTCCATAATCAGAATATCCTTCATATATTCATTCCATTTATCTACAACAGGACTTTCTGCCTGAACCTTGGCTGCATATTCAACTCCCTTTTCGCACTCGTAATATCCGAACATTTCACAGCCTACGTTCCATATGGTATAGTTTTTAATCCCTGCCGCCTTCAATACCTCAACCATCTCAGGCCATATCTCATTATGACGCTTGATATATTCATCAAGTGCCCCTTCCTTAATCATACCTTTCCATGCATACTTCTCCATTATTTAGTCCTCCTTTTCAGTATTTATATTATTAACGCTTAAAAGTGTAAGCGTGTTATCCGACACCTTAAATTCAAGATGAAGCGATGCGTATTCGAAGGCGAATATTCTGTCCGCATCATCATTGTAAGCAGGGCGTGGATCGCTCTCCAAAATTTTAACAACAGCAGAAAGCTTATCCTCGGGGATTGCCTTTTTAACATCCTCAGCTATATCAACCTTAAGTGAGTAGGAAAGCCTTTCTTCAGCAAAAGAGCCTGATGCTTCCGGATGTGAATCAGTAAATGGCAGATAAGGCTTTATGTCATAAACAGGAGTTCCGTCCATTAAATCGGCACCGGCTACATGCAAAACCGTGCCGAATTCTTTTGTTTTTTCAACTCCTAAAAGTTTAACCGATGAAAGCCCCAGTGCATTCGGCCGAAAGCTTGACCTTGTGGCAAAAACACCAACTCTCCTATTCCCACCGAGTCTCGGAGGTCTCACCGTGGGCGACCAGGTATCCCTTTTATTTTCAGAAAACTCCCATATAAGCCAAAGATGCGTAAAGTCCTCTATCCCGCGAAGTGCTTCATCAACTCTGAATTCTTCCTCGAAAACCACCGTTGCCGTAAGTTCTTCTATGAGGCCGCTTTGCCTTGGTATTCCGAACTTCCCCGGAAAATCCGACTTAATTTTCGCAATTATTTTCATTTTTTTCACCGACCATATTTACAATCCATATGTCGCTTCGTACAAAGAAATATCCTATAAATGCCTTTAACATATGTGCCAGCTGGCAGCATAAAAACAGCATCACCGCAGAAATCTCAGTAAAATATGCAAGTACAAGTGCCAAGGGAACAGAGATAAGCCACATATAGCCGCTATCAAATATAAAGGTTATCCCGGTCTTTCCGCCTGACCTTAATGTAAAATATGCCGCATGCGAATATGCATCAAAGGGCATCATTATTGCCATTATTATGATAAAGTCCCTTGCCAGACGCTTAACTTCTTCTTCCGTATTGTAAATTTCCGGGAAGAATGGTGCAATTATAATCATTATAATTCCCACGAAAACACAGCTTACAACAGAAAAGGCAATAAGCTTGTTGTCAGTATCCCTTGCTTCTTGGAGTTTACCGGCACCCAAGGTTTGTCCCACAATAATCGCAACGCTTGAACCCAGTGCAATGAACACTATGTTAAATACATTTGTTACGGTGTTGCATATATTTACCGCACCCACCGTTGCAAGTCCTCTTGTGGAATATGCAAGGGCAAGCATTGTCATTCCCGTTGACCACAAAAATTCGTTAAGCATAAGGGGAATACCCTTTGAAAGCACGTTTTTGGTAAGAGATGCAGACACGCGAAAATTCTTGAAAACCCCGTCTATATAGCTGAAGCGTTCCTTCTTCCTTATCGCTATAAAAAGAACGATTATACATTCTGCAAATCTTGATATAACAGTTGCTGTTGCCGCACCACTAACCCCCATTTCGGGAAAGCCCAATTTACCGAAAATAAGCACATAGTTGAAACATATATTAACTATAACCGCAGCTATTCCCGCATACATGGGAATTAAAGTTTCTCCCGTTTCCCTCATATTTGAAATAAGACATTGGTTAACGGTAAAGGGAATAAGTCCCACGAGCATTATCTTTATATAACCATCCGCAAAGGCAAGGGTTTTTACAGGATCCCCTATCTCGCTTCCATCGTTTATAAAGCTCATAATAAGCGGTTCCCTTAAAAAATAAAGAACGGAAACACCGATTAAAACAAGGAAAACCGAAATAACCATTTTTATCCTGAATACATTCTTTACCCCTTCTTTGTCTCCTTTCCCAAAAAACTGAGAAACGAAAATACCTGCTCCGGAAAGTGCACCAAACACGCTTAAGTTATAAACCATCAAAAGCTGATTCACAATGGAAACTCCGTTCATGGCATCCGTTCCAACACGGCCTACCATAACGTTATCCACCATATTTACTATATTGGTAAATCCGTTTTGTATCATTATGGGCAATGCCACAAGCATTACCATTTTGTAAAATTCTTTTGTCCCTATATATTTCTTAAGCATATTCCACCCATAAAAATGCGTCCGTCACCGGACGCATCCGTTATATTCTTTTAAGCTTCTCTATTACGTCAATAGCAGTTTTTGCAGAACGTGTAACCATCAAAATTGTATCATCACCCGCAATAGAACCTACGATTTCGTTCCAATGCATAGCATCAATTGCCGCAGCCGCAGCCTGAGCTACACCGGGAAGAGTTTTTATAACAACATCGTTTTCTGCAGAATCCAAAGATACCATGCTGTGTTTTAATATGGAACGGAGACGCTGTTCAACGTCACTTGTCTCCGTCTGGGAATCTGCACGGTAACAAACAATGCCGCTGTCGTTTCTCACCTTTACAAGCCTAAGCTCCTTAATATCCCTGGAAACCGTAGCCTGAGTAACCTCATATCCCATTTTACGAAGCTTCTCGGAAAGCTCCTCCTGGGTTTGTATTTCATATTCCGAAACCAATGCAAGTATTGCATTTTGTCTTGTAGCTCTCATCATCTTTCTCCTTTTTCTCCGGAAAGCTTATATCTTAATATATCGTAAAAATTCTTTTCTTCAAGGAAAATAAGCTTTGCAGTTTTACATGAACGCTCAAACACAACCTCATCTCCGCAAATAAGAGGCGTAACATTCTGTCCGTCCACATTAAGCATTCCCGAATTCCCCATTATATCGGAAAGCTTTATTTTTACCACCGTATCTCCTGATGCTATCACAGGCCTTATATGTATGGAATGGGGGCAAACCGGTGTTGTTATAATCATTTGCATATCCGGCGGTGCAACAGGACCGCCTGCAGAGAGCGAATATGCAGTGGAGCCTGTAGGCGTCGCCACAATTATTCCGTCTCCCGAAAACGAATAAATAAGTCTTTCGTTGAATTTCTCACTTAAAGACAAAATTCTCTCGCTTCTTGTTATCACTCCGTCATTTAGGGCATTGCTTTCACTTATCACCCTGCCGTCCCTTTTAACCTTGACAGAAAGCATCATACGCTCTTCAACCATATACTTACCCGAAAGAAGCTTTCTTACTGCATCTATGGCACTTTCTTTTTCGACAGAGGCCATATATCCAACGGTTCCGAAATTTATTCCGAGTACCGGAACATCCCCAAAGGCTTTTACCGCACGGAGCATCGTGCCATCCCCGCCGAGGACCAATGCGGCATCGAATTTTTCCGTGCAATTAAAATCCTTTACCAGGAAGCAGTTGTCGGAAAACTCGCCAAGTATGGTCTCAGCCAGGCTTTCTGTGCCTTCTTTTCCCGTATTGGGAATAACGGCTATTCTCATAAGGCTCATTCCTTTTCTTCGGCTTCTTCTTTCAGTTCCGCCTTTTTTTCTTCAGCCACGGTTTTAATTCCGACAACCTTAACGTCAATCTTTTCAACCTTTAAGCCTGTCATTTCTTCAACTGCATTTTTAACTCCGTACTGCACATTCGCCGCAACTTCCGGAATACTTACCCCGTATTTTACAACAAGCTGTATTTCAATATTAACTCCGTCCTCGGTAAGTTCAACCTTTATACCCTTTGAAGGATTTTTACCTTTTTTACCGGATATAAGTTCAGCCCAGTTCGACGCAATGCTTCCCACACCAACAGAAGCCACTCCCTCTGTTTCAGAAGCAGCAATGCCTGTTATCACAGATATAACCTCATCAGAAATTTTTACGCTGTCACAGGATGTATTAACCAAATCTTTTTCTTCCATAATTTTATTCCTGGTATAATGTAAATGACTCATCTAACAGTCATTACAAATATACCTTTCTCCTTTCTATCAACCTTTTAAATCCGTGGTTGATTACGGTTTTGTATATTGATATTATATAAATAAGTAATGTGGATTTGTAT
>JAZQAZ010000013.1:0-10061 GCA_045545475.1 Clostridia bacterium | reverse complement strand
CACCCTCAACGTATCTATATACGCCTTCGGGTAACTTTCGAAAAGTCTGTAAACAGACTTTCTCAATTCAGTTTGTCCGTTCTGAAGCATTTTTTCCTATCTCCTGAAAAAGGGGCTGTAATTATTTTACAGCCCCTTTTTGCATCTTGCAAGAAAAATATTTGTATGGTAAAATGTCGTAGGGAATGCATTTATGCATTCCGGGGAACGGATAAATTCGTTCCCTGCATATGGAGGGACTTATATGAAATATAGAGAACTTGGAAATACAGGGTTAATGGTAAGCGAAATTGCCCTTGGCGGCGAATGGCTTGAACGCCAGACGCCTGAAGCGGTAACGGCCGTGGTTGACCGCTGCCGCGATATGGGAATAAACTTTATCGACTGCTTTATGTCGGAGCCAAACGTCAGGTCAAATATCGGAAACGCCATAAAAAACGACCGAGAAAAGTGGATAATTCAGGGACACATCGGCTCTGCCTGGAGGGACGGTCAGTACGTTAGAACCAGGGACTTAGAGGAAACCAAAGCGGCGTTTGCCGATTTACTCAGTCGCTTTCATACCGACTATATGGACCTTGGAATGATTCACTTTGTGGATAAGCTCGCCGACTGGGAAGAAGTAATGACTGGCGGCTTTATGGACTATATGAAGTCTTTGCGAGCCGAGGGGAAGATAAAGCACATCGGGCTTTCCACCCACAACCCCGAAATTGCCCGCCTTGCGGTTTTAACAGGGGAAGTAAAGGTAATTCTTTTCAGCTTAAATCCCGCCTACGATATGCTTCCCGCCACGGACAATATCGACGATTATTTCGTGGAACAGTATGAAGAGGGGCTTTCCGGCATAGCAAAGGAGAGAGCCGACCTTTACAAGCTTTGCGAAAGCGAAGGCGTTGCCATAACCGTAATGAAAGGCTTTGGCGGCGGAAGATTGCTGGATGCAAAGCGTTCGCCCTTCGGCGTTGCATTAACTCCTTGTCAGTGCATACACTACGCACTTACAAGGCCTTCCGTTTCCTCGGTTTTAATCGGCTTTTCAACTCCCGAGCAGGTGGATGAGGCGGTTTATTATGAAAACGCCTCTGAGGAAGAAAAGGACTATGCAACCGCTCTTTCAAAAATGCCCCGCCACGCTTACATAGGGGACTGCACTTACTGCGGACATTGTAAGCCCTGCCCCGTAAATATCGACATCGCAATGGTGAATAAGCTTTACGACCTTGCAACAGTTAAGGAGGATGTGCCTGCCACGGTTAAGGAGCATTACGGCGATTTGTCGGCAAAGGCGTCCGACTGCATCGGCTGCGGTGCGTGCGAGGAGCGTTGCCCCTTTGGCGTAAAGGTAACAGAAAGAATGGAAAAATGTAAGGAATTATTAGGATAAATTTTGTTTGAACTGAATTTCAGAAAGTTGCTTAAATATGTTAAAGTAATTTATGTAGGAGGCATAAGGGGGAAATCGCAATCCCCTATCGGCAAACAATGTTGTTTGCCTAAAGCCCCCTATAAATAATTTACATAAAACTATTCGCAATTTATATATAGAAATAATCACTTAAAAATCGCATTATAATATGAAACAACACCTATTTAGAAAATTTTCTAAATAGGTGTTGACATTTTAAAGGACATATGCTAATATGTATTTAGATAATTATCTAAATAGCGAATAAGGAGGATGAAAATGGGGATAAATGAAACCTTGAAAGCGATTTCGGACCCGGTACGCCGTGACATACTTTTCATGCTTAAGGAAGGAAGGCTGTCAGCCGGGGAAATCGGCGAAAAATTCAATCTGACGGGAGCGACCGTTTCCTATCACCTTGCAAAGCTTAAAGGTGCCGACCTTGTAAGCGAGGATAGGGAGAAAAACTTTATCTATTACAGCTTAAATACCTCGGTTTTCGAGGATATCCTGGCGTGGATTTATAATTTAAGGGGGCATATCGAATGAAATTTATGAAATGGAAAATATTTTTTATAACGGCTCTTTTCTGCCTTTTACCCATTTTATTGGGGCTTGCGCTCTGGGATAGCCTGCCCGAAAGCATCCCAATTCACTTTGACATAGCGGGAAATCCCGACAATTATGCAGCAAAGGGCGTTGCGGTGTTCTTAATTCCCGTACTGATGGTGCTTGCTCAGTTTTTCTGCTGTTTTATAAACGACATAAACACCCACATTCACGGGGAGCGGAAAAAATTTACCCTTGTGACAAAGTGGATACTTCCCGTAATGTCCATCGTTCTTCAGACAATAACCTTCGGCTATGCCCTTGGGTGGAACATCGACATAAGAAGGGTTGTGGCATTAATCGTCGGTGCAATGTTTCTTATAATGGGAAACTATCTCCCGAAGTTTGACTATATCAAAAATTATGATGTGAATGCGGAAAAGGCAAAGAAAATAAATCGTTTTATCGGCTATATGTCCTTTATTATGGGTATTCTTTTCATAATAAGCATTTTCCTTCCGCCGATTTTTACCGTATATTGCATCATCCTTTTAATTCCCTACGCCTTGACAGGCTTGATTTACGGAATTAAAGTGGGAAGAAAGAAGTGAAAAAAGTCTTGGCTTTGCCAAGACTTTCTTTTATTTTGTAAGATATTTTTCAATCGGCTCGTCGCCAACGAAAAGCCCGGAAATAACGGCACGGTCGCCCTTTATGCGGATAGTCACATAGGTTTTAAGTGTATCGTCGGTTAAAACCTTTTCAGCTTCCGGGGCCAGAGTTTCTTCCATATAATATCTGTCAAAGGGAATGCGGAAGGATTTTTCCCATTCACTTACGAGATAAAGCTTGCCTTCGGGCTTTTCAGAAACGGTTTCGGAAATGTAGAAAAATCCGTCCTCGCCCTCACTTAAAATTCCGTATCTGCCGCTTTTATTTTCGGGATAGGTTTCCCCCGGATAGGAAAGGGAAACATATCTTCCGCGGAAGGAATCATAAGGATCGATGGGCTCCACAAGCATTTTTATCTCTTCGCCGTAAATTAATACGCCGTATTTATCCCATATCATATAGCAGGGATAGATAAGCTGGAGAACAACGGTTAGAATTATAAGTATCGTTAAAGCTTTTTTCATTTTGCCTCTGCCTCCTTTGCCTTTTTCGCTTTTGTGAGATAAAGATTAAATAAGAGGAATCCGATTCCGAGGAAAAGGAAGATAAAGCCTCTTGCAAGTAAGGGAAGGTCAACATCCAGAAAACGGATAAGCACAAGATAACAGAAGGAAATCATTCCCACGTTGGAATAAATCAGGCTTACGCGCTTTACTCCGATTGTAATGAAATATACACTTAAGGCAAGAAGCAGTAAATTCATAATAATCATAAAGACTGTGGGAGCGATTCCCTTGTCTAGCCCGAAAAGAAGCCATATGCCGCGGACGATGAAAACCGTAAAGGGGATAAAGGCAAGGGAAGGCGTTTTCTCCTTTTTTATTTTCACGCCTTCGACAAAAAGCGCAGAAAGCATTATTACGGCGGTGAGTACGGGAATGAGTGTTCCGCGGAAAGCATCGCTGTCTTCCCAAAGCCATATGGTGCTTAAGGTAAACATAGTAATTATTGTGCCGCCAATTGAAAGTGCCTTATAAAGCTTTCCTGTTTTTTCATAAAGGAAGGAAAGGCTTGATAGCAAGGTCATAAAGGAAAGTAAGATGAGCGAGAAATTGTCATGCTCAAAAATTGTCGCGGTGAGGATGTATATAAATACCGATACAGCCGTAAGTGCGGAAAGATAGATGGATTTTGCGCTTTCCTCCTTAAATTTGGATGCGGCATAAACAATACAGGGGATAAGTAAAAACAATGTGATTAAGGGCGCGTTGTTCCCTGCCAGACAAAAGCCGCCGTTTAATGCCGCCCAGAAGCATACGATGAGGGGTGATACGGAGTTAATGAGAACCATCGAAGGAAAGGTAAGTATTCCGCATATTAAAAGATAGTCGGAAAGGTCAACGGGGATGTGGAAAATCTGGTGAATAAGGGCAACGGTTGAAAAAATACCCGCCGAATTAAGAATTGCGGCACCTTCCCGGAAGGCGGCGCTTTCACGTTTTTTAAGATGAGTATAAATGATAAGTGCCTGGGAGAGGAGCAGGGGAAGAAAGGCAATAACTGTGCGGACAGCCGTAGGCAGGGCATACCACCAGTTGTTTGCACCGATTAAAATTATGCCAAGACCGATGAAAACGGTTCCGATAATTGAGAAAAGAACGGTTAAAAGCCCCATGTTCTTTTTCGGCACATAGCGGGATTTTAAGGTTTCGGCAACATCGGATGATATAAGCTCTTCCTTTTCCCAGGCGTCAATTTCGCCCAGCATCCATTTTTCTTTTTTCATTGGCACCACTCCTTTTTATGGTTTCTTTAAGATGAGTATACTATAAAAAGATAAGCAGAGCAAGACTTTGGCTCAAAAAAGCTGTAAAAATTTTCAAAATTATATTGACATCAATATGCGTTTAGTATATAATTGTACTTGTACGAAATATATGCGAAAGGGGCCGTGAGAAAAATGCTTAAAAGTATTATCAAAAGGCACAGCAAAATCGATCCTCTGTCAGAAACCGAGATAGAGATAGTGAGGGCGGCGACAAAGCTTTTTTTAGAGCAGGGCTTTTCAAAAACCACCCACAGGCAGATTGCCGCAGAATCGGGCATAGGCCTTGGTACAATAACATATCATTACAGAGTAAAGGAAGATATGTTAAAGGTTTTGATTGAGGAGCTTATGGACTTCCACCTGGATATCATAGAGGAGTCGGAGGAAGAAACAATGGATCCGCTTTTCGCCTTTGCGTTAGAGATTGCGGTGCAGATTGCACTTTGCGACAACGACCCGAAGGCGTGGGACTTGTACTTTGCGGCATACAGCCACCCTGCCACCTTTGACTATATCAAGGACTGGGGAGCAAAGAAAAACTTCCATTTATTAAAGGAGCGGTTCCCCGGAAAGACGGAAGAGGATTTCAGAAAAATCGAAAACGTCATAAGCGGAATGGAGCTTGCGGCATTTACCACCCCCACGGACAGATACTTTACAATGAATGATAAAATTGCCCTCTTTTTGGAGTCGATGCTGAAGGTATACGAAATCGGCGAAGAGGAGCGGAAAAAAACAGTGGAGCGGGTCATCGCACTTGACCTTTGCAAAATCGCAAATGAAATGTTTGATAAGTTTGCTAAAAGAATTTAATAAATGCATTTAAGAAAGGACGGTTGTTTATGAAAAAAGACTTAAGGAAATTAACGGCGTGGATGCTTACATTGGCGATGCTTATAACGCTTATCCCAGGCTTTACCATAGGGGCAGGTGCAACGGACTTTTTCGAAATAACGGAAGTTGACGAAGTTGAGCTTATGGCGGAAGAAATAAGTGCTCCTACATTCAGTGCTGACATTCATACGGTTAGTTATACAAACGGAGAAGGACTTGCCGGTGCAAAAATGCAGTTGCTTAATTCCGAGGACAGAGTAGTAGACGAGTGGACATCGACAGAAGAAATACACACCATAGAAGGTCTTGCAGCAGGTAACGAATACACCGTTCGCGTAATTACAGCACCCAAAGGGTTTATTCTTTCTTCCGATAGGACCTTCTCCTTTTATGATGACGGAAAGATGATTTCAACAGGTATGGTTGATGAAGAGGGAACAATACTTGTTGGGTTTGATAAGACAAAACTTGTCATAATGACAGAAGGCGTTGTATTTGACGATGAATCAGACAAAGTGACAATTTGCTTCTTAAATTCAGAAGGATCAAGTGTCAGCTCATTGGATATGACAAGCGAAAGTCATGAACTTAGCGGTATTCCCACCGGCGTGGAATTCACCCTTCATGTGGCAGATGCTCCTGTGGGATATGTGCTTCCGGAGGATGAGAAATTTACAATCGACGTAGACGGATGGGTTGACTGCAGCGGCAATACTGCCACAGATGAATACGGAAACAACGCCATACTCCTTAAATTTGAGCCGGGCTACAAGGTTACAATCGAAGAAACAATAAACGGCACGGTCGAAGCGGATGTTTCGGAAGCTCGCAAGGGCGAAACAGTAACTCTGACTGTTACGCCTGCGACAGGCTATGAGCTTGACACTTTAAGCGTTGAGGACTCTGATTCAGAAGATGTTGAAATAAATGAAAACAAATTTACAATGCCTGAAGCTGATGTTACTGTAACGGCAACATTTAAAAAGGTTTATGATGTATTTGTCGGCGGTACAGGAATGGAAGACGGCACCTATCTTGCATCCGGCGCTTCTGAAACCGCAAAGAAAAAGCCTTCCGGCGGCTATGCATATTATAAAGACGGTACCCTTACCTTAAATGATTACAGCTACGAAGGCGATGGTTATCATTTCCATACAAACGAGGAAGATGGCGTGGAAAGCTATGCACTCATATATGCAAACAGCCCGCTTGGTATAGTGCTTGAGGGAACAAATAAGATTGTAAGCGACTATTATTATGGGGGAGATGACGTAAAGGGCGGCATTATTAGTGAATCCGCCGCAGAGCTTACAATAAGCGGTGACGGCACCATTTATGTGGAGGCAGAAGATGGTGCGATATATGCCGATGGAGATATAAGGGTTAAGGGCGGTAAGCTTGACCTTGTAGCCTTTGATGCTATTATGTCGGGAGAAGGCAATGTCTATATAGAGGGCGGCGAAATTTATCTAAATTGCGTTTGCGGTATCACAGCTGACGAAACCGTTGAAATTACAGGCGGCAAAGTGGATGTTTTTGCTGAAGGCGTAGCTATCTGGTCATACGAAGTCATTTTAAGTGGCGGAACAATTGAACTTGAAACATGGGATGCACTTATGGAGGCTATGGATGTTTCAATTTCCGAAGACCTTGAGCTTATTCTTCCTTCGGACGGAGAAATTATAAGAGCAGAAGGACTCCCCCACGAAATCCGTGACGGCGAAGGAAATCCTGTAAAATATGCTCTTCTTGCACCGGTATGTGAGCATAACTGGAGCGAAGAATACAGGGTTAATTCCACACACCACTGGAATTCTTGCACGAAGGGTTGCATAATAAACGATTATCCTGACGCTTGCGAGGGATATGAGCCTCACAGCGAAGATGGCGAATGCATCTGCGGATACGATGTAAATAAGGAAGCTGAAATTTATATCGGCGGTGTTGGCCTTGCAAACGGCGAATACTTAAGCACAGGCGGTGCATTATCCTATGAAAAGCCAAGAGGCGGCTATGCATATTATAATGAAGGCACTCTCTCCTTGAAGGATTTTGAATTTAAGGGTCTGGGCTATGACTATGAATATGACGAGTACCATTACGGAAATGCATTAATTTATACAGAAGATGATCTTGATATTGTAATTACCGGTGAAAGCAAAATAGAAACTACCCTGGAAGAATCCGACTGTATCTGGACATACGGCGTGGATATTACAGTAAGCGGAAAAGGCTCTCTTACATTAATTGCAGGCGACGATGCAATTAACATATACGAGGGTGACGTTACAATAAAGAGCGGCACACTTACTTTAGAGACAAAAGACGATGACGGTATTGATGTTGACGGCGGAAATCTTTATATAAAGGGCGGCACAATTAATATCACCACCGATGATCATGGTATGGATATCAGTGCAAGTGCAGATAGTCCCGACGGCGGAAATGTCACCATTACAGGCGGCAAGATAACAATAAATGCAGGCGACGAAGGCTTTGACGTTGAGAAACATATAAAAATCACAGGCGGCACAATAAATGTAACAGCTTATGATATGCCCATAGATGCTTACAGTGTGTATATCAAAGGCGGAAAAATAACGCTTGTAAGTGAAACAAGCGAAGGTATCAGGGTTTTGGATGAGTTTGAAATGAAAGACGGAACTCTTGACATCACCGCTGCTATAAACGGTATTGAAGCGGCAGACATTATAAACAGCAAAGGAACTATCTGTATTGATGGCGGAGAGGTTAATGCTACGGTTACGGAAGGCTACGCACTCTTTGCGCTCAAAGATATAGATATTAACAAGGAGCTGGAAATTAAAGTTCCGAAAAATGCAAAGATTATTGATGTTATGTTTGCAGGCCCAGATTACTTCGCTGAGGGCGTGGCAGTCGGTAAAAAAGGCGAAGGAGCAAAAGAGGTTGAAATTGTAAAGCAGTCATCCGGAGGCAGTGGCGGAGGAAGCAGCAAGGGTTCGTCTTCATCCGGAGGTATAAAAATACCTACAGGTACACCCACATTGCCGGTAACGCCTGCATCGGGCGAAGATAGCGGTCAGACATCGGCAAAGAAGGAATTTACAGATGTTCATCCCTTCGGCCACTGGGCAACGGAAGACATTGACTATGTGTATGAAAATGGCATTATGAAGGGTATATCGGAAACTGAATTTGCTCCCGAGGCATCACTCACACGAGCAATGCTCGTTACCGTTCTTTACAGACTTGAGGGCGAGCCTGCGGTAAATAAATCAATCCCATTCTCGGATGTTGATATGGGTGCATACTATGCAGATGCGGTTTCCTGGGCAAAGCAGGTTGGAATAGTAAAGGGCGTAAGTGATACAGAGTTTGCACCCGATTCCAATATTACCCGTGAACAGATAGCAACCATTATGCATAGGTTCGCTGAATATAAGGGTTATGACGTGACTCAGGGCGGAATGCTTATTCGTGAATTTAATGACTATGAAGAAATCTCTGAATATGCATTGACTGCCATGGCATGGACGGTAAATTCAGGTCTTTTCAAAGGAAAGGGCGAAAATAACATTGCTCCCGAAGAGAATGCCACAAGAGCAGAAACTGCGGCAATCCTTCACAGATTCATCGAGGGAAATAAGTAAGATAATATAAAAGCAGTCAACGAAGGTTGACTGCTTTTTTGATGGGATGTTGAATTCCGGCGGGGATAAATCCCCGCCCTACGGTGTAATGAGTGTTTAATTGTAGGGAATGCATTTATGCATTCCGCTTGTGTTGTAGTGGTGCAATTGCAGGGGACGGAGTTGACAAAATAACACATATTTTATATAATTATATCTGACGGAACAAATGTATGGGACCACCATTTAAAGGCAAGCCCTCCGACAATCGAAAGATTGGGTTTCGGAAACCGCTTCGGGTGAATTGCAAGGCTACCTTAAAACAAGCGTTCCGTCTTTTTTTGTGAGAATTTGTAGGGGACGGCGTCCCCGACGTCCCGCTTGAGTTGCCAAGATAGCCTCAATTGTAAACTGAAATGCAATATACTAAAATCAAGCGAAGTCTTGATTTTTTTGTTGGATAGGTGTATAATTAATACATAAATTTTCGGAGGCTTATGCTATGGTAACATATCGAAGACTATGGGAAACATTGAAGAAAAGGAATATTCGCAAGCATGACCTAATGGAACTTGCAGATATATCCTCAACAACTTTAACAAAGCTTAATAAAAATGAGATAGTAGCATTGACCATTCTTATAAAGATTTGTAAAGCTCTTAACTGTCAGATTGGAGATGTTGTTGAGGTTAAAGATAAGACACTTGTATGATATACATATGCAAAAAATGCGGAATGGTATGACGGACTATGAGTGTACTTTACTTGTTGGAGGACCAAACGCACCGTCAGCATATTCGTTAAACAACAGACTTGACCTTGCAAAACAGCGACAGAAAAAAGTCATAGAATGTATGGTAGAGGTTGAATACATAACCGAAGATGAAGGAAGAGAAATATTAGGAGAGGAGTAAGTGAATATGAAATTAACATTTATAGGAGCAGCTCATGAGGTTACAGGTTCTTGTACCTTGCTTGTAGCTTGTGGAAAGCATATCCTTATTGACTGCGGTATGGAACAAGGCGGCGATACATATGAAAACTGCGAATTGCCTGTTGCTCCGTCAGAGGTTGATGGGATTTGCCTTACTCATGCACATATAGACCATTCAGGAAAGATTCCGGCAATGGTTGCAAAAGGATACACAGGTCCCGTGTATTGTACAGAAGCAACACATAGGCTTTGTAATATAATGCTTCAGGATTCTGCTCACATTCA
>JAZQAZ010000012.1:0-28135 GCA_045545475.1 Clostridia bacterium | reverse complement strand
CTTCGGCTTTTTTCCTATGCGAAGGAAATTTTCTTAGGCATCTTAATATGCCGTGAAAATTTCCGAGCAAAAAACTTGCCCTCGATGGGCACAGTTTTTTCTCATAGTCCTGCACTCAAAATCGAGAATTTTGTGGTGCATTCGCAGTTTTGGGTTAGGAATTTTTCGCCTTAGAGAAGTTAAAAAACGCAGCCATACTGGCGTATGTCTGCGTTTTTTTGCGCACTATCAGCGGAAAATAACAAGCCAAAACCGGCTTCTCCCTAAGAAGTACCGCCGAAAGGGTGCTTTTTTTATATCACTTTATCTTTGATGGGGGATAGCCGAACATTTTTAAAAACGCCTTGTAAAATCCCGAATAATCTTCAAAGCCACACATATAAAATATCTCTGTGGGCCTCGCACCTTCGGCTATCAGGCTTCGGGCATATATAAGTCGCTTTTCCGTTATGTATCTGTGTAGGGGAGTTCCCATCTCTGACTTAAAGCTATGTAAGAGCGACGAGGTTGATATGTTTAAGTGCGATGCAATATCACAGGCTGTGATTCTTTTGCTTAAATTGCCTTTTATATATTCTATACACCGCCCGGAAACGCTGTCCTTTGCACGGTACCCGGGCTCGCTGCCTTCGATGCCAAAGCAATGTAATTCTGATATCAAAAGGTTATAAAGCGCATAGAGCAAGTGTTCCGCTCCGGCAGTTTCTTTTGTTAAAACGTGGCACATACGCTCTATGACATAGGCTATCTCCGGGCTTACGTTATGTATGACAGATATTCTTTTAAACACGTCTGCCATTTCAGAGGGAACACAAATATCAGGAAAATTCAGCACAAGACGGGTATATACATTCTGATTTTTTATCTCAAAGCTGTGATAACACTCTTTCGGTATTATCAGCAAAGTGTCTCTTGTCAACTCCTCACAATAGTTTTCCGATAAGAATGTGGCATCTCCGTCTATATAGTACAATATTTCGTGATATTCGTGAATTTCGTTACCCGACCGGATGGATTTGCCACTGGCATAACGAAATTTTATTTGGTTGTGTTTTTCTATAAATTCAAAATTTTTATCCATAAATATATCATAGCACATATTTGCAGGTTTGGCAATATTTTTTACCGAAAGTGCAATTTACATTTCTTTTTTAATGTGATATCATCAACATTGAGGCGAAAAATATGAAAAATGATGTTATAAAAAGCATACTTGAAAACAAACTGATTGTAATAATCCGAGGCGTAGAGGAAAATAAGCTTTTGCCTCTTGTAAAGGCTATGTACGATGGCGGAGTGCGGCTTGCAGAGCTTACCTATGATAGCAGCGGAAAGGTTGAAGATAGCCGTACAGCGAAAAACATAGCTGTGCTTAAAGAACACTTTGGCGATACTATGCACATCGGTGCCGGAACGGTGACGGACACAAAAAAGGTGGAGCTTACCTATAAGGCCGGTGGTGAGTTTATTATATCTCCCGATACAAACGAAGCTGTAATTAAAGCCACTGTAGAGCATGGTGTAGTATCTATCCCCGGTGCACTTACTCCCACGGAGATACAGAAGGCTCTGAACTGCGGGGCGGATTTTGTCAAGCTGTTCCCTGTAACAAGCATGGGACCTGAATACGTAAAGGCCGTTAAAGCCCCCTTAAGCAACATAAAGATGCTGGCGGTGGGAGGAATAGACTTAGATAATATTAAGGCATATCTTAAATGCGGTATATGCGGCTTTGGCATAGGCTCAAATATCATAGATAAAAAGCTCCTTGCATCATCTGACTATGGTGCAATCACAGCCCTTGCTGAAAAATATGTAAATGCGGTGAGGGGGTAATGCTTTTGGCAAACTACATAACAATAGATGGGGGCACTACCAATACCAGAATTAATCTGGTACTGGGAGGAAAGGTTGTAGGCACCGTGAAAATGAGCATCGGAGCAAAACACAATGTGAGTGGCAATGCAGAATACAAAAGGCAAATTAAAGTTGCTATAAAAACATTACTTGACAATAACGGCATTGCCGAAGGTGATATATGCAGCATACTTTGCTCCGGGATGATAACATCGGAATATGGCTTGTCAGAGCTTCCGCACACGGATTTACCCTGCGGTATAAAAAAGCTTCACGACACGATGCAGCGCACAAAAATAGAAGATATATCGCCCATACCCTTTGTATTTGTGAGGGGTATAAAAGCGGACTGCACGTCGATTGCAACTTCCGATATGATGCGCGGTGAGGAAACGGAGCTTATGGGGCTTTCGGAGAGTCTTTCAGCGAACACTCTTTATGTGCTTCCCGGCTCCCACTCAAAGCATATAATGACGGATGATGCCGGCAGAATATGCGATTTTCATACGGAATTTACGGGAGAGCTTATTGAGGCGGTGGCAAAAAACACCATCTTAAAGGATATAATTATGCTCCCCTATGCCGATTTGGATTTTGCCTCACTTCAGGAAGGCTTTGAGTATTGCTGTGAAAACGGCGTAAATGCGGCATTTTTCAAGGTGAGGACGCTCAAAACCCTTTTCGGATATTCGCTTCTTGAATGCACCTCCTTTTTTATAGGTGCGGCAATGTGCAGCGAGATAAAAAATATTATAAAGTCCGATGCAAAAAAAGTTGTAATCGGTGGCAGAAAACAGCTTCGGCAGAGTATGGAGTATCTTATAAAAGAAAACTCCGGAAAAGAAGTTTTTGCGGTAAGTGAAGAAGATTCAGCTAATGCGACAACTTACGGAATAATAAAAATATTTGAATACGGGGAGAAAACATATGAGTAATGCAAGTGAATTTACAAAGGTTCTTTATCCGCCTTTTGAGGAGAGCTTTGATAAAAGCATACGCAAGTGGCAGGGCTGTCCCACTATTGCTATAACCAAAGGCGGAAGAATATATGCAGGGTGGTATACCGGAGGAAGCAGAGAGCCTCATATAGATAATTACAATCTACTCAAATACAGTGATGATTACGGAAAGACCTGGTCCGAGCCGATATTCGTAATACCGGGAAGTCACGAGCATTTAGTGCAGGCCCTTGACATACAGCTCTGGTGTGCGCCCGACGGCAGATTATTTGTTTTTTGGGTACAGAATAATTTAGAGGAGGCAGGGATTGGCAAGGTTGGTTATTACTCCGACGGATATATGTTTCTTGATAAAACCCACGCCCAGTGGATGATGGTATGCGATAATCCCGACAGCGTAAATCCTGCATTTTCTGAGCCGAGATACATAGATAAGGGATTTTTACGCTGCAAGCCACTTTGCACCAAAAGCGGAAGATGGATACTCTTTAACTATTCCCAGGACTCAAATAATTATGAATACTCTGTCTCTGACGATAAAGGAGAAACTTTTACAAGACTTAAGGGAGCAGAAAAAATACCTACTCCTTTTGACGAGAGTATGGCATATCAGCTTAAGGACGGCAGTATTAGAATGTTCGCCCGCACATACACGGGAGAGCTTGCAGAAAGCACATCCTTTGATGACGGAGAGACATGGACGCCTTCGATTTCTTCAGGAATTGCCAGCCCCAACACAAGATTTTTTGTGGCAACGCTGCCTTCGGGAAGTGTGCTCCTCATTAACAATGACCACAAAAAACAAAGAACAAATATGACTGTGTACCTTTCTGAGGATGACGGAAAGACCTGGAAGTATAAGCGTCTGTTAGATTCTTCTTCGAACACATCCTATCCCGATGTGGATTTTTATAACGGAAGAATATACCTTATATACGACAAAGAGAGATTACCTAACGGCAAAATTCTGTTTACGTCCTTTACCGAGGATGATATTAAAAATCCTGATTACGAATTTGAGATAAACTGCATAAGTCAGGTTGAGAGAAATATATAGGATTAGTCCGAGGAAATAACTTGTTACCTATGATGGGTGCAGGTTTTTGGACACAGTTCGGCTATGCGGGCCCCCGTCAATTGAGCGTCTTCAGCTATGCGGGCCCCCGTCAATTGGGAGTCTTCAGCTGTGCGGGCCCCCGTCAATTGGGCGTCTTCAGCTATGCGGGCCCCCGTCAATTGAGCGTCTTCGGCTATGCGGGCCCTCGTCAATTGGGCGTCTTCAGCTATGCGGGCCCCCGTCAATTGAGCGTCTTCGGCTGTGCGGGCCCCGTCAATTGGGCGTCTTCAGCTGTGCGGGCCCCGTCAATTGGGCGTCTTCAGCTATGCGGGCCCCCGTCAATTGGATGGATTTTATACAAAAAGAACACTCCCTATTGAAATTAAGTGGGAGTGCTTTTTTTGTATTGGAAAATACTTTTAACAGTATTTTGAATGATGAACCTTGAAAAATTCCTCGCATTCCTCCAAGGGAAGAGCCTTTGTATAGTACCAGCCCTGGATGTAGTCACAGTGTGAGTCTGACACAAGAGTGTTCTGCTCCTCCGTTTCTACGCCCTCGCAGATTACAGGCATATCAAGATTATGTGCCAGTGCAATTATACCGGAAAGTAAATCTTTGCCACGTTTGGTATCGGTCTTAAGGAGAATATCACGGTCGATTTTAACTATGTCAATGGGATAGTCGCAAAGATTGGAAAGGGAAGTATAGCCGCTTCCAAGGTCGTCAAGATAAATCTTGAAGCCAAGCTCTTTACAGAGCCTTACGTTCTTCTTTGCGGTTTCCATATCCTTTTCTATGGCATCCTCCGTTATTTCGATTGCCAGCTTGGATTTATCGAAATCATATGAGTCCATAATCTTTTTTAGCTTATCAATGCAATCTTCTTCAGAAAGGGTTATTCTTGTGAAGTTGCAGGAAATGGAAATATCCTCATATTCGGTGCCTTTCCACTTTTCCAGCTGACGGCAGGCAAGCTCAAACATATAAAAGTCATGCTTGCTGATAAGGCCGGTCTTTTCCATATGAGCGATATAAAAACCGGGGCCTTTTACTCCTTCTTCCGGCTTATCCCATCTTGAAAGAGCTTCTGCCGAAACAAGCCTTTTGGTCTTGTTATCAACCACAAACTGAAGATACATCTTAAACTCGTTATTTTTAATGCCCTCTAAGATGCTTTCGGTAGCCTTTGCCGTTTCCACATCGCGGGCAACATTCTTCTTTTCTGTCTCCAAAGCAGCCGTTGCCCTGTTTTTTTCGATTTTCTTTATGCGGAAAAACAGTGTTGCCAGAAATATTGATTGAACAAAAAATGCAGATATGGCTATAATCATTATTATCTTTTCCATTTTCTGTACTCCTCCTTGTATATTTTTATTTCCCTTAAAGTTTATCTGATTTTTCCACGCTCTTTACCGTGGAAGAAATTATGTACTTCGGCCTTCCTTTTATCTCTTCGTAGATGCGGGCGATGTAGTAGCCTATTATTCCAAGGCTTATCATTATGATGCTACCTATAAAGATGGTAATTATTATTACCGTTGTCATGCCTTCCAGTGCTCTGCCGATAATTTTATCGATAAGTGCCCAGACACCGAAAATTACCGAGATTGCAAGCATTACAAAGCCAAGAAACGTTACTATCTGCATAGGGGCGGTGGAATAGGAGGTGATGTTTGAAAGGGCGTATTTAAAAAGCCCTTTGGTTGACCATTTGGATTCCCCTTCAACACGCTCTGCCACATCATAATAAACTGTTCCCTTATTATATCCCACCCAGTAGGATATTGCCCTGAAAAAGCCTCTCTCAGGCATTTTGTTAAGCACATCGATAACTTTTCTGTCCAGAAGCTTAAAGTCCGAAGAATTGGCCATATCGAAGCCTGCCATACGGCTTATCGCGGAGTAGAAAATTCCGGCACCGAAGCTTTTTAGTTTACCTTCCCGGCCTCGTTCGTTTTTTATTCCTTCTACTATTTCTGCACCTTGCTCCCACAGGCGATACATTTCAACGATTTTCTCCGGCGGATGCTGGAGATCGGCATCTATTACGACGGCACAGTCTCCGCATGCGGCAGAAAGGCCTGCGGATATTGCGGCTTCTTTTCCGAAATTTCGGGAAAAGTGCAGACCTGTCACATTCTCTTTCTCTTCTGAAAGCTCAGTTATCATTTTATAGGTTTCATCACCGGAGCCGTCATCTATAAAGATAAATTCACTTTCAATGTTATTTGCCGTAAGAAGAGAGTGTATTGCAGAGTGTACAAGCTTTATGCACTTTTCTTCGTTGTAGGCGGGAATGATTACGGATAACATAAAATCACCTTACTTTTCCAAGAACAATGTTTCCAATTGAGTGACCGGCATCGGGCGATAGAAGTAATAGCCCTGGAACATATCGCATCCGGCCTTTATTACAATGTTTTTGTGCTCTTTAGTTTCTATTCCTTCGCACAGTGTCTTAAAACCAAGATCATGAGCGGTTCTGATAATGTTTTTTAGGATTACAAATCCGGTTTCGGTTATTGCATTTTGAGTTATGTCTTTATCAATTTTTACGATGCTTATATCAAAATCGTTAAGGTCGCCGAACCCTGTATAGCCTTTGCCGAAATCATCAAGAAGGATTAAAACCCCCTTTTTCTTAAGTTGGGTTAAATTATTCACCATTACGGTTTTTTCGTTGTCGGAAAGGTCCTTGTCCTCCAGTATTTCAACGGCGATGCAGGAATAGTCTATGCCGTATTTGTCAACTATGTTTATTATATTTTCTGAAAGGTTTTCATCGCAAAGAGTGTTTCGGGAAAAGTTTATCGTATAAACATATTTTGAACGCTTTTCCTTGTCGCTTGCAATCCATTTACAGTTTTTTTCAAAAATATAGTAGTCAAATTTCTCGTTCAGTCCCACATTATTTACCGCAGAAAGGAAAAAGTAGGGGGTGAGAACACCTTCTGTTTCGGAATTAAGACGGGATAAAACTTCCGCCCCGATAATTTTTTCTGTTCCGGCATCCAATATGGGCTGATATTCAAGGAAAAATCTGTTGTTGTCAATTTCATTTTGTATGTTGTTTTCAATCTTGATTTTTCTTTCAAATTCTTTTCCGTTTGCACTGTCCCACCGGTGATAAAGAACATCTTTGTCTTCTGCTATGCTGCAGGATTGCTTTGCTCTTCCCAGAGCCGTTTTGAAAGATACTTCTGCTGAGCCGGTTACTATATATCCGAAATGTATGCTGACGATATTAACAGCACCGTGCTTTGCAAAAGCTTTATTGATTTCTTCAAAACATTCTTCGATGCGTACGTTTAATTTCTGGGGACTTAAGCTGTTAAAGGCGATGAAGCTTTCGCTTCCGTAAAGGGAAAGCTCACCGTTTACGGTAAGGCACAGGTGGCTGAAAAGAATATTTTTAATTTGTTCGTGTATTCTTCGTGCCCTTGATTCCGAATAAAGCCTTTCAGCACTGTCAAGGGATGTGGAAATGTAAATGAGAGTACAGTTTTTTCCCAGGGAAGTTGCCTTTTCAAAATCATTTTCTATTTTACCGATACTGCAAAAGCTTTTTTTTGTCGAGCCTCGTGACGTCATCACTGACTTCATGGTAAAGTACAGACCAAACAATCCGAGAGCAAAGAAAAACATTGCAAGAATCGTTATAATAACATAAGGATATTCAAAAAAATTCATTTTGTCTTACTCCTGCCATCTATTTTTCAAAGATAGGAAACTCCTTTGTTCCCGCTGTCCGGGAAAGTCCAAGGTCATGAGCTGCTTTCATGCACTTTTCAATGTCGCATTTTGCGGCTTTTTTTCTTCTTATAATTTCCTTAATAAGAAGGAAGGGATTTTCCTTAAGCATTGCCCTGATAATTTCAGATTTGGGTTTGCCGCATCTTTTGTATTCTGCAAGAATTTCTAAAAGTGCATAGCTTATAGTTTCTTTGTCAAAGCTTTTGCCGGTGACATTCTTAAGCCATGAAGCATAAGCTAAATACTTATCTGTGTCGGTTTTTTCCTTGAAATATATGCCGCTTATGTAAAATTCCTTTGTGTCGGGATCCATTTCCTCAGCCAGAGCACCGTAGTATTTTTGCTGGATTTTAAGAACTTCTGTATGCTGTCTTTCCAGAGTTGTGCTTGTAATTTGCTTATCGTGGAGTCGGTATAATAAAAGACACTCGGGGAGAATTTCCATTTTTTCGCCTGCCATTGCCATTCTGGTCCAGAGTTCCAGATCTTCTGTGCAGGTCAGAGAAGTGTCATAATTAAATTTCTTCATAACCTCAGCTTTTGCAAAAACTCCGGGATGAAGAATTGGGTTTGAAACAAGGAGCATTGCCCTTATAGCATCATTGTCGCATCTTCCTCCGGCACCGCCTGATGCAAAAACTCCGTTCTTCATGGTCATAAACCTGCAGGAGGACAGTGAAATATTGCTGTTTTCCTCCATGAATTTATATTGCTTTTCCAATCTTTCCGGAAGAGAGATGTCGTCTGCATCCATTCTGGCAATATATTTGCCTGAAGAAAGAGAAATTGCTTTATTTAAGGATGCGGGGAGCTTTAAGTTAACTTCGTTGCTATGAACTTTAATTCGTTCGTCTCTTTTTGCAAAATCAGAAAGAATATCATAAGTGGAATCATTAGAGCAGTCGTTTATCACAATAAGTTCCCAGTTTTTATATGTCTGATTTATGATACTTTCTATTGCTTCGGCAAGGTATGCCTCACCGTTATATACACTCATTATTACAGAGATATCAGGCTTCATAGGTTTTCAACCTTTCTTCAAAATAGTCTTTAATCGTTTACAGAAATTAAGGAAATAAAATGCTGTTTTATATAAATCCTTTTTCATAAGAAATACAGATATTTTGCTTTTTGGAGATATTTTTCCAAAGCTTGCCTGTCGGATTTTTTCTTCGTGCATTGAATTTTTAATGTTTTCTTTAATTGCCTTTAAGCTTTCTTTGTAATTGCCCTCCGCTGCGGAGGCAAGGACGGTAAAGCACATGAAGCAGGAATAGCGACATAGCTGTTCTTCAAAATCAATTATTTTTTCTGTATCATTTTTGCTTAATTCATTAATAACATCCTCAATAAGGAAAATCTGTTTTGTGTTAAAGGCCTTTGAAAGGGAGCCTTCCCTTACATTATATAAATAAGCCGCTTTTTTGCTTATGTAAACGCTTTTAGCATGAAGATATGCGGGAAAAACGCAGCATAAATCCTCGCCTAAAGAAATTTTTTCACTTACGTTAAGCTGCAGGGGAGTAATAAAGTCCCGTTTAACGGCCTTTCCGGAAAGATAATATGAAACATGATTCATATTTTTATCCATTAAAAGCTTCGGGAAAAGGTGGCTTTTAATATCGCTTTCCGAATAAAGTCCTTCTTTAAGGGTATCATCCGTGATGCATACGGTGGTAGAGCTTTTAACCCATTTGTATGCAAAGGAAACAATTTCAGGGGAAGATTCTTTTATTATTTCATATGCACATTCCAAAGTGTCCTTTTCGATAAGGTCATCGGAATCTAAGTTAAAGACATAATCTCCTGTTGCAACCCTTATCCCTGCTCTTCTTGCAGAGGCAAGGCCGCCATTCTCTTTATGAACTACTTTTATACGGGCATCCTTTTCGGCGTAGCTGTCGCAGATTGAAGGACAGTTGTCGGGAGATCCGTCATCCACCAATATGAGCTCGAAGTCGGAAAAGGTTTGTCCCAAAACGCTTTCTATGCAACCAGGAAGGTATTCTTCGACTTTATATACAGGAACTATTACAGAAAAAAACATATCTTTCACCTTATTTACTTCTTAATCCTACCAGTATTTTCATGAGGAAATACTGCCTTGACTTCATGCAGTACGCAAAAATTCTTTGCTTAAGGGGAAGTTTTCCGAATGGGTATGTCTTTAAAACCCTCCTGGAAAGCTCGTGAGTGCAGATTGCCTTAAGCCGTTTTTTCAATTTGCCGTAGCTTATATTATTATCTTTTGCATTAAATATTTCCTGAGTGCATAAAACTCTGCACATTGCCTGCCAGAATCTGTCGATGTAAATCTGATATTCTTCTTTATTTATGTCCTTACAAAATCTTTTTTCAACCTCGTTTACGAAAACAAGGCTTTTCTCAAATCTGTCCTTTTTATAGGATTTTGATATGGAAGAGTCATTTCTTACATAATTGTAAAATGCTTCGTTAATTCCGGTTGCTTTCCTGATGCAGGATATATAGTCAACCATGAAAAGAGCATCCTCCGAAAGCATTTCCCGCTCGGAGTTAAATGTAATGTTATTTTCATCGATTATTTTTTTCTTAAAAAGATTTTTCCAGATGCTCATTCCGTATTTACTGTCATCAGCATCTTCCGGGGAAGAGCCGACTATTCCCATGCGAAGCTTTTTAAGAGCATATTCGTCTTCAAAGTGAGTGTCGCAATCAAAATAGGTTTTCTTTACACGTTCACCTTTTTCGCTGAACATATTTCCGTCTACAAATAATACTCCGGACATGACAAGATCGGAAGAATGTTCTATGGCTTTATTGTAAAGCGTTTCAAACATTTCATTTTCAACATAATCATCGGAGTCCAGAAAGCCGATATATTCACCGGTTGCAATTTCAAGTGCCGCATTTCTTGCAAGGCCGGCACCCTCATTTTCCTTATGGATTACTTTTATGCGGGAATCTTCCACGGCCATTTTTTTGCATATTTCAAGGGAAGAGTCGGTGGAAGAATCGTCCACCAGAATTATTTCAATATCCTTAAGAGTTTGATTTTGCAAAGAACTTATGCATCTTTTAAGATACTTTTCCGCATTGTAAACAGGAACGATAATGCTAACCTTGGTATTTGACACTTTTTTCACCTCGCAATCAGTTTTTCATATTCTTTTATAAGGATTTCTGCGTAGCTTTCCACGCTTAAAATATTACTTTTTTCCTTTTTGCAGTTTTCTTTAAGCTGATTATAATAATCATCATTTTCTAGGGTTTTCTTTATGCTTGATGCAATTCCTTCCGGGGTAGGCTCGGTGACGAGAGTGCCTGTTACACCGTCTTTTACAAGCTCTGCCATTCCACCTGAGTTCATGGTGACAACAGGAACGCCCATGGAATGTGCCTCCAGTATGGAAAGCGGACAATTTTCATAGCACACAGAGGGGAGAAGAAGCACTTTCGCCTTTCCCATAAGAGATGTAAGCTCATCACCTGTGAGGAATCCTGCTAATTTCACATTGGGAAGGTCCTTAAGCATGTCCTCATCCGGGCCGCTTCCTGCAATAACAAATTTATATTCGGGAAGAAGCTTTGAGGCTCCGGCTATATTTTCAATTCCCTTTTCTTTGGAAAGCCTTCCTACAAAAACGATATAGTCTTCAACGGTTAATTCGCTAGAGTTAAACTGTTCTTTGTTTATGAAGTTATGAATAGTTTTGGTTTTTCCTTTATAATATGCTTTTGCCGATAACAGCTTTTTTTCAAGAAAGTTACTGGGGCAAATAAAAAGGTCAACCTTTTTGTAGGTTTTAAGCAGTGAGTAAAGCTTGGCTTCGATAACGCCAATAATGCTTTTCACGGTTGATGAGTGAATGCACTTGTTTTTTATGCAATTTGATAGTGAGCCCCCGACGCATTTTTCGCAAGGGATGTTCTTGTCAAAATTATATAGAAGGTGATTGGGGCAAATCATCTGATAATCGTGCACTGTTTGCACCAAAGGAATACCTTTTTTCTTTACGCCGTAAATTATGGAAGGCGTAAGCTGAAAATTTATATTATTCATGTGAACTATGTCAGGCTTAAAATCGTCTATAACCTGCATGATTTTCCTTTTTGCTTCAAAGGAATAGATGATTTTGAAAGGATAAAGAAATCTTTTTAGTCCTTCGGAGTGAAAATCCATATTTGTAGTATACAAACCTGCGTTATTTGCTACGGTGTTGTTTTCATCGTACATGCCGAAAAACTGAACTTCGTGACCGATTTTCTTAAGATATTCGGCAAGGTAGAGCATATAGCTTTCGCTTCCGCCACGGGGATAGAGAAATTTATTTACCATTAAAATTTTCATAAAACAGAATCTCCTTTCTCTCCCCGGTTAGCTTCGGAAATATAACCGAACATTTTATTTTCTCTGTATCGTACATTTTCTCCAAAGCTTTCTCCCATCATCAAAATTGCAAGAACTCCTGTTAAAAGCGGATAGTTCATGGTGTTGTCGGTGGTGGATACAATAATAAGATAAAGGGTAAGTATAAATGAAATTATGGCATTTTCCACATTGCCGCGTCTTCCGAAATAGCATGTTCTTGTGAGAGTCATTGTGATGAGCCAGATGATGTATCCCCAGAATCCAAGGTCGATGAAATGCTGAAGAAAGTCGTTGTGAACTGAGGCAACTCCCACATTCATGAAGGTATTAAGCTGGTAGGTGAGAAAGCCTATTCCGTTTCCGAGAAATCCCGGATTGAACTCATAAAATTCATCGACAGCATTGTAAATTTCCACACGGCCGCTGGTGTTAATTCCTGCTTCTTCAAGAAGTTCAAAGGCATCCATTTTTATAAGTGCGATATAGCCTATAAGAAGAATTATTACTGCAACCGACAGTATTATAACGAGTATTTCCGCAGTTTTTTTGTTATATTTAGCGATGAATTTTAACAGGTACCCAAAGAAAAGGGCAATTGCAATGGCTATTATGGCAATTCTCTTGAATGCCGCAAGAAAGCAGAAAAGGCTCAGGAAAAGGAAAATAAAATATATTATACTTTTCTTGGGTTTATAGAGCATGTATATAAGATATGCTCCGAGACAAAATGCAAGCTCGTGGATTTCCGCCTGAACAATAATGTCACCGGTGACGCCTGCAAAGGTTACAACCAGCGTTACAAATTCCGAAAAAAAGCTGCCTATTCCGTTTTCGGCAATAACCTTTATCAGCATTAAAATATTTGCAATTAGAATAGCTGCAAGGTTATACCATATACCGTTATTTCCGAATATGTAAAGCAGTGCACCTGCTCCCAAAGCAAAGGAGAGCATATTGGAATATATGAAAGAACTTGAAAGACCTCTGGAAATTACGCCAACATCCACCGTTTCCATGAACCATACAAAAAGAGAAACCGATGTGGTTACAAGGAGGGGTAGACTATAAATACAGGCATCAGTGAAGGCGGTAAAACCCCTTGCGATATTTGGTTTATATAAAAACAAAACTGTTGCACTTGCAAAGAGGACGAGGGCAAAGGCGTGGCGGAATGTGATGTGCAGACCTATATCAATATATTCATTGAGAAAGTAATACATCATCACAGCAACAAGCATGAAATAAAATGTTTTTGCTTTTCCGAGAATTTTTTTTTCCACAAAGTTGCCCTCCTTTCTCATAAAGTGCCTGATTTAAGGAAATCTTTAATATTATCTTACGTCCGAAGTGTAGTTCTTTTTGTTTCCTATGGCTTCTGAAAGCAATTTTCTTGCGGTTTTATTTTCCTTAAAGGTTTCTGCAATACCGATTTTGTATTCGATTACAATGTCTCTTAGTTCTTCTCTTTCATCAAGTCGCAGTCTGAATAGTCTCATAATATCCTCAACGGTAATATAATCGGAATCCTCTGTCAACATGACAAAGCTGCCGTTGCCGTTATAGATGTATTCGGTGTTCGATTTACCGAAGGATTCTTTAAGGTAGTATGCAAACATCTTTATTATGTCATCGCCTGCAGTTCTGGAGTGTTCTCCATTAATGTGTGAAAGATTTGATATATCCACCATACAGTAAACAACGCCGTCATCAAGAAGTTTTTTATCCTTGGATTTCAAGTACTTATCAAGGTATGCCCTGTTGCCGAATTCTGTAAGATGGTCGGTATAGAAAATGTAATTTATTATGTCAGCGGCTCTTCCGAGAATAATGGCACCGCCGGAGCAGAGAACCACAAGGAAGAAGAAAGCAATTGCGGTATAAAGTGTTACATTTACACTTTCTCTCACAGAAGCAGAGGATAATACGGAAATATAGCTTGCACCAAGGTATTTGTTGTATTCTTCATTGGTTTTTGTTGTGATATCGTAAAGAGTGGAAAGCTCTTTAAGAAGGGAATCAATTTCTTCCTCAACCTCGGCTCTGACAGCAGCATATTCTGAGTTGCTCAGCTCTGCACAGGTAAGCGATGATGATTCACATTTTCCTCCGCAGTTGCCGGTGCAGGAGGTGAAGGTGTCAATTATGTAACGACAATACGCAGAGTCGATAATTGCATGCTCCTTGCTTTCGTTATGGTCTCTCCAACTGTAAATAAGCTCGTCATAGGTAACGGTCTGGTCGCTTAAATAATCCTGGGGATTACGCTCGTGAAGATTATCGAGAATGTATTCATAGGTTATGTTGGTGTTTCCCGATTCACGCATTTTTGTTACATAGGCATCAATTACCGTAACAACGTCTTCTATTATGCTTTCGTCTTTCTCGTTGGAAATGCCGTTATTGTCTATTCTTGTTGTATAGTCGGATACTAAAACAGCTCGGTTTTTTGTAATCTGATACTCATAAATTTTAGAGAAAAGTGATGAAACATTAACCTGTCTTAAATAATTGAAATCATCTGCCAGCTCGGAAAATGATACCCCGGTTTCTGTAGCTCTGTAATAGTTATTCTGGCTGATTCTTTGATATAACGTGGAAAGAGTGTTGTCAATGCTCGTGTCGATAAGCTCCATTATTTCGATGAAGTCATAATCGTTTTTATTTAAGTTTTCAATGGTATTGTTTGCGGGAGCTACGTTTACATATTTCTGGCTGAACTGCTCAAAGTAAACATCCAGAATCTCGTCAAGAACAGTTCTCGCAAAGTCGGGGCCTTCGCCACTTGTTGCGGCAAAGGAAATAATGAAGGTACTGGGCTTATATATGTATTCTTCGCCCTCTTCAAGTTTTGCATCCTTCTGTGCAACCTTGTCCTTGTCCTCGATGGGGGTTATTTCAATTCTCGAAATAAGGCTGTCAACGGAATAAATTCCGGTAAGGCCCATTTTGTCAACCACTCTTGACATTACTGCAGAGGATTTGATTTCATTTACATCCAGCTTTTCTCCGGTGGGAGCAAGGCCTTTTTCCGCCTGCTCATCATTATAGTGGATAACCTCTGATGCTATATATGTATTGGAACGTGAAAGCTTAAAATGGATGGCATACGTTGCCAGAAGACAGATAACAATGATGATGGGAAGTAATCTTTTTAAGTATCTTAAAATTTCGAAATTTTTCATTGCTATCCTCCTTTAAGCTTTTTTGGGGAATTTCTTTGAAATGTGATAAAGCATGAGCGATATATATGTAAAGGCTGCAAAGAGTATAAGCGTTTTAAGCTCACTCATAATTGAAATTCCGTAAATACTTACTGCAATACACTGGTTCATTTTATGGCGGGAATACTCTCTTCCTGCGGTAATTGCTTCTTTTTCAAAGTCCTTGATGCTTGTATAAATTGATTCTATAAGAGAGTCTGCTGAAGAATAAAGTGAAGAATCATCACTTCCCGATGAAATTTTTTCCATAATAAGCTTGTTATCCATGATTTCCTTTTCGTTGGATGCCACATAGTCACTGAAGTTTGTGGCCATTACGGAAAGCTCGTCAACGCCAACCTTTGTTCTTCCCATGTAGTACTTGCCTGATTGATCCCAGGTGGGGACAAGTACGATTCTGGTCATTTCCTCGCTGTACATGGCAATGGCACTGTTGCAGAGATTATAAGAAACCTGATTTTTCTGACGGTCAAAATCCACGTTTTTATTGTGATATGAAAGCCTGTCAACATATTCGTCTTCATCTCTTACAATTCCGTTTTGCAGTATAAGGGATTTTAAGTTCTGATTTATCTGGGTTTCTTTGAATTGATAAACTTTACCCGCAATGGAGTTGAATGTGCTTCCGTTTTCGGTGACAAAGCTGGGATTTTTTCCGGCCATTCCGTAAAGATAATTAAGGATGGCCTGTGCTTCTTTGTCTAAATATGAAACTACATCCATATATTCCATTTCTGTAAAATCCGGCTTTTCGCTGTCAAGCTTAAAATTGTCGGTATATTTTTCAATGTAATATTCCTTATAGGCACCTGTTATAAGCTTGATGACATTTTCTGAATCAAGGTGATCGGTATCTTTGGATGCGTGGTATTCAACTGCAAATTCTGTGGAAATGTGGTACTGTGTTTCATCTCCCACACCGCCCTGTACGCAGGGGTAAACCACAAGGCAGTTTTTAAGCTGTTTTACCGTGACATCGGGAAGTGCCCCTTTTTTTATGGCTCTTTCCACAACTTCATCGCTTATAATTTCTGCCATGTTGTATCTTGTTCCGTTGGAATTAAGTGCCTGAGACGCCTCGGAATAGTTAAGGGAAAGTATTGCATGAACGGATTTTTTCATTTCAAAATGATTGAAAAGTCCGTAAACAATTGTGGTTACAAAGCAAATAAGGATTATCCATGCGTTGAAATATTCTGCCGTTTTGAAAATTTGTGTACGTTCTGTACGATTGACGTTTTTTAAGCGGAGAAATATTATTGCAACTGATGACAAAAACAAAATACCGACAGCCAAAAGAATCAATTTCTGAATTATACCGGTAAGCATCGTTTATTCCTCCTTTAATTAAAATTTATTAATATCAATGACAACAAGTTCCGGCTGATTGTTTATTCGTAAAATATTATTGTTTTCAAGACCTGAGCTTATAATCAAAGGCTTTCCTGCCGCATCATATCTTCCGTAAACAAAGTCGCCGCCTCGTTCAGGGAATAACCCACCTTCGGTTGTATAAAGAGGTCCGAACATGGGAATACGCATTACGCCGCCGTGAGTGTGGCCTGCAAGCATTAAATCCCCCCAGAATTCGGGATTGAATTCCTCAAAAATAAACGGCTCGTGAACAGCTGTGATTTTCAAATTTCCGGGATTTTCTTCTATATAGCTTAAAAAAGCTTTTTCGGAGTAAGACCAAAAGGATGAGGGGTTTGAATTTAAAACTCCGTATACATCAATTGTCATTGTTTTTACTTTTATGGTGTCCTTTTCGTTTTTCAAAACCTTCATGCCGGTTTTCTCAAGCTCGTCTTCAAAATTATCACTGAGATTGGTAAGTGCTGTTTCGTCACGGTTATTTTTATCAAAGCCGAACTTTTCATCAAGTTCTTTTTCGTTAAGCGGTACATCGTAAATACCTTCAACTTCGTTGTTTCCGTATATATAATAGGAAGGAGCAATTTCCGAAAGCTCTTTTCCGAGAGCGATTGCATAGTCCTTATCTTCATTTACGGAATCCACAATATCTCCGGTGCAGATAATAATGTCAGGGTTAAGCGCTCTGATACGGGAAATCAACTTTTCGTTGTCCTTGCCGTATTTCGCACCGTGCATATCTGAAAGCTGGATAATACGAACAGGACTGTCAACCTTTATGCTGCTGGTGCTGTAAAAGGTTTCCCTGAAATTACGGTTTCCTATATAACTGCACATAATAACAATAACGGCAGTTGCAAGACAAACAAATAACATTCCCAGAATAAAGAACTTGAGAGCCGTTAAGTTCTTCCTGGTTTTGGAAGGTAAAACTTCGTTTGTGGTGTTTTTCGTAAATTTGATATTTATGTCCACGTCAATTGCAGAATAAATGCAGAAAGTCAGGACTTTTTTGCACTCTTTTTTGAACTTTTTTATGTCTTCGGAGCCGTGATAAATTACAGAAACGTGTTTATCGTCAACAACATTGACATCAAAACTGTCAATCCATGTGTCATAAAGCTTTTCAGAGGCGAGCTCCTTAAATATTTCGCATACTCTGTTGTGGGGATTGTCGGTGTTTTTCATAATATCCATATTAAACAAACCTTTACATTTATTTTTGATAAAGCTCGTAAGTTGCTTTTGCAACATCTGACCAGTTGTATTTACTTAAAATGAAGTCATCCGCACCGTCACGGAGGGAGGAGACCAGGGAAGCGTCATTGCACAGCAATTTAAGCTTTTCTGCCAGATCTTCTATATTGCCTTTTTTGAAATAAAGTGCTTTGTCCTCGGCAACGGAAGTGTTTTCGGGAATGTCCGAACATAAAAGCGCATTTCTGTAGGCAAGAGACTCAAGGAGACATAAAGACATCCCCTCAAGGTCGGAGGGAAGTACATTTATATAAGCGTTGGAATAGATTTCCTTTAATGTATCTCCTGAAATAAAGCCCGTGAAAATAATATTCGGGTTTCCTTCGGCCTTTTCTTTAAGCATTTTCACATATTCATCCGTATCGCTGGTATCTCCTGCGATTACAAGCTTTTTATCCGTCGCAATCATCTTGTAGGCGTCAATAAGATAGTGAACGCCTTTTTCTGCAGTAAGCCTTGAAACAAGGGATATATATCCGTCTTTCGAAAGACCGTATTTTTCGGTTATAATATTGGCATCTTTTCTTTCGGGACGGCTTATTCCGTTATGAATAACAGTGGTTTCACGGTTGTATGTTTCTTTGAAATAATCGTGGGCAGCATCGCTTAAAACGATAACCTCATCTGCATATTTGGCTAAAACCTTTTCTCCGAATTTGATATATTTTGAAGCAAAACCCTTGCCCCATTTTTCTCTCTGCCAGTCAAGTCCGTGAACTGTAGCTATACATTTTTTGCCGAAAAGTTTTGGTATCCATAATGCCGCACAGGGACCCTCCGCGTGGAAGTGAATAACATCGTATTTCCCGAAGGATGCCGCAATTGCCGCCGTGAAGGATGCTATCATTGCAGCAAACCCACGGAAATTTATCGTCCATGCGGTTTTAAGCTTTACGCCTTTATACATTTTGTCATGCACGGTTCCGACATATTCATTTTCAACTTTGTCAGACGAACGGTTATAGCAGGTAACGTCAAGGCCCATTTCGCAAAGTATAGGACAAAGCGTGGTAAGGACATTTTCTATTCCGCCTCGTCTTGATGGTACAACTTTATGGCCAATCATGGCAACTTTCATTTTATTCACTCCAAAATTTGTTATCTTCCGGTAGCCGTAAGCATTACTATCGGAGTTTTAAGCATTATCTTAATGTCATTGAGATAGGTTCTTGTCTGTATGTATTCAATATCCATTTCAACCCATTGTTCAAAGGGGATGTCGTTTCTGTTTTTGGAAATCTGCCAGGTGCAGGTGAGACCGGGAGTAACAAGGAGTCTGAGTCTCTGATAATCGGTATAGTGTTCAACCTCTCTGGGCAGCGGAGGTCTGGGGCCGACCAATGTCATATCGCCCTTCAAAACGTTGAAAAACTGCATAAGCTCGTCAAGAGAAAGCTTTCTTAAGTATTTGCCCACTCTTGTTATTCTGGGATCGTCCTTTATTTTGAACACAGGCCCGTCCATTTCGTTCTGCTTTGCAAGCTCATCAATCATCTTGTCCGCATTTGCCTTCATGGTACGGAATTTATACATATAAAATTCCTCGCCGTGACGGCCTACTCTTATCTGCTTGTAAAAAGGGCCTGCTGAAGGATCGTCAATTACTATTACAATTGCAATTATCACCATCAATGGAAGGAAAAACAGCAGAATCAATGTGGCAAAAAAGATGTCAAAAAGTCTTTTGCTTCTCCAAAATGTGGCATATGATTTTTCGATGATTTCTTCCAGCTTTTTCCTTGTTTTTTCATCAACTTTATCCTGATCGATATAAGCCATTACTTAACACTTCTTTCTGATATATTCATTGCAGAGTCAAATTCTGTCTTTCTTTCTTTTGATAAATAAAAATTTTCAAAAACTATGTGGTTTTCCTTAAAGTCAGGTTTTGATTTGTCCATGTATCCGGGATGAAACAAAACCTCTATATCCCATTTCTTCTTATCGGCCAATTTTTTATATTCCGGAAGAATTTTGTTTACGCGTTTTTCATCCATTTTTCCTGAAAAAAGTATTCCGAAAAAGAGGGCTGTCGGAACGTTTTTTTCCTTTGTGCGTGTTTTATTAATCAGCCACAGAAATTTCAAAAGCCATTGCTTTATTATGTTTACGGGACTGTAAGTGAAATAAAGCGAAGGTGTTTTTATGTATGGAAGCAGCGGTTCTGCAGGAATTCTTATATATTCGGGATTTATTCCTTCGTCATTAAGAACCTTGATTAAGGCATCGAACACAGATGGAATCATGTGAGTATGCTGATGACTGTCAATGGAGAGGGGGACGCCTTTTGGTAAAATGCTCATCCAGTATGAAATTTGAGCCTTAATTTCTTCGTAAACTTCTTTGCGGAATTTTTTCCCGTGAAAGAGCCAAAGGCTAAAAAGACCGCCAAAGGTGTGAAGAAAGTTTCCGTCTTTATCGGCAATAAGACCTATTTTGGCTGTGTCGGCCATGCATCTTCCCTCAACAAGATTTAAGTGAAGTGACAGCCTGATATTTTTATTTTCTGTTAATTTTATCAAATCGACCTTTTCGAAATTGGGAAATACGCTGACTTTATTGAGAATACCTTCATCAACACATTGCCTGATGTGAGCTGAGGCACTTTCGCAAAGGCCGTAGTCGTCGGCACAAAAATATATCATTTAATTTTCACCTTCCGCCGAAAGCTTGATAATAACTGTATCATCCAACACGGCAACTGAACCTTGAAGCGGCCATAACGGCATGGCTTTTATTTCTTCTTTTTTCATAAACTCGTCTTTTTCCGTGCCGCTTATAAAGCTGTAGCTTTTACCGCAGTAATCGTTAAGTGCACTGGTAAGTACGCTTTGTCCAACTGTTTCGTCGTCTGCCCTTAAAATGTATCCGTCGGTTATTCCGGTAATATCGGGTGTCAGGTTAACGCTGTAATCTTCGCTTTTAGAAAGTGCACCTATCACCAGGATTCTTTCGCAGTTTTCAGAATCGGGAGTTTCTTCTATGCGGTTTGCAATGCGGATGAGCATCCCATAGGATTTTTCATAGGCTATCTGAGCCTTGTGGTAACTTACATTCGCTATAACTACCTGATTTAAAATTATGGCCAGTGCTGTTATAAGTACAATCCAGCACTTTAAAGAAGAGTGCTTTTCGCTTTTTTCTTCGCCTCGCTCATAAATGATAAGGAAGAAGAGGTAAAAGACAGAGTAGCCCATAAGCATGAGATTGTGATAGTCTACTCCGGCATTTATAAAAGCCAATGCTCCTGCACCGAATATAAGCATAACACCAAGAATTAAAAGCAAAAGGATATTTAACGGCTTTTTATAAAGCACACTTTTAATTATGTGTTTAATGTAATAAACTAACGTGAATATAAGGACGAAAATATTTAAGAAAACAAATATATTTAAACCTTCTGAAAAATCAAAGAAGCAATTTATAAAGGTTTCTTTGATTCTGTAAAGGGAAGCTGCAAAATCAATTCCCGATAATGAAGATGCTTCGTTTATGCCTTGATAGTCAAGAAGTTCTGCTGAAAAAATACTGAGAGAAAGCTTTAGTATCAAAGCGTAAAGAATTATTCCGATGGCTCCTGAAAAAAGTGCATGCAAAGCCTTTTTTATAACGCAGGAGCAGCTGTTGGAGTTATAAACCAGTTCGTCGATTAATTTGAGTAAAACCAGCATTATTGTAACGGTTATATATGCCTGGTAAATTCCAACCGATAAAGCGATAAGGAGAGAAGATAAAATGTATCCAGGCTTTTCCTTTGTCATAAAATATGCCGCAAGAACCGAAAGGAAAAAGGAAAAACCGTAACCGTCGGCAACGTAGTTATACATAAGGACAGAGGTAACCGTCGGGAAAGAAACGATTATTGCACCGATTAACGCCGCACTGACTTTTTTTCTTATATTAAGTATTCTGCATATCATCACTGCACCGAGGGCGTGGAATAAAATCGCAAAAAGACCGTTGAGAAATGGCAAGTCGTAAAAAGAACTTACTGAGCAGACAACGGGTAAAAACCACCTACCCAGGCCTATCATATTCTGGGAATTATATCTGAAAACCAAAGAATCCCAGTTGGGAAGCCAGGAGGTTATTTTTATTAAATGTGCAATAAACCCAACTATGAGAGAGGAAAAAAAGCATACCTTCCATTGGGGCAATATGTAAGAATAGAGTTTCTTAAGTGTTTTTTCCGGCAAAATTACCACTCCAGCCATTTGAATTTATGAAGGAACTTTCCATATAATTTATCATACATTTTTACGCCTACGAGACGTTTTATAAAAAGTGTACGTTTTGCCGTGGCAGATGTCCACGACGCAGAAAAATGATGGATTGAACAGGTGTTTTTTGTTATTACCTTCTTTCCCGTATAATACTTTACGGGACAAAGGAAATCTTCGGGAAGCATGTGTATACCCATAAATACCTGATCCTTAATATCGGGATTGAAGCCAAGCTTAATCATGGTTTGTGTGTTTCTGTCGGGGCAAGGCGTCATATCATAGCTTCCGTCGGGAAGGATAAAGGATATGTCGTCATAGTCAGAAAGCAGATGCCCGACAAGCTCATTGCCCTTTTCTGCGGCAAAGCCAAGGCCCGTTGAAATAACGCCGTTATCGTCGAACCCCATGTAGCCTGTTTCGGCAATCAAAGCATCAAGCGGCTTTATAAGTTCAACGTCGGTATCAAGATAAATTCCGCCTTCTTCATACAAAACCTTAAGCCTCACATAATCGCTGACAAAGGCCCATTTGCCGGCTTCATAGGCTTCCTTTGCATACAGGTTTTCCGTAATATCAAAATTGTCTTCATTGTGACAGACTATCTCATATTCCGGACAGTACTTTTTCCAGCTTTTTATGCACTTTTCGGAAAGGGGAGGCATTTTTCCTTTGCCAAACCAGCAATAGTGAATTACTTTTGGAATACTCATTTGTTTCTTTTCTCCCTGTATATTTCAAAAAACGTTTTAAAAGCAGCTTTGTTAAATATGAAGTTTGCAATCAGGTAAAGAGCTGCAATCCATATGGAGTGGATAATGCCTTTAACCAACAATTGTAAAAAGGGAAGGCCGGAAAAGGTATCCACGTAAAATATTGCCATAACCAGGGCGAAAACCGCACTGTTGGTAAATATGATTTTATATGTGCAAATTAATTTTCTTTTTAAAACCATTTTATTGGAATAGTAAATTGTCACTATACCTCGGTACAAAAGGGCAGCAACTGTTCCTGCCAGGGCACCGCATATTCCGAAATATATAATTGAAACAACGGAAAAGCTGAGATTTATAATCATTTCCCAAATTGCAAATGAACGTGTTTTTGCAAAATCCCCCGAATACTCTATAATACCGTTTGCGGGAAGCTTGCTGTTTGCCAAAAGACTCATTATAACAAAAAGCAGTAAAAGGAGCGTGTTTGTATATTCGGCATCGTTTATTCCTCCGGTGTAAATCTGTATGAGGGGAAGAAGGAATACTGCCATAAGAGTGTATATGAGGAAGGTTATCATTATGTAAAAAGTTTCATATACATTATACATTCTGTCGAATTTTTCTCTGTCGGTATTAAACATCTGCCCCAGTGCAAAAGTGAATGATGAAACAATGCTTGTTATGAAATTTTGCACCTGAGAAAAGAAGATGTTGTAAATGGCGTAGATGCTTACGGCTTTAAAGTCGCAAAGGAAAGAGATAAGCAAAACATCGGTATTGTTAAATACCATGCCGGAAAGTTGATGCACCAAAACGGAGTTCTTCTGCGAGATTGCTTCAAAGTCCGGTTTTTCCTTTAAATTAAGCCAGGTATATCTGTTTTTTGCATAAAAGTAAAGGAATATAAGTTGCATAAGTGCAATTATACAATAGACAAGCTGGATTAGAATAAGGCTGTCTGTTAAAAGGAGAACAAGTATTTTGCCGATATTTGATGCAAGCTGCAGTACGGTTTCCGAATTGTTTATTATATACTTTCTTCCGTCAACCTCCATAAGTATTCTGTATTTTGCCTGAACAAAATAGCTGAAAATTGAAGGAACGGCGTTTAATAAAACAATTAAAAACAAAATGTTACTGTCAATTGATGTGGGAACGGCGTATGCGTAAAAGAGGGCTATAAAAAGCACGATGACAGAATAAATTATGCCGGTTTTAATATAATAGCTGTGGGTTGCGGAAAGAACCGCACTTGCACTTTTGTAATTTTTTTCGCCGATTCTTTTGTAAAGTGCCTGTGTTGTGGCAAGGCCAACGCCTGCTTCGAGTAAGCACATATATGTAAATATCTGCTTTATGGTGGAAAGAACACCGTTTACTTCTGAACCGAAATTTTCAAGATATAATCTCGGGAGAAGGAAACTTAAAGATATTAATACCACCTGATAAATCAGAGAAGAAATTACGTTGTGCTTTATTCTTGTGTCTTTGCCTGCCAAGGTGCCACCTCCAAAGGTTTATATGTTTTACACACGATTACAGATATAATCTTTTGTAGCGTTTTCTCTGGGAATTATTTTTCCGGGATTTCCTACTACGATGCTGTGATCGGGAACGTCGAAATTAACATAGGTTAACGGAGCGATTAAAACATCGCTTCCAATATTCACGTTTCCGACTATAACTGCGTTTGTTCCAATCCAACAGTTATCGGAAATTTTTGGAGCACCCTTTCTCTTTCCCCGGTTTTCTGCTCCTATGGTTACTCCGGTGCCGATGTTTATGTTTTTGCCCAAAACGGCGTCGGGATGGACAATAACACGGCCGAGATGACCTATATAAAATCCTTCTCCGATAGAAGTTCTTGCCGGAATTTGAATGTGAGTTTTTTTGGAAAGAGCAAAAAGCCTTAACATATAAAACAGTTTCAAGGGTAAAAATTTACAAAGGTTTGCTTTTCTGAAAACGGAAATGTACTTTATTTCAAGAGGACGGAAAAGCTTTTTAAGAAACGGTTCTCCGTCTTTTCCGTAATATCTGAAAAGGTCTTTTTTAAAAACAGAATTCATGCTTTCACGCTCATTTTTCTTTTGATTCAAGAAATATCTTTCTTGTTATAAAATTATAAACCGGAACAATTATCATGGCGAAAATTTTTACGGCCAGATAATAGATGGTGGTAAATTTCACACCAATCCACAAAATAAACTGGTTTAACAAAAGACCGCCGACGCTTAAGAAAAAGAAAATAACAAATTCCTTAATCTTATTTTCGGTTTTGCTTTTAAAAACAAAGGCCATGCTTAAGATATAGTTTACACTAACTGAAACACAAAAGGAGATAGCGGATGAGATGAGCACATCAACAAGGAAAAATTCCTTGAGTATAACCAAAACTCCCACATCAATGATTGCGGCAATAACGCCCACTATTCCGAATTTTATAAGTTGCAGCATCTCTTTCTCCGTCAGGCTTTTGCAAATACCCAAAGGGTATCGCTTACATTATCGGTATCTTCCGTAAGGCTGTATACACTTAAGGTTACGGAGTCACCATTTACCTTTTTGTATGTGATAGAAGGGGTTGTTCCTTCTGAGATAAGTCTTCTTATTGCATCATAGTTAAGGAAGTTTGTAACCGCTCTGTGTGAGTCCGGATGCACAATCTCATTTATGTATGTTTTCAGGAGGTTTGAGAAATGGTCCTCGTTTTCGCTGTAGCCAAGATAAGCGGGCATAAGAATCCTGTGTGCCTTATCGGTTACAAGAGAAACCTTATAGATTCCGTTATAGTGTTCCTTGAGAACGGAAATCATGGTGTCGATTTCGCTGATGCCGGTTTTTATCTGGCTGTAATTGTCCGCATCCTTTGCTATGCTTGTGTTTTCTTTTTTCTGATAATATTCGGCTTTTGCCTCATACATTCTGACCTCGGCCTCGTGCACCATTTCCTCGCAGTTGGTATTACGGCTTCTGAAGGAAGTTCCGATGGCAACATGATAGCCTCTGGGGTTAAGATGGCTTATAAATGTTTCTATATCATTTTTGATATTTTCGTGTGATGTGTTTTCTGCAAATACTAAAAATTCGTCTCCGCCCATACGGTAGATGTGATGGCCGAAGAACACTTCTTTCAGGGAATTGGCTATATAAATAAGCATCTCATCGCCTGCGGCATGGCCGTATTTGTTGTTTCTTATATGAAGCTCGTTGACATCTATATAAATGCAGGAGAAATTTTCAGGCTTTTCTTCGTCAAAAGTCAGAATGTCCTTCTTGTACGCAACTCGGTTAAGAGCACCCGTAAGAGCGTCGGTAGTTGCGGCAAGAACAGTTTTGTTAAGGTGCTTTTTGTTGAATATCGCAATGGAGAAACATACTGCAATATCTGCAATAAGTCTTCTTACCATAGAGCTTTTTTTCGGGTTTATTGTGCCGAGGATGCTGACATGATTATTCTTATCTGACAATATTGCAAAGGATACATCGTCTATTCCGTGAACAGTTAAAAACTGATAAAGCTCGGGATTTGTTTTTAAAAGATGGTTGTTGGGAAGAATCTGCATAAATCCGATGGGAAGCTTTTCTGCATTTATGTTGGCGGCATATCTGAAAAGCTCACCGATGAAATATGTTCTGTCTTCGCCCATAAGAAGCATGTCGGAAAGCGAAGGTTTGATATAGTGATGGTCCTCTCCGTCGGTGTCTGCAAAAAATGCGGAGCGGGAAGAGGTAAATTCCTTTATTCTCTTAAGAGCGGAGGTAATACTTTCGTGCTGTTGATTTATTTCGAGAAGAAGCTTTCTTATTTCGGAAGACTCTTCGTTTAACTTTCTTCTGTTTTTCTCCTTTTGCATAATAATGTTAAGGTAAACTGTTAGAATTATGAGGATTGCACCAAAGGCGAAAAGCAAGTTTCTGGATATTACGTGAGTTTCTGCAAATACCTGGGATTCATAGCGGGCGAGCATAATTCCCCAGTCAAAATCCTCTAAGGTGGAATAATGGATGTAAAGATCCTCTCCGGTAAATTTTGATTTAAAGGATGAAAAGCCGCTGTCATTGTTTTCAAAGTCTTCGTATGTGTAACCGCTATTGAACTCCCTGTCCTTGAAGCTTTTGAGCTCACCGGGAATCTTGCTTATTGTGTCTATCACAAATTTTCCGGTTGCTTTATCGTACACGAAAAGCTGTGCGTCAAGTTCCCTTGCCATATTTACATATTTTTCTCCTATTACATCAAGGCGGATTACACCGTATAAAATCCCCACGGTTTCTCCGTTTGACTTAATCGGAACGGCGGTTCTTATGATTTCCTCTCCATCTCTAGTAAGGTCGGCCACTCTGCCTGTTATGTATTCTCCGCGGAGTGCTTCTTCGGAAAAGCTGATTTTGCCTGAAAGGTCTATTTCTCCCATTTTGGTAACAAAGGTATTGTCGGGATTAAGTATTCCGATGTTTGAAAGCAGGCCGATAGGCTTGAAGGATTCGAACATTAAGCTGTAGTCATCGCCATCGGAATAGAGCTTTGAAGCAAAGTTTGCCATGGTTACGAGATTTTCTCTGTCGGATTTAAGCTGCAAGGTAAGGTCATCCTTGATTTGCTTTGTCTGCAGATGTAGCATCTCATAAGCATCGTTCTCTGCCAGAAGGTAGAAGTTTCCAACCATGGCGAAAACGACCGCACATATTAATACAGCGGTAATAATTGTGTATAATATGTTGCTGTGCTTCCTTCTTTTTCTTTCATAAGTTGTTGCCATTTTTACATCTTCTTTCCTGTATCTCAAAATCTGCCCCGGCAGATTTTTTCTTCATTAATATGCAAAAAATTGCATACTATCTTAATTTTATCACAGAAATGTAGAAAAATCAAGGGTTTAGGCGTTTTATTTTCCTTTTTTTCGTATTTATTTCTCGGAATGTTTTATAAGAAAAAACTACGTATAAGCATTTTACGTAAAGCTTTGATTTTTAATTGACTTTTTGTCGGGGAAATAGTATAATGAAAATGCTTAAAACAAATCGAAATATACAATTTTTCTGGCGTTTTATACATTGAAAAAATGCGTTTACGGTGTAAAATATATTAGAAGTTTTATGCGTTAAAATAAATTCACTATCAGGAGGTATACTATGCTTGATTACAATGTGAAAATAGGACTTGTTCCCTTAAGACGTGACTGTACTCCCCGTCCCGGTATCTTTAACTGGGAGGTTGCAGAAGAGAGAGGAAGACAGACTGTTGCCTACATCAAGGAGCATTATGCGACAGAGCATATAAGCTTTGTTGACCTTAAGGGTGTTATCGATGTTGAAACACTCTGGTCTGAAAACGATGTTGAAAAGGTGGCAGAACACTTTAAG
>JAZQAZ010000011.1:0-1649 GCA_045545475.1 Clostridia bacterium | reverse complement strand
CTTCATCATTTGTCGGTCACACTTAATAAAATGCTTGATAAAATTGAAAATCTTATCAAGCAGGAAAAACAGTTTACATCGGATGCTTCCCACGAGCTGAGAACACCAATAAGCGTTATTCTTGCGCAGGGCGAGTATCTTCTGGATATCGCAAAGGATGAGAAAGAGAGGGAACTTGCACAGGCGATTGTTGATAAAGCAAATCAGGCGTCGAAGCTGATATCCCGTCTTCTGCTTCTCGCAAGAATAGATCAAAACAGACAGAAATTCAATAAGGAAAAGGTTGACCTTGGGGTTATTGTTGATGTGGCAATTGAAAGTATGAAAGAATCAGCAGCACAAAAAGGGATTTTTCTTTTCGCAAATGTTGAGGAAGGAACTATTACAGAGGCTGATGAAGCTTTGCTGCTCTCTGTAATTACAAACCTTATCAGCAACGGTATCAAGTACGGTAATGAGTCAGGTTATGTTTCCGTGTCTGCTTCAAGGATCAGTGACAGAACAGAAATTATTGTTGCGGATAATGGTATGGGAATACCGGAAGAGCACATCGATAAAATATGGACTCGTTTTTATCGCGTTGATGATGTCCGTAACGATGAATACAGCAGTGGATTAGGACTTTCAATGGTGAAAAGTATAATCGAACTTCATGGCGGAACAGTTGCCGCAAAAAGCGAATTCGGCAAAGGTACAGAGTTCAGAATAGTGATTTGAGATAAAAAACAGGCGTAACGGAAAAGCCGATACGCTTGTTTTTTAGAAAATATGTACTATCCGGTATATGAATTATTGATTTACGGTTTCTTTTTCTGCAGCGGCAAGAATTCTCTTTCTGTCGCGGTTTGCGCTGCGGAGAACGAACTGCGTTGTAACCGTTACAAAAAGCATAAATGCAATGTAGAAATATGGGAATTACGAATAAATGTTAATAAAAATTAAAAATAAAAATACTTGACAAATCTTTCCGTTGAGTGTATTATATATATGGTTAGCGGGTGCTAACTTAAGAGAATGATACTTTTGGGTGATTGAAAAATGAACTTGATGGCGGCACAGGAAGGTAAGGAATATATAGTTTCCAATATTATAACAGACGATGAAGAGCTTAATTCTTTTCTCTTCTCTCTTGGTTGCTACAGCGGAGAACCGATAACGGTTATTTCAAGGAAAAAGAGCAGCTGCGTTGTTTCGATTAAAGACGGCAGATATAATATTGATAATCAGCTTGCCGAGGCGATAGAAATTGAAGGATAGGGAAACGGCCGGTTTGTCCGGCTTTTCTTTAAACAGGTGAGTTAGCATAGGGTAACCGGCATCCTCAGGTTCGCCCTTGTAGATAAAAAACAAAAATCAAGGAGGAATTAAAAATGAGAATTGCTTTGACGGGCAATCCAAACAGCGGGAAAACGACTATGTATAATGCGCTTACCGGCAGAAATGAAAAGGTAGGTAACTGGGCGGGAGTAACCGTTGAAAAGAAAGAACACACAATAAAGAAAGGGTTCTGTGCGGGAGAGGAAGAGATTTTGGCAGTCGACCTTCCGGGTGCATACTCAATGTCTCCGTTTACTTCCGAAGAGAGCATCACAAGCTCTTATGTCAAGAGTGAAAACCCCGATGCTATCATCAATATCGTTGATGCGACG
>JAZQAZ010000010.1:0-171589 GCA_045545475.1 Clostridia bacterium | reverse complement strand
GCTGTTCCCTCTCTGTCCGCCAACAAAAAAAGATACCCGCAAGGGTATCTTTTTTTGTTAATGAATGAAAGGATTCGAACCCCGAGGGGGTTTTTGCGTTAAGAAAACGATTGATTATCGTTTTTAGCAAAAAAGGTGCGAGGTTGGGACCCTTCAGGGTAACCGAGCAGTTAAGACGCGAAGCGGCTGTTCCCTCTCTGTCCGCCAACAAAAAAAGATACCCACAAGGGTATCTTTTTTTGTTGGCAAATATTGACGGAGGATTCGAACCGACGGTAGTGAATGACAGTCCGGGGGACTGTTTTTCACGGCGTGGCTTTTCCGCAGAAAAGCGAATCCCTCTTTCATAGATAAGCATACTTCCTCCAGATTCTCAATTTGAGACTCTTTTATTTATTAAATAACTAAAAATTCTGAGCAATACGCTTTCCCTAATCAACCAATAAAAAAACGGACAGGCATTGCCTGTCCGTTTAACTTTTAAGAAATTAATCTCAATATTTGTCTCTCTTAGTATACTTAGTATGAAGAAGCTTATGAGACATCTTTCCGCAGGGTTCACCGAGGAAGTTGTCGTAAAGTTCCTTAATAACGGGGTTCTCGTGAGACTTTCTTAATTCTGCGTTAACATCTTCCTGATAAAGAGCCTTTGCACGAAGTGCCTTAAGGTCATGATCAGACAGATAATCTGCACTGTGGATGGGCTGACCGCCGCCGCATACGCAGCCACCGGGGCAAGCCATCATTTCGATGAAGTCATAATGAGCCTTACCGCTCTTAACGTCGTTGAGTACCTTCTTAACATTCTTGATACCGTGAGCAACAGCAATATTTACTTCCTTGCCTGCGATTTCAAGTGTAGCAGTCTTAACGCCCTTTGTTCCTCTTACAGCCTTGAAGTCGATATTCTCAAGAGTTTTGCCTGTAAGAACTTCGGAAACTGTACGAAGAGCTGCTTCCATAACACCACCGGTTGCACCGAAGATAACGCCTGCACCTGTTGCATCGCCGAAGGGCTGATCAAAGTGCTCATCATCAAGTCCTGCAAAGTCAATACCTGCAGACTTAATCATTCTTGCAAGCTCTCTTGTTGTGATGGAAACGTCAATGTCGGGGCCATGTCCGCCGTCAGCCATTTCGGGACGGGATGCCTCAAACTTCTTGGAAGTACAGGGCATTACAGCTACAACGAAAAGCTTTTCGGGATCAATCTTATTCTTCTTGCAGTAGTATGTCTTAAGGATTGCACCGAACATCTCCATGGGAGACTTAGCAGAAGACAGATTATCGATAAATTCGGGATAATATGTCTCGCAATACTTAACCCAACCGGGGCTGCAGGAAGTGATGAGAGGAAGATTCTTACCTTCGGTAAATCTCTTGATGAACTCTGTTCCCTCTTCCATAATTGTAAGGTCAGCACCTGTATCGGTATCAAATACCTTGTCAGCACCAAGCTGTCTAATTGCAGCAACCATCTTACCTGTTGTGGGAGTACCAGCTTTGAAGCCGAACTCTTCACCGATTGCTGCTCTTACAGCAGGAGCTGTCTGGAATACAACGTGCTTATCGGGATCGTTGATTGCTGCCCAAACCTTAGCGGTGTCATCCTTTTCATGAAGAGCACCTGTGGGACAAGCAACGATACACTGACCACAGTAAATACAGGGAGTTTCTGCAACAGGAAGGTCAAATGCTCCGCCGATGTTTGTAGCGAAACCTCTCTCCTTTGCCTGAATTACGCTGATTTCCTGATTGTCGCAGGCAGCGATACACCTTCTGCAAAGTACGCACTTGTTGTTATTTCTAACAAGTGAAGGAGAAGATGAATCGATTTCATGCATTGTGTTTTCTTCTTCAGAACCGAATCTTACGCTTGTAATGCCAAGGTCTTCGGAAAGCTTCTGAAGTTCGCAGTTACCGTTTCTGATGCAGGTAAGACACTTCTTGTCGTGGTTGGAAAGGATAAGCTCAAGAGTAGCCTTTCTTGCACTTCTTACCTTTGCAGAATTTGTATAAACTTCAAGTCCCTCGGAAACGGGATATACGCAGGCAGCCTGCAAAGCTCTTGCACCCTTAACTTCAACTACGCACATTCTGCACGCACCAATTTCATTTAAGTCCTTAAGATAGCACAGTGTGGGGATATGAATCTTAGCCTCTTTAGCAGCCTGAAGAATGGTATAACCCTCGGGAACTGTAATATCTTTGCCGTTTATCTTTAAATTAATCATCTTTTTTGCCATGATAATCCACTCCCTTTCTTATTTCTTCACTACTGCGCCGAATTTACATGTATCGATACATACGCCGCACTTAATACACTTATTGGGATCGATTGTATAAGGACTCTTGATTTCGCCTGTGATTGCACCAACGGGGCACTTTCTTGCACAAGCGGAGCAACCCTTACACTTGTCAGCTTCGATTTCATAACGAACGAGCTTCTTACATACGCCTGCAGGACAAGTCTTATCAACAACGTGAGCGATATACTCGTCTCTGAAGTAGCGAAGTGTGCTGAGTACGGGGTTGGGAGCTGTCTGTCCAAGTCCGCAGAAAGCACTTGTTGTGATTGTTGAAGCAAGCTCTTCAAGAGTATCGATATCTTCAAGTGTTCCCTTACCTTCGGTAATCTTTTCAAGAATTTCAAGCATTCTCTTTGTACCGATACGGCAGGGTGCACACTTACCGCAGGATTCATCAACTGTAAATTCGAGGAAGAACTTAGCTATGTCAACCATACAAGTATCTTCGTCCATTACGATAAGACCGCCGGAACCCATCATGGAACCGATTGCTATTAAGTTATCATAGTCAATGGGAACATCCAAGTGTTCAGCAGGAATACATCCGCCGGAAGGTCCGCCTGTCTGAGCAGCCTTAAACTTCTTGCCGTTGGGAATACCGCCGCCGATTTCGTAGATAACTTCACGGAGTGTTGTACCCATGGGGATTTCAACAAGACCTGTGTTGTTAATCTTACCGCCGAGTGCGAATACCTTTGTACCCTTGCTCTTCTCTGTACCCATGGAAGCAAACCATTCAGCACCGTTTAAGATAATCTGAGTAATGTTTGCATAGGTTTCAACGTTGTTAAGAAGAGTGGGCTTATCGAACAATCCCTTGATTGCGGGGAACGGAGGTCTGCACTTGGGCTCACCTCTGTGTCCTTCGATGGAGCGCATAAGAGCAGTTTCTTCACCGCATACGAATGCACCTGCACCAAGACGGATTTCAAGGTCGAAATTAAAGCCTGTATTAAAGATGTTTTTACCTAAAAGACCGTATTCCTTTGCCTGATTTATTGCAATCTGCAATCTCTTAACAGGGATGGGATACTCTGCTCTTACATAGATATAACCCTGGTCAGCGCCAACTGCATAAGCTGCAATTGCCATTGCCTCGATAAGACAGTGGGGATCGCCTTCCAGAACGCTTCTGTCCATGAATGCACCGGGGTCACCCTCGTCGGCATTACATGCAACAATCTTCTGCTTGCCGGGTGCGCCTGCAGTAAACTGCCATTTTCTTCCTGTGGGGAAGCCTGCACCACCACGTCCTCTTAAGCCTGATGCCAGAACAACATCAATAACTTCCTGAGGCTTCATTTCGGTAAGAACCTTACCGAGTGCCTGGTAACCGTCCATTGCGATATACTCGTCAATGTTTTCGGGGTCGATAACACCGCAGTTACGGAGAGCTACTCTCTTCTGACTCTTGTAGAAGCCAACTTCGTTAAGGCTCTTGATGTTATCTTCTTCAACTGTCTCAGAATAAAGGAGTCTCTTAACAATACGTCCCTTTAAGAGATGTTCCTCAACTATTTCCTTTACGTCTTCTTTTTCTACTCTGCTGTAGAATGCGCCTTCGGGATATACAACCACGATGGGACCTAATGCGCAAAGACCGAAGCATCCGGTTTTAATAACCTTGATTTCCTTATCAAGGCCAAAAACCTTCAGCTGTTCTTCCATTTCAGCTATTATACCTTCGCTGCCGGAAGATGTACAGCCTGTACCGCCACAGCACAGAACGTGTCCTCTTACCATATCCATACTAACACCGATCCTTTCTCCTTACGAATATTATTTCTCGGCAGCGCCGATTGTATACTGGTTAACCGCACGGCCGTTAACGATGTGCTCTGCAACTACTTCAACAGCCTTTTTAGCGTCCATCTTAACATAGGTAACCTTTTCTTCGCCGGGCATATAAACCTCAACGATGGGTTCAAGTCTGCATACGCCGATGCAACCTGTCTGAGTTACTGCAACGTTACTTAATCCACGCTTGGAAATCTCTTCCATAAAAGCGTTCATAACGGGACGTGCACCTGCTGCAATACCGCAAGTTGCCATACCGATAACTATACGGATATTGTCGCCTTCTTTTCTCATAACAACATTATTGATTGTCTTATTTCTTATTGCCTGAAGTTCTGCTAAACTCTTCATTAATTATACATCCTTTCTTTAAGAAGATTAAATCTCCTTATTGGTGAGCTCGCTTTCCCCTTCTTTAAGATATTCCGAAAGCCACATATAGACATCCGGCTCCGAAAGAGAAACGCCGCCCAATATCTTCTTGATTTCCCTTGTATCAAGTGTAAATTCTTTATCGTTTACTTTGTGTACATATAGAAAATCAACGTTTTCATAGCTCGTTACCATGCCGAGCATTGTCTCTGCCATATCCCCTAAGGGCTGACGGTCAATACTGCTTAAAACGAACACCGCTGTAAGAGTCGTTCCGACACCGAGCTTTGATTCAAGGTTAAAACTTCCGCCCGTGTTTTCCGCCGCCATTTTAATAAGTGGAATCCCAAGGCCGACTTTCCTTGTTGTCCTTCCGGTAGTGAAAGGATCAACCACTCTTTTAACCATCTCTTCGCTCATTCCCTTGCCATTATCAGCGATTATAACGGAAAGCGTATCCGCTTTTTCATTTTCCTCCACTGTAATTTCAACCAGAGAAGAATTTGCCGTAACAGAGTTCTGTGCGATATCCAGAATGTGTAACGATATCTCTCTCATAATTAATATTTAGCGATAATTCCGGGAACGTCGTCTGCGGTGATTCTTCCGTAAACGTCGTCATTAATGGTCATTACCGGAGCAAGACCGCATGCACCGATGCAACGTGTAGCCTCAATGGAGAACTTACGGTCCGCTGTGCATTCACCTACGCCAATACCTAAAATTTCCTGTGCTTTGTTAATAATGTCTCCGGAACCCTTAACGTAGCAAGCTGTACCGAGACATACTGCAAGGTTATAATCTCCCTTGGGATTGAGTGTAAATCTTGCATAGAAGGTAACGATACCGTAAATATCAGCTAAGGATATTCCGAGACCCTCTGCAATAATCTCTTGTACTTCAATGGGAAGATATCCGTAGATTTCCTGTGCCTCATGGAGTACGGGAATTGCTGCGCCTGCCTGGCCCTTATGTTGTTCTATAACAGCTCTGAGCTTCTTTTCCTGCTCTTTTGTGCCGTTAAAAGCAACACCTTTCTTTTCCATAACAATACCTCCTGTTATTTTTATTTAATGGTCTGTACACTTTCTAAGTTCCTCTAAAAAATACACAGACTTTGACTTAAAAAAGTACATCGTTATAATTATAACAAATTCCTCGACAAAAATCTATAAATTTTTGAAAATATTTCAGTTAAATTTTTGACAAACTTTCAATGAAATCCTTCGGATTTTTGTTTAAAATATCTAATTGATATGAAGGTTCTGCAATATTTTCAAGATAATGGGCATCCGAATCGGTGATTATCTTGAATTTGCCGTATTCTTCCTTTAATTCATCCCGCTTCTTCTCTGTAATTTCAACCACCGTGATCGGTAAATCCGGAGGCATAAATCCCAGGTTTGCAAGAACGCTGTAGCTTGCTTTGTCGATATGTGCCGGGACCATTATTCCTCCCCGCTTTTTAGCTTCTTCGGCCACATCGTATATGCTTAAATCCGTAGCACTTACCAGAAGTTTTTCTTCTTCCCGTATAATTTCATCCTCAGAGTTCATATAATACTGATTTCCGAAAATGTCCGTCCTGTTTTTTATATCGGGAAGATGCGAATAAATAAACGCTCCCATGTCTTCCGCACTGTCTACATCCGGGAAATAACAAAGAACATGTACTTCTTCCGAAGTAGTGACTTCCATTGCCGGAATTATAAGGATATTATCCCCGGCAACTTCTAATGCAGCCCTCACATTCCCTGCAGAATTGTGATCGGCAATCGCTATAACATCCAACCCTTTGATAATAGACATATTCACGATGTTGTTAGGCGTCATGTCATTATCCCCGCAAGGTGAAAGTGCCGAATGAATGTGTAAATCGTAGTATAGCTTCATATGCCGTATTCCGCAAGTTTTTTAGCAATATCATAGGCTGAAAGCTCAGATTCAAGAATAATTATTTCTTCGGCCTCAGCCTTTGCCTTTACGGTTTCGTCAATATGAAATCCGTCGGCAACAATTACACAAGCTGCTTCCTTAAGCGACGCAACTGCAACTACGTTTATATTAGTCTGAATAGTTATCCAGGCGTTATCAACATCAACCTTCGCCATCGCAAGGCTTAAAAGGTCACCGATATAACAGCCTTTTATTTGCTTATCTGGCACCTCTGCCCCACTTCCATAGGTAAAACCGGCTTTTTCCGCTAATTCAGATACTTTCATCTAACTCACCTTTCTAAAATTAATCTTCCTGCCCTGAATCCGTTCTCCATTCCTTACCTTCAAGCTCAACCATCTGCCTGGTAAGCTCTTTAACTCTTTCACGGAGGAGAAATACGCAGTCAGTCTCAACAGCATAGCCACGCACAATATCTTCTGCCAGAGCACGGCAAGTCGGAGAACCGCAGGAACCGCAGTCCAACTTGGGAAATTCTTCATAAAGTGCCTCAAGTCTTATGGCTTTTTTCATTGCTTCCATTCTGTCGGAATCAAGATTCATTACAGGTCTGTAAATCACAGGATGATCCCAGAAAAGTTCAGCATCCTTAGAAATCAAATCGACATCATCACTTTCCACATGACAAAGTCTCTTGATTCTTGAAGAAGCAACAAAGGGATTCTCCATAACAAGAGGGCCGCCAACGCAGCCTCCGTCACACGCAAGAACTTCGACAAATTCTATATCAGAAAGCTTGCCGTCATCAATATCTGCAAGAAGCTTTATTACATTTTGAATTCCGCTTACAGCAATATGTTTTTCAGCTCCCGAAGATTCAGCTTCACCACCTGTTGTTGCCCAAAGAACACCCGACCTTCCGGCAGAAGATAAAGGTTTAATTTCTTCTATTTTTCCAAACCCATGCTGAGCCATGACCAGCACAATATCCTTTATCGATAAAACGCCGTCAACATCAGTATGGCCGTTTTCTGCATCGTCGTAAACAGCTGTCATTTTAGCTGCACATGGACTTATAAAAAATATTCCGATTTCAGACGGCATTAAGCCTGTCTTTTTTACAGCAAGCCGTCTTGCTTCAGCCGCCGAAATCTCCATCGGAGACTTAAGCGGTATTATATTGCCGATAAGGCCCGGAAACATAATCGCAATAAGCTTCATCACGGCCGGGCAAGCCGATGAAATCGTCGGAGTAAGAAGTTCTCCCGATTCTAAAAGTTCTTTGGTTTTCTTGCTTACCGCTTGCGCTCCTGCTGCTACTTCGAATACATCATCGAATCCCAGCTTAAGAACAGCCGTAAGTATTTCATCAATACTCTCCGCCTTGGAGAACTGCCCATAAAAAGCCGGTGCAATCAATGCCACGTTATATTTAAATTTTTCAAGCTCCGAAAGACTACTTGTGTATGCTTTTTTTGCATGATAAGGACATTTTCTTATACACTCACCGCAATCAATGCATCTTTCTTTCAATACCTTGGCCTTTTTTCCCTGCACTCTTATTGCCTGAGTTGGGCAGGACTTAAGGCAGTTGGTACATCCTTGACAAGATTCTCTTTCCAGCCTGACAGAATGCCAGTATTTATCCATTAAAGAACCCATTCCCTTCGTATTTATTCGTTGTCCGGGTAAAAGGTAAGAGTCAGGGTAGTCCCCACTCCTATTTTGGTATCAATATCCATCTCATCGGAATATTTCTTCATATTCGGAATTCCCATTCCGGCACCAAAGCCAAGCTCTCTTATCCGGCTTGTTGCCGTAGAATACCCCTCTTGCATTGCAAGAGATATGTCTTTAATTCCCGGTCCTGTATCTGCCATAACAATAGTAATTTTATCCGGATCTATATACGCATCAATAGTTCCGCCGTTTGCATGAATTACCATGTTAATTTCTCCTTCATACATGGCGATTGCAACACGGCGTATGGTTTCCGGAGAAAATCCCATACTACGGAGTATCTTTTTTACGCTGCTGGAGGTTTCCCCTGCCCGTGTGAAATCACTGCCGTCTACCTCGTAATGATATTTCATCAGAGCATCCATTTCCTTACCCCCTCTTTTTTCCGGTAAGGCCTTTGGAGTAAAGCTCTCCGCAAGCTATATACAAAGGAAGATCGGTAGTCATAATTACCATATCTTTCATTTTAGCCATTTCAATAATGGATTCATCCGGTTCTTTTCCGCGAACAAAAACGATGGCTGTAATATCCATCATTTCTGCGGTACGCACTACCTGAGGATTCATAAGACCTGTTAAAAGCAGTGCTCTGTCTTTAACGAAAGCAAGTACATCGCTCATAAGATCGCAACCGCAAGCCGAGGCAACTTCAATATCCAGTGCTTCCTCCCCTGTAAGCACCTTAGCCCCTAAAATTTCTACAACTTCTGACAATTTCATTTTATCAATCCTTTCTTTTTAGAAAGTTTTTTCAAACACATACTATTTTACCATAGATAAACCTTTTTTGCAACTCTTTTTTGTGCATTTTGGTTAATCGCTCATTCTTAGCACCATACAAATTAAAAAGTCAGGCAATACAGTCGTATCACCTGACTTCAATTCTTATTAATTATTGTTTATAGGTCATTTTGTTCATGCAAGCACACGAAGCAGCCTCTCGCATTGCAAAAACCGTTTTGCAATCCTGCATATCCTGAACAGTTCTGAGTGCTTCACCGAAACGCTGAAAATGGACGATTTCTCTTGCCCGAAGGAATTTTATTACTTCGTTTACATCCGGATCGTCTGAAAGTCTTAAAATATTATCATATGTCTTTCTAGCCTTCTGTTCTGCCGCCAGATTTTCTGTTAGGTCGGCAATGACATCTCCTGAAGACTGAATATATGCCGCGGTCCAGGGTGCACCTGATGCTGAAACAGGATAAACAGCTGTACCGTGGTCTACAAAGTAATCGGAAAATCCGCTTTTTTTAACTTCTTCACAAGAAATATTTTTAGTAAGCTGATGAACAAGAGATCCAACCATCTCTAAGTGTGCAAGTTCTTCTGTTCCAATATCGTTACAGATGGCCTTACATACATCGTTCGGCATCGAAAAACGCTGACTTAAATAACGAAGACTTGCTCCGAGTTCCCCATCAGGCCCACCGTACTGACTTATTATAACCTTTGCAAGCTCGGGATTGGTGTGCTTTATGGAAATAGGTTTCTGAAGTTTCTTTTCATAATACCACATTAATTGCATACCTCCGTTTCAGTTTCGCACTCACATGAGCAAGTACATTCGTTTTCCAAAGTTTCCGCCTGGCAGGGATTGAATGTTGCGTCAATTGATTTAGGTTCTTTTCCGCACCAAGGCCAAGGGGAATTTATCCATCCGAATTTCGGACCGAAAGCTGCCGCTGCTTTTGCAGTTAAGGGATAGCGATATCTTGTTTCTATCTCATTTCTGAGCATCATAGATTTCTGTGCATACATACAATATTTCATCAGCATTGCTGTATCACAGGGATGTGTATCAAGATAAAGCTTTATATCGGCAAGCACAAAATCGATTTCCTGAAGCTTTGTAAGCTTTTCTTTTAATGAGTTTTCCATTTAATTATCCTCCTCATTTGATGCGGAGCAGAACTCAAGACCGTATACTCCTAAAGGTTTATTAAGTGCAGGAAATACTGTTCCTTCCTTTAGTGCTTCGCATTCGGTATACATTGCTCCCCCACGTTGATAAGGAACATAACTGTATGCGAGCTTTGCACCGTAGAGAGCGTCTGCCGTATATGGAATGTCACATTGCATATTTGACATGTAAGGAGTCATTCCGTACATGAAATGTTCTGATTTCATAAAAACTCTCCTTGTTAGATTTTCGGGGTATATCCCCGTTTACATAATATGCATTTATTCTTTTTGTTGTTACTTTCAGCACAAACCTTGGCATAAAAAATCCCTGTCCGTTTACCACGGACAGGGATTTTCATTTACAAAAGATACTTAAATACCTCTATATTTGTTCCGTAAAATATATCGGAGTTACCGCTCATCATTTCAAGGAATTCTTCGAATTTTTTCCAGCGTTCGGGATAGATGTCGAATTCATAAGCATGGCCCCATATATAGAAAATTTTCGGAGTAACAGCCTTTAATTGGAGGAATTTTTCGCCCATATCAAAGAGCTTATCCCACTGTGCATTATGATACAACGTCCCCTTATACTGATTTATCTTCTTTATAAAATTCTTTAATAAATGCATTTTTGATTTCTTCTGACTTTATTTCGCAGAGAATGTCAAGTTCTTTCTTTATATCTCTTAACCACAGGCTTTTTCTCTTATAGTCCAAATTGCCTTAAGAATGCATCAAGTTCATCTTCAGTTGCCCACAAAAAATCCCATCCCCGGTCATAAGTTCCGCCATCACCTATACCTGAAGCGAAGACACTAATTAGGCCGGAACTTAATTTTTCTTTCTCAATGACATATTCTTTTCCGCTTACATATCGTCCATCAATCATAGCATCCAATATCTCGAACCCCTTATCAACTCCCGTAGTTTTTGCAAACATAGTAGTTATTTCCGTAGTTCCATCCTTTAATGTGAATATTTCCATATTTTCTTCTGTCCACTCATTCTCGCTATGATATGTTATTAAATAAGGAATCTCGGCAGTATCATTAAGTCCGAAAGTGTAAGAAACATCAGTTTGTCCGTATCTGCATCCTACATCTGCACTGTAAATTTCAGAGGAAACTCCGTCATGGTACCGGTATACTTTCACTTTCAAATCGTGAAGAAGCACCAGTTCCGGAACCATATCTCTCTCAAAATCGATAAGCACCCCATATCTTAATCCTTTTGTTCCGCCTTGCTCAAATTTGCCATATTTCTCTATTATATCTTGTATGTTTTTCGCATACACCGCTCCATATTCCGAGGGGTGAATCCGTACAAACCATCCGACCTTTTTGTAGGCTTCCACATCGTTTGCCGGTACATAAATTATTCTATAGTCTCTCGCAATCATCGCAACAGGCACTTCTTTATACCAGCCTACATTTACATAGTCCTCAACCCTGTCCTGCGGCACATTTTTAACCCTTCCGTCAAGAGCATAAACTGTTGCAGGCGGGGTCTGATACCAGCCCACTTTTTCATATGCACTGACTTTTTCTGCAGGCACCTTTATCTCTTTTCCGTTAAGTGCATACATCGTAACAGGTGCTAGGGCGTACCAGCCTACTGCCTTCCATTTGTTTATATCCTCTTCCGGGACACTTATGGTTCTGCCGTCTAAGGCATACATTGTAACATAGGAATTTGTCAAAGCGATATTTGAAGTTATAAGTGTAAATGCTATAACAAGCAAGCATAAAACTTTTTTCATAAATTCTCCTTTTTTGCCGGATTTACGGTGTTGTTACATTGATAAAGAGATTCTTCCGCAGGCATTTTACAGAAAATGCCGTCGTCAGAATGACTTACGGACGAGTCTACAAATATTTTTTTCGTCCAGTATATAAGAATAAATTTTATTTATCTAGTTCGGACAAATCAAATTCATTTTGGGAGTTCAACACTTCATCATCTACAAAACCCTTTACGATTTCCTTTACATAAGGAGCGTGAATTTGCAGTGCCTCGCCTCCATGATTTCTTATCGAAACTTCTCCGTAATCCATCCATGACGTAAAAAATAACGATTTTTGAGGATACCGCAAACTACCATCATTATATTTGATATGAAGACCAACTATATAAGCCGCTTGTTCTTCTAAATCCAGTCCATATGATCCTGTAAACTCCGGCATCACTGTTGAAGTCACGATTTCAACAGCAGTAATCCTTTTTCCTATAATATCCGAAAACAATTTATTAGCATGAACTGTAGGATTATTTGTCCCCCATAAAATATTTACAGGAAGTGTATTCATTTCCATCCTTACGCTGCTGCCCTCACTATAATCAATAGCTAGAGCGTCGCCGTCTTCAAACTCAATAATGAATGGTTCATCAATCTCTGCCCAACATGGGATATATACTCCCTCAGGCAGAAATGCTTCCGGATTAGGCAACCTCTTTCTATCTTCCTTACTCATATCTCCAAGTGCCCTGTATACCGCTTCACCTATATTGTCATCATTCCAATTATATGCCATTCCCACGCAACGTACATTTTTCACTGTACGCCCTTCTAAATTAAGTTCAGCAAGCTTTGCTATTATTTCATCGTGTGTCTGCAAAACAGGTGCACTCCATTCCCAGTAAGAATACACATTATCCTGAAAGTTGTTTTTTCCTTTTGACAATCTCACAACATCACTTTCCTTAAATCAACTATCATTTTGCTTTGAACTAAGCATCGTCCTACCTCTTTTTATACATAACAAGCTCGGGATTTTCGCCGTTTTCTTCATATGTACAAATAAGAATAAAGTCCATATTGGCTGCAATGCCGAAACATCTACCGCCAAATTCGCTTTCAAGCTGATTGCCAAGATATGTCGCCCCGTCATCCAAAAACTTAACGGTTTTACCGCTCGGAAGTCTGTATTCAAGGTTTATATAACCACCCACAAGGGCATTAAGCTTTGTAAGATGAGGCATCCCCTCAATATGTAAATCATTGATTTCATTAATTAAAACTTTCTTAAATTCATCAAATGCCCCGTCTCCGCCAAGCTCTCTATACCGCTTCCAGTAATCGAGCTTTGGAAGAGTCTCTTTCAAATATGAACGGACATCATCTTCCGAAAGTGTTTCATTTACCATATGACCTACGCAAACGTCAATAAGATCATCCATGTTGTGATACATATATTCTCCGTCGGCATAGCACCACTTGCAGTATTCCTCATTAAAGAAACCGTCTGTTTCCTTACTTGTCACAGAATCTTCCAGAGGCATGCCGCAGCATTGGCAAATAAGCTCTCTCGGCGAGCCCAAAAGAGTATTTATGGATACATCATAAAGCTTTGAAAGAAGCTTCTGCGTTTCGGTGTTTGGCTGTGTTTCCCCTGTTTCCCATCGGGACACCGCCTGTCTTGTGACAAATACTTTTTCTGCCAACGCATCCTGCGTAAGCCCTTTTTCGTTTCGGAGCTTTGCTAAAATATCTTTTGTTTCCATAAAATCACCTCACGCCAATTATATTACAGGTTTCATTTTTCATCAAGCAACTCTCTGTTGCCTTAATGATTGTGGCAATTTCCTCCACAGCTATGCTCTCCGCAGTTATGTCCTTCGCCGTGTTCGTGACCGTGATGATCGCATTTTGCATCGGGATCATAATTCAATGAACCCGAAAGGAAAGCTTCAACTGCTTTGTCGGCATTTCCGGAAGCTCCGCCAAAGAGCTTGATTCCACAAGATGCCAAAGCCAACTGTGCACCCATGCCAATTCCTCCGCAGATAAGTACATCAACATCCAGGTTTTCAAGAAAGCCTGCCAGAGCTCCGTGTCCGCTTCCATTTGTGTCTAAAATTTCTGTTGAAACTATTTTTCCGCCTTCAATCTCATACACCTTAAACTGTTCGGTATGACCGAAGTGTCCGAATATTTCACCGTTTTCGTAAGTTACTGCAATTTTCATAATACTTTCTCCTTTTACTTCATTTCATAAAGATTTAATGTTTCTCTGTTTCTGTAGTCGTGCTTTTCGTAATAGCCTATCAAAGTACCGTCATCGTCACGAAGGGCAACCATATAAACATCCTTATTTTCCTCGTCGTTACGATAGGTATAAACAATGTTGTTATCCTTGCTTTTCTTAAACCACAAAACAACTCTATCAATCATTTCATTTGCCTTAGGAGGATGGCATTTTTTAATACTCTCCCCTGTCAAATCCTTATGATAGCGTTTTATTGCACAAGGATTCATATAACGTATACAGTCATTAATATCGCAGACAACAACAGGTGCTGTGTCCTGATCAAGCACACTTTTAAGTAATTTATTTATCATTTTGTCCCTCCGTTCAGATTTAATTTTGTCAAGCAGCACTGTATCCGCAGGACAAAAGTCAAATTTATCCATTTCATCTACTGTTATCCATTTTATATCGTTATGTTCTAATTTCTTTGGGACACCTTCCTTTATTTCGGCATTAAACAACGTAAGATGCACCGTGATGTCAGGGTATTCATGCACCACATCCATAAACTCGTCATCCACCGAAAGGATTATATCAAGCTCCTCTCGACATTCACGAATCAGGGCTTCTTCCTTTGTTTCTCCTTTTTCAACCTTGCCGCCCACAAACTCCCAAAGAAGTGCATTTCCTTTATTTTCAGGACGCTGACATATTAAAAACTTATCCTTATCCCAGATTAATGCCGCAACCACTTCTACCATCAGCTACACCGCCATTCAAACAAAATCTACAGGATAAATTATAGCACAAAAATTATTTATCCGTCAACAACTTTGCCGAATAAAAAACAAGGAAGCCTTGTTAAAAGGCTTCCCGTGAAAAATTATTCAACACAAAATTTACTGCAGAAATTTTCGGTTAAGTAAAAAAGATATTCATCAAGATATGAAAGCGTTTTTTTCTTAAATTCTTTTTCAATACCATAATACGCCTCCGCCACAGCTCCCGTTATGGCCGCCAGAGTATCGCTGTCACCGCCGATGGAAATGGCATTTCTTACAGCATCCTCAAAGCTCACGGATTCAAAAAACGCTTCCATAGCCTGTGGAACTGTTCCCTGACATGTCACATCAAAATGATAATGCGGGCGTATTTCATCCAATGTGAAATCCAGATTATAGAAGCCTTCCACATATTTTTTTATTTCTTCCATACTTTTACCGCTTCTTGCAAGGTACACCGCTCCCGCTGTTGCAACAGCACCTTTTATTCCCTCAGGATGATTATGCGTAACCTCAGCTGTGGCTTTTGCAATCAATTCAGCATTTTCAAGGCTTTTTGCGTACCATCCCACGGCGGACACTCGCATTGCAGATCCGTTACCGAAGCTTCCGTATGGTTCTGTAGCATTTCGAATTATCCATACTCGAAAGTTTCCTCCATATCCGCAATAAGGGTATTTTATTCCTACTTCGTGCATATCAGAAATAAGTGTTGCCTTAAAATCTTCCATATTATTTTCGTCAATTTCCTCATATTTTCTGAGTGCTTTTGAAACAGCGACTGTCATAACCGTATCATCTGTAAAAGAACACTTTTTACCGAAGAGTTCAAAATCTTTTGTTTTTATATTGTTAAACTCATAAATTGACCCTACAACATCTCCTAAAATTGCACCTATCATCTCAATCCTCCTTTAACTTATCTGCCCATCCTGCTTCAACCGGTGAGTCAAAACGCAGGCAAGACATCGTATCACTTACAACCTCGTAAAGCATCTTTGTACCTTTTGCCGTTGCATTGTAATTTGCAGCTCGTTCCTGTCTTATTCCCAAGTCAGAGGCCGTTTCAACCGCATCGATGTTGGCCCCTATAAAAAGAAACTCCCAGCCGTATTCTTCTTCATACTGCTTAATCAGTTTCTTTATGGTTTTACTGTCAAATCTACGGCTTGCATTTTCCATTCCGTCAGTCGTAATAACAAAGACAGTATGCTCGGGAACGTCCTCTTTTCTTGCATACTTGTGAATGTTTTTAATGTGATAAACAGCCTCGCCTATTGCATCAAGCAAGGCAGTTGTTCCAAGCGGTTCATAGTCCGAAAGTTTCATAGGCTCTATATTCTCCAGCGGTACTCTGTCGTAAACAACCGTATTTTCATGATTAAAAAGAACTGTTGAAACATAAGCTTTTCCCGGAAGCTTTTTCTGCTTTTCAATCATGGAATTAAATCCACCCACAGTATCTGCTTCAAGGCCTGTCATCGATCCGCTCCTGTCAATAATGAACACCATTTCCGTTATGTTGTTTTTTACCATTTCTCTCATAATAAATCCTCCCAAAAAAATAATGTGATTTAAGGTTTTTTTACCTTACAACCACATTATACTCATTCGGGAATCGCTTTTGGTCTCCCGTCGGGAGACTCAAGAAACTGCCCCGCCCAAACACGGTAAATCTAATTCAAAAAGAGCTTCGTTTATATCAAATATATTATAAACCTCTCTTTCGATGAAATACTTAATCACTACATCAAATTTCTCGCTGGATGATAGTGTAAGTCCTACAGTTTTAAGCAAAGCAAGTGTTTCATCCAAGTTAAGTTCCAGTCCGATAGCAAAGGAAAGTACAGTGTTTTTACTTGGCTTATACCCCTTTTGATTCACTATCTTCCAGAAGGTTTTCTTGCTTACATTCGATTTTTTATAACACTCTACATCCGTAAATCCCTTTTCATCTATGAGCTTTAACAGCTTGACAGAAAAAGGTTCATCCAGCTCCAAAATAATTTTTTCAAGTTCATCTCCGGGTTCAAATGCACCATCGTTAATTCTCATACACCTTTTTTCGGAAGGTAGTGGCATAGAATTCATTAACGGTCGCTCTTCTCCCAAGTCTTTACAATTTGTATAAAAGTCCGAGTGCTCATCTACATAGCTGTCATCTATATAGGCCTTGATGTCCGAAAACAGTTTTTCGCTGAAACTATAGGATTTTTTATCAAAAACCACAATATAGACCATCATTTCTTCCGTGAAAAGAAACTCACTCACGGCTTGAATGGCTATTTTCAAAACACTGTCTTTCGGATAGCCGTATGTTCCTGATGAAATAAGCGGAATAGCTATACTTTCGCAATCATTTTCCTTTGCAAGCTTAAGAGATTCTCTGTAGCAGGATATAAGTTTTTCCTTTTCGTTGTTCAGCCCGCCCCTCCACACAGGGCCAACTGTATGTATGACATATTTACTTGGAAGCTTAAATGAATTTGTTATCTTCGCTTCTCCTACCTTGCAACCGCCAAGGGCCTGACAAGCTGACAGCAGGGCCGAGCCTGCGGCCTTGTGAATAGCGGCATCAGTTCCGCCTCCCGGCCAGAGTATTTCATTGGAAGGGTTTACAATAGCATCAACCCTCATCCTGGTTATGTCTTCTCGTATAATCTGAAGCGGCATAAAAATCACCTCTTTTTAATTATATCACACATCTTTCTATTTTACAAGAAATTAGCTAAAAAAGCTCCGAAACAATGTTTCGGAGCTTTTAATTATACTTCGGGAGTAGTAATTGTTACAGTTCTCGTCTCGCCATCCCATGAAACTGTGTATCCAAGCTGTTCTGAAACAAAGCGGATGGGAATAAAGGTTCTTGAATCCTTTATTACAGGGAAGTTAAGCATTGTGTGACGTACTCTTCCGTATGCAGCAGTCTCGGCATAAACCATCTTGCTCCATATCTGAAGCTCAAGCTTCAATGCTCCCTTTTCAAGGGTCACTGTCTGAGTTTCACCATCCCAAGAAACAGTTGCCCCCATTTCTTCAAGCAATCCCCTTAAGGGAATCAATGTAGATCCATTTACAATGTAAGGTGCAACATCTAACTGCTTTTCATAAGAGTTCTTTCCTTTTTCAACCTTGATTATATTTGAATCAATTTTAAGAGTGTATTTTTCTCCCTGTGCTCCGTATTTCAAATATGTTTCGTAGTCCTGCCAGAAATTAATTTCGGCGCAGGATGCGCGGGAAGCCTCAAAGTCTGTTATTTCAAAGTCAACATACCTTGCACTTACGTTTCCGCCAAGGTCAAAAATGTGTTCTCCTAAAGTCTGCTCTACGGCAATATTTTCCTTTGCGGCTTTCCAGTCCTCGCCGTCCTCACTAACCCAGATTGTAACATTTTTCCAAAGACCGTGGTGGTCCTCAGTCTGTCTCGGAAGATAGCTTATTTTTGAAAACTCAGTAACAGTGCCGAGATCAACCTTGAGGCTTATTGTTGTCCCTTCAGAAACCCATTCAGTCTGCCAGAAGTTTTCGGTTGTTCCGTCAAGCACCTGTCCCGGAACGTGCTCTGACCATGATGGTGTTTCAGATGATGCCCGCATATTAGCCTTGTTAATAGCATACATCTTATGCTTCTTTTCATTTTCCGCAAACTCTTCATAGCTTACGGTAGCTGCATCCTTATTTTCGCCAAGTATATAAAGCTCTGCCAGTGTGCCATAGGTTCCGTAGGCAGCCATAACCTCGATTTTTATTTTCTTCGCCTTTACATTTGAGTTATATAAAAGCTCTTTTGTGTCGGGATTTGTTTCTGTGGCAAAGCCTTCCGTAAGAAGGAAATATTCCCCTTCGTCACTTTCCGAAGCATAAACGTTGGTTGATATAAAACGACCGCTCTGATTGTCCTGTCTCGGAATGAATATAATGCCTGAGATTGTTTCAACTTTCGGAAGCACAACTTCAATTTCGTAAGGTAAGCCATCTTTTTCTGTTACGGTTGTTCCGGATGCCTTATACCATGAGTGCCAATAGCTCTTTGTGTCTCCGTCAATGATATTTGCAATACCATTATTAAGGTCGGAATTAACGGAAACTTTCCAGCCCTTTCTTGAAATGGATTTCACTCCGTTTTCCGCAGTATAAAGTTCCTCTGATTTCTGATTTTCTTCTGTCGTCTCTTCTACTCTCTTGCTTCCGGTGAGGAATGAAATTTCCACGGCGGTGGCGTGTCCTGCATAACCCTCAGTTGAAACAATTTTTATATAACGTGTTTCAGTATCACCCCAGGAGCCTATTTTTGCCGTAAGGTCTGAATAGTCCGTGCCGTAGTTAAAGGCTCCTGTGTAAATTTTAGTAAAGTCCGTTCCGTTTTCGGAAGTATAAATTTCATAGCCTGTTATTGTACCGGACTTGTCATCTGTTCTCCTTTGGTATATCCAGCCTGACACCATGATTTTCTTTCCGAAATCAACTGTTATGGCGTGGCCGTTTCTCTGCCAGTTCATTCCGCTTTCTGTAACCTCGTAGAAGGAGTGATAGTAAGTTTTATCATTTCCGTCAAAGGCAAGCTCAGGACCCATTCCTCTATAATTGTCGGTTGCAGAAAATTTCCATGTTGCATCCTTTTCTATTATGCTTCCGCCGACTTCATCCAGAGAAACATTGTTTTTATCCGCTTTCTTAGCTTCTTCTGCCTCAGCTCCGGTGGGAACATAAGATGCCCCGCTTCCGTTTTTGCTTCCGCTTGTTCCCTCCAAAAATGTGATTTCAGGTGCTGTAAAGTGACCTGCATAAGCCTCGATGGAAACAAGCTTTATTGCTCTCATTTCCGTATTACCCCATGAAGCAGTTTTTAAGGAAGTATCCGTATAGTCTTCTCCGTAATTAAAGGTTCCGGTATGTATTTCCTTAAAGTTAACGCCATCGGTGGATGCATAAACGGCATATGCCGTCATCACGCCTGATTTATTGTCATTTCTTGCCTGATATGTAAAACCGGATACATTTATGGTTTTTCCGAAATCAACTGTTATAGCGTGGTTGTTTCTTTCATAGCTCATTGTGCCGTCGGGATTAACTTTATAAAACGAATGATACATTGTTTCCGGATTTCCGTCAAAAGCGAATGCCGGAGGTGAACCCGCCATATTATCCGTCGCAGAAATTTTCCATGATGAATCCTTCGCTATGGTATTTCCTTCTGCATTTGTCGCTATCATAAGAGACAAAAGCATAAATCCTGTAAGCATAAAAGACATCAATTTTTTCATTACTTTCGCCTCCTTTAATTAAAATAAGCCACTGCAGCATTTACGCCTGATGCGCTTATTCCATCATAACCTACTGCATAAACTCCGTTGCCTGCAACGTAAATATTCCAGCCGTAGCAATCGGTTATTAACGAAAGCGGAATGTAAACTATTCCGTTTTCAGAAATTAAGGGATGTGTAAGAGTTTTATACTTTCCGTTTACTCTCGTTTCTGCACTGCCGACTTTTGTTGCCGTCCATATATAGTTTACAACTTCTGTCTCATCTTCAGAAAGCTCATAATTATAAGTAAAGAGCATATTGTAGAATGAATCATATTCTGTTCTTGCTCTGCCGAATCCCATAACTTTATCAAATGATTCGGAAGGAATATAGAGTGTTCCGTCCTTTTCAAAGGCAGTTACACCGGGATTTTTCGGTGAAAGGTCGCACATGCCGCCGTTTACAAACATCTTTGCGCTGCCTGCCTTGAATACGCCTGTATTCTTAAGTGAAGCTCTTTCTGCATCGCTTAAGGAAACGGATTTTGTCTCTTTATAGCGATAGTTAAAGCGGCCCATAGGTGCAACACATCCGTAACTGTAGAAGTCAAGAATGTCTTTTGTTACCACGTTATCTGTCCACTTGAATTCAAAGTCAAGTGTGCCTGAGAGATTAATAAGAGTTCGTGAAACCTTTACTGCGATGGTGCTTCCCGTTATCTTGTATTCCGCATTTCCTGCTTCGTTTCTTGTACCGTCAGATGCAAGTGCATAAACCTTTGTGCCAGCTATTACATAGTCAAATCCTTCCCAGCCTGTTTTATGCAGTCTGTCAGAATCAATATAAAGGTTCATAAAGGAGGAATCTCCTTCACCCTTTAATGTTTCTTCGCACTCTGCCATAAAATAAATATTTTCTTTATCTCTTGCCACCTTCGCTTTTATGGGGTTGTTTCTCATAGTATCATTTGTGTAACGAATGTTACTAAAGCCCTGATTATCACGGGTATATGTTCCCTTGTCATTGTAATACTCGGGTGTGACTGCATCCCAGGCAGAAAGATCTGTTAAGTCAATGGTAATTTCAGCCGATGCTTCGGGAAGCATTTCTGCACTCTTAAATCTTCTTACGGCATCTACAAGATAACAGTAGTAAAGGTCTTTAAGTTCTCCTTTCGAAGGTTCCATATCACGGCTTCCGTTATCGTCGAACTGATCGGGAAAGGCATTGGGCGTTCCGCCCCAGGACTGATATCTTCCCGCTCTCCATTCGTTCCATCCTGTAATGAACATAAATTCAGGATCAACCTCAAGAGCACGGGATAACTGTTCACGGAAGAAGTATCCCTTCTTCTTTCCTTCCGTACTCTTATCATCTCCAAGACCGGTGGTATAGCCTCTGCCTGTTACATACTGATCGTTCATAGCGACTTTTGAGTTTGATATATATGAGAAATTTGCAGCAACACCAACCGTAACCTGCTCATAGGTTCCGTCGCCGTTATCTCCGAATTTATTCTGAGGATACATTTCAAGCCAACCCCAGTGGTCTTCTCTTGTTGAACCTGTATTGTAAGAAGGTTGTCCCGGTCTGAAGGTGAAGAAGTCAAGCATCTCTTCCATTAGCTTTGCATCAAGCTCATCGCCTTCTTCAGGCTTTAAGTGTTCGGGATATGCCATTACAACAGGTTTTCCTTCCCACATAAACCAAAGGTCAGAATATTTGCCGTCTTTATATGCGCCTGAATAAAGTCGCTTCAAATTGCTCTTTCCTTCTGCTACGGTGCTGCTGAAATTACACATAAATGCAACCTTGGGCACATCATTTCCTGCCTCCAAGGAATCGTAAAGTGCGGAAAAGAGCACTTCGTACTGGCTTCTCCAGGTTTTGTGTCCGTTTGTGGCATCAAAGAAAAGGGCGTCAACTCCTGCGTTTTTAAGCATGGTCGCATGTTTTCTCATTACCCAGTAGTCAGTTCCCGAATAAAACCCGAAAAGCGGTTCATTCCAGTAAAACTCCGTGCTGCTTGTAGGCCATAATCTGTTAGCATAATCATATTTTGCTTCGGGATGCATTTTAATAAATTCCGTATTGTTGAAGGCCTTGTGATACTGAGATGGTTTTCTCGCGTGCCAGGTCCAATAAAATATACCAACCTTTTTGTTTTCGTCAAGTTTTCCTACCTCTTCAAAATCCGCTGCTCTCACACCGTAGTCGTCAGTAAGTGCCCAGGTTGATGAGTGAGTATCCTGATACTTGCTTCTGTCAGCCGGAACATATGCACCGTTATACACTTCACTTGAGAAGGTAACATCCTTTACAAATGTGCCGTTGGCACTTAAATAGCTCATTATGTATACATTGTGCACGCCTTCTGTTTTTTCGATGCTTCCCTTAAAGACCTTATCGACGCCTGAAGCGCTTGTATCAATGTTAATTGTTCCGATTGATTTACCCTTTGGGGAATCAAGTCTGACAAAAAGATAGTCACCGTCATAGCTGGAATCCGAATCGGCGTGATGACTTGTAACGGAGACGGAATTTATCCCCGTAAGGTCAACATCCTTTATCTCAAAATACCCGTACTCCCTGGTGAATTTGATGTAATTTTCAACTGTTGGAGCATTTTCTCTTACAGCAGAATCCGTCGCTTTATAGCTTACTTCTTTTGCCATAGCCGTAAACGGAAGAAGCGACAAAATCATAAGAGAAATAAGTGCAAGTTTCAATACTTTTTTCATTGTTTTTCCGTCCTTTCTTTTTGAATAATTTTATTTTAAATGAACATAAATTATAATGCAATACGTTTTTGTATCAAATTTATAGTGCATTTGTAAACTTTTATATTGACTTTTATAAAATTGCCAAATATAATAACATAAGGAGGCGATTTTATGAGGCAGAAAAACTTAAGATTATCCTGGGAAAGAAACTATTTTACCAATGAACCAAGCTACCATATTCAAAGGCAGAATTATATTTCAAGGGACAACAAGGTTAAAAATATCTGCGTCTTCCACTGGCTTCAGTATGACTCCGCCAAGCACAACCACGACTATATCGAGCTTGCCTATGTAATAAGCGGAAAGATGGTTCATTATATCGGTGACGAACGAGTTATGTTGGGTAAGGGAGATTTTATATTTGTAAACTACGATGATGTTCATCAGTACAAGCTACATTCGGGAAAAACAGCTTACATAATAAACTGTGCCTTTCTCCCCCGTTTTTTAAACCCAATGCTTGATTCCTGCCGTGACCTCGGAGAGTGTCTGGCCTCCCATCCCTTTTATTTCCTTAAAGGTATGCTTAATGCAGACCCGGGGCGCTTTGTTTTTAAGGACGACAAGCAGAAAAGGATAAGAAACCTGCTTGAAGATATGATTAAAGAATATGATTCTTCAGATATCGGAAGTGAAGAAATTTTAAGAAGCCACTTAAATGAAATAATAATCCATGCAATGCGTCAGATCACAGACAGGGATGTAAAATCCCGTGACGATTTGATACTGAGAGTTTTGCAGTACGGAAAGGAAAACATAAAGGTGCCGGATCTTTCCATAAACAAGTTTGCCGAAAAGGAAGGATTAAGCAGGCAGTATCTTTCAAGACGATTTAAAACAGTTACGGGACAAACCTTTACAGACTATTTACGAAACTTGCGAATAAACCTTAGCTGCGGAGTTTTAGGTGCAACGGATCGCCCCATTACAGAAATTGCCGAGGAAGCAGGTTATAGGGATATGAATACATTTTACAAGCATTTTAAACAAGAGACCGGAATGTCTCCAAGCGAATATAAAAAAGCCATGAAAAACTGAGTTTTCATGGCTTTTTTTATTATTGTTTTTCAAGACCGCAGGGCATTGTAATAAAATCGTCGCTCCACGCATTATTGTATGTAACAAATCCGTCGGGGCCTCCGCCCTTTCTGAAAGGAACTCTGTGCAAAGGTCCGAAGGTATTTCTTCTTGTAAGCGAAAGTTCAATTTCGATTTTATCGCAAGGTTCAACCTCGACTCTATAAGGTTTCCATGCAAGAACTTTGCCGTTTACGCGTATTGCCGATGCATTTCCCATAGAGCTTAAGGTAAGGCTTGATTTTTTTTCTACCTTCTGATTGAAAATATATGTGATTTTTCCTCCGTAAAGCGTAAATCCCTGCTTGGTTATATCACCATAAGTGATTTTTTCAGGACTTTCTTTTATAACTCCGTCAAATACGCCAAAGTCTCCAAGAATATATATAGCTTCAAGGTTTACCTTTTCTGTATAAATCCCCTTGACCGTAACGGTGTTAATTCCCTTTTCGATTTTGATTTTTGCTTTTCTGAAGCAAGGATCAACCCACCAGTCATCCGTAAAAGTAACATTCTTTCCGTTTACCTTCGCTTCATCCCATTCTGAGGCGATATAGCCTTCTGTTTCAATCTCGGATGTAAAGGAATAAGTAAGTTCAAAGGGGAAATATTCTACTGTGGGATTTTTAGCCGTGTACCACGGCTGATACATTGCTCCGCCACGGTAAGGAATACCTGCTTTATCTCGGAGATACCTGTCAATTTTGAGGATATCATCCTCAAATTCTTCGCCTTCTGCAAGGCATTTTGCCTTTTCCACCACAAGCACATTCGGTTCATCGAGTCTATATGTAAATTCATTGGAAAGCATTATTTCCGGAAGGCTTTCCTCATTTGATGCTTCAGCTTCAAATGCTTTACCCACGGTAAAAAGCCTCATTTCGCCTGCTTCAAGGGTGATTTCGCCCGTAAAGCTTACATTTTTCACTTTTCCGCTTTCAGGACACCACTCGGTAAGTATTCCTTCCGGGAAAGTACATTTGAAAGTTTTACCTGACTCTGTATCCATGTTAAGAAGTGCAACAAGGTATGTTCCGTCTTTTTCTTTCTTTACCGCAGAAAATACGGAAGGTTCATCCGCTATGAGTTTGCGGTCTTTTAATATATCTTCCATAGAAGCATTTCCCAATGTAAATTCTGCCTTTTCAGCATCAATATAGGAAGGAAGCTCTTCGACTGCAACTATTCCTCCCGCTTTCTCAAATTCCTTAAGCAGCGAAAGCGTACTGCTTCTCATTGTGAGCATACCGGATACTATTACCTTTTTATATTCAGCATTACCGAACTTGATTACGCCATTTTCAATTTTTGCCATTCTTGCAAGCATTTCTTCATCGCCATAATCAAATTCCACATTGTTTGAAAGAAGGAAGCGATACATATCCGCATATTTTCTTTCAAGCTCAAGACAGGCAGGATCTGTTGCTTCAAGCCACTTGCCCCAACCTGCATAAATCTGACACCACATACTTTCAAGAGGGCTTATAACAAGCACATCCGCCGTGGATTCTCCCTCACCTAAGAAGGATGCTATTCTTGCAAAATAGTCTTCTAAATGCTTATACTCCTTATACCAGGAGGACTGATAGAATATGCTTGCGGGATAGTCTCTCTTGCACTCACCCATCATTGTATACCAGGAAAGGTGCGGGCATCTTAAGTCGATTCCCATGAGTGATTGCCAGTCTCCCATATTTTTATAGTCTTCAATTCTCATTTCCCAGCCGGTTGCACCGTAAAGCTCAGACAAAAGATGCTTCTTTCCGCACTGATGAGCAACTGAGGAAAGCTGTTTAACAATGTTATAATGGCTGTTCTGTCCTAAAATATCAACACCCGGATACTGCATATGCTCATAACAACGCATAAGTGAGCCTGCCATAATTGCACCTGCAGATAAGGTATCTTCATGAAGAAGATGCCCCGTAAGTATAAGATTATTGTCAAGACACCAATCGCCTATTGGCTTTACAAAATTTTCAATGAATAAAGCTGCCGCCGTTTCCGAGTAATGCCATTTAACTTTGGAAACATCTTCTCCGTCTTTCTTTAAAAACAATTCCGGTAAATGTTCCTTTAAATCATAGCCCCATTTCTCTTTAAAAATCTCAAAGAAATTATCTGTATAAGGAGCACAGTTGGTATAATCCATACCGTCCCTTACAACGGAAATCATAAGTTCTCCCCTGTGAGGTTCATCGGTAAATATACCCTTTATACTGTTTCCGATTTTTTCACCGCAGTATTTTTTATACTTTTCGTGGGTGGATTTTATGAAGCCTTCAGTTGCTTCCTTTTTCATTGTGTCAAGATATGTATTACCGTTATATTCGGGACTTGTAGGTCTTTCAATAATTTCAAAGGAAATTATATCCTTATCGCTTGCTTTTTCCTTGTCATAAGGCTCGATATCGAAAGCCTTTACACCGTCAAGGCGACAAGCAAATGCTGCGAAAGCATTATCCGTAAGTCTCATATTCATTCTTATAAACTTCTGACGATACTCTTTATTCTCCGTCACAATTCCGCCTGCACTGCCGGAGGGCCAGCGGTCTTCATCATAAAGCCAGTTTTCCATTCCCACTTTATCACCGTACTCGGAGCAGGCGTTTATTATATCAAACCACTCATCGCCGAGATACTCTGTAATAAGACCGACTCTGGAATGCATGAAATAGCCGCCAAAGCCCATTTCACGAAGGATATCCACCTGTCTTATAATCTCTTCCTTTGAAAGTTTTCCGTTCCAGGACCAGAAAGGTTTTGCGCGGTATTCACTGCCGGGGTTTTCAAAGCGTTTCTTATCCATATTAATGCCTCCTTAAAAAAAAAGGTATACTGCTTAAATTATACAGCAGTATACCTTTTTTGTAAAGTTTTTTATTCAATATGTGCCTTATAGCGTGTTACGTCCGTTCCGTTATGGTTTGTAAGGAAGGAAACTCTGTCGCCCTTTGCATAGCTCGGCTGTGTATCCGTATCATCCGACACCAATGCCACATAGTGATTTCCGAAGGGCTTCCCTTCATATTCCTGAACGTAAACCTCGCCCCAGTTAACTAAATCCGTGCTTATACGCATCTGTGTTTCGTGCTTTATCATTTTTTCTGTTACGGTAGGATCGGCATAGGATGCGGTCATTAAATAAACTCCGTACTTTTCAAGGTAAATTACCCTGGGATGCCAGGAGCAATATGCAACGGGAGTTTCCTTTCCGAAGTTACCCGGCTCTGTAAATGCACCGTTATAATATTTCACAAAGTCACCCATTATACCATCTTCACGACGTCTTGTTCTTGCAACATAAACGTCAACATTTTTAAGGCTTACAACTGCTCTGTTGGCACGGATGATGTTATAGAAAATGTATATATATTCATCGTCAATATAAGTGGAAAAGTCACCGCTTCCGCAGGAAAAAACATCTCCCGTCTGACCAAGTACGTTTCCTGCACCGGGATTAAAAGTATCTGTAAAGCAAACCTCTTCTGAGGTCAACACCCAGCGGTCAAAGGTCCAGTTTTTACCCTCGTCGTCGGAGTGCATAAGACCTACATGACGGAAATCCCAGTCGCATTTCGGTGTGTCGCAAAATCCTTCAGCATCATAGCCGGTGCCTTTACCGTTCCAGCCTGTTTCATTATGGAAAAGGCAGAAAAAACGGTGTGTTACAGGGCATATATAAAGACCAAAGGGCCATATGCTTCCTCTTGCCTTTACGCCTTCGGGATAGCGTACTCCGTCAAAGGCAAAATCTGCGTGTCCCACACAGAAGTTAAGGTTTATGGCGTATGCCTTTTTTATATCGTCAAGGCTAGTTCCCTTAAACATTGCAATTTCACCCATATGAGAGTGACCGCTCATTGCCCAGAGGCTGCCGTCCTTATCACGGTACATAGGTGTTGTTCCGTCCTGATAAATTCTGTCCTTGTTTAAAAAGGCTGTGGGCATGGATTCTTCGATTACTATGTTTATTTTGTTTTCCATAATGTTACTCCTCATATAAATTATATTTTTCAAGAATGTATTTACCTGTGTCAAACATCAGCTTTTCAAGCTGCTTTTGCATAAAGAGCTGAGGTTCTAAAAGCCTTGTATCTTTTTCAAATACGCGTCTGTTTCCGAGCCAGTATCTGCTGTGACGAAGACAGCTTGATGCCTCAAACGTAAAATATCCCTTATAACCCGAATCGATAAGGGCGTGCATAACATCATCCATATTAATTGTTCCGCAATATGGGATAAGATGCTCGTCTCTGTGTCCGCTGTTATCGTGTACATGAAGGGCGTAAAGCTCATCACCCAAGGTCATAATTTCGTCATACTGATTTCCTTCGCAGTTGGCATGTCCTGTGTCCCAGCAGGCGTGGAAAAGCGGATGGTCAACATATTTTACAAATTCAAGCATATCGCTTCCACTGTTGGTAAAATACATCCCGCCCATATTTGCCTTTGTGCTGTTTTCGCAAAGCACGTTTACACCGCATTTTTCCATTGTGGGGATAAGCTTTCTGAAAAATTCTCTGTTCCTTTCAAAATACTCTTCTTTGGAAATTTCCTTAAGCATCCCTGCGTGAACAACCGTATTCTTTATTCCCATTTCACCGCAGACTTCAATGGAGCGGATTGTAGTTTTAAGCAGATAATCAAACTTTTCTCCTTTCTCAAGCGGGTTTCCTCCGGGAGAATGCGCCTGAATAAAGGTGGCTCCAAGGCTTTCTGCATAAGACTTTAAGCTTTTTGCATTTTCCTTCCAGTTGTCGCTTACTAAAAGTGCATCATTTTTGTCTGCCGTATACAAATCAAGGTCAAGATATAAAAATCCTGCTTCGCATACATGCTTCACCCTTTCTTCATAAGTATTGCAGTATCCTCTGAAATCGCCAAGTGTTGTTGCAAGTTTCATAAAAAACGCCTCCTTAGGTTACATTTTAACACGATGTAAATTCCAAGTCAACGCCTTATATTGCAAAATTTGGTAATATAGTTCACTTTTAAAATTAATAAGCGAATGCAAATGCATCCGCTTATTTAAGCTTATATAATATTTTCCCTATTATTTTTTTACAATTTTTCATTTCTGCATTATCAGGAGAAACCGAAAGAGCATAGTTGATTTTTCCAAAAAGACTCATAAGATATTTCACTTTATCCGTGTTACAGCCTATATGAGAAAGATGGGAGTCAATTCCGAATTTTTTGATATAATGAACTTCACTCCGTATTTTTCTGCGATACTCCTTAGGAACGGATACTTTGTCATTAACAACTATTCCGGTAACTTCCTTCCTTTGCCCATCTTTAAGAAAAGCCGTCTTTTTCCTGTTTAAGTAAAAACCTTCTTTTGCAAGTGCATCCTCAACCTCTTTAATAACCTCTCCGGCTTCAAATTCTCCCGAAAAAGTCATATCGTCGCAGTATCTGGTGTATGTAATTCCACGCTCACTGCACCAAGAGCCCATATGAAAATCAAACTCCCTTAAAATTATATTAGATATAACAGGCGAAGTAGGTGCACCCTGAGGAACAGAATCCTCATAAATGCAAAGAGCCGTAAGCAATATTCTGTTGGCATAGGAATATTTTTCCTCGGTGAAAACCTTATTTTTTACCACCGGGAAGATTATGGAATCAAAGAAGTGATTTATATCAAGCTTTAATATACACTTTTTGTCAAGATGTGCCTTTGCATTAATAAGAGTAGAAGCACAAACTCTGTATGCGGTGGCGTAAGGTGATATGTCTTCGTACATGAGGATTTTTTCCGCAATTCTCCGCTGTATTCTTTTTAGAAGCTCGTCCGGAACAGAAAGTTTTCTTTCCGTGCCGTCTTTTTTTGGAATTGATACCTCATGGTAATGCTTTCTCACCCTTCTTGCCACGGAATAAAGCGTCCTTGCAGAAAACCCGAGATCCGTTGTTAAGGAGGAAAGCTCCTTATAAACTATCATATTAAGCTTTCCTCCTTCCTTTTCGCAGAGCAAAACATGAGAAAATCTTTTGTGGTAAGCTGTAACTTTCGGCCCATGAAGTGGGCAATATTACAGCGGCACCACATGGATGGAACGAAGTGACTTTTTTTATTTTTATGTAACCCGGGGCGACTCGCCCGAGGCGTCAAACAAGGTTTGACATACACTAATGCTCTGCTTAAAATAAACAAACGTGACAATATTATAGCTATATGCTTTAATTTTGTCAATATTTATTTTACCAACAAAAGTTTATAGTAGGGTGTTAAAAGGTAGCACACTGCATCCGATGTATATTTTTCCGTATCAACATATCCAATCGCAGCTGAAAGTGCATCAAAAAGTTCTTTTTTATATTCTGCACCGGGTAAATTCATGTAAATTGATGCGGCATCTCCAATATCTCTTATATGCCACGCCCCCTTCAATCCGGCGGCAAAAAGAGACTTAAAGTGCATGGGGACATAGTAGGCATAATCCGATAAATAGCCGTTAAACCATGCAGGAGTTTCATTCCACGCAGTTGCCTTTGTATGTATAATTTCTCTGTTTTCTTCCGTAAGATTTTCTTTCGCACATTCCAATACTTTATTAAATCCGTAATCGGCGTTTTGCTTCATTAGCTTATAGCATCTTTCACGAAAAGCCGAATCCTCATCATAATCATAGCAGAATCTTAATGAAAGCTGCATCTGACCAAAGGCAAAGGGACGCATATTATCCCGGTATACAATCTTTTCCGATTCATCCATTCCCAAATCTCTGTATTTTAAGTAATCTTCCTTAAAGCTTTCGTCACCTGAAATTTTCCATGCCGCAAGATAAATCATGGGAAGGCGCATCATTTCGTGGGGTGCTGCATTCCAGAGTGCTGTAACAAAGCCCTGCCCTCCGTCTTCACGAAGCATATTCCATTTATTTTCTTCAGTTACATTGGCTCTTGCCCGACGTGCAAATGATAAAAGTGTTTCCTTTATTGCTTTTATTTCGTCCTCCTTCGCTTTTCCGCTTTCGTAATATTTTGCTGCGGATGCTACATAATGGGTATACTGATCTCTGGAAGAGTCAATATAGTGGCTTTTTCCGTCAAATGGCGAAACACTTCTTGCAAGAAATCCTTCGCTTTCAGATATTGTTGCACAAAGCTTAAGCCCCTTAAAAAAATCCCTTGCCTTAACTAAAAAAGCTTCTTCCTTTGTTACTTCGTAAGCAAGAAGTGCCGAATCCAGCATAACACTTCCGTTAATTACCGAGTCCTCCATGCCGGTTCCCCAGCCGGTAGGACTGGGGATGCACTTCTTTATAAACTCAGGCGAAGGAAGGTAGTTTTTAAAATCTCCCCGTTTTTCAGGCACTATGTAATCGTAAAAAAGCTTAGTTTCATCCGAAAATAAGTTATCCATCATATATTTCCATATTTTTTTATCCATAAATTCCGTCTCCTTTAACCGTCTTTTCTATGCATTCCGAAGGATTAATTCCATAATAATTCTTAAATGCCTTAGTGAAAACCGAAGGCTCATAGCCTACGGAATAGGCTACGTTAGTTACCGTTGCTCCCGGGATTTTAAGAAGCTCAGATGCCTTTTTCATTCTTAATTCCGTAAGATATTCTTTTGGTGATACCCCCGTTATTTCCTTAAATATCCCATAAAAATAGCTTCTGTCGATACCTATATGTTCTGCAAGTTTCTCAACTCTTATGTCAAACTCCGTAAAATGAAGTTCAAGATAATTTATTGCATGTGAAACATACATATCCTTTGCTTTAAGAGAGCCTTCGTTATTGCTTCTTGCTTTTATACACTCGTCAAGGAACTCATAAAGCTTGGATGCAAGTATAAACTCTCCTCCTGGTTCTGTGTTTTCAGAAAGCTCAATTATGTTTTCCATAAGATAGGGTATCTTAGAGTGTCCGAAAAATGAGATTACCGGATTTTCATTTTTTGTACCAAGCAGGGAAAAAAATCGTCTTGCACTTTCCCCTTCAAAGCTTAACCATATGTGCCTCCATGGAGTTTCTTCATCCGCTGTTTCGATTCTTTGCTGTCCGGGAAATGTTACCATGCATTCTCCCTTTTTTACAGGAAAGCTTTTTCCATCCACTTTGAAAACTCCGCATCCCGCAAAACAGTACTGCATTATATAATCTCCGCTTATTATCGGCCCGAATACATGTCCTTTGGCAATATATCTGTCTTTTCCGCAGTTTCGCAAAGATATATCAAACTCCTTGACCGACTTTACTTTCTTCATATCCTCTCTCCGTTTACTCAACATTTTACATGTAAATTCTAACATAATTGCATTAACAAGTCAACAAAAACATGTTATTATGTTATAAAAGGAGATGATTTAATGAAAAAGTATAAGGTAGCCATGGTTGGCGTTGGACGTGGAACCGCTTACGGTCACATATTTTCAAACCATCCTGACACCGAAGTTGTCGCTCTATGCGATATGGATAGTGCCTCTTTAGAGAAGAACGGCAAGGAATTCAACTTGCCTGATACTGCACTGTTCACAGAATATGATGATATATTAAACACCGATGCTAACATTGTCGTAATCGGTACTCCCATTCCCTTCCATGCGGAGCAATCCATAAAAGCCTTGGAAGCAGGAAAACACGTGCTTTGTGAAGTTACTGCATCAGATTCAGTTGAAAGCTGTATTAAAATGGTTGATGCGGTAAGAAAGTCAAAAGCCAAATTTATGCTGGCAGAAAACTGCTGCTATATGCAGTTTGCCCTGGAATGGGATAAGAATATAAAGGCAGGCAAAATCGGAACTCCCTTCTACGCAGAGGCAGACTATGTTCACGAAATAAGAAGCCTCGTTGACGGAAAGTGGCGTGCAAACCGTGCACCGCTTCACTATTGCTCCCACAGCTTAGGCCCCATTCTTATGTGGATGGACGACCACATTGTAAGATGTACAGCATCAGGAACAGAGTCACGAAGCTTCCCCGTTGCAACCGACGGAAATATAGACATACAGGTGGCTCTTTTTGAAACCGCAAAGGGTGCAACAATTAAAATGGCGAGAAGCTCCGTTGCTCTTCGTCACCCCGCCCTTTGTACATATAACATAATCGGAACCGAAGGCTTTATGGAAAGCAGCAGAATGGGATATAAGGGTAAAGGAAGACGCTATTTCGCAGGCGAAGATCCAGAAGAAGGCATAGAAATCGACATAGCCACTTCTGCCCCCGGTATCACAGATATTCCTCTTGGCTCTCACGGCACAAGCGAATATTTCCTTGTAAGAGATTTCCTTAAATCAATTGAAGATAACAAAACTCCCCCCATCGACATTGTAAAAGGAATGGATATGACCATTCCCGGATTAATAGCCCATGAAGCCGCAAAAAAAGGCGGAGTATGGTTGGATGTTCCAAGAGTTACAGAATAAAAAAGAAACCTCAGACAAAAGTCTGAGGTTTCTTTTCTTATTTAACAATATAGCCAAGTTCTATCATTCTCTCGTAAATCTTTGTACCGAGAATGGTGTATCCAAGGTCGTTAAGGTGTGTGCCGTCGGATGCACTCTTTCTGAAGGATTCAGGAACTCTGCCAAGCTTGATGTCGGCAAGATCTGCTTCCGTGGGTGTTACACCCATATCTTTAAGAGCCTGTTCGCTTGACATATAGCTCTTTGTGGAAACGAACTTTCTTCCAAATGCTTTTTCCATTTCGGCATCAACTACGCTCCAGGAATCCTTTCCACTCCATGTAAAGCCAACAACGATAAACTTTTCGGGATCTGGAGTATTTTCAATCATTCTGTTTATCATAGCGATGAGCTTATCTGCCTGCTCTTTGGTGTTTTTGCCGTTTGTATTATCCTCATCCCAGATGCCGTTTGCACCGATGTAGATAACATTGATGTCAGCTTTCACATAGCTTGCAGAGGGAATTAAAAGGTCGCCCTTCTTAACTTCCACCGCTTCGCCTGACTGCTTTCTTGTAAAAGTTGCTTTCTTTAACACTCTGGGAACAACTGTTGTATCAACCTGAATTGAAAGTGTTCCCTCTACTCCGTTGATATAACAGGGATTCCACTTTGCAGAAGTGGCTCTTGGGCAAACCTGTCCACCGTCAGGAGTTGTAAGATATGTTCCTTCCTTGAATGTAACAAGAGGAAGGTCAACGCTTCCGGATTCGGGAATTACGAAATCCTCGCTCATGGAAATATCATATGCACCCTGACGAGCCGCAATTGTAAGAGCACTTTCACCACCGATACCAAGGTTTAAGGTCTTAAGACCAGAAAGCTTTGCTAAAACCGTAGGATAAGGAGAAGATGTTGCTCCGTCACCGTAGGTTAAGCTGTCACCCCAACAAGCAATTGTCATAGGCTTATCAATGGTAACCGTTCTTGTTTCTCCATCCCACTCTACATTAGCTCCAAGTGTTTCGGATACAAAACGAATAGGAACCATTGTGGAGTTATCTATAATCATTGCAGGAACGTCAAGTGTTTCGACTTTTCCGTTTACCATTACATAGGGAGAATCTATCTCAAGAACGATATTATTTGTGCCGTCCATTATAGAAACTTCTCTTGTTTCTCCATTCCAGCCAACCACTGCGCCTAATGATTCAGATACAAATCTTACGGGAACCAAGGTTCTTCCGTCAACAATCTGAGGAGCCTTTACCAGTTTAACTTCTTTATCTCCGATTTTTGCATCAAGTGAGTCAATCTGCATAGTGATGAACTTATTGTTCTTCTTTGCTTCCTTTGTAAGCTCTTCAATGTCGGCCTCTGCTCCTTCGCCTTTTAATACTTCAAGCTCCGCACAAGTTCCGTAACCTGAAACAGACTGGGTGATAACAAACTTGATACCCTTTACCTTTACAGTGTCAAATTTAATCTCCTGAGTTTCTCTTTCTGCATAGCCTGACGCATAAGTAAAGTTGCCCTGAGCTATTTTTGTGAACTTTTCTCCGTCTGTAGTAACGTGTACTTCGGCAAGTATCGCAATACCCGAGGTTGACTTATCGTTTCCGTTTAATTGTCTGGGGGTGTATCTTATACCGGAAACAGCCTTTTCTTCCGGGAAAACTATCGTTACTTCGTGGGGTCCTTCTGCTTTGGTGGTTACTCCGTCCTTGGAAGTAAACCAGGAATGCCAGTAGGAAAGCTTTTCTCCGTCGAACATTCTCTCGGCGGAACCTTTAGTAGAAGAAGAAACCGTAATATCCCAGGAAGAATTGTATTCATAAGCATCCTTTGAAACAGCACCTGTTACATTAACGTATGTAACCTTGACAGGCTCGTATAAAGGAGCATCGGTCTTCGCTTCTTCCTTAGCTTCTTCTTTCTTTTCTTCGGTAGCACCTGTAAATGCACCTAAGAATCCGATTTCAGCTGCTGTTCCGTAGCCGCTCTGCGACTCAGTTACAACGATTCTTATAGCCTTATAGGTATCTTTCTTTATTTCGGTTGTTGTAAGTGCTCTTGTAGCAACAACATCATAAGTTACATCACAAAGCTTTGTGAATTTACTTCCGTCTTTTGAGCCGTATATCTCCGCTCTCTTCCAGATACCTGAGCCTGACTTATCTGTATCCGTGAGCTGTCTGGGAAGATATGTAACCGCTGCAACTTCAGTTGCCTTATCAAAGGTTACTGTAATTGTGTGAGGGCACTCTTCCTTTGCAACGATTTTACCGTCTTTAACGGTGTAATTTGAATGCCAGATTGTCTTCTCGTTTCCGTCAAAGGCTTTATCAATAGAATTGCCCGTTCCAAAAGCACTGGATGCTTCGATTTTCCAGCCGTTATTTGTAATGGCAGAAGTTGCACCTGTAGCAGGTGTTGTTGTAGGAGTAGTGGGAGTAGTTGTCGTTGTTGTCGCTCCTGCCTCACCGCCGAAAAATTCAATTTCGGCAATTGTGCAATAGCCGTTAACACTATCCGTTACAACAAAGCGGATTGCCTTATAGTTGTTTTTAGGAATATTGGTTGTTGTGAGATCTCTTGTCTTTGCAACATCATAACTTACATCAGTGAGCTTCTTAAATGTTTTTCCGTCGGTTGAGCCATAGATTTCGGCCTTTTTCCAGATACCTGATTCTGACTTGTCGTTTCCGTTTATCTGTCTCGGGAGATAAGAAATCGAAGAAATTTCAAGTGCTTTATCAAAGGTTACCGTAATTGTGTGAGGACAAGCATCCTTTAATGTTTCACCATCTTTTTTAGTAAACCATGAGTGATAGTAGGTTTCGCTCTTTCCGTCAAAGGCTCTTGATAAAGTTGAGCCTGAGTCGTTTGTGCTTTCCACTTCAAGCTTCCAGGAGCTTGAATAGGTGTAAGCACCGTCTGTTGCTTCGACAACGATAAAAATTGCTAATACCATTATCATAGCCATAGCAAGTGCCAATAATTTTTTCATGTTTTTCCATCCTTTCTCTTCACAGTTTCACTGCTTATTTTTATTATACCACACAAATATATATGTTTCCTTAACTATTTTGCCCTGTTTTTCACTTTTTCTTTAATTTTTTGTCATTTTCTACATTCTAAAATAAAACCGGAACCCGCTTTTATTTTAACCGTAACCGCATTTTCCTCTGTTTTTATAATTTCACCTGTTCCGAATGGAATTTTTACATCTTTTATATTCGGGAGCGGTACAATTGTTTCTTCATCTTTATCCGAAATATTTACAAGAGTTATATACATCTTTTCCTTGCCCTTATATCCTGCACAAAGGATATTTTTATCATAGCCCGGCACGCCTTTAGGGAAAAATGGCAAAAGATCAGGAATCTCACTTCGTATTGACTTATAATAGTTAATTGCATCCATAACAATCTTTGATTCTTCTTCATCGAACAAATATGTTTCGCCGCTTAAGTGAATACGCTTGAACATTGCATTTACAAGGGAGGCTTCTATTTCATTTTTAGTATAGCTCTTTTTAGGTGCTACCCATACTGCCGCCTGTTCAGGAATGACACCCAAGGAACTGTTTGCTGCGATTATGCCGATTCTTTTATAGTCACCTGCATCTGTAAGAGACTGAAGTGCCGTATGTGAAAGGGATTCATACTCCATCCTCATTCCGCCGGACGCACAGTTTTCAATTATGAGATGGGGATGTTTTTCTCTTAAGGAATCAACCCATGAAAGATATGCCTTTCCGTGTGCCATAAGTCCGTCTCCAAAGCTTGATGCGTCGTTTTCCGTGCCGATGCCTGCATCAATGTTATAGTCAAACTTGAAATAACCTATTCCAAGCTCACTAACCAGCCAATCAACACGCTCAGTAAGATGAGCACGCACTCTTTCGCTTCTGAAATCGAGCTGATGTCTTCCGTGTTCCACGATTCTTTTTCCGTGACGTATAAAGAAATCCTCATCGGTAAAACGTGAAAGTGCCGGGCTTTTTATACCGATGGTTTCAGGTTCAAGCCAGATACCGGGAATCATACCCTTTTCCTTTATATAGGAGAAGAGTTTTTTAATTCCGCCGGGGAATCTTCTTTCAACAACCTGCCACTCACCTACCGTATCCCACCATACTCCGTCTGCATACCAGCCTGCATCCATACAGTAAATTTCCGCACCCAATTTTGCTGCCGCATCAATTACAGGCATTTCTCTTTCTGTCGTGGGGTTTGCCCAAAGACAATTTAAGTAGTCATTGAAAATTACAGGCTGATGCAAATCGCTTTCGGGACGGTTTATTATTTTCCTTCTGTATTTTGTCATCTCAAAAAGTGTTTCTTCAAAGTTTTTACCAAAGGAGACTGCCGCCTTAACCGTAGTAAAGCTTTCGCCCTTTTGAAGCTCCTTCCACCAGCCGTTGTCGTGTTCCGATGGGCCCGATGCTCTTAAATAGTAATATCCCTGATGCTCACTTACCTCGTGATGCCAGGAAGTGTTTGATTCTATCTGCCAGAAGAAAGCACGATTTGCTTCGATGTTAGCTAAAAATCCCTGAGGAAGATATTCCTTTGTAACCCATGAACCGGTACCTGCATAAGAAAGCCTGTTAACGCCGCCCTTTATGAATCCCAGGTCTCTTAAGGAATGCTCTTTATAATCCATTTCGCAGCACCAGCTGTTATTAAATACCCCGATTTTTATTTTCTCGCAGGCATCTTTTTCTCCGCCTAAGTCAAGTCCCGTAAGTGCGATGCTCGATGCATATTCAATACCTATTGCATCATCCGATATATTTTTAATTTCGCTGTATGCCCTCAAAACATTTATTCCGTCAAAAATGACATAATGAAGCTTTACTTCTATCTTTTCGTTTTCAAGAGTGAAAATATATTCCGTTTCACCCTCTTTTCTTATCTCTTTTAATTCTTTATATTTAAGAGTTTCTCCGCACCCCATAAGAAAGCACTTTGCACCCCTGTGATTATCGGGATTATCTCCAGTAATCTGAATTTCCGTTGTGCGGAAATAGTGTTTTTTTTCATTGGGAATACTGCATCCTTTAAAAACGGGCAATAAAACCAGCTGCCCGTTATCCAATGTTTCAAAGCTTAAAGCTTCGTTTCCCATATTTATCTTAAGTATTTCCATAATTGCCTCCTATTTTAATAAGACCCATATAGCAAAAGTTATGTGGGTCTTATAATCAGAAATTATTTAAAAAGTCGCCTCTGTCATTAAAGAACTTAAATTTAAGGAGTGTTTTATAGCTTTCGCCAGGTGCTAAAAATTTAAGCTCGCCTCTTTCTCTTAAAACACTTCTTCCGTCAGGTGTGCAGTTTCCGGGTTCAAGTCCCAATACATACTCGGTTTCGCCCATCATCTTCCATTCTGTAAAATAATCAAGGCCTTTTTTATCAAAGGAAAGTACAACGCCTACATTTTCATCAGGCGAATAAATTCCCGCATTTGCAAAGCCGTCCTTTTCTTTTACATCATAGTAAAAGCACTGCTCAACGTAACCTTTCTGAGGCTTTTCCATTTTAAGAGAATCGGAAATCCCCTTTGCCGCATCTTCGTTTCTCGGAAGGATTTTACTACTTGGAATTACAACCTCGGAGTTTTCTGAAAGCAAGGGATAACCCATATTGCAATGGTATAAAACCATTACCGGCTCTTCCGCTCCCCCTTCGTTTACAATTTCATCAGATAATGTAATTTCGTTTTTCTCATAGGAAATAAAATATGTACGCTTTAAGGTCATCTTTCTGCCGAAAAGAGATGCTTCTGGAACTTCGGCGTAAAGCTCAAGACCGTCACCCGTTTCCTTATAACTTACCTTTTCTGCGGGAATGTTTGAAATCGTTCCGTGAAGGGGCAAATCCTCTCCGTTATCGTGTGTGGGCGTTCCGACGGTTGTAAGACCGCAGGTGGTGAAAAAGCCCGCTGTAAATGACTTTAAGAAGTCCCCGTTATAGTAGGAAGGTGCCACATATCCGCAGGGTGCAAAATACCCCATGTTGACGCCTTTGTAAGAAAGACGTGAAATATCTGCCGCACGATCAAGCGAGACAGTTATATCAAGGCCTTTTCCGTTTCTTACATTAAGGAGACGCATTCCGTCGCCCTTACCGCCTTTTAATATATGTTCTTCTGCGCCCCTTATTTGCGACGCATGTCCTAAATACTTATTCATATTATTCTCCCAGGCTTTTTACAGCCTTATATAAATTTTTATATTTATTGAAGCACTTTTCGTATGTCGCCTTAAATTCGCTTCCGGGTGTGAAACTCTTTCGCTCAGGAACCATCAGACTTACGGCTTCCTTAAGGTCGGAAAATACGCCGGTTGCAAATCCTCCAAGTGCTGCACTTCCCGCACCGCCAACCTCCGAGGCCGAAAGAGCCGTTATACCCACTCCTAAGATGTCGGATTTAATCTGAAGCCAGGGGTCTGATGCTCCGCCACCGCCGGTTGCACGAAGGTGTTTTGGCGTTGTTAAAAACTTTCTTATGACGTCCATATTAAGAGCGATTTCATAGGATGTTCCTTCCATTAAAGCTCTGTAAATATCAAGCTTTGTATGTTCGAAAGTAAGCCCTATAAAGCTTGCCTTCGCCTCTGTATCCATATAGGGCGTTGCCGCACCTGCAAAATAAGGCATCACAAGAATTTCCGTCGGCTCAGCAGGCATTGCATCGTCAAGATTTTTATATACGTTTTCTCCCTTTTTCTCCGCATCTTCCTTTTCCTTTTCCGCAAAGGTGTCCCGGAACCACTTTAAGGTTGCACCGCCTGCATAAGATAAAACGTAGCAGGCATATTTATCGCCGATATGAGGAACAACAGAGTAGCCTGCTGCATAAAATTCAGCGTCAGCGGGTGCTTCATCCATAATAATGGTGACACACTCAACCGTTCCTATTCCGTCAACAGCCACATCTGATGTAAAAGCACCTGCACCGATTGCAGATGCAATCTGATCCTGACAGCAACTTACAACCTTGGTCTCTTCCGAAAGTCCTGTTAAAAGAGCGACATCTTTCTTTATGCCACCGGCAACGGTTCCTGACGGAACCGGCTTTGAAAGAAGGGAAGAATCCACTCCCGCTGCTTCAAATATCTCGTTCCACCAGCATTTTTCTCTTATGTCAAGAGCCATTGTCCTTGCCGCAAGAGAATAGTCAATCTGTGCAACGCCGGTAAGCTTATAAACGATAAAGTCTTCTGCAAGAAGAACTCTTTTTGCCTTTTTATATACATCGCTCATATGCTTTTTAAGCCACATAAGCTTTGGAAGCGAGTACATGGGATGAGGCATACAGCCAACCTTAACAGAAATTTTATCCTTTCCCAGTGCCTTTATAAGTTCCTCACATTCTTCGCTTCCTCTGGGATCTGTGTACAGCATGGAGGGTGCTATAATTTCATCGTTTTCGTCAAGCATTGCAAAGGTTTCGCCAAAGCTTGTGACACCGATGGATGCAAGCGGTGTATACTTTGATGCCTCTTTTAATATTTCAACCACGGATTCCCATATGTTTCCCATATCAAGCTCGTGCATTCCGCCATGTCTTGATACGTTATATTCTCTGTAAAACTTATCTATGTAATTACCCTTATCGTCGTAAATTACAATTTTACAGCCAGTTGTTCCCAAATCAAGTCCGCCAACGTACAACTTTGCCACCTCCGGGATTAAAGTTCAATTACATCGTAGCCTAAATATGTTGTAAATGCTTCCTTAAGCACAGAAGCCATCTTGCCCTTACCTACTGCGGTATGGTGACGGTAGCCTTCCTTTGCAAGCTTTATAAGCTTTCTCTGAAGGTCGCGGATTTCTGCTACACCACCGCATCCGAAAAATTCAGCTTCAATGGGCTCGCCCGTAAATCTTCCTTCATCGGCATAGAAAGTAAGCTTTCCATCTTCTGTCTTACAGTTGGAGTAGGTCATTTCAAAGGCCGCAATTCTGCCTTCGTTGCTTCCCCATCCGCATCCGGGATTGGTTTTTGCAAACATCTTGTGGTCCGTTACTACACCCTTACCTTCCATAAGGCTCTGAGCAATGGGACCGCAATGGAATAAAATAACCTTATTCTTATCGTCGCCATAATTGTTGTTCCAGTCAACGCAGGCTGTGCTTTCCTCTGATGCAAGCTGCATAGAGTACATATTAATTGCAGAGCAAAGGTCGATTTCGCAGGATGCAACAATTCCTCTGTCGTTAAGCTCACTTAAGAGTACGCAGGGAGCAACGCCAAGTACTGTCTGCATTTCTTCCCAACAACGGAGTGTAATTGCATCCAAGTGATAGTCTGCCATCATATCGTCAATCGCAAGAGATACCTTTGCAAGGGTTGTAAGCTTGTCGGCAGGAACTCTTGAAAAGTCGGTATAGTCGCAAAGTACCTTTTCTTTTGTGATAACTCTTTCGTCTCTTTCCATCTTTTCAACTCTGTAGAAAAGCTCGGAAAGGTCATATGTATCGCAGGTGATGCCGTATTTCTGAAGTGTGATTTCATCGTATCTTACGGTCTTGAACTTAGTTGTTCTTGCACCGATGATACCTATTGTAAATTCCTTCATTCCGTTAGCCACACGGCAGATTGCCGCAAAGTCATAAAGGTTCTTTGCAAAATCCTCTGTTAAGGGGTGAACAACGTGGGGCTCAAGCACCGTGAAGGGAACTCTGTACTGATGGAATACATCGCAGATGGAAAACTTTCCGCAGTAGGAGTCTCTTCTGTGTTCAAAGTCCATCTTTCCGATTTCGTCGGGATATGCCTGAATTAAGATTGGCTTTCCGGCATCCTTTAATGCCGCAATTGCACCGTTTTCATCGCTGAAGTTGGGAAGCGACATAATAACGCCGTCATATTCGCCTTCGTGACTCTTAAGCCAAGCGGCATATTTAATACCTTCATCCTTAGTTTCAACAGCACCGTAGCGTGTCATATCTTCAGGTGCAATTATATACTTATAACCTGCCTTTGTAACAGCCTCAATCATCTCGCTTCTTGCAGATGCAATGAGTGTTTCGGGGAAAAATCCTCTGTTACCGAAATAAAGGGCAAAACACATTTCTTTCTTTTTCATAAAAAATCATCCTTTCAATTATTTATATCTTGATTTTATCACCGATTGTGTTATAATGATAGTAAAATATGTCCAAAAATAAGTAAATTTGTCCGAGGTGTCATATGGCTTTCAATTATGATTTAGACCGTCTTAAAGAAATAATGCAGTCCTTCCATTCCCTCACGGGATTAAGGCTTAACATCTTTGATTCCGACTGTAACCGCCTTTTTGCATATCCCAATGTTTACTGCAAATTCTGCGAATATGTAAGAAGCTTTCCGAAAGCCAATGAAAAGTGCGAGGAAAGCGACAGACGCTCCTTTACAGAATGCCGTAAAAAGGACGGACTTATTATATATAAATGCCACGCAGGACTCACCGAGGCTGTTGCACCTATAAAGGAAAGTGGAATCATTATAGGTTATATGATGTTCGGGCAGATTACCGATTCTGCCGATAAGACAAATCTCTTAAAAACAGTAACCGACCTTTGTGCTTCTTATGATATGGATAGCGAAAAAATCAAAAAGTATATTAAATCGGTACAATATAAAGAAAGTGACACTATCATCGCTGCCGCAAAAATCATGGAAAGCTGCATAAGCTACATCATATTAAAAGAAATGATAAGTCCCAAAGGTGAGCTTTTAACAGAAAAGGTTAATCGCTATATAGATTCCAATTTATCCGATGCAACCACAGAAAATCTGTGTCGCCACTTAAATATGAGCCGTAGCAGTTTATACCAGAAATTTTCCGAAGAAACTAAAAAGGGGCTTTCTGCTTATATAACCGAGCGGAAGCTTTCTGCAGCAAAAAGGCTTTTGCGTTCAACGGATTTCCCCATAAGTGAAATTGCAAGACTTGTGGGATATAATGACTATAACTATTTTTCAAAAGTATTCCGTAACCATTTCGGGAAAACTCCCAATATGTACAGAAAAGCAAAATAAAAAGGAGCATGAGGCTCCTTTTTTATATAAACTCTCCGTTCATACGGCGTATTGCACGAGGTTTTATTATAATGAGCGTAACCAAATGCATCAAGCTAACCAAAAGCCAGGATATGGGCCAGCAAAGGTAGAGTATATCAATAGAGCTGTCTATAAAATGCACCCTTGCAGCTATATATTCAACCGCAAATTTCGCCCAGAATATACGGAATCCGCAGGTTCCGATAAAGGAAGTAACAGCTGTTGTCGTTGAGCATCCCAGTCCTCTTAAAGCCCCTGTCAGAACCTCCATAATACCGCAAAGGAAATAAGGCAGACAGGTTAAATACATTCGCTTTACACCAAAGTTCAAGGCTTCAGCCGAATCTGTTATGTAAATACCTAAAAGCTGCTCTGAAAATACCACAGTAAGTGCACCAAGACTTGCTCCGACCACTATAACACATAAAAGTGCAACCCATATGGTTTTATTGATACGCTTTTCTTCCTGGGCTCCGTAATTCTGGCTTACGCCTGTAAGCGTTGCCTGATAAAAGGCATTCATGGCCACATACACAAAGCCTTCGATATTTCCGCCTGCAGCATTTCCTGCAATTGCCGCTTCACCAAAGCTGTTTACAGATGACTGTATAACGGTGTTTGAAAGGCTGAAAAATGAAGACTGCACTCCGGCAGGAAGGCCAATCCTGAGAATTTCTTTAAGCTCATGCTTATGGAATTTAAGCTTTTTGATTTCTATTTTTATATCATCTTTGGTATGAGTCAAAATATAGAAGACAGCAATAACTGATACATAGTTTGATACTGCCGTTGCGATTGCAACGCCGGCAACGTCAAGATGAAAAAAAATAACAAGCACAAGATTTAATATTACATTGATAATTCCGGCACTTGCCAGTATGTATAAGGGACGGCGTGTATCCCCCACCGCTCTCAATATTGATGCTCCAAAATTGTAAGCAAGAGATGCCGGAACACCGATAAAGAGTATTTTCATATATAGAACCGCACCGTCCATAACTTCGCCTTCCGGAATTCCCATAAGCTTTAATATAGGCTCCGAAATAAATATTCCGAGAATGCCTGCCAGAATTCCGACAGTTATACCAAGAAGCATGGCAGTATGAACTGAGCGTTTGATTCCTTCTTTATCCTGCGCTCCGAATTTTCTGGAAACAATTACCCCGGCTCCCATAGAAAGACCGATAAATAGATTGATTAAAAGATTGGTAACAGAACTTGTAGCTCCGACAGATGCCATAGCGTTAGAGCCGGCGAAACGGCTTACAATTACAAGGTCAGCTGCGTTGTAGAAAAGCTGAAGAAGGCTTGTAAGCATCAATGGAAATGCGAAAAACACAATATTTTTAAATATTGATCCCTTGCTCATATCTATCTGGAATTTTCCTTTTGCCAAGATAGTTCACTTCCTCGATTTTATTTTTTGTCAATGTTTTTATATTACCACAAAAGTATTTCTTTTTCAATAGGATTTTTAAATTGTAAGCCAGATTTTTATTGACACAAAAAGGTTTCTGTGGTATTATAAATAACAGTTGCAAAAAAGCAGTCAATATTATATACGTATCGAAGTGGTGACGTTTGCGAGCACTGCCTGTGGCAGATTCAGCGAGCAATAAGGAGCTGCCGCGGTCGGAAAAATAAACACAAGGTGTGAAATTTTCCCGGGCACCGCAAAAGGACATAACGGAGCACACTCGAAATGAGGTAAGCTTTTCGGAAATATCCTCTTCAAAAAGTGCCCTAAATCCGCTGTATAGCTTGATTTTTTGAAAAACTGAATATTTAAGATTTTAGCAGTTCCCAAAGAAAGTTCCCAAAGATTTGCTTTTTTGGATAACTGTTAAACATATATGGAGAAGTATCGAAGCGGTCATAACGGGGCTGACTCGAAATCAGTTTGTCGGTAATTCCGGCACGTGGGTTCGAATCCCACCTTCTCCGCCAAAATCGACAGGGTTCGACAGAGAGCCCTGTCGATTTTACTTTTTACCTCTTCACTTTTCACTACTCTCTTACTGTCGATTTTGGCGGAAGTAATAAGTAATAGTGAATAGTGAAAAAGTATAGGTTACTTTTTTCATTTTAGAATGTTATAGCCTTCTCTAACGCACTTAGCGAAAATCCTTTTGACGTTGCATCAAGATGTGAATATGTATTCGCAGTAGTCGAAAAGTCGCTGTGTCCAAGCCATACCTGAATGTCTTTAAGCGTTATTCCCTCGTGCTTGCCTTTGTTAAGAAGCAACGAAGCACAGGTGTGACGAAGATCGTGGAAGCGTATCTCACGAAGCTCATGTTTTGCCAAAAAGCTTTTGAATGCTCCGGTAATGTAATCGGGTGTAATTAAATCACCTAATTCATCAACCATCACATAATCAAGCCATTTCTTGTTATAAGAGCTTTTGAACTTCTTGCGGTACTCTTCCTGCTGTTGCTTTTTGCAAAGAAGTATTTCTTTAACATCTTTGCCAAGTGGTAAGGCTCTCAAACTTGATTTAGTCTTTGCTCTGTCCTTTGCAACAATTTTGGTTACACCGTCAATTTGCGGAGTTGTTACCGTGTGATTGATGTAAAATATGTTGTTCTCAAAGTCTATTGCCGACCATCTCAATCCCACAACCTCACTTCTGCGAAGTCCGTAAAAACCGCCCATAATAACGGGAATTTCAAGCTTTGTGCCTTTGGCTAACTCTATAAGTTTGGTAAGTTCTTCAGCCGTATAGAATTTGCCGATAAACTGATTCTTCTCGGGCTTTTCCACCTCTTCAATGGGATTTTCCTTGATGTATCGCATCTTTCTTGCGTGGCACAGAGAAAGTCTTATGATTGCGTGGTATCGAATAACCGAGTTTGGTTTTACACGTTCAAGTTGCTTGTCGTAAAAGTCCTGAATGTCTTTTGCCGTCAGATCCTTAAGCTTAATCTTTTTCTTTGCAAAATAAGGAGCGACAACGCTTTTTACGTTTGCCTCATAGCCTGAATATGTAGTGTCTTCAATCTTTCTTCGCCTTTTTCTCGTCAGCGGCAAATACTTTATGATGTAATCCGAGAACAACAAATTTGCAACCTGAGATTGTGTCAAATCGTCAAGCGTAGCATTTGCAATACAATTCTTGCCAAGCTTTGTACTCTTCTCTTTCAAACACAAATCCTCGGCAGGAATTTCAAATTCTTCAAGGATCTGATCTGCAATCGCTTCTGCTTTTTTCTTGTTACCGCGAATCTGCAATTTAGTCGGAAACCACTTTTCTTTTCGCTTGCCTTGTGCATTTTTATAAACTATAACAGCATAGTAATAACCTTTTTTGTCTCTTATATAGACATTTATATCTTTTCTTTTCATAGTGTTTTACCTCCTTTAAATAAATCCTCCTTTCGGGAAGTAAAGCACCTGCTATTATTTAATTATTATACCAAAAGCAGGTGCTTTTGTAAAGATTTTAGCCGTTATTTGTGATGAAATCTATCAAATTTATTTTGGCTATCTTATATTCCCGACCGACCTTTATGCTTTCAATCTTCTTTTCTTTAAGAAGCTTGTAGCCCGTCTTTGTGCTGATTCCTCCCAAAGCCTTGCACATTTGATTTACGTTTAATACATCGGGGTAATCTTTGAGCATTTTTGTATAAAGATTTTTCTTTTTGGTCATACATCATCACCGCCCGACAAATAAATTCTCGTTACATCATCACGGTGATGCCCGAGTAGCTCCGATACCTTTTTACGAGCCATAAAGTCAGAGTAACCTTGTTCAATGAACTTGTTGTACTGCTCATGTGCAAAGGTGTGTCGAAGTCCGTGGAAAGTAATTGTGTTTTCAGTAAATCTTTTTCTGTGATACGCAATAAAGCATTGCAGTCTTTTCATTGCAAGATGCGTCTTGTCGTAAGGTCGCACAAACAGTTTTTCTCCAATGGGAGTTATCTTTAACATATCACGGAATGTAATTCTGATAGACTCATTGATAGGTACATATCTCCAAAGTCCACCCTTGCCCTTGACAAGCAGATTGCCTGTATCAAGGGCGTTTTTTGCATCATTGGTGTCGATGCGGAAGCATTCCTCCAAGCGAAGACCAGCGTATCTCGCAAGGCACAGAATCGCCTGATAATCCTTGTTATCAATTGCGGCAATGAGCATATGGTTAAATTCCGGAGAAGTCCAGGTTCTGTCCGCACCACCAAAGGTACGCTTTTTGAGGTCTAAGTCCTCATTGCTCGGCAATGTGCTTCTCGTGTACGGCATATTGTCGTGGAAGAAACGAATGGCGGCAAGCTCGGTCTTGATGGTCGAAGCTGACAGACCTTTCTTTTGCATATACGAAACGTATGCAAGTATATGCTTTTCGGAAATGTTGCAAAGCTTTTGCAATCGGTACTCTTTTGCCAGAAATACCATAAAGCGTTTGAACGCCTTGCCGTAACGCTCTCTCGTTTTGAAACTGCCAACTTTCAGGTGACGGAACAACTTGTTGTACTGAACTTCTAAATTCTTGTATATTGCAGTTTTCATTTTAATCCCTTTCTTTCGCAAGGGCATAGCTATGGCACTGAGCTTTTTGTATCTGTTACCTCTGTATTTCCTTGTTTGACTTAATGGAAAACAGCATATTTACGGCACTTTCGTGTGCTTTTTTAATCTCTGTCTCCCTTTAGTATGAAGCTAACTGCCAGGTTAGTAATATTACCGCTATTTTGTTATTTGGACTTAAAAATCCGGCGGTAGCATCAACCTGCTAAACTCAGGTGCATAAAATGCCGATGCTGAAATATGCCATAAGCGGTGACATATGAATGTGTTTTCACAGCCGCTACTGTGTCCGGATGTCTGCTCACATCCTGGATTTTAAGTAACAAAGTGAGGCTCTTTTTCGCCCGACTTTGCTGTGCAAGGAAAACCGTTAAAAGCTTGCACATTTCATTTTCGTTGTTCCACAAAATTTTGTCCGTACACATTCCTGCCGAGCAGGGCTGGATGTGCCGATAGAACTCTTCAAAAGTTTTGGTTTCCATTCGATATTTAGATAAAAAAAGAATGCAGAAATAAGCCATTTAAGGCTAAATCTACATTCTTTTTGTTTCCGTAATATTTAATTTTTAGATAGAGCTTCAGGACATAGTTATCCCGTAGCTTTACCACTCCACAGACTGCAAATGAGCATAATCGCTCTTCAGTCATACCGTTTACTTGCCGAACACTCAATGAGTATTCAGACAATATCTCCTGTAATAAAAGTTTTGGTGTACTCTTTACGACTTGTAAAGGTTCACAAGAACTTATGGTTAATCTCCTGAAAAAACTATCAGTAACTAAAGTTACCGCAACTGCTTACAATTTTAACTGCTTACCATCTTTACACTGTTATTTTAACATATGTAAACCCTCTTGAGTAGAGGTGGCGCTAAATTAAATATAAATTTGTAAATTGTTTTTTCTTAATACAAAAATCGTTTGTTTTGACTTGAAATAATTTGTTGTGCCGAACACCTTAAAAAAGGCGTTTGGGCATACTTCTCCCGTCGGAAAGGCTTATGTGTACCCTCGTCTTCTTACAAGGTTTGACAAAAACCCCGACGGTTTTGTGAGTAAATTTGTTACCCTTAAAAACCATCTAAACTGCTTACCGTTTTAACTGCTTACCATTTTTACAGTGCTATTTTAGCATATGTAAATACTAATTGGTAGCGGTGGAGCTAAAATTGAAGGTATAAATTTTTTTATTCTGCTAAAAAGTTTGTTTTCCGTAAAAAATGAGAAAAAGCAAGTATAAATGCACACACCTATCCTAAGAAAAGGCATACGCCAATACCTGCTTAACTGCTTACCGTTTTAACTGCTTACCATTTTTACACACATAGTTTACCACATTATTTTTCTCAAAACAAGACCAGGAGAAAAAATAAAGGGTATTTTTCAGAAAAATATTTTAAGAAAATATGTGATTCTGCAAGTTAATATGCAATCAGTTCCCCGAAAACTATTTAGTTTTCCTTCAAAAAAATAACAAGCAAGTATAAATGCACACACCTATCCCAAGGATGCACATACCAATACCTGCTTAACTGCTTACCATTTTAACTGCTTACCATTTTTACATTGACATTTTAACATATGCTTTTACTACTTTCAATGGCAGGAGTTAAAAAAGTGGGTGCTTTTGTATTTTTTTAATTTGCTATACATGTCATTTATCCTAAGTTGTAAATTGTTTTTTTCTTACGACTTGCATATTCTAATGTCTTCGCAGCTCCTCCCCAAGTATTTTTCACATAGCAAATCAAGTAGTCAGACTCATTTACCATATACTGATTTGCTTTTATAATTCTTAATTTTGTAGGTGTTGTTTGGGGTATGTCTGCCATAATTATCGCATCAAAATTTTTATAATAGTCTTCTTTGTATTCTTCGATTTCCTTTGTAAGATATGGAATTACAAGTACAAGCTCTATGTCATACTCCCGCTTGAGTTCCCTTACTGCTTTTGCGGCATAATGATCAAAGTCACCGTAATGACCTACCCAGAACTCATTAACACCATTTTCGATAATCAATTCTTTTGCAGTAGCCTTTATTTCTTCAACAAGATTTGAGTTATGAATCTCACTGTGCCCGGCAAAAGTACACCGAATTTTTGATTTATTCATTCCCGAATGTTCTCACCTCCATATAGGTTTACCAAAAGGTACACTAATTGATAAAACCTGTAAAAATCCTTATTTGTAAATTATCACTTGGTTTCATTGACAAAAATTGAGTTTTTTGATATAATATTCTAGTAAATTCAAGGGGTTTGAGCCATTTGAACCTAAAAGAAAGCAAAAAAAATCACTATCAAAATGTGTACCTTTTGATAGTGATTTTTTATTGTCTCGAAACTCTCGAAGCCGTCTATAAAATGTGGCTATACTCATATCACTGAGCCGTGCTGCATCCTGTGCTGAAATCTGACCGCTTTCCCATCTTCCGACTATGTGTGCAAAGTCATCCGGGGGCACTTTTACAGGACGTCCAAATATTACACCTCGGAGCTTTGCTGCTTTTATGCCTTCTTCCTGACGTTTTTTGATGTTTTCACGCTCATTCTGTGCAACAAACGAAAGTACCTGAAGGACAAGATCAGCAATGAATGTACCCATCAAATCCTTATATACTCTTGTGTCAAGCAAAGGCATATCTATAACAACAATGTCAACCTCCATTTCTTTTGTAATAATTCGCCATTGGTCTTGAATTTCCTTGTAATTCCTGCCTAGTCTGTCTATCGCTTTTACATACAGTAAATCTCCTTTTTTCAACAGTTTTATCAGTCTTAAATACTCAGGTCTGTTAAAGTCCTTGCCGGATTGTTTATCTATAAAAATATTTTCTGACTTTATTCCAAGTCTCCGCATTTCAAGAAGCTGTCTTGCTTCGTTTTGGTCCACTGCAGAAACCCTTACATATCCGTATATATTCAACATTTTCTCCTCCCGGATAAAAATCAATGAATATATTATACCATTTGGGTAGAAATATTCAGACTTTTCGAAAACGAAAAAAGACTTTAATCAGAGCCACTGTTTTGGTGCTCTAATTTTACTTGTCAAAATCAATAGTTTTTCGTTTTTGGCAAATAGAATTTACAAATTCAATATAGATTCAAGAATATTACCATCAAAAAAGTCAATCGCTCCACCTCTAAGAGCAGGCGCGATGCATACCTCGGCAAACACCGTTAAAGCCAGTAATTGCAAGGGCTCAGAGGTGGAGCTGTACGACATTATAAATTATCACAAAGTTGTAATTTTGATATTAAATTTTCACTTCATAGCTCCACCTCTAGACCATAAGAAATGCCCTGAAAGTTATTACATTCAAGGCTTTTCTTCATTATATTTGGTGCTACGCTGTAGCAATTATCATGAATGCTACAACAGTGTCAAAATACAAAAATCAATTCACTTGTACAAACATTCTTCCCTTAAATTCAATTTGGGGAACAAAACAGTTGTAAACATTTTCAGTCAACCTTGACAATATTCCCAAAATGGTGTATAATGTATTTTGTAGTATTGTATTAACTGAGGAGGCAACTCTAATGGAATATATTAAGGTATCAAAAGCTGCTGAAAAATGGGGAATTTCACCTCGCCGTGTGCGTACATTGTGTGCCGAAGGCAAGGTGGAGGGCGTTATACGCAAGGGAAAACTCTATATGATTCCCGAAACGGCAGTTAAGCCCATGGACGGCAGATTGTCAAAGACTAATATAATTGCAGAAATAGAATACAAAAAAGAACGTCTTAATGCAATGCGTCCTCTTACACAGGGTGAGTTAAACCGTCTCCGCCAAGAGTTTATGATAGAGTATACTTATAACTCAAACGCAATCGAAGGAAACACGCTTACCTTGAAGGAAACCGCAATGGTTCTTGAAGGAATGACTGTCGATCAAAAGCCGCTGAAAGACCACCTTGAAGCAGTCGGACACCGTGATGCTTTTCTGTATGTTACGGACATTGCTACTAAGGATGTGCCGTTAAACGAGTCAGCCATAAAAGCCATTCATTCCCTTGTGTTGATGAATCAGCCAGAGGATAAGGGTGTGTATCGCCGCATTCCCGTGCGTATTATGGGAGCTTTTACAGAGCCGGTGCAGCCCTATTTGATTGAACCCAAAATGACTGAACTGCTCTTAAAAAACGAAGAACGCAAGGCAGAAATGAGCACCATTGAGCGTATTGCGTTGTTCCATCTTGAATTCGAGGGCATTCACCCCTTTGTTGACGGTAACGGAAGAACAGGCCGCTTGATTATGAATCTTGAGCTTATAAGACACGGTTATCCGGCAATCAACGTAAAATTTGCCGACCGAAAGCGGTATTATAACGCATTTGATTCATTCTACAGAGATAACGATCCTGAACCGATGATAAATCTCGTTGCTGAGTATGTCAGCGAGAGATATGATGATTATTTTAGGGTTTTGGATAATGAATAATAGATATGATAGCGAAATGAGGTGCAAATATGCCCGATAAGAATTGGCAATTTGAACTTGAAGAATATATAAAGCAAGGCGAACCTGAAAGAGCCGAAAAAAGTGAAGCTTGGCAAACTGCTATTGGTTTGCAGGCGGTTGACGGACTCAACACGTCTGAATATTTGCTTGATACTGCAAAGGATCACATCGAGGGTAAAATCACCATAGATGAAGCTCAAAAGCGTATTTACAGCTATTATGAGCAGAGAAGTACCCGCACCGAAGCTGAAGATAACACCAAAGAAGCGGATATTGTTTCTGCAAGAATAACCAAGCTTTTAGGCGAAAAAGCGTTTCAGTTTTCTCCTGCCGAGTGGATTACCATTCACCGCAGATTGTTTGAGGGTGTATTTGACCACGCCGGTAAGATTCGTCAGTATAACATTTCCAAAAAGGAATGGGTACTGAATGGCGAAACGGTTATCTATGCTGATTTCAACAGCATAAAAGATACCTTGGATTATGATTTTGCCACCGAAAAGCAGTTCTCATATGAGGGGCTGTCGGTTGAAGCATCGGTAAAGCACCTTGCTAAATTTGCATCGGACATTTGGCAGATTCATCCCTTCGGCGAGGGCAATACAAGAGCCACCGCCGTGTTTATGATTAAATATATGAAAACCTTCGGTTTCCGTGTCAATAACGATGCGTTCCGTGAAAACTCTTGGTATTTCCGCAACGCACTCGTTCGTGCTAACTATAACGATTTGCAAAAAGGGATTCATTCCACCACAAAATTTCTGGAATTGTTTTTCGAAAATCTTTTGCTCGGCACGAACCACGAGCTGAAGAACCGCTATATGCACGTTGATTTTGTGGATGTAAATGCTTCCCAAAGTATCAATTCTAAAGTTCCAAAGTATCAATTTGATACTTTAGACTGTACTTTAGAAGAACTTGCCGTTTTAGAATTGGTTGCAAAGAACCCGACGATGAAACAGCAAGAGCTCGTTGAAGTAACCGGAAAATCTATTGCAACAATTAAGCGAATTATGAAATCGCTGCAGAATAAAAACTATATCCACCGTGAAAGTGGTAAACGCTACGGTAAGTGGGAAGTTTTGGTTTGAGAAAAAAGAATTAATTTAATTATGCCACATATATCTATTCCTCATGTCATAGGTCATATACCCATTGGCGCGAAATTTGTAGATATATGGGTGTTTGCGAAAGAAGGAGAACCCTATGACAATAATCGAAGCAATTAAAGAAGTTTTAAAAGATGAGCCCGATGGTTTATCTTCTGCTGATATTTATCAGAGGATAATTGATAAAAATCTATATAAGTTTGGTGCAAAAAATCCCGTTGGTGTTGTCAACGGTGAAATCAGACGTCATTGTATTGGTCTTGAGTTTCCTACTGCATATCCAGTTAAACACTTTGCGATTTCGGGAAAAGATGGGAAAAAGCTTAAGTTTATTGTAAGCGACAGCGACAAATTTAAGAAAACCACAAATCAATCTACAAATATAGACGATGATAATACAGACTTTTTACCAGAAGAAAAGATTGTTAATGCTCTGGATGAGCATCTACATCAGATAAAACAACAGTTGCTGGATAACATTATGTCAAATCACCCCGATTTTTTCGAATAACTGGTTGTGGAATTGTTGTTAAAAATGGGTTACGGGTATGACAAAAATTCAGGAATTGTGACTGGCGGTTCGCATGACAATGGAATTGATGGTATTATCAGCGAAGATAAATTAGGATTAGACCTCATTTACATACAAGCTAAGCGTAATTCAAGCACAAATAAAGTCGGCAGAAAAGAATTGCAAGCATTCATTGGTGCAATGGGTCATATTCAGAAGGGCGTATTTATTACAACCTCATCATACACAAAAGAAGCTTTGACTTTTGGAACTCAGCAACAGCAAAAAAGCGTGAAACTTATTGATGGCGAGTTATTAGCTGATTATATGGTTAAATATGGAATTGGCGTTGAAAGTGTCAAGACATTTAATATATATAAAATCAATTCTGACTATTTTAGAGAGTAACAGTCCGTTTTATAGGACATCAATTGTAGTATAATTACTGAGCACTAGAGTATCTTTTTATTAAGAGAAAAATTATGACAATCAAGGACATTCCTATAGTGATCTCATATAAAAGCGTTGGAGAAGAACCACTTTACAACCAGGGATTTTCGCATTTCAAAGATATGAGTTCAGAAAGAAGAAAAGAAAAAACTGAAATTAACTACCGTTGTGAAAGTGAATTCTTTGACGAGATTTTGAAAGGTGAATGATATGTGTAAGTCGTTACAACTCACTTTATGTGATACACAAGGTCAACTGTTTGAACTTGCGGCAGAGCGAGGATATAGCAGTGAAGCTTTCATCAAGGTGTATATGACCACTCAGGTATCTGCCGATATGGACAAAGAATTCCACCACGTGCAATGGGCAGGCAAAGCGTATATTCTTTCACGTATGGAGGATGAGTTCGGTGAGAAGCTTACAAAAAACGGTGAAATCTACGATAAGGAAGCACTTTATTGGATCGGATACATTTATCGCTATTGGAACTATTATACCGGCGAAAGCAGTAAAGAAATTTATAAACAAGCTCCGGCTAAAACTATGAATGTGGTTTATCTTATGTACCATACAATGAGTCCAGAGTTGGCGATTGATAGGTTGAAGGAAGCGTATAGTAATAACAGGATAGGAGAATAAAAATGGGTGCGGAATTATTCAAAAATATACCTAGTAAAGTTGATGACTTGGTCAGAGGAGTACGAATAGGCAGAATAGGTTTGCCGGACTTACAAAGACCTTTTGTGTGGGCAGATAATAAAGTAAGAGATCTTTTTGATTCTATGATGAAGGGTTACCCTATCGGATATGTTATGATTTGGGAATCGCCGGCTGATTATGAAACAAAGAAAAATGTTATCGGTAAAAACGAAAAAATTCATGACGAACCTAAAGAATTAGTTATAGATGGCCAACAACGGTTGACCGCTCTTGTTGCTGCAATGTATGGGGTTGTTGTCAAAGATAAAAATTTTGCGGACAAAGAAATAAAAATATCGTTCAACCCTTTAACACGAGAATTTGCAGTGTGGACTCCAGCATATGAGCGAGATACAGAATGGATTTCTCGAATAAGTGAGGTATTTCTTGCAAAAGAAGAAAACAACATTATTTCGCTTCGCCGAAAATTCATTAAAGAAGCTAATGAAGGTAGAGCGAAAAAGAATCTTCCAGAACTGACCGAAGACGAAGAAATTACTGTAGAAAACAACATAAATGCATTGCTCAATCTTTCAGATTTTTCACTTCCAACTCTGGAAATTCAATATAATGCTGACGAAGAAGCTGTTGCTGATATTTTTGTAAGAGTAAACTCCGGAGGTCAGAAATTAACAGAAAACAACTTTATTCAAACATTGATTTCTGTTTACGAAAATGAAACGAGTGATAGAATAAACGAGTTTTCCGAAAAATCAAGAATTCCGGCAGAAAATACTTCTTATAATACGCTGTTAGCAGTTGAACCCTCCCATTTGATTCGAATGGCGGTAGGTGTTGGTTTCAGACGTGCAAGATTACGTTATGCGTATATGCTGTTGCGTGGTAAAAATCTTAAAACAGGAAAATTTTCTGCAGAAGAACGTCAAGCTAACCTCGACAAATTTAAGGATGCTTTGGACAAAGTTATGAATCTTAATAATTGGCACGGATTTATCAACATTGTCGGAGAAGCCGGCTATATTAGCAACAAACTTATTGCGTCTTCTAACGCTGTTGTTTTCTCTTATGTGCTGTATCTTATAGCTAAATATGATTACAAACTTGACGCAATCAACTTAAGAAAATGTATTAGCAAATGGTTCTTTATGAGCACCATTACATATTTTTACACCGGTTCTACAGAAAGTGAAGTTGAAAATCAGTTTGCTGATTTAAGAGATGTTAATTCTGCTGAAGAATTTATTGCATATATAGACAGAGTTATTTCTACAAGATTTACTGACGATTACTTCAATCTCACCCTTCCCAGTGAACTTAACAGTGCTGCCGCAATTTCTCCCGCTTGGAACGGTTATATAGCTGCACAAATCGTTTTGAACAACCCGATGTTGTTCAGTAATACCCCTGTTTCTAAATATTTTATTATCGGATCAAGCGGAACGAAAAATGCTATTGATAAGCATCACATATTCCCGAAACACCATTTGGAACAGATTGGTTATACTAATGACCGTGATCGTAATCAACTTGCTAACTTTACATACTTGGACTATGCCACCAATATTGATATTTCTGACAAGCCTCCTGCTGAGTATGTAAATGTTTATCGTCAAAAACTCGGAGATGAAGGTTATAAAAAAGCGTGCGAACAAAACGCTTTGCCTGAAAACTTTGAAAATATGGAATATCTTGAATTTCTTGAAAAGCGCCGTCAATTAATGGCTCAAATTGTACGTAAAGCATATATAGATCTTTGTAAATAACTTACTCGCATAAGTAGACATTTATCGACAGCCACGCTTGATAATTGACAATAAGTGTGGTATAATTTAAGTCAAGTACTCAATTTTAAGGAAGATTCATAATGATAGAAAATCTCAAAACCTCAAAAAAGACTGCCGACAATTTAATATCAGATACAACTTTCTGGGATCTTTACCCAGTTGATCTGTCGAGCGTTGAGGATGTGAGTGTACAATCTCTTCCTATTTCCGTTCGTGTAACAAATCTATTGATGCATAGTGGCGTAAATACCATAGCAGATCTTTACAGAATGAAAGTTGATGAGTTTATCAAACTTCGTGGTGCAGGTAAAAAGTGTTATGATGAAACTTGTAAATACTTGTCAGAACTTTCCAATAAAACCACCGAATTAAACCCTACGAATGAAAAACAAAAAGTTGCAAATTATATTCCCGAAATCATATCCAGCAATATTGAAAACATACTAAATCAGGATTTTTCTTTTTGCGAAGAATTGAATATTTCAACAGAAGAATTGATTATTGTTGAAAAATACAAAAGTGCAGTTGAAGTATTGGGTGCTGATTTGGCACGCGCCTGCTATAACTCTCCGAACGATATTCTTCCGTTGTTGGAACTTCTCAAGCCACTTATAAAAGATCAACATGAACGTGAATGCAGGATTAATAAAATTAATGAGTATCTTGCGGTTATACCAGTATGGCGAAGGAAAAACAGTGTTTCCGGATACATCAACGCTTTTACAAACGATGATGAACAACGCAAAATTCTTTATGATATTTATGGCTTAGAGAACAATCCAACTGCTACTATAAATAGTTTTGTTTCTGAAAAGGTTTCAGAGTCTGTAACAGATTTTGCCTTATTATTGAATTTTTTTAAATGGTGCACATTTGACATAAAAGAAGAAATTGAGGATTTGTTTCAAACGCTTTATGGTAAATCCAAAAGTATTAAATCTGTTATTTTAGGACGAGCCTCCGGAGAAACGTTGGGTAGCGTCGGCGACAAAATGGGTGTCACGCGTGAAAGAGTTCGTCAAATTGAGGCAAAAGCTAAAAGAATCTTTAATTTTTGGCAGGGTAAGGCTCATATTCTATCCAAGATTTCTGCGGAACGTAACGGAGATACTGTTCTTTCTGCATCAGAACTAAGTGAATATTTTGATGATAAATATTCTGAAATGGTCTTTTTGCTTCGTACTTCTGACAGTCCCTCCTACTATTATGATTCTCAACTCGATGTTTTTGTTATGGGTGATGAATCCATCTCTGCTGTCATAGGAAGAATTGTTGAATCTTTGCCGGATTCTTTTGATGAAAAGAAATATGAAGCTATTATATCAGAAGCTGTTGAAGAACAAAATATTCCGAGAGAATTATTAGAAAAAGCTTTATGTGAAGAATTCCAAAAGGACGGCTCTACATATCATCGTTCACACCTTTCTCTGACCGCTATTTATACTGAAATACTAGAAAAATATTATCCAAATGGAATTGACATTTATAATGAGAAAGAGCTCCAAGTATTCAGATATGTTGCAGTTGAAGAGTATGGATGCAAGAATCTTCCCGAAAAGAGCCGAGCAATATCTGCGCGTCTTTCTGATATAGGTATTCTTTGCGGCAGGGGTAAATATCGTCCCAAGAAAGAATCATATATCTCGAAAGAACTGGCAGAAAAAATACACCGATATATTGTTGAGAGTTCTTCTGTAATTTTTATGACCAATACCTTGTTTAGTGTTTTCGAAGATGAATTACTCAAATTCGGCATTGACAATAAATACTATTTACAGGGTATATTGCGTGAGTTATATGGTTCTGAGTTCGTATTCAGGCGAGATTATATATCAAAAGACGAATCTGTTACCTCTGTGTATGTCGAGATTATTCAATATATTAAACAGTTCTCTTATCCCATTACGAAAGAAGATATCAAGAGAGCTTTTCCCGGTGTAACGGAAATAGTTATATCTTTTGCTACAGATGACACAAACATCATTAATCTCTTTGGTAAATATATTCACGGTAGTATGTTGAACCTTTCGGATTCAGACAAAATGTATTTTGCAAGAGTTTTAAAAAAGTTTGTTTCGGATGACAAAGTAAAACATTACAAAGAATTGTATGACTATATAGCACACGACGATTCAGATCTTTTACATAAGCTTTTTATACATTTTCCTACCAGTTTATTCTCGGTGCTCGAGTATCTGTTTAGGGAACAATATCAATTCAAGAGACCTTTTGTTGCAAATATTGGTGTCGAAATTGGAGATCCCGAAGAACAGTTACAAGATTTAATAATAAATAGCGAAGAAATAGCAATATCCGAAATCACCTCTTTTGCAAAAGAAAACCATTACGAGATTTATTCTATACTTGAATTGCTTAATAATTTCAACGACACCCATCTTCTTGTGAATAGAAATACATTTGCTACTATTGAGCATATCGGAATAAATGATGATGTTGCCAATGATGTAATATCTATTTTGGAAAGCGAAGTTACTGATACGGTGCTTGTAACATCACTTGAGTGCATATATAATCTTCCCAAAATCAATGTACCATGGACGGAATGGCTAATTTACAGCGTGGTTAACAAATGGAGCAATTCTTTAGTGGTTGGAACAACATCGAATCAGTTTAAGTTGTCTGTTCCTATAATTGCTCCAAGTGGAAAGTTGGATACACAGAGATATCAAGGTGTTTCTGTAGATACGACTGCGACAATTACACAGGCAGATGATTTGGACAATATAGACGATTTGATATCGGATTATATTGAATTAGACTTAGATGAGGATTTGATATGAATTACCGGGAATTAGATATTAAACGAAGTTATGTAAGTGTGGGTCAAGAAAATATAGCCAAAGCTTTTTTGACTCCTGTTTTAAAATGTACCAAAAATTATAAACGAAGTGTAGGTTTTTTCTCCTCGTCGGTTTTACAGCCCATTGTGGATGGAATAGTTGCATTGGCGAGAAACAATGGCAAGATACAATTAATTGCAAGTCCGAATCTTACCGAAGAAGATGTTCAGGCAATCACTACCGGATATGAAGCAAGAGAGAAGGTTATAAAGTCATCCTTTACTCGTGATTTTATGAAAGAAATAGAAGTATTTGATGATGCCAAATTACAATTACTTGCTACCTTAATTGCACGTGGAATTCTTGATATCAAGATTGCTGTAACTGATACTCTCGGAATATATCATGATAAGCTTGGTATTCTTGAGGATTTTGATGGGAATGTTGTGGTTTTCTACGGTTCTGCAAACTCTACTTTAAGTGGGTATCAAAACAACTATGAAAAAATACGTGTTGTAAAAAACTGGATTCCTGAAGAATGTGCTAATATTGCCGATGAGCAAGAAGAATTTGAATCTCTTTGGAATGGCACTAATAAATTTGTAAAAGTTTATGATTACAAAGAAAGTGCCCAATCTAACATTTTACAGATGATAGAGACACGTGCTACATCTGTTTCTGCGAAATCTCCTATAGAATTAAGAGATTATCAGAAACAAGCAATTGCAGCGTGGGTAGAAAACGATTATCATGGTTTTTATGTTATGGCTACCGGTACAGGTAAAACATGGACCGCAATTTATTCTGCAAAAGAACTTCTTAAAACGCACCCTGCTATGATTGTTATATGTGCACCATATAAGCATTTAGTAAAACAATGGGCAGAAGATGTCGAAAAAGCATTCGAAGATGCCAAGATTATATTGGTTTCTTCTGAAAATCCAAAGTGGGAACAACAAATGTCCCAAGAAATTATCAGAAAGAAATATGATTCAAAAGCACAAACAATTATTATTTCAACAATCGCATCTTTCAAAATGCCAAGGTTTACAAACACTTTGGGAAAATCAACTGAAGATAAACTCTTAATTGTAGACGAAGCACATCGCTTTACTGACCGTTCTGAAGATATGCATACACAATTCAAATATATGCTTGGATTAAGTGCCACTCCATTCAGCGGTACATCGGCTCAACGAGGAAAGGAGTTAATGGAATTCTTCGGTGGACAAGTATTTAGCTTACCAATTGAAGAAGCTCTTGAACGCAAATTCCTTGTTCCATATTACTATCACCCTATATATGTACACGCAAGCGAAGAGGATGAAAACAAATTTCAATATCACACTCATAAAATACTGTCATGTTTTAAAAACAGTGTATGTATAAACCCAGACCAGCTGGTGAAGTCTTTGAGAAATAGACTGCGTGTTATTTCTATGGCGGACGAAAAACAAGAGAAAATAGATTATATAGTATCTCAGATTCAAGAAAAGGATCATTTTGTAGTCTACTGCGGTGATGGTCGATTGTTTGATAACAACACGGGTGAAGAATTACGACACATCCAATCTGTAAAACGAGTTCTTTCAGCACATGGATATAAATCCAGTCAATTTACAGCTCAGGAAAATATGGATGACAGAATGCAATTAGTCGATGCTTTTAATAAAGGCGAGATATCGGCTTTGGCGGCTATTCGATGTCTTGACGAAGGTATCAACATTCCTTCAATCAAGAGTGCCCTTATACTTTCCAGCAATGATGATTACAGAGAATTTGTTCAAAGACGCGGTCGTATTTTGAGAACATATAACGATGTACTATTGCGTGGCTACCCCTTTGCAAGAAAGAAGTTTTGATAATGTAAAAATGCCGGAATCGTTTACTCTAAAGGATATGCGAGATCTGCATCAAACTTCTTTACTTGTTAAAGAAGGATTTTCAAACGGTTCAGTAGAAGCTTTTCTTCAAATTGAACTTGAACTTAGAAAAGAACTGATTTCACTAACTGAAAAAAATGATTTTGAATATTATCCTCGTTTTGCAGAGTTGTTTTTAGACTATATTCAATGTTCTTTGCAAAACGATTGCCGAGCAGGTGTTTCGTCAAATTTAAATTTGATTCGTGGCAACAAAAATCAATTAAAAGAAATTCACGATCTTCTTGAAAAATACGGAGAAGATTATTACAATCGAGCATTAAATGAAGAAAATTTCCCAGCCACATTAATTCATCCGTATATGTATTTATATGAGATGATGAAAACGGAACGAAAGATAATTATAGACTATCAGACGGAAATAGAAAAAATAAACTATAAAAAGCCATCCTTAAAAGAGAGATTTATAAATTACATTCGGAAATGGATCCAAAAAATAATGAAAGGTGTGAGTCATTTGAAAAGGCCAAAAGTTCAATTGTTTTGGGCAAAGTATGGAAGATGGATAATCGCATGCTTTACCTTGATCGCTACTGCCGCAATTATATTTTTGTTCTGCAAGTTCAATTTCATCGAAAAAATCAGTAGCTGGAAGGGAGAAACTATCGCTGTTATTGGAACACTATTAGGTGCCATTATTGGTGGTATGTTTACCCTTATAGGCAGTATTTATGTTAACAAGAAACAACTCAAAGCACAAACTCATATTAAAAGAAAAAATCTAATCTACAAACCTTTGTATGATGAATTGTGCGAAATAGAAAACGATGTTCTCGCAACAAATCCATACCCCAGTATGATATTTTTTGAAACATTAGACAGAGTATCTCAAAATTTCCCTCAGTATGCAGTTTGGGGAAGGATAAAGACAGATACGCGTTACTTAGAAACTCCACAAATTTTAATCCAAGAAGTTGATAAGTTGTTTGAAAAGATTGGCAAGTATTTAAAAGCAAGAAGTAACAATAATGAAATGATGACAGAACTTGCTAACAATATTCTTCAAGATGTCATTGGAACTAAATGTAGTATAATTAATTTAGGCGATTCAATAATTCATCATGCGCTAAATAATTCTGGTGAAGAAGTTTTTAAAACTTATAAAGATTGTTTAAAAGAAAAAGTAGATGTTACAGATGAACAGTGGAAGCAAGCAGACGACAAGTTTTACGAAAAATGTCGTGAGAATGAAACAATCATCAACATAAAGTCTGCAAGACAAGAATGGGACTTACAACAGAAAAAAGTAATCGAATTGCTGACAGATTTGATTCAATATGTAAATATCAAATATGAGGGATAACTTATGCAATATGGGCTAAAAGATTATGAAGTTGAGAGGATTATTCGACATTCGCTTAACAAAAATCCAGATTTAAAATACTATATCAACAACGATTATATTGATGAAATGGTAAACTTGCTTGTTATTGGAGTAAGTAAAGCAATAGAGGAAAACAACAAGAAAGTTATATCAGACATTGAGCACGAGCTTCGTATGAAGATACGGTGAGCACTTTAATGTTGATGAAAGTAGTGCCATCAAAATGTGACTAATACGTTATAATGCAGTAAGGAAAGATGGGTTGAATTAAAGAGGTGCACCTATGCCACTAGTAATTGTAAGAAACGATATAACAAAAATGAAGGTGGATGCCATTGTCAATGCTGCCAACGAGTCGCTCTTGGGCGGCGGAGGTGTTGACGGTGCGATTCATCGCACCGCAGGTGACGGATTACTCGCAGAGTGCAGAACTCTTGGCGGATGCAAGACGGGTAAAGCGAAAATCACGGGCGGATATAATCTGCCTGCAAAGTATGTAATACATACCGTCGGTCCTATCTATGGCGACGGAACACACGGGGAAAAGGCGTTGCTTGAATCCTGCTACCACGAATCTTTAACTCTTGCGAAGGAGCATCAATGCGAAACCGTTGCTTTCCCTCTTATCTCATCAGGAGTTTACGGATATCCAAAAGATCAAGCTTTGAAGATTGCTATCGACATTATAAGCGACTTTCTTCTTGAAAACGAAATTACGGTTTATATCGTCATCTTCGATAAGGCTGCCTATAAGATCAGCGAGAAGCTGTTCTCGGATATCACCGAATACATTGACGACAATTACGTGGACGAGCATACTGATTACAGCCGTGAGCGTATCCGTATGAACGCACTGCCGTCAATGGCTCCGCGCACAAGAAGAAAGAAAGCGGATGAAGATTTCCTTGAAATGTGCGATTGTAAGGCTATGCTTGCCGAGGATGACTTGTATGCGAAGCTAAAAAAGATCGACGAGAGCTTCTCTCAAATGCTTCTGCGTAAGATTGATGAAAAGGGTATGACCGATGCCGAGTGCTACAAAAAGGCGAATATTGACCGTAAGTTGTTCTCCAAAATCCGTAGCGACGTTCACTATAAGCCGAGCAAATCCACCGCACTCGCATTTGCAATATCCTTAGAGCTTTCACTCGCAGAAACCGATGATATGCTCCGTAAGGCGGGCTTTGCTTTATCTCACAGCAATAAGTTCGATATCATTATCGAGTATTTTATCAGCAAAGGTAACTACAATATTTTTGAAATCAACGAGACTCTGTTTGCGTTTGATCAGAGTTTGTTGGGAGCATAATTTTTACAGGAGGGACATAAAGCATGAGTGCATCTGAAGGGACAAAAGTGTTAATAGACGTGGCAAAAGTAGCTTTTGAAGCATTTTTCAATAACCAAAAATTGATAATTGACAAAAAGATTAAAGTGTATTCTTCTGTTATTGATTATTTGAAAGTTGAATGTAAGTCTATAAGTATTAATGCTAACATTTATAACGAGAAGAATACAAATGTGTCATCAATTTTGTTTTTAGCATTAAGATTATCTGCAACACAACAATTCAACATTAAGAACTTTGTTGGTGTTTTTGTTCCAATCAATGACAGCAAAAAACATGTTGCTCATTATATCTCAAACAAATTAGTAGTCACTGATCTTAATAAGACATATACTGTTAATCTTAGTGATGATTTTGCATATCAATCTTGTGTTTGTACTGAAAGCAAGATATATATTATTCCTTTTGTTTTTGATGAGCTATCTAATGTTCATATAGCTAATTTTTCAAAAATCTGCATCAGCTTTTTGACCGATGATAACAAGATCATTACTACAGAATTGGATTGTGAAAACACTGCAAAAATCAGTGGATTTATAAATCAGAGAATAACAATTGAAGAAAACTGAATTGTCGCATACGAAGCGACCCAACCTCTCTTTTGGTGATGTACAATATAGACATCAAATGAAAGAGAGGTTTTATACTATGAAAAACAACATTACTGAACTCGTATTTATTTTGGACAGAAGCGGATCTATGGCAGGACTCGAGAGCGATACCATCGGTGGCTTCAATTCGATGATTGAAAAGCAGAAGAAGCAGGACGGAGATTGCTACGTATCCACTGTGCTTTTTGATGATGAGAGTGAGGTTTTGCACGACCGCGTGAAGCTCGGCGACATCCCCAAGATGACCGACAAGGACTATACTGTTCGCGGTTGCACGGCTTTGATTGATGCCATCGGCGGAGCAATTCACCACATTGGAAACATTCACAAATATGCCCGTAACGAGGACGTGCCGGAGCACACGATGTTCGTTATCACAACTGACGGACAGGAGAACGCAAGCCACCGTTATACAAGTGAGCAGGTTAAGAAAATGATTGAGCGGCAGAAAGAAAAGTACGGATGGGAGTTTTTGTTCATCGGTGCAAATATTGATGCTGTTGAAACTGCAGCTCGCTATGGTATTGGCAAAGACAGAGCGGTAAACTATAACGCGGACGGTGAAGGCACACATATCCTCTATGAGTCGGTTGCAAAAGCGGTTTGCAATGTAAGAGCAAGTGCTCCACTTGGTGCGGATTGGTCTGAGGAAATAAATGCCGATTATCAGCGTCGAGGAAAAAAGAATTATAAATAAGATTGTCAAGTTAAAAATAATCCTTTATAAAATAAAGGATTGAAGAAATTATCATTTTATCTGTATTTCTTGATATTCCAAATCGGCAGTTCTTGATATGCCATTTTGGCAGGTGTTAATCTCGGAAAAATAGCCTGTTTGTTAGTAAAACATATGAAAATACGCGGTTTTGCAGGTAAAACTCTAATTCAAGATATGCCGAAATGGAAGTTATTGATTGCATTTCTCCAATAAATATTGGTACAATATACTTTCTCGCTCTAATCTTATTATTGGTAGAGCAAACACCTCGACCTAATATTCCTCCAACGCTCTATTTCTACTTTCTTGATATTACAACGCACAACTTTAATACAACTGTATAAAAGCCTCCGCAATTCCTCCAAGGGATTATTCCTGCAAGGGGAAAGCGGAGGCTTCTTTTTCTCTTTTAGAGCAACTTTCTGAAAAAAACAAATCAACAATCCCTTTAAATTCACCTAAGCTATTCCTGCAAGATTCTCAACGCCTCAGAAACCACACAATTCTGCCAAAAAACACTCCACAGCGTCACCTCCTACCCTAGGGTGCTGCTGTCCACATTTTTGTTGGTTTAGTATGTGCAGAAAAGCCCCGTATTCTAGAGCTTTTCGCCCTATTTAGAGGTGACGCTGTCCATTTGTTTTTTGCCAATGTAAAAAAGGACTTTTTCAACTCAACAGCGCCACCTCTAAATGCTCATATTCTATACAGAAATATGCAACGTTTCATTGAAAAGTTAATTTATTAACTTAACAAATTAAGTTAACAATGCTATGATTTATCTTATTACAACGCACAAGCAATAAAAAAGCCGATGATTTACAAATCACCGACTTTAATAGCTATTATTTATGTTTGTTTATATAACCAATCAATTTATCTATGCTTACTTCAAAATAATCAGCAAGACTGCAAAGTGTTGAAATATCCGGTTCTCGTTCCCCACGTTCATATCTCGAATAGACGGTGGCGGTACACCCAACAGCGGTTGCCACATCTTTTTGTGTTACACCTTTTTTCTCTCTGAGTTCTCGAAGTTTCATATCTCAGTCACCCCACTCAAGGACATCACAAAGCATATCGTAGGCAACACGCTTTTTTCCGTTTTTCTTCGAAGATGAGTTTATCCAATAATACTCTTCGGCACCTTTTATATGGCATTCACATCTCCATATAGGATTACCGTTGTTGTCGTATTCTTCGTAAAACTCATAATATGGCTCATCAATATAACCTTTTTGGTAAAGCTCCTGCAATTGATTGATTGCGCGTTCAATATCCGGTTCACCTACCTCGTCAACAGGTAGAAGCAGCTCATCATTTTCTTCTAAATATTCATAAGCTTTTTGAGCCGCATTCATTCTTGCTTCTCGTTTTGAATATCCGCAACCGATAAAATCATCATAATCGTCTGACAGCGTTAGTGAGCACTCATAATCTTCTTCTATTTCCACAAAATCATATTCAGGAATCCAACCGTATCTTTTTTGACACCATGTTTGTATTAAATCTACATAGTTTTCATCATCGTTGAAGCCTTTTTCAAGATAATACTCTATGTCAAGCATTCTGCCAACGACATCTTCAAGTGCATCCACATCCCAGTCGCTGTCAATAGCCACTGCACCTACTATCGCCTCGAAGAGATCTTCTTTGACAGAATCCTGATTTTGAACTTTTTGACCGACATCACCGTTACCCATTAAAATATGTTCTGTAAAACCAAACATATCAATTCGATGTGCGAGCATCTTCTTACATATAAGTTTCTTTTTCATTTCGGTAAGTTGTCCTTCCGCCTTTTCGGAAGCATACTTGCCATTTTGCGTTGTATTTCCGTAAAACTCGGACAGTTTTTTCATAACGACAAATTCTAGTGCTTTGTCACCATAAAATTCTAGCACCTCATTGTGATGCTCTCCGTTATGTTCCTCAGAATAAGACTTTCTTGTAAATGCTTGACGCAGAATGCGAATATCGTCAAAATCGTATTCCAGTTGTGTTGCAATTTCCAACAATGTTTCGTTGTTCATAAAAAACAACCTCCTTATAGTTTTCTACAAGAAGGCATAAATATAACCCGATAAAGCCCACGTATCACGTGCGCCTCATTCGGGCACCGAAGAATAAACTGTATTACATAAACCACTCTTATTTGTAAAGAATCACTTACATAATTCAAGACAAATAAACTTATTTTATGTCAAACCTTTTATAAATCAGTGCCACCTTCTTACATTGATATTGTACCACAAACGAATAAAGAATTCAAGTGGTATGTACTATCCTTTTTGGATAGTTAATTTTAGATATGCCATTTTGGCAGTTCTTAATATCAAGAAAATAACTGTTTATGAGTGAAACACAAGGAAACACCGACTTTTTGTGATTAAAACACAAATTCAAGACATGCCGAAATGGAAGTTCTTAAGCATATCTCTCCTTATTTCTTAAAAAAACAAAGAGTCAATCAAAAGCACCTTCATACCAATGATTGACTCTTTATTCTTTACGATACAAGCTGTTTGTTGCGTGAAAACCACATATTATTCTTGTGTTGCGTAATAAACATCACACTTTTCTACACACAATCAGCCTATTATTCCGTACTCCCCGGAACAAGCAATTCTTTTGCAAAGTTTGTTTTTTGCGGATCTATATCTGTTCTGATATATGTTTCCTGAAACAATATTTTATCGTTTCTCGACATATCGTAATAGCTTATATCTGCTGTATACCACTTCCCGTCAATATAGACCTCGTTCCACGCATGAACATCATCCTTAACGCTTATGCAGGGAATTTTTGTTCTTTGACACAGATAAACGAAAGCGTTTGCATAAGTACCGCAAAGTCCGTTTGTGGGCGGTGTTTCAGTGAATACTCTGTTGATTCCTGCAACGTTATCATCTTTATATACAACTCTGTCGCAAATGTAATCGGCGATCCGTTTTACTTTTTCTGTGTCGGGCAAGTTTTTAATCTCCGCAATGAAGGTATCCGTTGCGTTGTTTGCAGGCTCAAAGTGTTTATGTATCTGCACTTTACAAATTCGGTAGCCCGGATATTCGTACAAATTCGATATTGTCGGCTCATAACCTAAACTGAAATTATAATACCCGAACATTGTCGCCGTAACAGATTTCATTGCTTCTATCGTTTTTTCCGTTCCTTTAGATGTCACATCAACAAAGTGAGCATACTCATAGTTCGCATTATAACCGTTATCATCCGTATTTTTAGTTACTTCTGCAATATCAACTATAGACTGCCTGATTGCATTATACGCATCCCTTGTGTAAATTTCGTTGAATATCTCGGGATTTGCTTTTTCCGAATAATTTTCCTTTGCGTAAGAGTTTCCGTCAATTATTGTTTTTGAAGTGTTTTCTTTTCTTGGTTCTCCCAAATAGACGGTATTCGTGTCTTCGTAATATTCCACCTTTACGCCGAACAACTCTGCTGCATCACGAAGCTTTATATAGTTCGCTCCGTTGATGTTGTATGCCTCAAGCTCAATCTGTTCGTTATTCCAAAAGAAAATTTGTGACGTAAGTTTCGCAACTATCTCTGAATTTGCAAACACCGTAACTCCGCTAAACAACAAGCTACCGCAAAGCATTCCAATTAAAAATGATGATTTCCTCATATACATACCTCCGTAAGTTCTTCACTCAATTTGCTCATCCTAAAAGCCCGTTCAAAAGCCTTTTCATTATCCCTGCCGCACTTCTTTTTGAAAGCATAGAGAAGCACGATATCATCTCCCGAGAGGGTAAAGACGAGCCTTGACATTTCTTTTGATGCTTTTACCCGCAATTCGTACAACTCCTTATACTTTGACATTGCAATATGCTTGACATACGGCTCACGCAGGGGATTTTTATCATCGGTTAAATACAAAAGCACAGAATTTATTTTCGTTCTTGTTTTATCGTCTGCCTGCTCCATATAGATTTTCACATTAGGTGTTACAAATATTTTTCTCATAATCTTTGACCTCCTTTGTCAACAATTCCAAGTTCAATAAAATCCGAAAGATGCACCTGCGATTTTCTTGTTATCCCCACATAAGAGGGACTTGTAACAAAATCCAAAAAATCATTTTTTGCTATGACATATTTACTTTTATAAACTATTGCAATGAGTTTTCCGCCTTGAATCCATCTACGGACAGTCTCTTTTACATATCCTGTTATTGCTTGAACGTCCTCCGAAGTAATAACATCGGGATAACTCTGAAGCTTTTCGGAATAGTATTCTTTTACCTTGCTGATTTCTTCTTCCCGCAATTTGTTGAGATAACACCTTACACTTTCAAGCCGTTCAATTTCGCTTATCGGTATCTCATAACAGTGAAGTGAACCGCAATTCTGTTTTATTGCTTTAATCCTGCCAGACTTTATAAGCTTGTATGCCGTCTTTTTTGAAATGTGACATAATTTGTAAAATTGCTCCTTTGAAACATAGTCGTTTGATTTAACTATCATTAAGTTCCACCATCTTCTTTTTTAGATTTAATAGCAGGTGCGAGTTCCCAAAAAGTTCCCAAAAACGTGCAAAATTTTGCTCAAAATTGGGTTCTAATGTTTCCCTTGATTTTTCGGTATTTTGAAACAAAAAAAGCGTGAAAACCGCGTAAATACAGGGGTTTTCACACTCTTTTATATTCCGTTATCTTACCTTAAATTTCGACAGAGTTTTTTAGACCAAAATCACTCGAAATGCGTTTGCCCTTCCGGACACGAGGGTTCGAATCCCTCCGTCTCCGCCACGTCAGAGCAAAGTGCGTTTAACTCCGTTTTCGCCATACGGCGAAAATATCCGCCCACTCCCTTGCTCTTCCTTTTCCCCACAAAGCCAGCGGCTTTTCGGGGACCCCGGAAGTCCTAATGGAGAAAGTTCGGATATTAAAGCATTTGCTCCGCCAAAATAAAAAGCATCCTTCAGGGTGCTTTTCATTTTGTCTTTTTAAGGCGTTCCTTGGCTTCCTCTACAGTTTCACCGTCTTTGGTTAAAAACGTATCCACGAATTTATCCTCTATCTTCGTGTAACCTACCACAACGCCGTTTTCGATTTTTTTATAACCTCCAACAACGCCTTCTTCTATCTTTTTATACCCTTCCACTACTTTTTCCGCAATTTTTTCATTTGCATTCTTTATGGGTAATTTACTCATTTTTGTTCTCCTTTTCTTTTTATTAATATTATTCCCAAAGCCAAAACCGCTAAGCATACTCCTACTCCTGTAAGGCTGTTCATAAGCGTTATTTTCCCCGCTGTCATCCCTTCAAAAGAAACCAACATCGATCTTTGCAGGGAAAAAATTGATACTGCAGCATCCGCCAGGCTTATACACCTGAGCGAAGTGAGCAGTGGAGACTCTGCCTTTTTCACCTTTATCGTTCTGATTATGGCAAGAGTCATCTTTGTAAATGCATAAAGAGCAATTGTTATCATGGCAATTTCATGAATCTTGCGTGCCACATCAAGCTTTACGCTTAAGTATACCGAGCATGAAAGTACAACGCTTAAGAAAACCAGCATTACTCCCGAAAACCTTTGTACGAAAAGCTCATCTTTGTCGCTTCCTTTATGCCTCTTATAAAATAAAACTGCCGCAAACCGCATTACTCCAAGCACCATATAATATGTTCCCGAGGTCATAAACCAAAATGATTTCTGAAGCAGACCCAGAAGAAAATTTCCAACGGCGTATGTCATATTTATAATAAGGCTTGCGGTTGCAAAGGAAATTACTCTTTCCCTCTTATAATCCTTTTTCAAATCACTTCAACCCTTTTATGAAAGGTATTAAGAACAGCAATGTTATTATGCCAAACATTCCGATTACGGTTCCTAAAATTATATTATTCCACACAAGGCAAAAACACATACCAACACCTAAAAGTAATGCCCCGAAAAGAGAAATAAGAATTGCTCCAACCGTTTTTTCTCCTATCTTGATGGGTGTTTTGTTTTCCATTTTGTGCCATATAAGGACGGTGACAAACCCTAAAATTATGCCGGCAACTCCCAAAATTATTCCTGGAACAAAAGCATTCCATTCGGGTAGAAGTGCCATACACATACCAAGTGCAAACATACATCCGCTCACCGTGCCCATTATAAGGGCAATAAAACTGCTTTTTTTCATAAATAAAACCTCCATTAAAACAACACTTGTATATTTAATACATTTATAGTATAATGTACTAAAATTAAAATTACAATCATCAATTTTCAGACAGTTGTTGGTTTAATGGAGGATTTATGAACACAAAGAACAATAAAAGAAAACGTGAAAGCATTGAAAAAATTGAAAAGATTTTCATTTCGTTGCTTCAGGAAAAGGAAATTTCAAAAATTTCCGTATCTGATATTTGTACCGGTGCAGGACTTAACCGCAGTACATTTTACGCCAATTATTTAGATATTTATGACCTGCGTGATAAAGTCAAGGATCGTCTGGAAAAAGAATTTTTATCCCTTTACAGTGAGGAGGTTGCACAGAAAAGCAGTTCTTATAACTTCCTAAAACTATTTCATCACATTCGTGATAACCAGCTTTTTTATAAAACCTATATGAAGCTTTCCACAGACAGCGACGCCATCATCGGCTATGACAAGGAAAGTGCCGAAAAATTCTTCAATTCGGAATTTATAGATTATCATATAGAGTTTTTCAAAAGCGGATTAAACGCCATTTTAAGAAAATGGATTAACTCCGGCTGCAAAGAAACACCGGAAGAAATTGAAAGCATATTAAAAAGCGAATACTTAAGGAAATTTTAAAAGAACTTCAGGCAATGCCTGAAGTTCTTTTTATATAACCTCTATCTGCACCGCACGCATTGCATTAAGTGCAATTTCGTGACTTTCCTTGGTAACACCTGCACAGCCTTTTGAATCTACAACAATTCGCATTTCCGGAAGTGCCGCTTTTAATATCATTGCATTGGATATTACGCATATATCGGTGCACAGCCCGCAAAGCTCAATTTCCTCATTTGCGGCATCAATTGCATAAGGAAGCTTCATGCTGCCAAAGGTCTTTTTTTCAAATGTTTCACGAACATAAGGAGCAAGTTCATCGCATATATGCCAGCCGTCTGTCCCCCACACGCAATGCTCCACCGGAAGTTTTTTACCTTCCTGGGTATTAAGATAGTTCTTATCGTGAGTGTCCATTGTAAAGATTACTCTTCCCTCAAAACATTCTACCTTTTCTTTCACATAAGGAACGATTCTTTTCGCATCTTCGCTTCCCAGACTACCTGTTATAAAATCGTTCTGCATATCGACAACAATTAAAGTTTTCATACCATTCTCCTTCATCTTTCATTAAATTTACAGTATATGTTTTTCTATTAAAAATCAGAACCGACAAATCTCAGGATTGACTTCTTAAATTCATTATACTGCCTTTGGCAAAAAAAGTAAAGGGATATTTCTGCAAGAAGCGGAAATATCCCTCTTAATTATTTAGTTTTTCCTACAGCTTCAAGCTTCATCTTACGACGATGTTTAACCTCATCGCTCATAGGCTTGATGTCGCCTGCAGCAGTAAGAGCCATTCTTGTGAATAAGGGGCCAAATAATTCATATATCAAAACTGCGAAAAGTGTAATATTGCGTATAAGTGCTCCCTCTGCACCAAGTGACATTGCGGTTGTACACATACCAAGGGCAACACCTGCCTGCGGAAGAAGTGTAATACCCAGATACTTACAGATTTCAGGTGAACATTTTGTAGCCTTCGCACTTGCAAAGGAACCAATATACTTTCCGAGAGAACGGAAAATGATGTAAACAGCACCTATAACCACAATTGCCCAATCTGTAAATACACCCAATTCAAGCTCCGCTCCGCTTATTACAAAGAAGAGTGCGAAAAGCGGACTCGTCCATTTGTCAGATGCCGCCATAAGGTCGTGGGAAAGTGAACAGATATTACAGAACACCGTTCCAAGCATCATGCATACCAAAAGCGAAGAAAATCCGATATGTACAGGACCTATTTCAAACTTAATCATAGAAAGCGATGCTGTAAGAAGCACAGCTCCGATTGTAAGGTTAAGACGGTTTGTGTTGGAGTTAAAGAGCTTTTCAAGCTGTGTTAATATCCATCCCATAATCGCACCGAGAATTAATGATGCAATTATTTCAATAATGGGATTTATTAAAATGGAAACAAAATCCATCTGTCCCGATTTAAGAGTTTTTGCAATTCCAAAGGATACGGCAAATACGATTAAACCAACGGCATCATCCAATGCAACAATCGGAAGAAGCAGACTTGTCAACGGACCTTTCGCCTTATACTGTCTTACAACCATAAGCGTTGCAGCAGGAGCAGTCGCAGTTGCTATTGCACCCAAAGTAATTACCTGTGGCATTGTAAGCTTCTCGGGCATCAAAAGATGCATTCCGTACAGTGCAAGATCAACAAAAAGTGTGGCAACAAGAGCCTGGAAAATACCTATTATAAGAGCCTGTCTTCCTGTTTTCTTAAGATCTTCAGTTCTGAATTCGTTTCCTATTGCAAAAGCAATAAAACCCAGTGCAACATCCGATATTATGGCAAGTCCTTCCATTTCTTCCATGGACTTAAATCCAAGTCCGGGAATACCGCATCTGCCTAAAACATACGGTCCCACGAGGATACCTGCGATAAGGTAAGCTGTTACTGCCGGAAGCTTTAGCTTTTTCATTAATCTTGTCATCAAAAGACCTGCAAGAAGTGCTATTGATACAGACAACAATGTTGTGTTCATTAAATTATCCCCTTTATTTTATCCTAATACGGTTTACAAATATTTGCTTTTTCAAAGCCTTAAAGATAATAACACAAAAAGATACAAAAATCAACCGTTTTTATAAAAAATTTCCACTAAAAAACGAAGCCATCAAGGCTTCGTTTTTTATCATTTTAATCGTCCGACATATCAACATTTTCGTCAATTCCTGGAATCGGTGATATTGTAGGCTCGTCATTGTCCTTGTCTCCCGAAGAAGAACCGCCTGAAGGCTTTGAAGAGCCACCAGAAGGTTTTGAAGAACCTCCGGTTGAATTGCCGCCGGAAGAAGTCTCTTCTTTATTTTCTTCCTTTTTATCCTCTGCTTTAGTTTCTTCCTTCTTTTCCTCGAAAAGTCCTGCTTTCTTAAGATTATACATAATCTGTGCAAATTCTTCTCTTGATATATTGTTTGTGGGATTTATCCTATCTCCCGACCCTTTTATGTATCCTGATTCAACCATAGATGCAGTTGCATCAAGTGCCCATGATGCAATCAAATCCTTATCTGAAAAAGCATCAAGAACACTTACTTTTCCGCCTGTCAGATTAAGTGCACGGGATAAAACAACAAATACTTCCTGACGGGTAATGTAATTATCGGGATTCAATTTATTTGTGCCGTCTCCCTTAAAAAGACCTTTTGCACATGCTTTTTGCATATATTCATAATACCAGGCATCGGTTGCCACATCTGTATATTCTGATATATCAGCCTTTTCTGTAAGCTTATATGCTCTTACGAGTATTGTTGCCATTTCTGCCCTTGTCAAGTTGTTTTTAGGATAAATTTTACCGTCAGATCCGTTTAAAAGGCCATCTGTAACAGCAGAATTAAGTGCTTCGTAGGACCAATAGCTTTCTTCCGGCATATCCGAAAATGTTGTTGCAAAACAAGTGGTAAAAATAATAACCAATGCCAATAAAATACCTGTTATTTTTTTATACATATCTATCACCTCTATAGTAATTATACCTTCTCTTATTTAATTAGTCAAGAAAAATCAGCTTTCCAAAGTAAGAAGTATTCCTTCTGTTATTCCCTCTGCCAGACTATATAAGAAATCTATATCCATTAGATTTTCAAGTTCTTCTGCATTTGTAAGGCATCCGCATTCCACAATCACAGCCGGCATCGCCGTATTTCTTATTACCGCCATATTTGTTCCGTCACGCAATCCTTTATTTTCTGTTTTTGCAGATTTTGTCATTTCCTTAAGTATATTTGATGCCAATGTCCTTCCGCCTTTACTCTTAAGGCTGTAAAGAACCATGGAGCCTTTATATTCAGGATCCGGAATGCTGTTATTATGAATCGAAACAAAAAGCTCCGCTTTATGCTTGTTTGCAATTTCAGCTCTTTCAACCAATCCGATATAGGTGTCGTCCTTTCTTGTCAGGATAACATTAACCCCCTGATTCATAAGCATTTCATACACCATAAGGGTTATTGTAAGGTTCATGTCCTTTTCTGTTGCCAGAATCGTCTTTCCGTCTTCGTCATATCCCAAGCTTCCAGGGTCCTTTCCGCCATGTCCTGCATCAAGAACAACGATTCCGGTTTCATTATCTACCTCGTTTTTAACTTCTTCTTTCACCGAGAAAACCACCGTGTTCTCCGTTATGGTAAAGTCTGCCGCCTTTTTCAGGCTTACGGTTATCTCTCCGTTTTCGGTAGTCACAGTATCTATAAGCTCGTCACCAATTTTATATACCTCATCGATAAGCTTCTCATTGGAAGTAAACTTAAGCTTCATTCCGCTTTTTTCTTTATAGCTTATATAACTGCCTTCTTTGAATATAAGGCGATATTCCGACATTCCGAGATAGTCGAAATTTCCTTTTTCGCCATAAAGCTTAAGTTCAGTTACACCGTTTACGTCAGTAAATATGTATCTTGGAGTTTTCGGATTCTCTGCCACTATCCTGACAAAATTATCGTGTCCTCCGTAGCGTAATACAGATACCGCACCGCCTTCATAACTTGCATTTTTAACTGCAAGAGAAGAATTTTGTATATCAAAGACTAGCCTGTCCGGTTCCTTAAGTTTCATTATCCTTACAGCAGCTTTACCAGATGAAGTCATTGTCAGCGAATCGTGGTCTGCTTTTTTTCTGAAGACCACATTTTCTATTATAACCAACGGAACCTCCTCAGGCGATGTTATATGTACGCTTCTCGTCTTATCTTCCCACAGCACATAGGACCCTACGGCTTCACCCACGAACCTTAACGGTATCATAGTTCTGTCATTTTTTATAATTGCAGGCGAATCAAGCTTCATGCCTATACCGTTTACGGTAGCCACATCCGAGCCGATTTTCATTTCAATTTTTATATCTTTATACGTTACGGTAACCGTTCTGGTTTCATCGTCCCATGAAACCTTTGCACCCATTTTTTCATAAACAGCTCTCACAGGAATCATGGTGCGGTTATTTACAATTACAGGAGCAGGATCACAATCTATCTTTTCACCGTCGAGATAAAGTGTAATTTCGCTATCTGCATAGATATAAAAAGAATTTAAAAGCAAAATAATTGCCAATATCATTATAAATAGTTTTTTCATTTTATTTCCCACCGATTGTTGCTATTTTCTCTTGTAATATTATACACGAATTTTGTCAAAATGTCAACGAATCTCCCCTTCCATTTTTTACTTTCTGAAAATTAAATAGTTTTTAAAAATCTACCAATAATAAATCCGGTGATTAAATGGTAACTTTATTTTTCAGGACTGTTATACTCTATTTTTCGATGATTTTTGCCATGAGGCTTATGGGAAAAAAGCAAGTCGGAGAACTTCAACCCAGTGAGCTTGTGGTATCAATCGCCATTTCTGACCTTGCTTCAATTCCGATGCAGGACATGAATCAGCCTCTTTTAAGCGGACTTATCCCCATAGCCACTTTAATGTGCATGGAGGTTATACTTTCTTTCATATCGCTTAAAAGCCGCAAAATGCGAGACGCCCTTACGGGAAGGCCATGCATATTGATAAGTCACGGAATTATTTCCGAAACAGAACTCCAGAAAATGCGCTACAGCATATCTGACCTTACCGAAGAACTAAGAACTGCTGGTTATCCCGACATAAGAGATGTGGAATATGCAGTTTTGGAAACCACCGGTGCTCTTAATATTATACCTGTTGCCAGCAAACGGCCTTTGACTCCCGAAGATCTTAATTTATGCGTTCCTGATTCCAAGCTTATGATTACGGTAATTTCAGACGGAGAGCTTTTAATCGATAGTTTAAAAGGCCTAGGCCATGATGAAAAATGGCTTTATTCCATGCTCAAGAAGCAAGGCGTTAAAAGCATATCCGAAATATTTTATGCAGCAGCATCCGGAAACGACTTACACATACAGAAGCGAGGCTTAAAATGAAAGGATTTTTAAGTGCATTAATTATTATACTTTGTTTAATCATTCTTCTTTGTATTTACACATTTTATATTGAAGGAACATTTTCTTATCTTTCTTCCGAAATTTATAAAATCGAAACTGCTATAGAAAGCGAAGACTTTATATTAGCAGGTGAAATTTCAAGGACTTTCAAAAAGGAACTTAAGGAAAAGTCCACACTCCTTTACTATGTAACAGACAGAGCTTTGATTGATGATGCTTTCACAGAATGCGAAAAGCTTTTGAGTTTCATAAAGACAGAAGATAAATCCGAGGCTCTGGCATCAGCCTCCGGCATAAGAACTATGCTGGAAAAAACAAAAGAAAAGTCTATAATTCGCATCCTTAAAATAAACCGTGAGGCACTGCCTCACGGTTTATTAATCATTTCAAGGTAACTCTGATTACTCTTACCTTTCCGTTAGTAACCCTATCCGCATAGACATTTATTACATTTGCCTTCCATGTCCCCGATTCCAGATTATCCGAAAGATCTTCAAGCATCGTCATGTTCCAGTCAGAATCTCCGATACTTTTATACACTACGGAAACATCTTCATCCATTGCATAAACTTTTCCGTTAACTTTTATTTTAGTATCTGTAAAACTATCAATTTTTGCAACCGAAGCAATTTCCGGAAGTTCATAAATTTCCTTTATTTTTCCGTCTTTTAGCAATACCATTACTGCTTCACCTTTTACAAATGACCAACCTGCAGTTCCCGAATAATTGGTAACCCCCGAGAAGGACTTAAGCTCATAGTTATAATTTGACTCTTCATCACGCAAAGCCTTATTAAGCACTCCGAAAGTATAGCCGTCATAAGTTACGTTATTCACATAAATAACAGCTATATCTTCCATATCGTTGGCATATTCAACGTGAATTATTTCCTTTGCATCTAGATCTGATACGGAGATATCTCTCAGATTAACTTTTCTTACTATGGCTTCATCATACTTTTCCGAATACACCAATTCAAGGATTGAATAATTTTGCTGGAAACTGTGTCCCGCATAGGAAGGAACGCTCTTATCAAAGGTACCTGTAAGTTTATTTTCCGCCGCAAGTTCTATTTTAACGGTTCCGTTATTGAGATTTTTAATATAAACAAACTTTCCTGTATATTGTTTATAATCTTTATCTGTATACTCTATGTCCGTCTTGTATGTCACGCTTGTTCCTGTTGCCAGCATAATATCTGCAAAAAACTCTTTCTTGCCCTTTGTATCTTCTTCTGCTGATATTGCAGAATATGCTTTAAGCAGAATTCCCATGTCGCTTAATGTTCTTCCGTCAATGTCAACAACATCAACTACAGAGCCGTCACGGCCAAAAAGAAGGGTTATTCTATCATTTATCTTAAACGAACCTTCTGTATCGTCAAGCTTCTTTTTAGCGTCCACGCTTATGGAAGAATATGTTGTGCCGGAAAGCACCAATCCTGTAATATTTTCCTTTGCCGGAATAGCCTTTTCATAAATTCCTGTAACACGATCAGTATATACATAGAGTCTTTCAGTTACATCATTGTAGTAAACCACATCATAACGCTTTATATCAGAAAGCTTTGCTGCTTCTCCGTCAACCGTAACGGTGGCATTTTCAACATTTCCGAAAAATTCCGACACCTGACTGTAATCCCTAGTCACGGTGTAAGGACCTTTAAGCTTGTTTTCTTCTACATAAATATAATCGTCATAAATATAAATTTTGCTGCCCTGGGTAAAAGATGTGTAGAGTGCCTCGTACGTTGACTTTACTCCCTTGTAATAAGCCGTAATATTTCCGTCTATTTCAGAAAAGCCTTTTTCCTTTGTTTCGATTTTATCATTTGATGCAGAAATAAGAGTATAAGCCGTACTTTCGGTTTTGGAAGGTGTTACAAAAACTATTTCTTTATCCGAATTTACCCTTAATGTAACTTTCTTTCCGAGATATTCGTCTTTATATGCAGTTCCCTTTTTGAAAGTTCCTCCACTTGTTACAACTTCATCCTCCGCTATTCCGGAATTTATGGAATTTACACCGTAAATAATTACATCTTCAACCTTGGTTATTACCTCTCCGAAAGAATCCTGCAGTGCACTGTAGTCTACATCTTCTTTTTCCTTATCGCTCTTTTCGCTGCTGTCAATGTAGATATAGTCACCGTAAATATAAACCTTGCTTCCCGCCGCAAGAGAGGAGTTAACGGAGGCATATGAAACTTTCGCCCCTTTGTAATACACATTGCTTCCGGAATCAATCTTTACACTTCCGTTTTCAATGGTTTCTATTTCATCGGGGTATCCTGCAATCACGGTATAAACCTTTGCTTCCTGCTTTTCCGGAATTACCATTACAATTTCGTTGTCCGAATTTACCCTTAATGTAACTTTCTTCCCAAGATATTCGTCTTTGTATGCAGTTCCCTTCTTAAAAGTTCCTCCGCTGGTTGCAACTTCGTCCTCTGCTATACCGGAATTTACGGAATTTACGCCGTAGACAATTACGTCTTCAAACTTGGTAAGCTTCGAAACTTTGTTTCCCGTTCCTTCCTTTGCAGAAAGGGAATTATATATAATATATGCAGCCACTTCACGGGTAATAAACTCATTTCTCCCGAAGGTAAGCTTATCCGTAAGTCCAAGCTCTGAGGCTTTATTTATATAATCTGTCGGCCAGTTTTTTCCTACTTCTTCCTCAGTATACCCAAGCATTCTTATTACCACAGTAATAGCCTGAGCATAGGTAATTTTTTCATCTGCCCCGAAGCTTCCGTCGGGATAACCTGTTATAAGTCCGAGATTAGCAGCCTCGTTTATATACCCTATTGCCCAATGATTCTTATCCACATCAGTAAAGGCTTCGGTATTTTTAGACTTTGCCGCATCCTCATTTCCGGACATTGTAACAACAATTTTTGCAAATTGTGCCCTTGTCAAAGGATCCTTGCTTCCGAAGCTCCCATCTCCATATCCTGATAAAATCCCTGCTTCCGAGAGACGCTCAATTGCCTCGGCATATACGCTATCGCTTTCAACGTCATAAAACTCAGCTTCTGTAGCAATAGGCAAAAGAAAAACAAAGCAAAGCGATATACATAATATTCTTTTTATCATCTCAGTCATTCCTTTCCATTGAATTATTCTGAACGCAGTGCGTCTATCGGATTAAGCTTTGATGCTTTTCTTGCCGGATTGAATCCGAAGAAAAGACCAACAGCACAGGAGAACAGCAATGCCAATAAAATAATTGCCGGTGTAGGCTTTGCCGTAATGCCTATGATATTTCCGACTATAACAGCCACAACTATTCCGAATACCACTCCGATAACACCGCCGCAAAAGCTTAACGCTGTTGCCTCTACCACAAACTGGAGCAAAATGCTGCTTCTTTTTGCTCCGATTGATTTTCTTATACCAATCTCCCTGGTTCTTTCAGTAACGGATACAAGCATTATATTCATAATTCCGATACCTGCAACCAAAAGGGAAATCGCTGCTATTCCGCCAAGCACTCCTGACATCATACCCATCATTTCATCAAGAGTATCAATTATTGTCTGCATGTTGTTAACTGAATACCTGTCGGTATCTTTATATATATCATACATAAAGTTTTTTGCAATTGTCACAACTCTGTCAACATCCTCTGTTGAAGCCGCATCTAAGGTAAAACCGGAAAGTGCTCCTACATTAAGCTTCTTAACAGCGGTTGTATAAGGAATATAGGCACAGTCATCAGCACCATATTGCACCACATCATCTGTTTGTCTCTCTAAAACTCCGACAACCGTGAAGGGCAGTCCGTTTACCTTTATTTCATTCCCTACCGCTTCTTTGACAGAGCCGAAATACTGAATGGCATTCCATTCTCCGATTACAATAACCGCAGAATCGTTAGACAAGTCAATATCACTTATTTTTCTTCCAAGCTGTGTATCCAAGTTATTCATAGTCCAGTAATAGCTGTTTACACAGTTAACTGTTGTCATGCCGTTATTTCCGCCCTTACGCAAAGTGGCTGCCGTTGAAGCAGATGGCACAAAGCCGTTGATGTATTGGGCGTTTTCCCACACCATATCTTCAACATCGTCATAATCAAAGCTTCGTGTGGCAAAATTCTGCCTTGCCATAACCATAACACTGGTTGTTCCCATTTCGCTGAAGCTGTCTTCAACCTCAGAAGATACACCTTCCACAAGGCTTACAAGAATAATAACAGCACCAACCCCGATTATAATTCCAAGCATGGTTAAAAAGCTTCGCATTTTATTGGCGATAATACTCTCCCACGCCATTTTAAGTGATGAACCGAAAAGTCTCATTCGCACACCACCTCGCTGTCGGAAGCAGAATCCCTTGTAATTTTGCCATCCTGAATCCTCACTATTCTTTTTGCCTGTCTCGCAACATCAGAATCGTGTGTTATGAGGACTATAGTGTTCCCTTCACTGTGCAGCTCTTTAAGCATTTCCATAAGCTCTGCTCCCGTTTTCGAATCAAGTGCTCCTGTGGGTTCGTCCGCAAGAATTACCGGAGGTTTTCCGGCAAGAGCACGTGCAATGGATACACGCTGTTGCTGCCCTCCCGAAAGTTCTTTCGGTAAATGGTCAGCACGTCCTTCCATCCCCACTCTTTCAAGAGCCTCCATAACCATTTTTTTTCTTTCGCTTCCGTTAATGCCTCTGTATATAAGAGGTAGTTCTACATTTTCCCATGCTGTAAGTTTAGGAAGCAGATTGTATTGCTGAAATATAAACCCAATTTGTCTGTTTCTTATAAAAGCCTGTTCATCATCACTTAAGTTACTTACATCGTTGCCGTTCAAAAAATATTCTCCGCTCGTGGGAACGTCAAGGCACCCTATCATATTCATAAGTGTGGATTTTCCGCTTCCGGAGGGGCCTATTATTGCCACAAATTCCTTTGGAGCAATATGCAAATTTATGCCATCAAGTGCCCTTACCTCAGAATCACCCATCTGATAAATTTTATATAAGTCCTTTATTAATATCATAAGGATACCTCATTATCTTCTTGAACCGCCCATGCCGCCGCCATACATTCCACCGCCGTACATGCCACCGCCGTACATGCCACCGCCCATGCCGCCTGTGAATCCCATAGGACCACCGAATGTTATAGGTGACTGCACATTATCGTTTTCCGCAAGATATACTTCGGCACTTTGGTCAATTCCGGAAATAATTTCTATTGTCAGGCCATTGGTAACACCTGTTACTACTTTTACGGCTGTAAATCCTTCCGGAGTCATCTCGTCGATACGCTCTTTAATGAAATTGTTTTTGTCGCCGCTTCCAAATCCCATTTTACCGGATTCAGCCATACCACCGTTTTCTGTTTCGTCAGTTTCTTCACCCGAATCTTCAGCGTTTACAGCTTTTGCATTCTTTACAAATACATAGGATTCGCCGCCCATCGATGTAACCGCAGACACCGGTAAACACATGGCATTTTCAGTTTTTTCATAAACAATTTCAGCAGAAACATTCATTCCTGAACGAAGCATTCCAGACTCGTCATTTTGTCCGTAATCGGAAACAACTACCTCAACATCATAGTAGGATACGCCGTTGGCAGAAACGCCTTCAGTAGCCACGGACTCAACAACACCGCTGAAAACTTTGTTCGTTACCGCTTCTGCAGTAACTTTAACAACCAGTCCTACCTTTATTTTTTCAATGTCTGTTTCATCAGCCTGGAATATAAATTTCATTGCCGACATGTCTGCAATAACCATTAATGCAGAAGTATTGTTTCCGGCTGATACTGTATCACCTTTTTTTGCATTTTTGGTTATTACAGTACCGCTTATGGGTGCTTTTATCTCATAGTCATCAAGTCTGTCCTGTGCACTTTCCAAACTAAGCTCCAGATCATGATATTCAAATTCTATCAAAGTTTTCTCTTCAAGAAAATCCTCGGAATCAATTACAAAAAGAATATCTCCTTTTTTAACCTTTGCACCATTTTTTATATTGTCCGGTACAGACAAAACATCCCCTGTCACTTCAGCAAAGATGTTTACAGGTTCATCATATCCGAGTGTTCCCGATGCAGGAGCGTCCACATCGCCTAATGCTGTATGCACTGTTGCACTGGCTCCTGTATCAGTAAGCGTAAGGTTGCTTCCGTCAAATGTAATTTCTACATCATAGACAACAGCTCCGCCTATACTTCCGGTTGTCTTATAACTTTTATATGTAACGGTTCCCTCGGCAGTATACATCGATGGATAAAGATAAACCGTGGCTCTGTCGCCCTCAGCAATTTTCTCAAACTGTGCCGCATTAAAAGGAACAGTTGCTATTATCTCATCGAAATTCTGTATTGTACCAAGCTTTCCGTTTGCGGTAACCTTATCGTCAACTTCAAGAGAAAAGTCACTTATAATTCCGTCTTCCTCAGCTCTGACAGTATATTTTGCAAGAGTTTTATTAAACTCCTCTTCATCAAGATATATTTTATTCCTGATTTTAGACTTTGTCAGAGAATTTTTTGCACTTTCAATATTCTTGTCCTGTGTCTCATGGTCAATGACGTAAACTATATCATCCTCGTCCACAAGATCACCTTCTTCAAAAGGAGAAGATATAATATCTCCGCTGACAAGCGATACTATTTCATATCTGTCCATCGGCTCCACCGTTCCCGAACCAGAAACAGTAAGTTCTATCGTACTTATAAACGGCTTTGATGTCATAATAACTGTTTCTTTTTCTTCCGCAGTATCGTTGCTCATAACCAAAGCTGCCGTGACTATTCCGGCAATAACCAATATTGCAGCAATAACTATTATGAGTATCAGCTTTTTCTTTTTCATCCTTTTTTTAAGGGTAAGCGGTTCTTTTTCTGCCATATACATTCCTCCTTATTCTGCTTATAAATTATTATATCATAAAATTATATATCAGTAATAATCAATTTGTAAATAATATGTAAAAAATAGTAAATGCATTTTACTATTAACAAAAGCACAAAAGGACAAACAAAAGTTTGTCCTTTAATGTCACTTAGAGTACTGTTCAAGCATTGACTGCTTCATCTTCCAAAGTTTATCTGAAAGATCGACATAATATCTGTGAGGATTCTCAAATCTCAAAACTTCTTCCCACAATGCATCAACCTGCTCTGCACAATATTTTCTGATTTCGGCAATAGGTTTTGTTTTATAGACACATCTGCCCTCTTTGAAAACAGGCATAAGGAGCTTTCTGGCGGTAAAATCGGTTACCACTTTCTTCTTCCATGTTTCAATGGGATCAAAAAGTGTATAAGGCTCCTTGTCATTTATTTCTTCGTCGTGCAATGTTACAACGTCAGCAATTGCTTTGCCGGTTTCGTTGTTGTAAAGTCTGTATACCTGTTTAAATCCCGGAGTTGTAATTTTGGCACTGTTTTCACTGATTTTTATTTTAGGTATTATCTCCCCGTTTTTCTCTACAGCCACAAGCTTATAAACCCCTCCGAAAACAGGAGCGGAGCTTGCTGTAATTAGACGTTCGCCGACACCGAAAGAATCTATGCATGCACCTTGCATTATGGTATCACGGATTATATATTCGTCAAGAGAGTTTGACACAACAATTTTACAGTCGGGGTATCCTGCATCATCCAAAGCTTTTCTGATTTTCTTTGAAAGATATGTTACGTCACCGCTGTCGATTCTTACACCCTTAGGACGAAAACCTCTGGGTTTTATTACCTCGTCAAAAACCTTTATTGCATTAACCAAACCGGACTTTAATACATTGTATGTATCAATTAAAAGTGTACAGTCGGCGGGATAACACTCGGCATATGCCTTAAATGCCTCGTATTCAGAATCAAACATCTGAATCCAGCTATGAGCCATTGTTCCGAGAGCCGGAATCCCGAAAAGCTTATCCGTCATGGTACAGGCAGTTCCTGTACAACCAGCGATATAAGCACTTCTTGCTCCGTAAATCGCACTGTGATAGCCGTGAGCACGGCGTGATCCGAATTCCATAACGGCTCTTCCCTGTGCCGCTCTTACAATTCTGTTTGCTTTTGTACCGATTAACGACTGATGATTTACAGTAAGAAGAATCATTGTTTCAACAAACTGTGCCTGGATTGCAGGCCCCCTTACTATTACGATTGGTTCTCCCGGGAAAATGGGCGTTCCCTCTTCCATTGCCCAGACATCACAGGAAAAATTCATATTGGCAAGGTAGGAAAGGAATTCTTCGGAAAAGATTTTCTTTCCTCTTAAATAGCTTATATCATCCTCGTCAAACTTGAGTTTTTCGATATATTCCACGAGCTGTTCAGTTCCCATCATAAGAGCATAGCCGCCCTTATCCGGGATTGTTCTGTAAAACATATCAAAATAAGCGACCTGATCCTTCATTCCGCTTTCAAAATATCCGTTTGCCATCGTAAGCTCGTAAAAGTCGCAAAGCATGGTGTAATTATTATTATCTTTCCAGAACTGAGACATAGCTATCTTCCTTTCTTACGGAGTCTAATAAATTGCCGGAATTATGCTTTCATTGCTTCAAAAGCTTCGTTAAGCCAATATTCCCCTACGTCAAACGCACGGAAAAGTCCGTCACGCTCGGCCTGCTTAATAACCCTTTCTTTGTCTCCCAAGGTGTTCTGCAAAAGCTGTACCTTTACAGAATTTGCAACCTCTTTATCTCCGACTTTTTCATAGCTGTTGATAGTGAACTTAACAATGTACTTTTCCTTAGGATCTCCGTAAAAGAGAACATCTCCGCGGCGGATAAAAGGTTTACCCTTATATTCAAAATATTTCTTTTCTTCTGCCATTTAATTCACTCTTCCTTTCATAAAATCACTATAATGTATTATTATACCACCGTTTTTAAGATAAGTAAAGATTTTTTTAATTACTTATTTACCATTTCGCTGAATTTATCCGTATAGTGTTTTTCAAAAAACATTATCGCTGCCGCCGTTAATACCATCATAGCAAGACAGCTTGAAAGTCTTAATGTAACTGCATACCAAAAATCGTCGGGCATAAACCCTGCTTCAGACAAAATTTCCGTTTTAATAAAAACGTCCGATAAAAATCTTATAAAAGAGCAAATAACTGCTTTTATGTATCTGTTTTTTATAGAACATGCATATTTTTTTCTTGAAAAAAAGATGCCGTACATGAAACCGTAGCACAGCTCAATAAGGGTAAGTTGCCAAATCAGTGCTCCCACAGGATTTACGATGCAGGATATAACATCCGCCATCGCACCGACAAAAGCTCCTGCAAAAGGCCCATATAATGCTGCAGCCAGATACACCGAAATAAAGCTTATTGTAAGCTTTATTCCCATTCCTATCCTCAGATATCCAGAAATGTATGAAAGAACAACCGTGATTGCCAGAAGCATCGCTATTACGCAAAGCTTTTTAGTTTTGATTTTTTTCATAAAAAAACCTCCTTATGTATTTTCTCGCTACATACACAAGGAGGATTCCTTTAATATGTACAGCGGGATGCGAAACCTCTACCGCAGCTTAAGCCAACCGACTCTCACTTTCGTCCCGAAGACAACTCCCCGTCCTTCAGGCACTTTACGCAGAGGATTCTACTCTGATTTCTTTAATATTTTATCACAAAAAATCTGTTTATGCAAGTGTAATTTCAAATACCGTTCCGACTTCACCGGAAAAAGCTATATAGCCGTTTTCAGGAATAGTTGCACAAGGACCGTCTTTTAGCGAAGAATACAAAAATCTTCCATTTTCATCGTATATGGCAAACATTCCGTTTCCTGCAATTTCGGCTTTTAAAGTTTTTCCTGCCGCATCTCCCGAAGCAAACCATCTGGTATAACCGTCCGGTAAAATAGTGCACACGGATTTTTCCCCATTATATATCTTGCCTATATATTCTCTGTCTAAAAACGTCCACTCCTGTGATTTAAGATACTCTTTTCCGTTTTCATTAAATACTGTTATATCCGTAAGATCCCTTCCGTAGGCACCGGGAAGTGCAATATCAGAAAGTGCAGTATTATCATCCACGGTTTTAAGATAACTCAGATACCCGGGCATTTCAGAAGAAAACGCAACAGTCAGGGCAGTTATTCCCTCCATATATAAGAGAGAATCATATCTCTCGTCACAAATAAAATATACCTTGCCGTTTCGCTCATGCCATGAAGAATTGGCATCCCCGCCATCTTGCACCTTTACTCCGTAATACTCAAAATAGCGGTAAAACGCTCCGCCTTTTAAGGCCGATATACCTTCAATCATCATATATATATTTCCATCTTCCTCTGAAAAATACAATATACCGTCCCCTGCGTCAAATACTCCGTTTCCCATATAAGTAAGAGGCGTGTTTTTCCCTGTAAAAAGCTCCGAAAGTATCCCAAATCCTGATTTAACAGAAAACTTAAACTGCCCGCTTCCTGAAAGGTAAAGTCCTTCATATCCCGAAAGAGAATCCAAATCGTCGGTATTTTCAACAGCCGGCTTTTCATATCCGTAATACTCTATTAATGTTCCGTTTTTCTCCTTTAGATAATCAATAATCAACTTTTTTGCTTCCGCCTCGGCAACTCTGCTGTCGCCTTCTTTCAAAATGACACAGGCCGTAATATCATATTCAGGCAAAACCACTACCGATGAATGATAATAGAGAGTGTCTCCTCCCTTGGTAAGTGCCTTTATTCCATACTTGTCAAAGGGATAAGCTGTCACAGAGTCCCATCCAAGACCGAATTCCCCATCTTTTTTCGCATCATTTCCATGGCTTTGCATGAGTTTTCTTGAATTATCCGAAAGTATCGTATCGGTGCAGATAAGCTTATAAATTGCTTTGCAAACCGTTTCCGCATCAGAATAAATTCCGCCTGCGGCAATTGAATTTACAATTTCTTCAACACTTAAATCCACATTTTCAGCTGTTTTAAACCTATCTTGAGGCAAAGCCGAAAATACCTTATAAAGATAGTCGGTATATTCCATTCCCGATACTTTCTCAATAATAAGTTCAAGCAAAGTATATCCGTCATTACAGTAGTTTGCCATCTGTCCCGGGGCATATTTTAAGTTCTGATTTTTTAAAAGACTTAAGAAATTATCATGATTCCACGAATCTGATTTTTTATAGAGCATGGTGTTTTTCATTGTAGAACCCATAAGGCCGGATGTGTGATTAAGCAAATGTTTTACCGTAATATCCTTATATCTTATGTCATTCATTGAAAACTCCGGAAGATATTCCCATACTTTTCCATCAAGAGAAAGCACATCTTCCTCGCAAAGCTTTAGAGTAAGTGCCGCAGTAAATACTTTACTTACTGAGCCTATTGCAAAGCAGTTTTCTTTGCCTGAAGAAGCAATTTTTTCTTCGCCGTCAAAAAGTGCATACGAAATGATTTGTGCACCGCATTCTTCACTCAAAGAAGATGCCGATATATTAAAACTTGACAGCACTATTAAAGAAACAATAATTAATAATGTTATTCTTTTCATAACATAACTCCGCCTTTAGAAAAATGGGTTATTACTGTAAAACCACGAGGTAAATAAAGAGGCTTCCAACTGTGCCGCAACTGTATCCTTAAATGACGTAGACATAAGTAGCATAATAATGCAGCAAAAAATCGCCATAAATATGTAAGCATTTACAGCACCTGCCAGAATTCCTCCGATTTTATTGAATGTTTTCAGTACCGGAAGCTTTGCAGTAGCATCAAGAATTGAAGCTGCTATTTTTATAAGTATAATATAAATAACAAAGAGTGCCAACGCACAAATAGAACGAATAACTATATCTCCCAGTGATTTCGAAATATTTCCTTGTATCTTAGTGGCTTCTTCAATTATCCCATCGGTGTCTATAATCTCCGAAAGAAAAGACATTTCTTCTTCGCCATCCTCAGCACTTTCGTTGTCGGCATTCTCCTCTATAAAGGTCAGTTCGGTTTTTTCGTATACAGTCTTTCCAAACTCAGTTTCCTTTACGTAATCCACCACGGGATTCAAAGTCATAACCGTAAGTGCCAGTGCAAGTATAAAGGACAGTGAAGAAAAAATACTTTTAACAAAGCCTTTTTTCACTCCGGAATACAAAAAATATCCTATGATTATAATTCCTATAATGTCCAGTACCATACACTACCCTCCTTACTACCTTCCGAATTTTTGCATAACAGCTTTCTCGGATATCATAAGTACCCTGTCATCATCCTTGAATAGCTTAATGCTGTTTACAGTATTAGTATCAGTTTCTATTTCTGAAACAACCTTGCCTCTTCTGTTAAGAAGCAACACCTTTCCGTTTACACAAACTGCCGCATATCCCTTTGAGGCATCAAAGGCTGTAACCTGCGATTCTGTAAGGTAACTTCCCTTAAGTCTTCCGCTAAGATTAAACGTCAAAATCTCGTTTGCCCCAAAACTGTCTTTCGCTTTTACAACCATGGAAACATAATTTCCGGAAAAGCCAATGTAAACTATTTCTTCCGAGCCCACCTCATAGCTCCATTTCTCATTTCCGTTTTTGTCGTAGCAATAAAATCTTCCGTCATTTTCGGCAAAAACCTTTCCTTTGTAAATCTTCATATAAGAATATATACTGTCCGATTCAATTTCTTTAATTATTTCTCCGCTTTTTATGTCAGCGTAAAGGATTTTTCCCTTGTATCCGTCGTCCTTATCATCTATAACATTCATAACAAGCGTCCTGTTATCCGCCATAAGGTATGCTCCAAGGATGTATTTTTCTCCAAACGAAAACTCTGCCGCAAGAGATGCTTTGCTGTCATATACAAAGCACTGTCCCTTATATCCTCTGTCGGAAGTCAAAAGTACGTTGTATCCGTTTTCATTGACGGAGGCCCTGCGAAGATCTTTTTCGCTTTTAATTTCACTTAAAATTTTTCCATCCTTAACAATAACAATCTTATTGTTCTCACTGTAAATAATAACATATTTCCCATCGACATAAACGTCAGACGAAACCTCATCAACCGCACATACCCATTTTTGTTCCATGTCGGAATCGTAGTGTATCAGTTCCACCCCGTTGTAAGTTATAAATCCGTCTTCATATTTATCGCAAATATAGTCCCTGGTGTTTTCCTTGGAAATGATAATTTCCTTTCCGGCCTCATCTTTGTTTCTAAAAGCATAAAACAATATTCCCGAAATCACCACTATTGCTATAATTATATATATTAATATATTTTTTCTTTTCATAATCATTCCTCATATACTACAGAAATCAGTTTAAGTCCTTCCGGCGGTGCAGTTACTCCGCCCTCTCTTCTATCCTTTGATTCAAGCATTTTTTTCACATCATCCGGACTAAGTTTTCCTGCTCCGCAATAAACCAAAGTGCCTGCAATTATCCTTACCATGTTATATAAAAATCCATCCGCAGTTATTCTCAAAGTTATAACCTTATCTTTTTCGGTAATTTCTATATCTTTCACGGTTCTCACGGTGGTTTTCACCTGACCGCCTGACGCCATAAATGCCGTAAAATCGTGTTTCCCTATAAGATGCACAGCACCTTCTTTCATACGTTCAGAATCCACATAATAATTATAATGCCAGGCATATCGTTTAAGAAAAGGGTCTGCAATGTCGTTGGTATCAATAGTGTATTCATAAGTTTTTTCAACGGCAGAAAATGTTGCATGAAAATTTTCAGATACTCTTTCCGCTTTATAAACCCTTATGGTATCGGGCAAGGCCGTGTTAAGTGCCACAGGAAGCTTTTCGTCCGGAATCTTTGTATCCGAATGAAAGTTTGCGGCATACATAAGAGCATGGACACCGGCATCCGTCCTGCTGCATCCTGTAACAGAAGTTTTAACTCCGGTAATTTTCATGATGGCTTTTTCAATATGTTCCTGAACGGTTATCCCGTTTTTCTGTATCTGATAACCGTGAAAATCCGTGCCGTCATATTTCAGCCATATTCTTATATTAGCCATGGCACATATCCTTTCTTAAAGATATATTTTAATTGCTATAACCGAGGCGAGAAGCACAAGCATCAAAGCAAAAGCAAGAAAATCACGCTTTGCAAACTTAAGTCTTTTAAGGCTGGTTCTGCCGCTCCCTCCTCTGTAGCACCTTGCTTCCATCGCAGTTGCAAGTTCGTCTGCCCTTCTGAACGCCCCCACAAACAAGGGCACCAAAATAGGAATCATTGCTTTTGCCCTGGAAAGAAGGCTTCCCGATGAAAAGTCCGCTCCCCTTGCTCCCTGAGCTTTTTTAATCTTATCTGCTTCCTCAGCAAAGGTCGGAATAAAGCGAAGTGCAATCGTCATCATCATTGCTATTTCGTGAGACGGAATTCCTATTTTTGAAAACGGTCTTAAAAGTGCTTCTATCCCATCCGTAAGAGTTACGGGCGAAGTCGTAAAGGTCAGTGCCGATGTTCCTGTCAGAAGAAAACTCAGCCTGAGCACCATAAATACTGACAATTTAAGTCCCTCATCAGTAATTGTCCATCCCAGATAAGGAACGGTAAATATAACCTTTCCCTGAGACAAAAACAGATTAAGAACCGATGTGAAAATCATAATTATAAGAATTGGTTTAAGTCCCTTAAAGTAGTACTTTACAGGCACTTTACTTAAGAGAATGACACAAAGCGTAAGAAGACCTATAATAAGAAAGCTCCAGACATCCTTTGCCACAAAAACCATTATCATATAAGTTATAACCAAAAGAAGCTTTGTTCTCGGATCCATTTTATGAATCACAGAATTTCCGGGGTAAAACTGTCCTATTGTTATATCCATGTCAATGCACCTCCCCGAATAAGCCTATAAGCTCGCTGAGAGCATCTTCCATGCGGAATATGTCATCTCTCACAGGTAATCCCGCATTTTTGAGCGAAAGCATTATTTCCGTAATCTCCGGTATGGATAACCCATTCTCCTTAAGCTCGGAGCTGTTTTCAAAAACTTCCTTCATCGGAGAGCATTTAAGCATTCTTCCTTTTGACATAACCACAATTCTTTCACACACTTCCGCAACGTCTTCCATGCTGTGTGAAACAAGTATAACAGTTATGCCGTATTTTTTGTGCATTTCCTTTATTTCGCCAAGCACACGCTCTCTTCCGCCGGGATCAAGACCTGCCGCAGGCTCGTCAAGAATCAGCATCTTAGGTTTCATTGACAATATTCCCGCAATGGCAACTCTTCTTTTCTGTCCGCCTGAAAGCTCAAAAGGAGATTTATCGAAAAGTTCTTCACTTATATTTGTCATTTTTGCCGCTTCGCGCACCCTTATATCTATTTCTTCATCGCTTAATCCAAGGTTTTTCGGGCCGAAAGCAATATCTTTATACACCGTTTCTTCAAAAAGCTGATATTCAGGATACTGAAAAACTACGCCTATTTTTCCGCCAAGTTTTTTTACAACAGATTTCATCTCTGTTATATCTTCTCCGTCAATAAGCACACGCCCATCAGTCGGCTTTACAATACCTCCCATAATATTTACAAGAGTGCTTTTTCCGCTTCCTGTATGTCCGATTATTCCGACGATTTCTCCGTCTTCAATTTTCAGATTAATATCCCTTAAAGCTATGGATTCATAAGGAGAACCTTCGCCGTATATATAGGAGACGTTATTAAGTTCTATCATTTTCCCGCCTCCTTGCTTTTATAAAATGCAACAAGGTCATTTACACATTCATCAACAGTTATTGCATCGCTGTTGATGGAAACGCCCCGTTTTTTCAGCTCATATATAAGCATTGCTCCCTGTGGCACCGAAAGTCCCAGGGCAGTAAGTTCTTCGTTACGGGCAAAAATTTCCTTTGGCGTTCCATCCATTTTAATGAGACCTTTATCCATAACAATCACACGGTCTGCCATGGCAGCTTCGTTCATAAAATGAGTTATCATAACCACGGTTATTCCGTTTTCCTTATTAAGTTTCAAAACGGTTTTCATAACTTCTTCTCTGCCCTTTGGATCAAGCATGGCTGTAGGCTCATCAAGAACAATATAATCAGGTCTCATGGCAATAATTCCGGCAATGGCAACTCTCTGCTTCTGTCCTCCGGAAAGAGTTTGAGGAGTTTTATGGCGGTGTTCATACATTCCCACCGCTTTAAGTGCAAAATCCACTCTTTGCCTTATTTCCTCACGGGGAACTCCGAGATTTTCCGGAGCAAACGCAACATCATCTTCAACAATGGAGGATACCATCTGATTGTCTGGATTCTGAAACACCATTCCGGTTTTCTGTCTGATGTTATAAATTTCACTCTCGTCCGAGGTATCCATTCCTTCAACGGTAACTTTTCCCGAGTATGGTAAAAGTATGCCGTTAAAATGCTTTGCGAGGGTACTTTTCCCGCATCCGTTATGGCCTAAAATTGCCACGAACTTTCCTTTTTCTATCTCAAGGTCAATTCCGTGAATAACAATTTTTATTTCTTCATCTTCTCCGTATTTAGCTTTCAATTTTTCCACTTTTATCATATAAGTCACCACAACATAAAAGATATCATAATATTATACCATTTTTTATTGTCTTTTGCAATATGTAAAAATAATTTCTCTGCTAATTTAAAATTAACATTTTGTTCTTATTTAGGCTATACTTCTTTAACAATCGTATGTTAATATAATATCGTAAGGTTTCACCTTACAAGTTTTTCATTTTCCTCTCCTATATCTCATTATAGCAAAAACACAGTTTCCCCAACTGTGTTTTTTGCATTTTTATATTGCTTTTTATTTTATTTCATGTTAGAATTATTAGAGGATTTTTTGCGGAGGTTTTTATGAAAAGCTTTGTAGCAAATGAAAACGACGCATCTCAGCGTCTTGATAAATACATATCCAAAATTGCCGATATTCCAAGAGCCCTTTTATACAAGTTTTTAAGAACCGGCCATATCAAGGTAAATAAAAAGAAAAAGGACGGCAGCTATATCCTATGCACCGGAGACACGGTCTCGTTTTTTATTGATGATTCCTTCTTCAAGCCGTTAAAAGAGGAAGCTTTTTTACCCGCCGAACCGTTTTTGCTGGATGTGGTTTACGAAAATGAAGATATTTTACTTATAAACAAACCCGAGGGCTTAAAAAGTCAACCGGATAAAAAGGGAGAAAATGCAGTTTCCGAATATGTTAAAAGCTATCTTCTGAACAAGGGTGAATATAACCCGGCACTCGAAAACACCTTTGCCCCTGCCATCTGCAACAGGCTTGATGTAAATACATCAGGATTGATAATTGCCGCAAAAAACGCCGAGGCTTTAAGGATCTTAAACGAAAAAATCAAAACCAGAGAAATAAAGAAGTTTTATCGTTGCATCGCAGTCGGTGTGCCCGATAAAAAAGCCGATATACTAAAAGGCTATATACTTAAAGATAAAGCAAAAAATGTTTCCCAAATTATAAAAACCGAGAAGAAAGGTTCTCTTTCGGTTAAAACCGGATACAAGGTTCTTTCAAGTAACGATAAACATTCTTTGCTTGAGATTGAGCTTTTTACCGGTCGCTCCCATCAGATAAGAGCACACATGGCCTCAATCGGTCATCCTTTATATGGCGATTTCAAGTATGGCGGCGGCAAGGGAACACAAAAGCTTTGTGCTTTCAGATTAGCATTTGCTTTCACCTCGGATGCGGGAAAGCTTAATTACTTAAAAGATAAGGTCTTTGAAATAAAAGAACCCTTTGCATTATGAAAAGGAAAGGAATTTTCTGATGAAATTAGCAAACGAATGGAAAGATTATGAAATAATTGACCTTTATGACGGAGAAAAAGTTGAGCGCTGGGGAGATTTTTTACTTATTCGTCCCGACCCTCAGGTTATATGGCCGAAACAGTCAAAGGAAAATTACTTAAAAACGGCAACCGCTCACTATATACGTTCCTCATCCGGCGGCGGCAGATGGGAATATTTTAAACCGCTTCCCGATAAATGGCAGATAAACTATAAAAATCTGTCATTTTACGTAAAACCCATGGGCTTTAAGCACACAGGCCTTTTCCCGGAACAAGCTGTGAACTGGGATTATATGATTGATAAAATAAAAAATGCCGGCCGTCCAATCAGAGTTCTTAACCTGTTTGCATATACAGGCGGAGCTACTGTTGCTTGCCTTTCTGCAGGAGCTTTTGTATGTCACGTAGACAGCTCCAAGGGTATGACCTCCTGGGCAAAGGAAAATGTTGCCCTTTCAGGACTTGCTGACAAGCCAATGCGATTTATAATTGACGATGTAAGGAAGTTTGTTGAGCGTGAGATCAGACGCGGAAATACATACGATGCGATTGTAATGGATCCCCCTTCATACGGCAGAGGTGCCGGAAAAGAAGTGTGGAGCTTGGAAGAAAACCTTTTTGACCTTGTTGCACTTTGCTCAAAAGTTCTTTCGGACAATCCCTTATTTTTCCTCATCAACTCCTATACAACAGGCCTCTCATCCACGGTGTTGGAAAACATATTGCATATAACAGTTGGCTCCAGATTTAAGGGGAATATCACTTCCGGTGAAGTTGGCCTCCCCGTTAAAAACTCCCCCATCATTCTCCCCTGCGGCATATATGGAAGATGGTCAAATGATTAAAATTAAACAGCTCAAAATAAGGTGCTTTGTTTAAAGTGCCTTATTTTTATGTAAAAACACTATATATAGTATTTATTTTTTAAAAAACATACAATATGTATTGACAAATCGATTTTTGTCATATATAATAGTAACTGTCATATGACTGACGGAAGTGGAATAACCACGGGGAGTATGACTTTATTTGCCGACCGTCTGGGCACACTTCAATGTCCTCCGGCCTGCATTTTTTATGCAGAAATCCGGAAAATATCAAAGAAAGGACGGTCGTAATGGTAAAGGGGAAAATTCATTCTCTGGAGTCAATGGGACTTGTTGACGGCCCGGGAATCCGTGCCGTGGTGTTTTTCCAGGGATGCAATCTTCGTTGTCGGTTTTGTCACAATCCTGAAAGCTGGGATTGTAACAAAGGCAGTGAAATTGATTCTGAATCACTTTCAAAAAAGCTCATTAAGCTAAAGCCGTATTTTGACAAAAGTGGTGGCGGAGTAACCGCATCGGGCGGAGAACCGCTTTTACAGAAAGATTTTTTAATTGACTTATTCAAAAGATTAAAAGCCGAAGACATTCATACGTGTCTGGACACAGCAGGAGTCGGAACGGGCGATTATGACAAAATCCTCTCCCTCACCGATCTTGTTTTATATGATGTAAAAGCTATAGAGCCTGATAAGTACAAAAAGCTTTGCGGACAGGAAATACAGAAAACCGAAGAGTTTCAAAAGGCTCTTAAAAAGACCATGACCAAAACCATAGTACGTCAGGTTGTAATCCCGGTCTATAACGATACAGACGAATATATGCATTCCCTGAAAGAGTACATAAAGGAGAACATTCCTTCAGCGAAAAGCGTTGAGCTTTTACCTTATCATCTTTTAGGTCAGCACAAATATAAAACCATGGGACTTAAAATTCCCATGGAAAACATTCCTGCAATGGATAAAGAAAAATGCAAAATGCTTTATGAAAAACATTTTAAAACCTTATAAGGAGGTAGTTGCCATGTCAGAAAGAAAATTATTTAAAGGCGGAAAATGGGAACGTGAAATTGATGTACGCGATTTCATACAGAGAAATTATACCGAATATGTGGGCGACTCCTCATTTCTTTCTCCCCCCACCGAAAAAACCAAAAAGGTGTGGTCAAAATGTGTTAAGCTTTTGGCTAAGGAGCTGGAGAACGGAGGGGTTTTGGACGTTGATACCGAGAGAATTTCAGGTATATGTAACTTTGAACCCGGATATATCGACAAAGAAAACGAAGTTATTGTAGGTCTTCAGACAGACGCTCCCTTAAAGCGTATGATTAACCCCTATGGCGGCATGCGTATGGTGGAAAAAAGCCTGGCTGCCTATGGCTATGAGATGGACGAAAAAATCCATGAGCATTTTTCAGAATACAGAAAAACTCACAACCAGGGCGTTTTTGATGCTTATCCCGAATCCGTAAGAGTTGCGCGTCATGCAGGCCTCATCACAGGTCTTCCCGATGCATACGGCAGAGGCAGAATCATCGGCGACTATCGCCGTGTTGCTCTTTACGGCACAGCAAGACTTATCGAAGAAAAGAAAAAAGAGCTTATGGAACTTGACGGAGAAATGAACGATTACACCATAAGACTCCGTGAAGAAATTGCAATGCAGATAAAAGCTCTTTCCGATATGGAAAAAATGGCTGCAAGCTATGGCGTTGATATAAAAAATGCTGCAGTATCTGCAAAGGACGCTGTCCAGTCCCTTTATATGGCATATCTTGCCGGCATAAAGGAAAACAACGGTGCCGCAACTTCCCTCGGCAGAACCTCCACATTCCTTGATATATACATCGAAAGAGACCTTGAGGCAGGAATAATTACAGAGGAAGAAGCACAGGAATTAATTGATCAGCTTATTATAAAGCTTCGTTTGGTAAGACATCTTCGTACTCCCGATTACAATGAGCTGTTCGGCGGAGATCCCACCTGGGTAACAGAATCTGTCGGAGGTCTTGGAATTAACGGTCAGAGCCTTGTTACCAAAAACTCTTTCCGTTATCTTCATACTCTCATAAACTTAGGGTCTTCTCCCGAGCCTAACCTCACAGTTTTGTGGGATGAGCACCTTCCCGAAAACTTCAAAAAATACTGTGCGGAAATTTCCATAAAAACAGACTCCATTCAGTATGAAAATGACGATGTTATGCGTCCCATATACGGCGACGACTACGCCATTGCATGCTGTGTATCTGCTATGCGTATGGGCAAGCAGATGCAGTTCTTCGGTGCAAGATGTAACCTTGCGAAGAGCCTTTTATATGCAATAAACGGCGGTGTTGACGAAAAGACCGGAGCTTTGGTTGTTCCCGGCATAGAACCCATAACCGATGAATATTTATCCTTTGAGTCCGTATGGGCAAACTACAAAAAGGTGCTTAAGGAAGTAGCAAAGCTTTATGTGAATGCCAATAACATCATTCACTATATGCACGATAAATACGCTTATGAGGCAAGCCAGCTCGCTCTTCACGATACCGATCCGGAAAGACTTATGGCCTTCGGAGTTGCAGGTTTATCTGTTGCAACAGACAGCTTGTCTGCAATAAAGTTTGCAAAGGTTCGTCCTATAAGAAATGAACAGGGCGTTGCTGTTGATTTTGAAATTACGGGAGATTTCCCAAAATACGGAAATAACGATGACGATGTCGACTCCATCGGCGTTCATATTGTAACCCGATTTATTCACGAGCTTAAAAAGCATAAGCTTTACAGAGATGCAAAGCATACTCTCTCGGTTCTTACCATCACAAGCAATGTTATGTACGGAAAGAAAACAGGCAGCACACCTGACGGACGTAAGGCAGGAGAGCCTTTGGCTCCCGGTGCCAATCCCATGCACGGAAGAGATATTTCAGGAGCTCTGGCCTCCCTTTCCTCCGTTGCTAAAATTCCCTACAGAGATGTTTGCCAGGACGGTGTTTCAAATACTTTCTCCATCGTGCCAGAAGCTCTCGGCAAGGACATGAATTCCAGAATAACAAATCTTGTAAACATCCTTGACGGATATTTCTGTCAGAGTGCACAGCATCTTAACGTAAACGTATTAAGCAGAGAAACACTGATGGAAGCCTATGAACATCCCGAAAAGTATCCCATGCTCACCATAAGAGTTTCAGGATACGCCGTAAACTTCCACAGACTTTCAAAGGAACAACAGCTTGAAGTAATAAGCAGAACATTCCACGATGAAGTATAAATAAAAAACATTCGGTCGCCGGTGGCGACCGAATGTTTTTTTATTTTCTCACACCAAACCCAGTCTTCTTGCTGCATATACATAGTTTAGCATACAGCTTGAATACCATTCGGATGATTTTGTAGGAACTCCTGTTATTGGGTCTATTTCCTGTGCCATTTTTATTTCATCATAATGCTTGGTCCACGTTTCAAGCCACTTACTTAAAATATATTCATAGTCCTCGCTCCATCCGTAATAGTCCATCCAGCGTGAGCAACGAAGGACAATCAACCCTTGAGTGTAATAGCCCCAGCAGTTAAAGTCCTTGTGGCCTTCAACAGAAGGATCGTTTATAGCCATTGACGGGAAAGGATAATTCGTCCAGAATTCTTCGGGATTTTTAATGTGCTCTTTATAAATTCTTTCAATTATTTCCTTGTCTTCATCCTTATCCAAAACCTTTTCAAGGAACAGATGGAAGATTGTACTTGACTTAAACTTACGTTTATTGCCGTTTCTGTCAACGTCATAGAAGAAAGCATCTTTTTCGTCGTAGCAATGCTCAAAAAGCTTTTTCTTTACTTCTGCAGCAGATTTTGCCCAAGCATCGGCTTCTTTCGTTTTTCCCAAAATTTCCGCCATTTTGGAAAGTGCTACTTCATCTGCATAGAAGTTACAGTTCATATCAACCGCAAGAATCGGTGTAATTCCGTCATCAGGAGGAAGCACATCCGCTGTCTGCGTAACACCGTTTACGGAGTTGTTCCCCTTACATGCCATGCCGGTGAGTCTTCCGCTGTTATCATGTCCCGTATCAAAACCCACAAACATTTCAATAAGCCCACGGCCGGTGGTCATTCTGTAAGTTCTGAACCACTTATTCCACTTTACTCCCGCATCATAAACCTTTTGGAGAAAAGCAATGTTTTTGTTCATCTCATAAACTTCAAGAGCAAGAGTTAAGAATGATACACATTCCTGAATCTGGCCGAAGCCTACCATTTTTTCAGGCGGAAGTCCGGGACGCTTGTTTCCGTCCATAACGGTAAACGGAAGTTGTCCGTTTTCTTTTTGTCTGTCGATAAAAAGATTTATCGCGCTTTCCGCCGTTTCAATATAAGAAGGCTCCATTTTCGCAAAGAAAACGGAATCATATGTATGCTCCATCCAAAGGCCGGGATATTGCTCGGAAATCAAGAACAGCGGCTTTTCCATGTCCTTAAAGCAAGCAATATGCACATTTTTGATTTTGTCCATTACCTCGTCGTAAATTACTTTTACTCTTTTTTCGTCCACCCTAAATATCCCCTTTTCTTCATTTTATTTTTTTGAGTTTCTATATATCCTTTAAGGTCGCATCCCTTAAGTTCCTCTGCAATTTTCTTGAGTTTTTTTCCATATTCTTCGGAACGCACGGGATCTTCAATTTTCTTTATACTGCCTGAATAAAAAGTAGCAAGTGCCGCATAGCAGAAAGAAAGTGAAGTCAGGCTTTGCACACTTTTTTCAACCTTATTTACTCTTTCACAATATTTCTCCGTAATAAGAATGCTTTCATATGCATTTGAAAGATCATTAAGCTTTATATAGATTTCGTAAAGTTTCATCCCGCATATTGCCGTATCCTTAAGTATCTTGACAGCATCATCCTTTTTTTCAGCTTCATTAAATTTTTTAAGAGCTTTTTTGTAACAATTTAATGCTTTTTTATAATCTCCATGCTCCTCATACAATTCTCCCAATTCATCATAAGCCACACCTAAATCATTTATTTTTTCGACTTTTTTGGAAAAATCATTATCAAAGATTAAAAGCATTTCATAGACTTCAATAAATTGTTCATAATACTTCTGTGCATCCCTGAATTTTCTCATTTCCCTGTAAACCCGCTTAATGATATCCAAAAAGGCCAGTCTGTATTTATAATCTTCTACCGAAACGTCTTTTATCTTATTGGAATACTCCATTCCTTTCAAGGAATACTCAAGAGCTTTCTTTTCATTTTCCTTCTTTTCATGGCTATAGTCTACAATAAAAGCACAAGCTTTTATCTGTTCTCTTAGCACACTATCTATTATATTCTTTTTTCCTATTTCGTAAGAAAGTCTCATAACTTCATTGAAACATTCTATGGCTTTTTCACATTTTTCGCTGCAATAATAGCTTTCTCCCAAGGAACACAATGCTTTTATAAAATTAGTCTTATATGTTATGTCTCCAAATTCTTCCATTAAGCTGCGTGAAAAATCAACCCATTTTTCACAAAACTCAATACACCTTTCATTTTCTCCTGCCTCATCCAGAAGCTTTACCATCTTAAAGCATGCCTTTTCGTAAAGATTCTTACTCACTTCTGATGAAAACAATTTCACTGCTGCTTCTACAGAACCCAAAAGGATTTCGCACTCATCTATGATGCTTTTGTCTTCTTTGACGTCAAAGCAATCCATTTTAAGCAGGATATTTTCCACCAGATTGATATAATTTTCTTCCGTCAAGTTTTCTTTAAACTTACTGCAAAAATATTCTCCAACCAAATTAATATATTCTACGGCAGCCTTCATGTTACCTTCAAACAAATAGGTCCTTCCTATTTCCTGCTTACACACGGCAATGTCTTTTAAACACGAATCTTCATTTTCCGTGCATCTTGACTTATAGCCTTCTATAAATTTTATTGCATCAAGAAGCATATTTCTCGCTTTTTTATAATCATTAACATTATATACTAAAAGCCTTGCACAAGATACATATGCATCAACGAAAAACGCATATTTTTCAAAAATCCGTGTGTCATAATACTGTTGTTTGAGAAGCTTAATTTCCCACTCGCTCCACTCCGCTGATTTTTTGAGTGAATATTCCACACCGTTTCCGGTACTATACATGTCAGAAAGCTTACATGTTGCTCTTATGCTTCCTCTTTTTGCGGCGTTTTCAATCAGCTTCAATCCAAGTTCAGCATCAACCTCCACGTCTATTCCGCTCAGGTATGCACTTCCCATGAGATATTCCTGCTCTGCAGTTTTTTCCTTTCGGACAAACTCTCCCATTTCTTCCAATATAGCTTTTGCAACGGCCTTCTCATCATTTCCGTTTATGCATGAAGGTATTCCCTCGTACCATTTTTCCAGAGTTTTTCTGTCCGTTGCTACCATTTCAAAGGGCACTATTATTTTATTTTCCTTTTTCGCCATAGGATATTCTGTTGTAATAATATAGTTTCCGCCTTCCACTGTGTTGGGCGTAACCGCCATAACAAACAGTTTCCCTTCACGCAGAGCTTTTTCTATATTTTCATTAAAATTTTCTCCCAGATTTAAAAATTCGTCATACCATACAGCAACATATTTAAGGCCTTCTTCCTTGTGTATTATATGCATAAGCTTTGTAGCCTGCGCTCTGTCGCATTTTCTGTAGCTTAAAAATATACGGCCTTCAAAATTGTCACAGATTTCTTTTCTCAAATCATCCGTAACAATAATCTTTTCCAGAAAATCCCCGAGTTTCTTTGAATATGTTAAAGCTGATTCATCAACATGTTTTCTGTCAAGATACTGTATATCTCCGAATTTTTCGTTAAAAACCTTTTCAGATACTGCTTCAACTAAAATCGGTAATACCGGGATTTTCTGTTCCGTTGCAAACTTTAATTCCGAAGAAAGCACTTCATTTTCTGTTGTGAGAAGATTTTTAGTGACCGGTATAACAATTAAATCCATTTGTTTCAGTTCCTCAAGAAATTCTTCTTTTCCTGAAACTCCTCTGTCTTCTCTGTACCATATACAACAGTTTTCCTTTTCCAGAATTTCATCGGATATAATATTAAAATATTTTTTAAAGTCCTTGTGGTGGCAAGCAAAATATACTCTGGCCTTATTAAAAGGATCGGAATTTCCCCTGGTTTTATAACTTAAGCCGGAAAACTCCGCTACACTTGCCTTTTTATTTTTATTAACAGAACCTTTTTTCATGATAAAACCCCTTAATTTAATAAAGTCTTTTCTCTTGAAGTTCTTTGTTATCATCGTTACCGAAAGCATTGCTTTTCTCGCTCTTTCAATATTCCCTACTCCGATATTCTGTGCCATATATGGAATATAAGAGCAAAGGATAGAATTATAATCTGATACATTGCACTCTGCATTCTCATTTGTATTCCTATATAAAGCATAGGCTTAAGCTCTTCAAAATATTTTTTCATCTTTAAGGATACAGAAAATATTTCCTCACCTACCGACTATTTTACCACTCACACTCGTAAAGTCCGTCTTCGTTAACTTTTATTTTAGTTCCGTAAGGCTCTGACATTTCTTTTAGGTATTCGAAAATTTCCATATTTTCACTTCTTCTGGGAAGCCCGATTTCCGACTTATGACCGTCCATTTTCATTTCTATCGGCATAAGGATTATTTTTGTAAGGCGTGTTCCATCAGTCTCCCAGTAAGGAATTACGGAACGGAACATTCTCGTATCCGTCATAAGGCCTACCGTAAAGTCCTTTGAACGCTTTTTTAATAATTCGTGAACAGTTGAAGATGAGGTAAGCCCATGCTTATCAAAAAAGTCCTCGGGTGCAAATTCAACGCTGTATAGCTGAAGCACAAAGTCTCCCAGCGAATAGAATATGGGAGAATTTTTGTATATTTCTATTGGCCTTAAAAGATGAGGACCGTGACCTACGATGGCGTTTGCCCCAACATCAATACATCTGTGGGCAAACTCTTTTAAAAACTCTGCCGGATTTTCTTTTGTGTCTCCGCTTATATGATGTGAATGAACCGATACCATTATGTAATCTGCCTGAAGCTTAGCCTCATAAATCGCCTTTTCTATGCGTGCCATATCCTTTTCACATGCCTTCATCACATATCGCATTTCGTCGCCGAGAACGAACCTAAGAGAGCCAAGCTCGGCTTCTTTATCACTGAGTTCAGGAAGATAGCCTTCCTTTCTCACGATATCCATTTCCGCATTTATTTTTGTTGCATTTGCGATTTTTTTAATTTCGGCAAGCTCTTTTTCGGGAAGTTCAATATATTTATCAAGCCTTAAGGCGTTTATGCCCGGTCTTCCCTGAACTCTCGGTGATGCTTCTCCCGCTATCATAGAAGGGTCAAAATTTGCATTTACCGAAATAAGTGCAACTCTTCCGTTTTTAGTTTCAAGATATTTGGGCGATGAAGCCTCTGCCAAATTTCTGCCTGCTCCGCTGTGGACAAGCCCGCTTTTTTCCACCGCTTCCCATGTTAAACGGAAGCCGTCATAGCCAAAGTCCATGGCGTGATTGTTGTTAAAGCTTGTCATATTGAAGCCGAATTTTTTAAGGTCACCCAAAACCTCGGGATTTGTGCGAAGGTATGTTCCGCCCGAAAAGGCAGAAGCACAGGCTTCTCCCTCGTGATTTAAGGTTGTTTCAAGATTGAAGAATCTCGCATCTCCTTTTTCAATAAATGAGGCCAGCTCTGAAAATCCCGGAAAATCTTCATATATTCTCTGCTGAATTATTGCATCTCCCGCAGCTGTAAATTTCATATTTATCCCTCCGTTAAAGTAAGACCTGATCTTATGGCTATTTCAAGTCCGGTTTTAAGCGATGCTTTTTCCACCCATTCTTCTCTTGTATGAATACCTTTGTGGTTATCAACTCCGATACAAAGTGCACCTACACCAAGTGAGTGCGGAATGTTACAGTCGGTGGAGCCGCTTACAAACCTTACTTCTTTTCCGATAATTTTTTCGATTACAGGAATGATTTTTCCTTCAAGATATGCTATTTTACTTCGGTCCACGTTTCCGCAGGGTCTGTCTCCTACTTTTTCTACAATTACTTCTACTTTGTCGCTTTTTGCTTCCTCAAAAATTGCTTTGAAGCTTTCTTCCATAAAAGCAAGGCCGTCCTTGTCGTCAGAGCGATATTCGCAAAGCATTCTTGCACTCTGTGCTATGGTATTAACCGATGTACCGCCTAATATATCCCCCACGTTATAAGTGGTTTTCGTACCTTCTTTTTCAGGCACTTTTATTTCGTATATTTTTCTTACAATTCCGGAAAGTTCGTTTATGGCATTCGCATTTCCGAAATCCTGGAAAGAATGACCGCCGTCTGTTTTTACCGTAACCTCATAGCGGTGAGACCCCACTGAAAGATTACATGCCACTTCAGGAGTACTGTCAAAGGTGATAAAATTCTTTATTCTTCCGTTAAAATCGGAAAAGAGCTGTCTTGTTCCCTTAAGATTTCCAAGCCCCTCTTCGCAGGAGTTACATACGAACATGATTCCTTTTTCAGGCTTTATGTTATTTTCAATGTAAAACTTTGCCATCATGGTAAGCACTGTGACGCTTGCCGTGTCGTCAGCACAACCGGGACAGTGAATTTTTTCACCGTCATCAGTATAAGGCATTGGGGTGGTATCCGGAAAAACCGTATCAGTATGTGCCGCAAAAACAGTTATTTCGCTACTTCCCTCGCAGTTTATGGAAAAAATCACGTTAAGTGCTTCGTCAATATACGTTCCCTTTGCACCCATTTTTTCAAAATACGCCTTTAAGTATTCCGCTCTCTTTTCTTCGTGATGAGATGGTGCGGGAATATGACAAAGTTCCTTCAAAAGCTCCATCATAACAGAATAATTATCTTCTATATAGCTTTTGATTGCCTCTTCCATTTTCTTCAGTCCTTCCAGATAAAGTTATAGTTTATGGCTTCTCCGCCGTCCACCAAAATGTTCTGTCCTGTGCAAAAACCGTTTGTTACGGTAAGAAAATATGCCCACTGGGCTATTTCTTCGCAAGTTGCCCATCTTTTAAGGGGCGTTTCATCCATAATTTTTGCCCAGAGTTCTTTATCCTCTATGACGCAGGCATTAAGGGGTGTCAATACTCCACCGGGATCTAAGCTGTTACAGGTTGCTCCAAATGCAGCAATACGCATTGCCACATTTTTGGTATACGCCATAACGCCCCCCTTGCTTGCACAATATTCGGGAAATTCCGCTCCGGTGTGTCCACTGGCAGAACCTATATTTAAAACGGATTTTATTTTGCACTGTATGCCGTATTTTTCAGTTATATGAATAAGTGCCTTTAAGTTGATATCAATATCTTCTTCATTCTGTGTTCCCGCATTGTTTATGAGGATATTTACTCCTGAAATCTCAGGGAGATTTTCATAATCTCTGACATCAACTTTATAATGAATATAATTATCGCTAAAAATCGTACCTTCGTTTCTGTCAAAGCCGAAAACCTCATGTCCGTTTTCTAAGAAAAGCTCAGCTATCGCCTTTCCTATACCCTGACTCGTGCCTGTTATAAGTACTCTCATTTTTCTACCTTCCTTCGGTGATATAATCCAGATATTCTTTACCTACAGAATTTTCCTTCCAGCGTCTAACCATTTTATATCCGATGGGCGAAAATGCAATTTCCATAATAAGCTCCGCAATTGCACCTGTCAGTGCACAGGTTGTACACTGAAGATAAGTCCAGCAAAATCCGTCCCAGAAAATCGGAGCAAAGAAAACGAAAACTATAACGGAAAATATAAAATTGTCGCAAAACTGTCCGATAAATGTAGAAATATAGCTTTGGACTGCAAAGGCAATTTTCCCATCAGGATTTTTCTTGAAAGCCTTACCGATTGTCCAGTTCAGCATATTATTGATGCAGGCAGAAGATAAAAAAGCCACGGTACTTCCTAAAAGTATAAACCAGGTTCCGCCAAAAATCCCGTTGAAAGCACTGTAATCATTGGCGTTTGAAGGAATTATACTTGCAACGAAAAATATCAGACATGTAAGTAGGTTTATCCCCGCAGCTAAAACCGATATTTTGTTGGATGCTTTAGGCCCGAAGTGCTTTGTCACAACATCCATACACATAAATGACAGCCAGGAAATAAGTATCCCTCCGTCAAGGGCAAGCCAATTATTTTGGAAAAGCGTTTTATTCGCCAGAAGATTCATACATATTACGCTTACTACAAACAAAGTCACAACCGTTGCAGGAATGCACCGAAGCAATATTTTTGTTTCTTCTCTTTCCCTTCTGATATATTCTTTAATCGATGGCATTATAATTCTCCTTTTGGAATTGCAAATCTCCTTCTGCACTAAATATTATTGCTCATTATATGTTGTTACGATATATATATTTCAGGTTATTCTTTATCGCATACCCTTCAGCGGCCGATCCTCGCTCACATATCAGTATACTATGAGGCGGCAACGCCTCATCTTCAATTTTTGTAACCGAATTAGGAATAATTATACGCTTTCCTTTGGCACTATGCGGAAAAGCTCTATTTGCTATAACAGCGATTTCCGAAGGAACTGTAATATTATTATATAAAAAAGCATCTCTAAACCAGATTAATTTTCGTTCAATCACTTTTGTCTTTATTATACGGTCATCGATTCCATATGTCATTTTCTCTTTAACACCCATGTTTTCCACCAGAATACCACCATTATTCCAAAACTCAAATTTCGGATTATCAGGAGAAATGTCGAACTTTTCTATTCCAGATGCAGTAAATACCATATCTTCTATCAATTCCACTTTTTCCGGAATATAGATTTCCTTTAGCCTTTTACAGTTCATAAAAGAGCCGTGCTTAATCTTTTTCAGACCTTTCGGCAATTCAATCCTTTCGATTCCGCTTCTGCTAAATGCAAATTCCTCAATGGTTTCAATTTTATCAGGCAAAGTAAGTTCCTTAAGCGATTCGCAACCGCAAAATGCCCATGCTCCGATACTTATAACAGAATCTGGCAAGTTAATTTCCTCAAGATTCATAAGCCAATAAAATGCATTTGCTTCTATTACTTTAACTGTATTAGGCAGGACTATTCTCTTTACATTTTCTATAGCCAAAAATGCATCCTGGCCTATAACCTCAACCCCATCAGGAACTATTATTTCTTCAACATCTGCTCCGGTATATTTAATTAATTTTGTTTGCAACAGAAAGTCTGTTCCGGCTTCGCATGTAACAGTTTTGTTTTCATGCTTATCGCCAGAATAATTGCGACCGAACAAAGCATAGCAAATTGCATTTACAATATCTGTCGCAATAATATCCGACATGGAATATGTATCCACCAAAAGGCTAATCATTATCCCGCATCTAGATAAGTCTTCAGATGATACTTCTCTATAGATTTTCGATACAATATTTTCTCTGGCTACAAAGCATAAACGAGCTCTTTCTTTTGGAAATTCAACAAGCATATCTTTTAAGTATGATACTAGCTTACTGTTATTTAAAAACAAATCCGCACCATTGTCTAAATACATTTTCCTAAATATATTTAATACTTCGTTTCGCATATTTTCCCCCTATGTAAAAAATCAAAAAGACATTTTATCTATTGTTAAATTATACATATCCCTCATAACATTCGCTGTGTCTTTTTGAATGTTCATAAAGTATTTGGAAGTTTCTACATTAGCCTTCATATCAAATGAATCTTTAAGCTCTTCTCTTTTCATTATAATATCAAATATGTCTTTGCATAAAAACGCTGCCTGTTTTGCACATTCATACTTTATTTTCAAAAACACCTTATACGATGAGTTATATTTAGGAATAACAATATCCGTACCTTTTTTTAAATATTTAATAGCTAACGTATAGCATTCTACTTTTTCATGTGGTTCTTTATTTTTTGCCTTATTTTTATAATACAACGCAATATTATACGCACTTTGAATTTCGCCAAAGTTAAGCGAAGTACGATAGTATTTTAATGCATCTGTCTCGTTTTCTTCAATCTCGCAAAATCTTCCGAGATTATGTATTGCCCAGCAATGTTTATTTTCCGCCGCCTTTGTATACCATTCTTTTGCCATAAACATATTCTTTTCAACAATTTTTCCCGTTTCAAACCAATTGCCTACCCTATACTGTGCATCAGCGTTTCCTTCCTGTGCCGCCAGATATATTTCATCCGCATATTCTTTTTCAACAGCCTCATCCGGAGAATAATACAATTCTTTTAATATTTTTTCAATAGTCTTTGACATATATTTTTTCCCGGTTATAGAATAGCATAAAGTATTTATAATATCTGTCGCTACATTCCTGGGCAGTTCGTAGCACTCTACTAATTCCTCTATAAATACATTTATCCTGAATGGATTTTCAGCAGTAACTTCGGTGATAATTTTATATGCCATATTCTCGTTTATTGCTAAAGAGATTTTTTTACGCTCGTGAGGATATTCATATAATAAGTCCCCCAAGAATGCATTTAATCTATTCCTATCGCAAAAAACTTCCTTTCCGTAATCCAAATATGTTTTACGCAAAATGGCCAAAACTTCCCTTTTCATAAAAACCTCTCTGTAAATAATCTCATTAAAAAATCAGCACCGTAATCGAAATCCATTCTTTTTAAGCTGTCTTTAGTTTCTGTTTACATTTCATTCTCTTTATTCATAAATCCGCCGTTAACTCATAAAAACTCTCAGAAAATCTACTATAGTTCTTATTGCGATATTATTGTTGTATAATTCTTCAATGCAATAAAAACAGCCCAATACCACAATAATTATGGCCAAATTAATACGCCCGATATATTTTTTCTTCATTTCATCTTCTTCACTAAGCATCTCAACAAATATGCGAATCACAGGAATACCTAACGCTCCTAAACACTTAAGCCAAGCTTCAGCCACACTTTCTGCCGGCACCATATAGTTAGAAAACATTATACAACCAACCAAGAAACATGTCATCAGTGAGGAAGTAACAGACTCCTGCAGTGCTTTACTTTTCTTCTCTTTTTCGCGAAGCCTGTTTTCTTCCGTAATCCTCGCTTGTTCCTCTTTAAGCTTCTGTTCGTTAACCCACTTTCGTGCAAGCTGCCTTTCTTCGATAGCTTTCTGCCTTTCTTCAGTAGCTTTTCGCCTTTCTTCGGTGGCCTTCTGTCTTTCTTCAGTAGCTTTTCGCCTTTCTTCGGTGGCTTTCTGTCTTTCTTCAGTAGCTTTTAGCTTTTCTTCAGTGGCCTTTTTTTTCCTTTCCGCAACAGCCATTTCCAATCTTGCAATTAACTCCTCTTTCCTTCTTTCTTCCAAAATACGCTTTGATTCCTTATTCATTTCTTCTTGCTGCACATTTCGTGTCCGACCATCGGAGTTAACTTTTCTTTTGGATACACGATATCCATTAATAGCATAATAGAATACATCTATAATTTCTTCAGCTACTTCTTCCGGCAATGCATATGTATCCACAAGAATCATTGAATACAATGCACATTTTGCAGAATCTGCTTTGTTTTCGATTAACTTTCTAACAAGATTTTCATTTACTGCCAATATAAGTCTCTTTTTTTCAGCGGGATAACCAACCAGTAAATCCGTTAAATAAGCCTTTAAAATCACATTATCCGCAAAAAGTGCATCTCCGTTCACTTCGTATGTTTTTCTTAAAATCTCCAATATTTCTTTATCCATTATAAGCTTCTCCATGTTTTCTCATAGATACTTTTCTTGAGCATATTACACCTTGAAGTTTCAAGATACCTCTTATCATAAAGCTGTTCCGTAAATAGTATTAATTTCTCTGCATTTAATCTGTATTTCTGTCAATAACTTCAAATATATATTAATTTCATCAGCTATCATTGACAATAATCTCATATCAGAGCTACAGTCCGGCATATTTAATACAATCTTCTTATTAAATATAAGTGATGTTATGCCTTCTTTGAGATTACATATTTTTTGAAGAATTCTTTCGTATGTTTTATAAATTTGAAGTATTGTCTCGTTAAACTCTTCCGAGAAATTTTCGGGATAATCTAAGGTGTATCTTTCGATATTACCATAATTACACTCTTCTAAAATCTCTTCCAGACATTTCATCAACAAATGCACAGCATCAACTTCCGGAACTTCCATCCCACTGAATACTTTGAGATGCTCAAGTTCAACAATCCACTCATCAAAAATAATACCCAACTGTTTATGTAATACGAAAACCATTTCTAAAATCTTGCGGTTTTTTAATATCAACCTTTCCATAACACACTCCTGTATTTAAGATTATTTCCAAGAACCAAAGCTAGTGTCAAAGTCATCGTCAAAATCCGGAGGACCGTATATTGTAGCCTGCTGCGTAATGTCATCTCTATTTTTTTCAAAGTCATCGTCAAAATCTGGAGGACCGTATAACTCTCTACATTGCATACTGTCAATTTGATTTTTCGCAACTTTTAACTCTATCATGTAAATATTTCCCTTTTCCTCAGCTATATTAATCGCTGCAAAAATAGTTCTTTCTGTTCCTATTTTTCTCATAGCGTTATATAGCTCATGCATTAAATATTCATATCTTTCTGCTGTATTTACTTTATTTTCTATATTTGATATCTCTTCAAACTTATAGTTTTCAGGATATGCCATCTCACCCTCTATAAAAACTGCTTTCTTACATAATTCTTCCATATCCAATACAAGATCATAAGCTGTTGATATCACGTTAAACATATTTTTATATATCACTGTTTCGGTAATGGTTGTTGATAAGTTTTTTACCTCAGCTAAAAGTTTTTCAAGATAATTTTTAGATAATATAGTTGCATTTAAATATGCATCTATATATTGTTTTTCTATGACCAACAATTTATTAAGTTCCATATTTACACCCCATTCGCTATTTTTAAATATTTTTTATACAATTCACATGATTATATAGTTCGCCATTAAATGCATTAAAGCTTCTGCATCCGCCGGCACATATGTGTTTCACATCACACTCTTTACAATTGCCACTCATCAATTCTATACTGAAATTGCGATTATAAGAAAATCTTGTGTCATCGTTCCATATGTCGGCTAATGTTTCTTCTCGCAAATTTCCTTCTATATACTTATCATCATACAGTGACTCGCAACCCTTTACATTTCCAACACTATCTATACCTATAACGCATAATCCCGCCGCACAACCTTTAAATTGTTGAAACAATCTATTCTTATATGCATAATAATAACCTATATTATCTGCCATTGACAGCAATACTTCCGCCCCGCTCAGTTTCTCATAAATATCTATCACTTCACGTAAGTCATCCTTCGAAAGGCAATTCAATAAATTATCCTTGGCATTGCCCATCGGAGATACTTGTTGCCATTGCCACGCAATTACCTTTTTACTCTTCAGCCAATTATAAATTTCAGGTAAATCGGCGATACATTCCTTTGTTATAGTTGTAATAGCCGTTATCTTTATATGCATTTCATTCAATCTATCCACGAATTTTTCCAATTCTTCAAAGGCATCATCTTTTCCTCTGATTTTATTATGTACATCTCTAAAACCGTCAATAGAAATTGCCACCGCCCGTACCTTAGATTTCGCAATCTGCTCATAATCTTTTTCGGATTTTCGGTATCCGTTCGTTATAATATCACACACTACACTATTGACCGAAAAAAAGTGTGCTAACTCTGCCCAATATGGAACCAATGTAACTTCCCCACCAATTAAGGCAACCTTTTCGCATCCTAATTCAACAAGCTGTTCTGCTACTTTCTTAGCCTCATCCCATTTAAGTTCATTGTCCCTTTTATTTCCGGCCTTAGAACCGCAATGTTTACAGTTCATTGTGCATGCAGTAGTTAATTCCCAAACACATTTTTTAATTTTGTACTTCATAAACACACCATCTCTCCCCAAAATGTAAACGCAGACACCGATTGCCAACACACTCGGTATCCAAAATAGAGTCTTTCTAGCCATGTCGAAAGACTCTATTTTTTATTATACCTTTTCAAAATATATTCGCAACAAACTCTACCTTAAATAATTTTTATGGAGTTTATAAAATTAGGATTTGCTGCCTTGAAATGTATAGTTACTTTCGCATCATTATGCGTCACATTAATATTAACCGAATTTGCCGGGTATTTCGCTATAACCTTCTTAGTAGATAAAACGGTCAGCACCTGAGCAAGAGCTTCACATTCTGCATCTTCAGTAAGCAATTTATAACGATTTTTATCAAAATCATAATTGTCATTGCTGTTTGTATATGTGCTTTGGTAATGATATATAATCATAGTCTTAGTTACTTCAAATGTAAAGTAAGCTTCTATGAATCGCTTATTTGTTCCTTTATCAGCGTGAGAAATCATTCTTTCAAACATCATTGCAACATGTGCAACCATAGGCCCTAATTCCTTAGTCTTAGTCGATGCGCTTTTTACATGTCGTTGAACATCCGTATCATATGCAAGAATTTCCTTACGTGTTTTCAGGTCAGCAGTTTGTTTAAGCTTAGCAATCTTCGCGTCGGCATCAGCTCTGATTTTTTTCTTTTTAATTTCGATTGCTTCGTTATCCCCTTCAACCGCAGCTTTATGTATATGGTATCCTAACAGACAAACTAAAAAGCCTATGCCGAATGTCCCGCAAGCTAAAATCAATCCGAGACATCCCCATCCTATCGGATCAGGTAGATTTTTAGGCTTCAGTTTATAAATCTCTTCATTTGCCTTACAATTTATTTCATATATTTCTTTTCCGATTTCATCTTCAATTCTCAAACGAATTCTTTCTTTTACCACACTGTTAGTTATTGGTTCCACTCTGTTTCCTCTTCCCTTCAAAGAATAAGCTTAAAGATATTTCATCAAATCTTTTATTTCCTCAATTTTTTCTTCCAGTTTTTTATTTAATTCAGGAAGGGATTCTCTTCCAACCTCTTCAATTTTTTTAATTTCTTCAATTAACTCAAGTATTTTTTCTTCATAAACTCCTAAAGAGTCGCCTTCTCTTACAACAAGAGATTTGAGTGTCTGACCTTCTTCTTCAATTTCGTTACTTATTTTTATTAAATCCTCTTTAAGCTTTTCTAAATGTTCAATTCCCTTTGCACTAATATCTACTTTAGTCATCTCTTTTCCTCCTGTTTTAAATTAACTATTACATCCTTCTCGGAAGTTTTAATACCAATTTTTTTATTGCCGGGTCTTCGTCGTCATCACTTTCTTCTCCGGATCCAAGTTCATGACTCAACAGAAATCTTATATTATCCTGTATTGCAGGAATGGTGGTTCCTATCAAATATTTGGTTTCACTCTGTGCTGAATCGTTAATCGCAATAACGTCTTTTATAAGTTTCAAAACGCCTTTTTGATAAACACCAAGTGTATCGCCAAGTTTTGTTACCAAATTTAATAATTCGTATGTCTGAATATTGATATTACTTACGCTCTCTGTAAGATTATCAGCCAGCTCGTCCAATAAAGTCAAGCTTTCCTTTGATATATTATATCTAGCCATAGCTATCACCTTCTTAACCTTTACTTAAAATACCTCTTATCTCGATAAAAAACTCAGGTATAACAGAATAATATACCGATTGTAAAGACTGCGGCATTGCATTCGCAAAATATTTTGCAAATTCCGCAGTTCGGTCGCACGAAAAATTACTTTCCAGCATTCTTTGCAACAATCTCATATTTTCCTCATACACTTTATCCGCTGATGTTGTAACAGGTAAATCTTTGTAGGTTTCTAAATAACTCTCATTTTCTGATAAATCAGGGTTTTGGATGATTTCAAAATCGGTTTCGTAAGACTCTGCATCCAATATTATTTTTTTAGTAACCGTGATTATTGCAGGCATTCCCATGGTAACGGTATAAGTAAATACAACCATTTTCCCATTTATACCCAAAGGCATCGGAAGTGACAAACATTCATTATCGCATATGTTATATACACTGCAATTCGAATTAATATATTCCATTAATTTTTCTAAGTTCATGCCTTCCCCTCCATCACCACATGGGTTTATTAGAAATACACGCAGAACCTCTGTTGACATACAAGGCATATTCCATATCCGACAAGGAAATAAAACGACACCTGTCTCTGTCATATCCACGTCCTGTATCACTGATATAAAATCCCTGTATAGCATCTGTAACCGGATCGCGCATTACACTGGTTATAGAAATAGCATGATTAGCTCCGCCATCGCCGTAATGTAAAAAGCAATCATAGCCTTCAGGATTATCCATCCCCCATAGCTTTCCGGCGTTTACGCCTACCACAACAGCACGGCCTTCTTCTATGTAATCAGCCAGTTCCGAAAGCTTTGGTTTAAACATATACTGAGCACTTATTCCGAACGCATCCCAAATTTTCACAATATCAAATATGCTTGTGCCACCGGTTGAGCTGCATAGATTTGAGTTGTATGCATAGCCCACAACATCATTTTCAGTGTATCGACTGCCCATAATTTTCAGCCACTGTGCAGTACTGGCTAGTCCGCAAGTTCCCAGCATACCATAGTTGTTATTCCCCTGTGTGCACCCTAATGCCATAGCCAATTTTTCCGGATGATCGAACACTTTGGAAATTGTACCGTCTTCATTTTTAACCACTCTGATTGTCTGTGCAGTTGATGCAAGCGGAGCAACATCGGGAATAATGTTAGCTGCTGTTTGCACAGCTCCTTGTCCGGCCTTTGTAGACATTCCCATATTTTTAACATTCATTACTCCGATACCACCAGCTCCTCCAAGTGCATTAAGCAATACACGTATGTCGTAAGCTATATCATTAATTGCCGATGCTATAGTCTCAACGGAGTTTTTATTTAGATTTATTATGTGCTCAACATTTAAAACCAGATCTTTTATTTTTTCTTCATAAACGCCGAGTCCCTCGGTATTTTTAACAACATTGTTCAGAACCATGCATTCGTTCTCAATATCGGAAAACAGCTTTTTAACATAATACGCTAAAGCCTCTAATTCCCGTGCTCCATTTTCGCTTATTTCAACTCTCATTGCTATGGCCTCTTTCAACTTTTAAATACCTTTACGTATTTTCTTAATCAATTCATCAATATCTTCTTTCACTTCAATAGCCTTTACAGTAGCCTTTTTTAATTCTTCAAGGCACCCTTTAAGGTTATTTATTGCCTTCTTACTATATTCGTCCTTCTCCATGTTATCATGGCAATCAACTGCTGCATCTGCCATTTTAGCTATATCTTGAGTGACATTTTCAGCGTATTCCTCCAACGCTCTTGACACTGCTATTAAGGATTCAAGTTCTACAGCCATTTTTTTACCTTCTTTCTTTTAATTTTTATTTAAAGTCCTCCACGACTTCTCCTGTACTGCTTATCTTCCACTTAGGATAAGGAACTTCATAGTGTATATGAGGCCTGAAAGTTACTTCTTCCGCACCATTAAAATACAAGCTTGTTCCTTCTCTCAGCGTTCCTGCATTCTTCATCCCTATTGCCCTTGCTTCCACCGGAGCTATTGCCATATATATTTTATGTATAATGTCGTTTTCAGGCATCCTTAACTTAATAAATCCGCTTGTATCCTCGAAGCAAAATGTAAAATGAACTCCAAATTGCGGTGCAATGCGTAATAGTAATTTAATTGTATCCTTGATGTCTGATAGTGAAGTACTAGGTACTTTAGGACTATTGTTTATGTTTTCACCCTGTTTATTATTGTAATTATTGACATATTGATTAAATTTAGCAATAATTCTTGCTTTTTCATTCTTGTCGGGAGTATTGTCAACTAATTTTTTTAACTCCCCGGCTGTTTTCGGAAAATCATCATCCGAATCAACAACGGATTGATTGGTATTCTTATTTGCATAGGATTGAAGTAAGCTTAAGTTTTCCAACTCGTCGCAAATGTATTCATACCCTAACACTACGACCATTTTGTTGCTCTTTTTACCGGATAAAATATCATTTTTGATTGCTTCTGCTCTTCTGCAAATTCCCAATAGGTCTGTAATAACCGTACACTTTTTTGACAAAAGCGAGCCATATTCAGCATACAAACCTGATCTGTAGTGGGCCCAGACCTCAATTTCTCCTGAATTACGCATAAAACTTTTCAATATTGAAAGCAACACGCTCATCTGATATCCGAGTTTACCGGCTCGATCTTTTATTATAAATATATTTTCTGAAGATGTGTTTTTCAGCAAGAATGGTTTAACTAAATTAAAGCTACACGGAACACCCTGATAAATCAATGTATCTTCGGGGAAGTATCCATTCCCTTTAAGACGACTTTCATATTCCGCATAAGCTTGAGACAAGCTTTGAATAGTCCTGGGGTGGCTTCCATTTATACATACGGGCATTCGATATATATATGTATTGTCTGTGGTTACAGTACCGTAAGGAACCGCTTTAATTTTAGAATTCACCGTGTTTATAACTTCGCTGATATATTTATTCGACCCTTTTGCGTCGGATTCAATATACATATTCCTTAACAGGTCCACATGTATTTTTTGTTTTTCGTCTCTCCACTTAAACAGCGTATGATAAACAGGCATTGTGCTTATCCATTCATCAACCTGCGTTGTTATCTGATTGTCCGAAAGATATAATGTGTGTCTAATTTCGCTTCTGTTATTGTTATATAATGCAAAACGAAGTTGAATCTGTTCCCTTGCAGGATCGGTTAATCCTTCCACACCGGTTGTATATGTCTGATCGGCAAATATAAATTTAAATCCGTAACCGCCGCCTTGTCTTAGGAGATTTTCAAGAACTCCGGCATATCCTCTTCCGTTGTCGTTTTTTATTATCTGGGACATCTGTGCAAATTCGTCAATAATGACGAATATCACCGGCATATACACATTAATCGGAACATCAGTAATTTTTTTCCAATCATTTCTTGAAAATACTATTTTGCGTTTTTCAAGTTCTTCTGTAAGTTTATCTAGCAGGTCATACACAAGATCAGGTGACTTTTCAAGCAAAAGATATTTGAGATGCGGAGGGCATACATTTGCATACAGACTAAATTCATTCATTTTAAGGTCAACCAACCACAGCTCCAATTCATCGGGATGATAATTCATAACCAGGTGCGAAATCATTACATGAAGCAATGTACTTTTACCCGAGCGAGATGACCCCATCATAAATGCCGCAAAGTTTTCATTATCAAAGTTGCAATACACAGCCTTATCATTATTGTCGACAGCAAAGGGAATTGTAATATCTTTGTGCTTTCCTATGGATTTTTTCGGCGTAGTTATCTGAAATCGCTTAGGATACTTCGTTCCAATCTCAACAGGGGTGGTTTCTTTCAATATCTTTTGAATAAAATCCGCAGGAATGTCACAACTCAATTTATTAATACTAAACGCTATCCAATTGCCATTATCGAATATATACAGATTTCCGTTGGCATCAGTTTTAATAAATTTAGTATTCGGCAAATTAATGCTGTTCCTGGTTTTTTGTTCAATATCTCTTTTGCGAGTCATAATAATAACCGTTATTCCAAACTTTTCGGCATTGTTAAGAATATACATCAATTCCGCTTTTTCATATCCTGTGCTCACCTGATCATTTCTGTTTATAATAAATAAACGCTCCGGAATTTTTTTAACGTTTTCTTTCTTTGTATTATATTCACGTACCGTGGAATAACCTATGAGATTTTCAACGTCTCTGTAGTAATTTGCCAGTTTGGCAATTTCCAAACGCAAGTCATTTTCGTCATACGGAACCTTGGATATAAGGCTATTCTTTGCAGTAATCAGTGCAGAAAGTTTACCGAGTATGCCGGGACTATAATGAATTTGATCAATTAATGTAACTCTCAATTCGCTCGGCTTATAATATTTCAGCAAATTAAGAATCCACGATTTTATACCATCAGCAACTTCTCCTGCTGTTTTGTCAGTATATTCAATATCAAAAACATTAGTTTTACCCATATCATATCCGCAAGGGAAATCAATCAAACTTCTGCTCTTATCAAAATGCTTTCCGAATATGCGGCTCATATCATCAAGCAAAAATGCGGGACAATCCACATGATACTTTCGGTATCCGTACAGCATTGTATCTACTTTTTTTGTCGCAGGTTTCCAATTCGCGAAATAATTCGCCCCAATTTCGTATTCCTTTTCAATAAGACCAAGCAATTGCACTAAGGTTAAAACATTATCGCTGCTTAAATATTTTTTACAGCCATCCAACAACTTTTGCCTTTCAGCATACATCCGATTCATGGCGGTCGCTTTAAGTTCATCATTTTTTCTTTGTTCTGCTTTTTCTTCACCGGCAAGCATCGAAATTTCTCTGTTAACATACGATATATATTTACTTACCAGACTGACAACTTCTCTTGCTTTCAAATCGTCATCTTTTGTAATATCAATTTCGTTAACAAGATTATTGATTTTCGCTATATCAGGGATTAAAGCCACATCATTTGCCCTTATCTCATTACTTGTATTTTCTTTGGCGATTCTGTAGTACTTATATATGGTTTCCTTAAGCTGTTCTTTAGCTCGTTTTTTCTGCTCATATTTCATTTTGATTTCTTTCGAAAGAGCATCATATTTATCTTCTACACTTTTCGCCTGCATCCCCAAGCTTAAAAATTTATCATGCTGATTTTTAAACTCCGTAGCAAGTCCGATTAATCTGTCCTCTATTCTCATACCTAAATCTCCTTATGTGCTTATCACCGTATCTCAATATATATATTGTGCGTTTTTTCCGAAATCAGACAAGCATATGATTTGAATGCAAGTGCCATTAAAAAACCTTTTGTGATTTCACGGTCTATTTTTTCACTAGATGGCATATCACCGGCAAACTTAAAAGCTATATATGTTTCTTTCTGTTTTAATTTTTCTTTGACAAAATCCTTAATATCAGACAGTTCTTTTACAAATAGTTTGTGTCTATAGTAATAGTTATGTTCTATACTGCAACACTTCGGATAAAGTTTGCTGTCCCATGTATGGTCAAACTTTATCAAAAAATCGTCTAAATTAAAATAATCATAGCAAAACGAAATATCCTTTTTATCTTTAAGGTCCCATGTTACATCAACATGGTACTCTTTATCTTCTATTCTAACTATATTCCAGGCGTGTCCTGAGTCTCCGTTACTGGGAACAGACTTTCCAATTGCCACAAAACATTTCACTTTACAATAATCGCACAGCAATTTAAATGCACATGCAATTCCCCAACACACAGCCTCTCTTTTAATCAAAGCACCCAACACATTGTATGCCTCGTCAGCAATTACTCTATCTTCGTCCGCTTCTTTTTTATCGTATTTTATTGTCCGAACAAGATAATCATGTATCACAAGTTCTTTGTCATAATCGCTCATACCTTTTTTTATATAGTTATTTTTGAACGTTATCAGTACGCTTTCCAGCATAGCATCAAACTTTGCGATCTGCTCTTCGGTATATAAATATTCTTGCTTATAAATATAACCATCCGGTAATATATAGTATTCACAACAATATAAATCCAGGTAATAAAACGCAGGGGTATCATTATAAACATACTTCATAATTTTGATGATATCATCTATTGTAAACACTTTAGGATTTGCATTTATTTTAATACTTTTTTCCCGTTTCTTAAAAGCATTATAAAATGTCATGTAAATTTCTTTTTCCTTATCGTTTAGTACCATATAATAGAATTTCACATATTCTTCAAGCATAAAGTTCCCTCTCCCAATTAATAACGGGGGTGTGGAACACCCCCGTTATAATCATAATAAATTTGATTTATGCTTTAGGTGTATTTTCGCGTTTTTCTGCTTCTTCGCCAATTTTAGCACCGGTTTTGCATAAAAATTCAGAAATACTTTTAATGAAACTTTTTTTCTCTTGATCTTCAGTTTCAACCGGCTCTTCTGCGGGAGCAACATCATCTGAACCTTCTTCGTTTTTCTTTTCTTTTTTGAGTTGCTCTTCTTTATATTTCCCCATCTCCGCTTCCATGTCGGTTTTTATCTTTTGTACTTCTCTCTTGATTTCTTCAGCAAAACACTTTTTTTCTTCCATCAGTTTTGAGAAGTCTTCTTTCTCTTTTTCCAAAGAAGTAATTTTTTCCTTTAACTCATCGATTTCTTTATTCTTTCTTTCAAAATCAACGCTAAGGGTTGCATGCAACTGTTCCAAAGCTGAAATCTTTGCATTGAGTTCTTCGATTGCAGCAGAATTGTTTTCAAATTGAGTCTTCTTTTTTTGCAATTTCTCGTCGAAATCCTTCATGGACTCTTCATGCTTTTCTTCTGCTCTCATTTCGGAGAACACTTCAGCACAAGCTTTTATCTTCTCGGTGTGAATAATTCCCGCTATCGACGTGTCATCACCATAACCTTTTTGGGTGATGACTGGCAGATAGTCTTCAACCACTTTTGCTCCCTCGTCAAAGTTGTCTCTAAATGCAGGAACAACACTTCTGTAAAACTTTATCAGAAGATCGGGGTCATCTCTGTAAGACTTCTCAACGCCGTCACTTCCCAGGAATACGGCAACAGGAATTTTTTTGTCCAAATAGTATCTGAAACTGTCCCTTGCCTCATCCTGACAAATCGAAGTTGTGATATTATCTTCGCAGTTGGGATCTTCCGGAATCGGTATGCTCACATTTTTTTCATCGTCAACGATAACACATTTACCATCGCCAATCTGAAGTGCAAGCCAAAACTCAGCCGTAACAACCGCAACGATAATCGTTGCACCGTATGCCCACTCAATCTTTCCCTTTTTTAACCTGGTTACATACCTTTCTCCAAATTTTTCTATATCTTCTTCGCAAAAAGGTTCAGCCTTAAAATCCTGTTCAACCTTGAGGTGCCATGCAACTAAAATACTTTTCTGCAGGTCAGCCATTACCACGTCACGGTTTTTCTTATGGACAAATATTGACTCTTCTGAGTTTTCGCAATCAGCTTCAAAACTATTGACGAAATTTTTAACACAGTCAATAGCAGCCTCAACAGCAAATCTTGCCCCTCTGTCGGAGCGGAAATATTGAGGAGAGCCATGCCCGTCAGCCACAGCGACGATGTTCATTTTCTCGTCTTCATACTTCCCAACGGCATCCTGGCAACATATATTTTTTTTGATATGGTATGCGCCAATTGTACTGGATGCAAAAGCTTTATACATTTCCATTAGGCACTCCCCTACTTATTATTTCCATATACCCCAACCTTCAGGCATTTTTACAGGATTATCTCCGACGGCAATTTTTTCAGTATCAACGTCAACGTTTTCAATCGCCTGTTGAACTAATTTTTCAGCATCTGCTGTAGGATCTTCGGCATCTTTGGCATCTTTGGCATCTTTTGTTTCTTTAGGCTTACTCTGGAAATCTGAAGTAATAACAGAAACCTTTTCGAGCAATGCCTTAAGTGTAGCCGCATCGTTTACACCTATTACTGTTTCGCTGCTTCCGGTAAACTGTGTCAGTATATCCCTGTCAGCCTCTGCTCCTATTGCAAAAGCAACTTTGATGGCACGCTTAAACCAGTTATTCTGCTTAAGCGTATTTAATCCGCTGGTAAAATTATCCGTCGGAAAACCGTCACTCAACAAAATGGTGACAGGCGGATAGTTTCCAACATCTTCAAGAAATTCACTTCTCGACAGTTTACTTTCAAGCTCTGCACATGCTGCACCCATGGGTGTAAGAGCCTTTTCAACTGCGATAATACCGCTAACGTCAATACTTTCGGGGGCAGCAGGCTTCGGTGTTAACCAGTTAACCTCCTTACCAAATGACATTACAGCAAATCTGATTTCCGCATCGTCATTTTTCTTTGATAAGTCAGCCAACTGTACCTTCACTTCTTCGATAGCTGACTTTACGGCTTGTATTTTATCTCCTATCATACTTCCTGATGTGTCAACCAATAAAAATAAAGTCATCACTTTTCTGATTGGGGCGGTTATTTCAATATCCTGCATGTTTTTTTCCTCCTAAATTCATACTTTTTTAAATGTGTATTTTTTATTACTGATCATCACTATCAAGTCAGGTTCGATAACGACAACTTCGCCTCGATTCACAACCTCAGTTTTCCCATTAGCGTGGATTGCTGTCCACGGTTCTTTGGAAGTATTGAATAACCCAACTTCCTTCGTAACTTCATGCTTCAGCACTTGTCCTATGAAGTTGTTAAACTCATTGCTTGTGTTATCAATTTGAAATTTGCATATATACGTTCCCGGCACAACAGGAATCTCCATCGAATCTCCAACGAAGTTATACGGTGCTCTCAAACTTATTCCGCATTTGGAGCAGGGTACAGCTTCATGAGCATTAAGATACCCTTCTCTTCCGCACTTCGGACATTTTACCCATTCACCTCTGAGCTTTACTAAGGTTTCAAGCCACGTAGCTTCTATAGGTCTTTTTTCGGGGTTTTTGATTCCATTTTTATTAAACGTTTCAATGAACAAATTACGTAAATATTCAGGGTATAACGGCCAAAGCATCATAGCTCCTGAGTGTAAATAAGAAACGGGAGCGTTTCTTTTATCAACAGGATCAAAAAGGAACACAGGATCTTCACCGTAATACAGCCTTTCGTATTCAAAAGTCATACACGGAGGTGTTGAATATTTACCCTCAAAAGGATGCTGCCCTCCGAAAATCATTCTGAACAATATAACAGCCAGAGAAAAACGGTCAGAATACTTATTAGGCGTTCCGCCCAATACCACCTCCGGAGCCATATATCGCTGCTTACCCTTTATGCCGAAATTTTCCTCGTTAACGGACACATTGTCATTATCGCAAATTAGCACATCACCCGTATCTTTATTAATAAAGAAATTACCGTTATTAAGGTCCTGATAGCTGCATCCGTTGTTATGTAAAGCTCTGAATGCTTGGACAATATTTATGCATGCGGTCAACAACTCAAAGTCCGATTTGAATTTTACATTCAGCAGATAAAAATCAGTCAATTCATTATATTCCGGCGGGCGAACATCCATTATGTATCCATATTGCTCATCTGCCTTCCCACTCCACTTTGTAAGGTCCTGTGGCCAAAGGAATGACTTTGCCGGTGCACCGTTTGCAATGTTTTGATTTAGATTTTTGTAAAAGCTTTCAGTATCCAGTCTTTTCATATAACTTTTATGATAATACTTAAGGGCCTTTTCCGTTCCGCCGTAATCAACCAGATAAACCGCACCTTGTCCACCTTCTCCAATGAACTTCTTTACCGTGATATTTACCCCGCTTTTTGAAACGAGCTTATCTCCGGCAACAAATTTACCCATACAATCACATCCTTTCAAGTTTTCATTTTCCGCCAAACAACAGTTTTTATGCCGGCATCGCCTTCATTCAACTGTCATGAAGCATTAAAAGTTAAAATAATGTCCTAACATTTCATACGATGACACATTTTGTAAAATTATATCATACCCCATATTCATTGTCAATAGTTATCGGCTTTTTAATATGCCGAAAATACAGCAATATTTTTGTTTAAAAACACCTTTTCCTGGCCCGATATGCCATCTTTTCCCCAGGGCATATAAATCGCTTAAACATGTAATGCAGCAACTTAATAATGAAAAAAATGCACCCGTCGGGTGCATTTTTTTCAGTTTAACATATCCTTCATGCTGTACATTCCGGGTTTCTTACCGTAAAGGTATCCCGCCGCACGGAGTGCACCTTCAGCAAACACTCTTCTTGATGCCGCATGATGCTTGATTTCGATAATTTCATCGGGGCCGCAGAAAAGCACTTCGTGTTCACCGACGATTGTTCCGCCACGAACGGAAGATATACCGATTTCCTTTTTATCTCTTTTCTTTCTTACGGCGTGACGGTCATAGGTATACTCCATGGGAGAAGGCTCCACTTCAGAAATTCCGTCAGCTATCGCCAAGGCCGTTCCGCTGGGAGCGTCAAGCTTCTGATTGTGGTGCTTTTCCACAATTTCGATGTCATAAGCATCGCCTAAAATAAGTGCCGCCTTCTTTGCAAGGTCAATCAGGAGGTTTATTCCAAGGGACATATTTGCAGAAAAGAATACCGGGATTTCCTTGGACGCTTCCTTCATAAGCTCCTTCTGCTCAGGTGTATGCCCTGTTGTGGAAATTATAACGCCTTTCTTAGTTCTTACTGCAAAAAGAAGCAAATCCTCAAGGCCGGATGCGTTGGAAAAGTCTATAATAACGTCAAAGTCTTCATGAACCTCATTAAGCGTCTTATACACAGGAAAGCTGTTTTCCTTTTCTGTGTAGGAGTCAACACCGCAGGCAATTTCATAAGTTTCCGACTCTGATGCAAGACGGGCAATTTCCTGCCCCATTCTTCCGTTGGCACCGTTAAGTAATATCTTTATCATATGTAACAGTCCTTTTATATAAGATTGTGATGCTTTAATGCCGCCTTTAAGGTTTCAAGATTCTTTTCTTCCATTTCGCAAAGAGGAAGTCTCAAAGGACCTGCATTGTATCCCATAAGGTTCATCGCGGTCTTTACGGGGATGGGGTTAACCTCACAGAATAATGCATCAACCAAGTCAAGCACGGAAAGCTGAGTTGCAAGTGCCTTTTCAGTATTTCCGTTTAAGTAATCCATAACCATATCGTGTGTAAGGCGGGGAGCTACGTTGGAAAGCACGGAGATTACACCTATACCGCCGAGGGCAAGGATGGGAATAATCTGATCGTCGTTACCTGAATAAATATCCAGTCTGTCTCCGCAAAGTGATGCGATTTTCGCAACCTGGGAAATATCTCCGCTGGCTTCCTTAACAGCAACGATGTTGTCGACTTTTGAAAGTTCCGCAAGAGTTTCAGGGGCAATGTTTACACCTGTTCTCGACTTTACGGAATATAAAATCATGGGAAGGTCAACCTTTTTAGCTACCGCCTCATAATGAAACTTAAGTCCCTTCTGTGTGCACTTGTTATAGTAAGGTGTTACAAGCAAAAGTGCGTCCGCACCCATCTTTTCAGCCTTTTCAGAAAGTTCGATACAGTATGCTGTATCGTTGCTTCCTGTTCCTGCGATAACAGGAACTCTCTTTTTAGTGTAGTCAACGGCAAACTTCATAGCCTCGATATGCTCCTCGTCGGGCATTGTGGAAGGCTCACCTGTTGTTCCGCAAACAACCAAGGCATCTGTTCCGCCGTTAATCTGATCGTCAATAATTTTACCAAACTCCTCATAATTAATGCTTCCGTCAGCATTAAAGGGAGTGATAAGTGCAACTGCCGCACCTTTAAATATTGTGTGCTTCATTTTTCTGCCTCCTTAAATCAGTCAAAATAACCCTTTGCGGCAAGGAGCTCCGCAAGGAGCACACCGCCACCTGCAGCACCTCTTAAGGTGTTGTGAGAAAGGGAAACAAATTTGTAGTCAAAAAGTGTATCTTCTCTGAGTCTTCCCACGCTTACAGCCATACCGCCTTCTAAATCACGTTCTGACTTTGTCTGGGGTCTGTCATCCTCTGTAAAGTAGTGCAAGAACTGCTTGGGAGCATGAGGAAGTGAAAGTGCCTGAGGCTCGCCGGAAAACTCTGCCCAGTCCTTCAATATTTCTTCCTTAGTAGGCTTTTTATCAAACTTTACAAAAACTGTTGCAAGATGACCGTCTGTTACAGGAACTCTTATGCACTGAGCGGTGATTACGGGTGACTCTGCCATAACAATTTTTCCGTCCTCAATATGTCCCCAAACCTTCATGGGTTCTTTCTCGCTCTTTTCCTCTTCTCCACCGATATAAGGAATTACGTTATCTATCATTTCGGGCCATCTTTCAAAGGTTTTTCCTGCACCGGAAATCGCCTGATATGTGGATACCGCAACTTCCTTTATACCATACTTCATTAAAGCATTAAGTGCGGGCACATAGCTCTGGATGGAGCAGTTGGACTTAACTGCAATAAAGCCCTTCTTTGTACCAAGTCTCTTTCTCTGAACATCGATTATCTCAAGGTGATCTGCGTTAATCTCGGGAATAATCATAGGAACATCCTCTGTCATTCTGTGAGCGGAGTTATTGGAGATTACGGGAACTTCAAGTTTTGCATAATGCTCCTCAAGTGCCTTTATTTCGTCCTTTTTCATGTTTACCGCACAAAAAACAAAGTCAACCTGCTCTGCAATTTTCTTATCGTCTGCCGTTGCATCAAGCACGTTTATTTTAGCAACGCTTTCGGGCATGGGAGTAGTCATTGCCCATCTGCCTTTTACTGCTTCTTCATATGTTTTTCCTGCACTTGCACCGGATGCCGCAAGCACGGTTATCTTAAACCAGGGATGATCATGTAACAGTGTGATAAGTCTCTGACCTACCATACCGGTCGCACCGATAATACCAACGTTATAATTTTTCATGTCAAAACCTCCGAAATTTAAATTTTACCTATTTTAATAAGTATAGCACGGAAATTATTAAAAATCAATATTACTTAAAGCATAAAAATACATCTTTTATGCAGTAGTTTATGTTGCAATTTTATCAAAAAATAAGGATATCCGCTATTGCAATTTGCTTCGCATTATATTATAATAATATATTAGATAAATATATTAAGCGAGGGATTATTGTATGAGCAAAGCTGATCAACTCTTTATAGAAAACGTTAACGATATCTTAACTAACGGTGTGTGGGATACAGACCGTCCGGTACGTCCCAAATGGGCGGACGACTTATCTCCTGCCCACACCATTAAAAAGTTCGGCATGGTAAACAGGTACAACCTGGCAGAGGAATTTCCCATTCAGACACTCCGCTATATAAACTTCAAGGCAGCAGTTGACGAAATTTTGTGGATATGGCAGAAAAAGTCCAACCGTATCTGTGACCTTAATTCCAAAATTTGGGATGCATGGGCAGATGAAAACGGAACTATCGGCAAAGCGTACGGCTATCAGCTTGGCAAAAAGAGCAAATATAAAGAAGGCGAAATGGACCAGGTTGATATGATGCTCTATGAGCTTAAGCATAATCCCGGAAGCCGCAGAATCATCGGCAACATGTTCAATCATGAAGAGCTTTGCGATATGGCTCTCTATCCCTGTGCCTACAGCTTTACACTAAACGTTTCCGGAAATACACTTAATGCAATCTTAAATCAGCGCTCCAACGACTTTCTGGTTGCAAACAACTGGAATGTTGCACAGTATGCAATTTTACTTCATATGTTTGCCGCATCTTCCGGCCTCAAAGCAGGCGAACTTGTCCATGTAATAGCTGACGCTCATATATACGACAGACATGTTCCCATAGTAAAAGAGGTTATTCAGCGTGAAATGCATCCTGCTCCGAAGCTTATAATAGATCCCGAGGTAAAGAACTTCTACGACTTTACTCCCGACAGCTTTATACTTGAAAACTATGAACACAGCGGAAAAGTAGGAAAACTTCCCGTAGCTGTATAAAAATTCACATTATACAAGAAAAAGAAAGGAAAATTTATATGGAATTAATCGTTGCTGTAGATAAAAACTGGGGTATCGGTAAGGGAAATGACCTTTTATGCCATCTTCCCGGTGACCTTAAGAGAGTTAAGGAAATAACCTGGGGCCATGCCCTCATCATGGGTAAGAAAACTTTAGAGTCCCTTCCCGGAGGAAATCCCCTTCCCGGAAGACCGCACATAGTTTTATGCTTCCCCGATGAAGTTATTGACAAGGATGTTACCGTTGTTCACAGCGTTGATGAAGCGGTAGAAGTTGCAAAAACCTTTGACCGTGCCTTTGTATTCGGCGGCGAAAGTATTTACAGGGCACTTCTCCCCTATGTTGACAAGGCATACATAACAAAAATCGACAAGGCATTTGATGCAGACAGATTCTTTCCCAACCTTGACGAAGATTGTGCCTGGGAAATAACAGAAACAGGCGAAACAATGTATCACAATGATATACCTTTTGCATATTTAGTTTACGAACGAAAAAAGTGAGTTGATATAATGTCTCTTAAATTAATCTACGGCAGAGCAAAAAGCAAGAAAGGCGACAAAGTGTTTTCGGATGCCGCCACCAGCGACGGTATAATTATCGTTCCCGAAGCTTTCACTCTCCTTGCCGAACAGAAGCTTTCCTCAATTGCAGGAACATTGGGATTAAGGGGTACGGAGGTTTTATCATTTGACCGCCTTGCCCACGCTTTTTCCGATTACGGACCCTTGGGCCGTAACTCCCTGAATCCTGCAGGAAAGTCCATAGCCATTGCTTTGATTTCACAAAAGTTAAAGCAAAATCTTACAGTTTTAAAATCCAGTGCAGAGCATCCCGGTTTTCCAAAAGGGATGCTTGATTTAATATGCGAATTTAAACGCTACAACGTAAGTCCCGAAGCACTTTTTCAAGCCTCTGAAAAAACAGAACAGAAAATCCTTTCTTCAAAGCTTAAAGATATTTCGCTTATTTACAGTAAATATAACGAGTTTCTCTCCTCCGGCTACACCGATAAAGATGACGATTTATCAAGGCTTTGTATCTACCTTGCAGAGAACAAGCCTCTTTCGGGAAGGCATATCTATATCGACCGTTTTGCACGTTTTACGCCATCTGAGCTTGCTGTAATCAAAGAGCTTTTATTGCAATGTGCGTCCGTAACAGTTACGCTCCCCTGCGACATAAAAAGCTTTGAATTTCAGTTTTTAAGTGCGATAAATACTGCAGAAAAATTAAAAGATATGGCCCTTGACCTGGGAATTGAAACAGAGGAAGTCACTTTGTCTTCCAAAATTGATGATCCTGAACTTTCCCATCTTGAGAAAAATTACTTTTCTTTTTATCCGGAGAAATACAGCGGCAAAAATTCTTCAATTTCGCTTTTTTCCGCCAAGAACATAAATTCAGAAACCGAAGAGGTTGCAAGGCAAATCCGCCGTCTGGCTGAAAGCAAAAAAGCCAGATATAAAGATATATCCGTCATAGTAAGAGATACAAACACTTATGCTTCGGCAATTAAAAGCATCTTCCCCGCCTTCGGAATTCCATATACCGATACTGAATCTGTTTCTTCGGGTAAGCATGCTTTAAGCATATACGTAACAGCCATAACCGACACCGTTTGTTCCGGCTTTTCCAAAGTTCCGTTGTTCCGCTATTTAAAAAGCGGCTTTTCGACATGTCCGAAAGAAGATGCCGATAAGCTTGAAAACTACATGCTTGCCACCGGTATACACGGAAGTGCTCTTTTAAGTGACGAAAAATGGGAATACAGAAAAACCGTATATTCAGACTATGCACTTTCCGACGAAGAAAAAGCGGAATTCGACGAAATTGACGTTATAAGACGAGCGGTAACAGCCCCATTTTTGCCTCTTGCAGAAAAGCTGAAAGGTAAAATATCAGCTACAGATTTCTGCAAAGCCATATATGAATTTTTCAAGGAAACCGGACTGGAAGAAAAAATTTCCACCTTAGCAAAAAACTATGAAAAAAACGGAAGAACCGACGATGCTGCAAAGCTTATAAGTGTTTATAATTCCATTATGGATGCGATGGATTCACTTATCGCATCTGCCGGCGACGAGCTTTTTTCCGCCCAAAAGTTCAATTCAGTATTTTCAGAGGGAATATCTGCAACAACCATGAACATCATTCCCTCCTCCACCGACTGTGTAAACTTTATAAATGCCATAAGAGCAAAAGGAACTACCTCTCCAATTGTATTTATAATGGGACTTAATAACAACGTATTTCCAAAAACACCTTCAAAGGATGGCATTTTATCAGACTCCGACAGACTGTTTCTTTCGGATAATGACATAGAACTTTCGGCAGACTCGGAATTTATAAATTACGAAGAGCAGGCACTTTTATATTCCGCCTTTACTGCCGCAGAAGACAGATTATATCTTTCCTATGCTCTTCATAATGAATCGGGAAGCAGTATTTCTCCATCCTCGGTAATAGAAAAAATCAAGGATATTTTCCCCGGAATAACCGAAAATACAGATGCTCTTTCTACCGATGCCGCATCACTTATTTCCGCTCCCGCTCCCACACTTACACATATGCTTGATGCACTTAACAGAAAATCTCTGGGAGAAGAAATCGATGATACATGGCTTAAGGTTTATGACTGGTTTTTGAAAAACAAAAAGGAGCTCCTTCCCAAAATCCCAAATTCACTTCACACCATGCGAAATACTGTTACCCTGAATAAGGAAATAACGGAAGCCCTGTTTAACGAAAATACAACCTCAGGCGTTTCACGCCTTGAGGCTTATTCCTCATGCCCTTTTAAGTATTATATGCAGTATATTCTCCGTGCGGAAAACAGGAAAATTGCCGAATTTTCTCCAACCGATACAGGAAGCATCCTGCACCGCTATGTGGACTCGGTAAGCCGCTATATAAAGGACAACGGCACCACCTGGCAGAATATAACGGACAAGGAAATTAAAGATGTCGCCAAAAGCGTAACAGAGGACATCCTTGAAAACAGCTCTTATTTTATAAAAAATTCCAACCGTGCAATATACCTTATAAAGAGGCTTCAGAATCTTTCCGTCAAAATGCTTTACGCTGTAAAAAAACATTTTGAATCGGGCCGTTTCGAACCCATGGGAAGCGAACTTGTCTTCGGTAAAAACGGAGACTATCCGGAAATAGTAATTCCCACCAAAAGCGGGAAAGTACGCCTTACGGGAAAGATTGACCGTGCAGATGTTTTGCACAGCGAACGTGGAGATTTTTTAAGAATTGTAGACTATAAATCAGGCAGCAAAACTTTTTCCCTTTCGGATGTGTATTACGGCCTTAATCTCCAGCTTTCAGTTTACATGCTGGCATTGAACAATCATACAAAAAGCAAACCCGGTGCCATGCTGTATTTCAAGCTTGATGACCCCATTGAAAACCTTAACTCAAACAGCGGAAAAAATCCTTCAATGAACGGTCTTTTACTGGATGACGAAGAAATAATTTCTGCTATGGATGCGGAAAAGGAAAAGAGTTCCGAATTTTTTAAAGCAACTTATGCAACGCTTCAAAACTTTGACGATTTGTTTGACCGCGTGAAAAAAACGGTAAGTTCATTATATGATGAAATGAAAGCGGGACATTTCCCGATTAATCCAAAAGGAATAACTTCCTCCCCTTGCGAATATTGCGACTATACTTCCGTTTGTACCAACCAAGGAGCGTGCTCTCTTTTGACAGCAGAAGCAAAAGGCATAACATGGGATTCTTTTACCGAGGAAGAAAATAATGAAACGGAGGTGATAACCGATGAAATGGACTAAAATGCAGGAGAAAGCCGTAACCTATCCGGTAAATGATATTCTTGTTACTGCAGCAGCGGGAAGCGGAAAAACTCAGGTTTTAACCGGCAGAATATTAAACAGAATCACAAATGAAAATGCCGACATTTCCAAAATGCTGGTTATCACTTTCACCAATGCAGCCGCTGCCGAAATGCGAAGCAGAATTTCAAAAAAGATAGCTGAGGCCGTTTCAGAAAATCCCAAAAGCCGACACCTAAGACGTCAGTTGGCTATGGTGGGAAGCTCCGACATTTCTACCATTCACAGTTTTTGCCTGAATGTTCTTAAGTCCTATTTTTATATTCCCGATATAGACCCATCATTCAAAATAGCCGAAAACTATGATATTAAAATAATGAAAGCCGAAGCTCTATCAGAGGCTATGGACTATTTCTATGATACTGAAAACGAAGATTTTCTATCTTCTGTTGAACTTTTGTGCGGTTCAAAAAACGATACTGCTGTAGGCGAAATGGCAGATAAGCTTTGGAAATTCGCATCCTCCACCCCATTTCCTTCTGAGTGGCTCACCGACGCCAAAGAAAGATATGCAGATATCAGAAAAAACTTTTATATTTATTCAAACGTTCTTATGAATAAAGCAGAGATTCACTTAAAAAGTGCAAAGGAAGCCATGGGCGACTGTATAGAATACATACGCTCTGTCCCGGAATACGAATCAAAAACAGAAACTTTTCTTGAAGATGAAGAATATTTTGCATCGCTTCTCGCAAGCCCCTTAACGTGGGACGGTATTTATGATGCACTTGATTACAGCATAAAAAGTTCCATGAGAAAGTTTTCAAAGGCAGAGCCTGAATGGAAAGCTCCGCTAAAAAGGCTTATTGATAAGGCAAAAAATTCCTTTGGTAAGATAAAAGAATATATAACCATGCCATACGATGAAGCTCTGATGCACTCAGAATCAATGGCTAAAGCCGTATCTTCCATAGTCGAAGTTACTCTTAAGGCGATGGAAATATATGATTTAAAAAAGGCAGAAAAAAATGTCCTTGATTTTAACGATCTTGAACACCTCACCATAAAAATTCTCACAAGCAGAGATAGTGAAGGTAATATCATTCCTTCTTCCGCCGCAAATGAAATACGTGACAAATATACAGATATTTTTGTAGACGAATATCAGGACACAAATGACGTTCAGGAAACCATACTTAAAATGATTTCAGGCGAATCAAAAGGCAAGCCCAATCTTTTCATGGTCGGAGATATGAAGCAGAGTATATACAAGTTCAGAATGACCAATCCAAAAAAAATTTTCGGAGAAAAGTCGGCCTCTTTTACGGAAGTGGAAAATGCAACAGAAAACGATAAACACATAAAAATAGCCCTTTCATTAAATTTCCGCAGCCGCAAAGAAATACTTGATGCTGTAAATTCCGTTTTCGACCGCCTCATGACAGAAGAAGCCGGAGAAGTTGCCTACGTGGGCACGGAGCGTTTTGAATGCGGCAGCAATTGCTATACTGAGCCACTTGATACTTCCGCCTGCAATTTCACCGTGCTTGTTGCTAAAAACGGTACTTCTTCTGCCGAAGAACACGCCCTTCAGGCACAATTTGTGGCAAACAAAATTACCGAGCTGATTAAAAACGAAACAAAGGTTTATGACAAAGATACCGACTCATTCAGAAACGTCACATATAAGGACATAGCCCTTCTTTTAAGAGCACCTAAAAATCAGGCTGCTGTGTTTGAAGAAGCGTTAAGATTTAACGGAATTCCCGTCTATACCGATCTCGATGCCGCATTTTTCGACTGTATTGAGGTACAGATATTACTTTCGCTTTTGAGAATAATAGATAACCCACTTCAGGATATAAGCTTAGTATGTGTACTTCGCTCTCCCATTTTCCACTTTGATGAAAATCTTCTTGCATCGCTTGCATTAAAAAAGAAAAAATATTTATACGAAGCACTGAAGGAAGCTGCCTACGACAAGGAAAATCCTGACAAAAAATGTCTACACTTTTTGATAATGCTTGAAAAATGGCGTAAAGAAGCTTCTCTTACAACTGTAAGTGACTTTTTGGCCATGCTGATAGAAGAAACTCATTTCACATCATATGTAAGTGCTATGCCCGGAAGCGAAACTCACCTTACCAACATTTCGCTTTTACAAACCATGGCCAAAAAAAGCGATGAGTCTTCTTACAAAGGCTTATTCAATTTTCTTCAGTATGTTGATAAAATGTCCATAGGTGAAGACGGACTTACTGCCGATTCGGTATCTACTTCCCTTGATGCAGTACGTATATTAAGTATACATAAAAGTAAAGGTCTTGAGTTCCCAATTGTATTTCTTGCCCGTACCGAAAGTAATTTCAGTACCAAGGATTATTCCTCCGACCTGCTTCTCCACAAAGAATTCGGAATAGGAATCAATGCATTTACAGAAGATCGTACCAAGTTTAAAATCCCTGTAAATACCGCCATCTCCGAAATTCTCAAAGACGAATGTGTTTCAGAAGAACTTCGTGTTTTATATGTTGCTCTCACAAGAGCCAGGGAGCGATTGGAGATAGTTACATCCGCTACACTCGGAAAAAACGACGATCATTACGTGCTTCCAGACAAGGATATCGAAATCACTCCCGATTATGTTTTATCCTGTAAAAATTATACAGATTGGCTTTTAGCATCGTCGATAAATAACAATGCAATAAAATTAAACATAATAAACAATCCTTCATTTGACTCAGAAGAAACGGAGGAAAATAAAAACACAAATTCATCCCCCAAGCCTTTAACATGTACCGATGATATTTCATCTACCCTGGAATACATATACCCCTATGAACACCTTAAAACCGTTAAAAGTAAATACACGGTAAGCGAATTGAAATCCGGTGTTACACCGGAAGATAATTCTATGCCTCTTTCCTCACATGCCTATGTTCCCAATCTGCGGACACCCGTTTTTTTAAATTCCGATAAAGTATTTACAAGTGCTCAAAAAGGTAGTATAATACACTATGTACTTCAAAATATCAACTTTAATAACCTTGATATTATGTCGCAAATTTCAAAAATGAACCTTTCGGACAGCGAGCGTCAGGCAATTGATTTAAATCTGCTCGATTCATTTTTGAAAAGTGACCTGTGCACAAGGCTTAAATCTGCGGACAAATTATACAGAGAAGAACCTTTCACCTTTACCAAGAATCTTTCAGAGTTGACAGGAAATCCAGCAGATAACACTCCCGTTCTGATTCAGGGAATTATCGATTGCTATTTTATTGAGGATGATTCCATCATACTCCTTGACTATAAAACAGACAGAAATGTAAGTGATGAAATTCTTAAAGAGCGTTACGGTATACAGCTTTCAATTTACGCCGAAGCTCTCCGGAATAAATACAACATGCCAGTCAGGGAAAAGCTGATATATTCCTTCTCGTTAAATAAAGTTATACATATTTAGAAAGGATTTTTAAAATGACCGATAAAAATAAAGATGTTACAGAAGTTTTTGATCCCATAAGCACACCGCTTGCCAGAGAGCATGCAAAAAGAGCTGCGAGACGCAAGAAAAGCAGAAACAAAGGAGTTTCAAAAACCACAAGATACACTGTTTCCGTGCTTGCTGTTATTCTCATTTTTCTTCTGGCTTTTGCAGTTGGTTCATTTATTATAAAGCTTATATTCAATGCATCATCAAAGCCTGAAGAAATACCTGAGGACTCAACATCTGTCCTTCAGATACGTCTGGAAGAACTTACCGCAAAATGTACTGCATTGGAAGAAGATATAAAAGAACTTCAGGGACAGCTCGACAGATATAATGAACTTTACGGTCCCCTTGATGCTCAGGGCAATTCCGAGACTCCCGCAGCTTCTTCCGAAACCTCTGAAGCATTTGTAGAAACTCCCGATACCACCACGGAAGGTACTGAAACAACCGAAGAAACCTACAGCCCGGTTGAGGAATTATGAGAAAGGACAAAATTATTATGAGCATTTTTAATAAAGCAAACATTCTTCTCCCCAAAAGTACCGACATGACCAAGTGGAGCGTAGTTGCCTGCGACCAGTACACATCTGAAAAGGAATATTGGGACAGAGTTAGAGAAAACACAAAAAACTATCCTTCCACCCTCAATTTAATATTTCCCGAAGCCTACCTTGCAACTTCAAATTTTGAAGAGAAAATAAATGAGATTAATTCAGCAATGCAAGAATATCTGGACTGCGAAATTTTTGAAGAGTATAAAGATGCACTTATTTTTGTGAAACGAACTTTCGAAAGCGGAGAAGTAAGATGCGGTCTTATAGGTGCAGTTGACCTTGAGGAGTATGACTATTCAGCAAACTCAAAATCCAATATAAGAGCAACCGAAGCAACTGTTGCCGAAAGAATTCCGGCAAGAGTCACAATAAGAAGAAACGCTCCCATCGAACTCCCCCACATTCTTTTACTTATGAATGATAAAAAGGATGCCGTTTTAGGCGACCTCAAGAAGAAAGCACCGGGCAAGAAACTTTATGATTTCACACTGATGGAACATGGCGGAAAAATTGAAGGTTATTTAATTGACGATGCGGAAGAAGTATTAAAAGCTCTGCATAGCCTTGACAGCGATCCGTTGATTGCTGTGGGCGACGGTAACCACTCTTTAGCAGGTGCAAAGGCTGCCTGGGAAGAAGTCAAGGCCGATCTCCGGGATTCCGAAAAGCTTGATCATCCTATGCGTTATGCTCTTTGCGAGCTTGTAAATCTCTACGAGGATTCTCTTGTATTCGAACCCATATACAGAGTATTTTTCGGATGTGATGAAGAAAAGCTTTTGTCAACATTCAAAAGCTCGGAAGGAAATTTCACATACACAATTCCATATTCCTATGGAGATACAAAGGGAGAAATTACCTTTTCATCTACTTGTCACATTCCCTCAGGTGCCGTTACGGAAATTCTTGAAGCCTATGCAAAGAAAAACGGTGGCAGCATAGACTATATTCACGGATATGACAGTGCCGAATCGATGAGTAAGACCAAAGGAAACATTGCATTTTTCGCACCTTGCCTAAAAAAAGAAGACTTGTTTACTTCCATTAATACTTACGGTCCTCTTCCCAAGAAGACATTTTCTATGGGGCATGCAGAAGAAAAGCGTTTTTACACAGAAGCCAGAAGAATTAAAAAATAAATATATTTTTTCTTAACAGTAATATAAAAATCACACCCGTCATAGTATTTTATGGGGTGTGATTTTTTTGAAAATTTTTGTTTTGGATAAATACCGTTTTGCCTGTATTTTACTTGCTCTTTTTTCCGTTGCCTTGCTTCTTGTTGCTTCACTTTCGCCGGTTGCCGAGGAAGAAAAACTTCTTCCCATATATTCCGTTGAAACGGATGAAAAGGTTTTATCCGTAACCTTTGATTGTGCATGGACAGCAGAAGATATCCCAATTATCCTTTCCACGTTAAGTGAACATAACTGCCGTGCGACCTTCTTTGTTGTCGGCTCCTGGGCGGAAAAATATCCCGAATGTGTAAAGCTCATTCACGATTCCGGCCACGAAATTGCAGGGCATTCCTACAATCATGCTCATTATAATTCCATGTCTGAAGAAGAACTGATTTCCGATATGCAAAAGTGCGACGCTGTTATAAAAGCAATAACAGGAGAATCCCTTCCTATATTCAGAGCACCGTACGGCGAATACAACAATACCGTTGTAAATGCCGCCAAAAAGTCCGGCAGAACCTTAATTCAATGGGATGCAGAACTACTGGCAACACTTGGAGACCATAAATTAAACACAAAAAACATCGGCTGTAATTATACAACCGATGTTTTTCATTTATATATTGCAATATCTTTCCCTGTCTGATTCTGCCTCTCTTGAAAAATATCCATCTATTTCGTGCATAGCTTTTGCCATTCTTTCGCACACAATTATATTATAGTATTCTTTACCGTCCTCCTCAAATGTTATCTTTATCGGAGTTTTAGGATCGAATTCTTCTCTGCTATTATTATCTGCACTTATTTTCTTCATATAACCTTCTCCTTTTATATATTGGCTTTTTATATCGTAGCTTACTTTTACTTGACCAAACGATAAAAAGTGCTTTTACTTATATTCAATTTTTTTATAGCACTGACAGCGGAGATTTCACCTCTCTTCCATCTTTTTATTATATTTTCATAATCTCCAGGAAGCTCTTTAGGTTTTCTTCCCTTATACTTTCCCTTTGCCTTTGCAATTTCTATGCCTTCTTTCTGCCGTGACAGTATGTATTCTCTTTCGAGTTCTGCTACAGCACCAAAAACCGTCAGCATAAATTTTCCTGTCGGAGTCGATGTGTCTATTGCCTCCTTTCTGGAAACAAATTCAACCTCCTTTTCCGAAAGCTTTTCTATCAATTCAAGTAAATCCTTGGTGTTCCTGGCAAAACGGCTTATTGATTCGACAATTACAGTGTCCCCTTTGCGAACATATGCAATCATCCTTTGCAGTTCCTTTCTTTCTTTATTTTTGCCGCTTGTCTTATCGACATATATTGCATCCACACCAAGCTCCCGCATCAAAACCTCCTGTCTTTCCGTATTTTGTTCTTCCGTGCTCACTCTTACATAACCTATACGCATAACCGCCTCCTTATATCCCAATAGGGTTATGAAAACAAATGAAACGTTCTAAAAAAGTCAATCCGACTTTATTGGAACGCTTCTCTGCTGTCCCAACAGGCTATACCCTATTGAGACTTGTTAACCTAATTTATATTTAGAAGTAACCGGACAATAATCCGAATCAAATGCATAGTCCAATACTATATCCGGAAACGAACTTCTGTTATATCCGTATTCGTTGATTAAAATGTGCTTTAGTGCTGCCATCTCATAAATATTGACATCGAATGTATCACTAAAAATATTTCTGTATTCTAACGAGTTTGATAAGCTTTGGCATAAAGTTTTAAGAATATCCTTCAGGTTTTCTTCTGATTTTCCACTTTTAGTATACTCTTCATACCAGGCATCAATTCTGTCATTATATACTTTTTCAATTTTTCTTTTTGAGAAAAATATATTTTTCAAAGGCACATATGTCTTTGTATTATCCATCAGTCTCCATTCTTCCGCATAGTCAATTTCAAGCTCCACAGGCTCTTTATCACACAATCTTATATACGCAACCAATGCCGCTTCTCTTTCAGTATCATCTTTGTCTCCATCTTTATAATCGGCTTCTGCTTCGTCTTTATACGAATACTCGTAGTCGCTTAAACAACTGTAAAATTTGCTTTCCGAAGCACTCTGAGCATAATTATTTAATCCGTCGAACAATCCCATATTCAAAACTCCTTTTAATAATTTAATCTCTAAAGAGAGCTGATATTATAACTCCTGCAATAATTACAATTATTATAACCAAGCCCCATTTAGGAACATATTCTAAAATAGAAAATCCGGTTAGCTTTGCTATAAAGAAAACCGCAATAGATATAACTCCTATTGCCGTAATAACCTTTCCTGAATCGCTCGTAAAGAACGCCAATGCCAACAACAATACAATGATCCAAATCATAAGTTTATCCCTTCATTTCTCTGTTTTTTACCCAGCGATGAGGACCTTTACTCGGACGCTTATTGCATGTTCCCGGCATAGGTCTTCCTGTCCAATCTTTTCTCCATTCTTTACGTCCGCAATATACACAAGCCCATTGTATTTGTTTTCCGTTATTCATAAAATCAACCTCTCTTTACCAATTCTTTTATCCAGCGTTCTGAATATCCGTAAGTTCTTGCCAATTTTTTTGCGTTTGTCCCGTTATATTGCTTTTTAATCATTTCGCCGACGCATTCCGGCTTAAAAAGCTTTATCGGGAAAGTAACCTGTTGTCCCTTGTAATAAGTGTAAAGCTTCATTGTATTGTCGTATCCTATGAGTTCAACCAATTCTTTATACACATCGTTCAATGCATCAATTTCTTCTACACCTATCGCAATCACCCCCTACACTTTTAGACAATTATATACATTTTACGATGCAGTGTAAAATGTACACTTCGATGCATTTTTCCTTGTAAAATGCATAAAGAAAGCTCACAGAACGGATATATTCTACCACATTCTATGAGCTTTTTGTTAAGCTGTCAGCATAATTTTTAAGAAAAATTCGGCAAAAGGATAAGTACACCGATAATAAAAGATACAGCCGAAATAAGTATTGACACAATAAGTGCCCTTATGGGTTTACGGGAAACTATACGACGTATTCCGGAAAGATTCGTCAACAGCAAAAAGGGAATAACAAACATCAATATTTCGCTTAACACTGTTTTACTTAAAGCCGCAAAATTCTTTTCAGTCCATAAAACAAACAGAAACATCAAAGGAACGTAAGTCATGTAGCAAATCAGAGCAATAACCATTTTCCATAATTCGAAAGTTCTGAAGCCAGGAATGCATCTTAAGACTTTTAATACGCAATTAGTATTTTCATCAACTTCATTTGTAAATGCATGCTTAAAGTCTGAAATTTTTCTGTATCTTGCCCCTGCATCTATAGCTGTAGCCTTCGATATAATTTTGCCGAGTCTTCCCTTATATGTCATTTCTCCCGGAAGCATTCCTGTGAGCATAACGTTAGCAAGAACACCCACAGCATATATATCGGTGCGTATATCTGACTGCGAAAATCCAAACTGTTCAGGGGCGGCATAGCCTGCTGTACCTAAAATAGTCGTGTCACTTGACGCATTTTTCTTAGGTGTTCTCGCTATATCGAAATCTATAATTTTAACGCATCCGTCAGAGGAAATAACGATATTATTAGGATTTATGTCCCTATGGATTATATTCTGTTTATGCAGAAATGTTAATCCGTCGCATATCTGTCCGATTATATTTTTTGTCATATTTTCACTTAAGTATTTATTCTTAGCCAGTATATCCGCTAAAGAGTCTCCGTCAATATATTTTTCAATTACGACCGTACAATCCTGATACTCGAATACTTCAACTATCTGAGAAACGTTTTTATGATACTTTGACATCAATATTTTATATAGATAAGTCAGCTCAGAAGGAATATTTTTCTTTACGTAAAGTTTTCCGTCCTTTTTTACTATAGCGACATTTTCCTTCAGTGCTGAAATTTCAATATACTCTGATAAATTGCTCATTCTGCGACACCTCTTGACAATCTCTTAAGCTTATATTATCATAATAAAGGGGTGTTGGTCAAGATGAATAAAACTACAGGAGAATTATTGAATATATTAAAAAACAGCAGCCTTGAAGATTATCTTAAGGAAAACCAAAATGAACTTATTGAAAATCCGCTGTGTACTTATCTCAATGCTTTACTTGAAGAGAAAAAGCTAAAAAAATCCGAAGTAATCAAAAAATCAGATATAGACCAGATATATGCTTATCAGATTTTCTCAGGCACAAGAGTCCCGTCCAGAGACAAGCTCATAGTGCTTTGCCTCGGAATGGAGCTTACATTAGAAGAAACAGATACTCTGTTAAAATATGCGGGATATGCCACTTTATATCCCAGAAACAAACGTGACAGTGTTATAATATCAGCTATCAAAAACGGACAAAGCAGATATGATGTAGATGATATTCTTTTTGATCTGGGATTAAGTCCACTATAAGCAATATATAAAATCCTCTATCTCCTCAGGACTGAAGCCCTGTGACACCATATCATCTATATCCTTTGGGGCAAAGCCCAGGCTTTTGGCAACTTCTTTTAAGTCTTCTATATAAGACTGATTATGTGATTTGCTTACATCATAGTTCCACCAGCAAAATCTTCCGTAATTCATGTATTCCGTATAATTAAATTTATCACGCAAAATCCTGCCTTCCGGCAGGATTTTTATTATGTCCCCGGGTGATGGCTCTATTTCTTCTGTATTTCCCCTTTTAACCGCATCAAAAAGCTTTGTTTCTATCAAAGCTCTATACAATATTTCACTTGTTGATGCATATATAAAAAGTTCATACTCAGGAAGATGCAGCATTGTCAACGGATTATCTCCGCGTATCAGCCATAAAGCATCATCGGAATCCAGCAAAGAAAAAGAAAAACTCCCCTTAACCTTTTCCGCCATGAATTTTACAGATTCCATACATAATTCTTTTTTCTTTTCTATGAGCTGAACCGCAATATAACTGTCAGTTTCTATTTTTGTATGAGGTAAGCGCAGCTCCTTTCTCAGAGCATAATCATTTGTCAGAACCCCGTTATGTGCAAGTGCAAAGTTCAAGTTTTTGCATTTCCCGAAAAAAGGGTGATTATTATAGTTTTTCTTCTCTGACCCCTGAGTGCTATGCCTCGTATGTCCCATTATACAAACAGGATTATCAGGATGCTTAAAAGTCAGCTCCAAAGCGGACTTTGACTCTTTATGTATAAGAAGCTTTCCGTTATTGTTATAAGCTATTCCCGCTGCATCATGCCCTCGTACCGTTGCCTCCGCTGCCAGACAGTTTGTAAGATGGCTTAAATTTTTCACACTCTTCCCGCTATAATTATAAATTCCAAACAGACAACACATTATATATCCTCCCCTCTGCGGATGGTTTCATTCACATAAAGCTGTTTGAATTTTAAATATTCAATCAATTCGGCTTTCTTTGGCAATATCCTCGATACAAAATCAGACCATGACATTCCTTCCATTTCGCCATCTGTCAAATTAATGGCGTGATAGCAGATTTCATCAATAAGCTGAAGAGTTGCAATAAAGGTTTTGTAATTAAGCGTACCTCTGAATATGCGGAATTCTATCGTAGAATAGTTTTCCAAATTAACGGCTACATATCTTCCGCAATGTCTGTCTTTAGCATTTTTATATGTATCTTTGGCGGTAGTGGATATTCCGTACCTGCTTGCCCATCGGTTAATGTTTTCCACCGTCCTCCTTGAAAATTTCAAAAGCTCATTCCAATGATTTTCAACAAAGTATACTATCCTGCAAATTACCTCCTCCTGCGCTTCATAATCCTTCCCAAATGCCGAACGGTTTACATGAATATGAAGACCGCACGTGTCTGTCTGATGAGACCTGTACCCCATTTCGACAGCCGAATCGAAAATTTCTTTCCAGTTCATTGAATTAAGGTGATATTCGTATGTCATAGGATGTGACACCATTTCGAATCCCTCCTCAATACTTCCGTCGTGCTTACAGTAAATATGCTCATTCATGCGATTTGCAACCTCAAGAATGCTTTTCGCGTGTTTGTCATATTCTCCGCCCTTGTCAATTTCAAGCTCAACCCCCATAAATAAATTACCCGAGCCGTAAAATATCGGCTCGGGCTTATAATTATAAGATTTTATCGGATTATTTTTTCTCTTTTCGTAACACGCTTCGCAGTATGGTTCGTCTGAATCCTCTTCATAAACTGCATCTTCATTGGCAATCAAAGCTCCGCATTCGCTGCATGAGCTATAATTATAATTATAGCAATGCAGACATAACGTTATGCCGGTATCCTCTCTTGCATCATTGCTCCAAATTCTATCGCCGCAACAATCACAAAGGGTTGTATTTGTGCTGTAGCAATCCATGCAAAGAATAATCCCGTCAAACGAAATAGCTTCTTCTTCAGACAAACTTCTTCCGCAATGACCACATAATAAAACATCTTTTTCTTTCATTTTTTCTTCCTCACTTTCTTTTTCTATGTGCCGGTTAATCCGGGAATATGTTATATACATACTCAGAAAGATAATATATGATTGAAAATGTGCCTATTTCCATACTTTCTATAAAGCAAGAAATAAAATACTGTAACGTAAAAACCACACTGTAGCCTTAATACTGCAGTGTGGTTTTTATTTAATTTATTCCGTTTTTTATATAATCTGCTACATCATCTATCTCAGGATATACATATGCTTTATTTATACCAATCCTGTTAAGTATCGCTTTTATTCTGTTCTTTTTATCGGATGGTATATAATATATTTTTTTATTATTAGTACCGGCATTACGGCGCCTGTATTTTTCTCTGTCTCCTATATATTCATTCTTTAAGTTTTCATCATAACACACAGATTCCAGCCAAAAAATCATAAATGCTCCTTCCTGATGTGCTATTCTTGGATTCTTTCTTGCCGGTTTTACAAATATCGGAAATATTAACTCATACTTTTCAATATCTCGATTAAAATACGGAATTCCACTTCCGTGATACATGGTATTCGGTGACACATAAAATCTCAAATTATCAATATCGCATCGCTAAATAGAACGCAGTAACCCATCACAGGTTACTGCGTTCTTTAATGTAGTGTTCCACCGAAGCTCGTGACACCTTCCAGACCTTACCGATTTTGAATGCTTTTACCTCATTACTCTTCAGAAGTCTGTATGCCGTGGTACGTCCTATCATAAGCATATCACACAGCTCATCAATGGTTATTATTTCTGCATAGCTATTCTGCATAAAGTATCACTCCTTAATATGTATTACTTTATGTTTACAGCGTACTATTCGAAATGTATCTGACCTTATATATACCATACCTTTTAAGCACGCTGTCAATCCATGACTTAAACCCGTAAAATTCTCCTTTAGTTCCTCTGTATCTGTGCCCGTCTAAGTAGCTAACCGCATTTATCACAATATGAATATGCAGCTGTTCTGTATCCTGATGCACACTAAAAACCGTCTGATACTCTTTTCCAAGATATGCCGATATCTCATAGCCTATCTGATACACAAGTGCTGCATTTACCGCTTCCCTTCCTTCAAAGCCTATCACAAAATGCCGTAAGCGCACTCCTGTATCTTTATTGAAGCTTAATGCTACTTCATCCATCTCTTTTGAGTACTCATAAGTATTTAATCCATATGTACCTATATATCCTCCCGGTGTTTTATACGGATTGGTTATATAGTTTATAACATCTTCTCTTGAATTATTATCATAATACTTACCTATACTGTTTATTATCTTTAATACAGCCATTATATCACCTTTGTATCTATATTATATTTTAAGGTCGCAAGTCGGGGAAGAATGATTAACATCCTTCCCCTCGGGTCCCTTTTACTATATAGTTATATGATTTGTTATTTAATAAAAAACAAAACCTTTATCCGCTATTTTACAGCGGATACTGCCGTCTGTCGCTCCTTTTGAGCATCAGACTAACGACAGATATCTTTTATACTGTCGTGCAGTTTCCGCCATAAAATAATGCACCTTAAAAGCTTTAGCCCTTAAGGTGCACATCAGATATGTATTATATTTTCCATAGTATCTCCGCAGAATCTTCTATCAGCATGATTTTGTCAATGAATTGTGACGCTATCAGCTTTTTATCTTCAAATGACATTTGAGCAAAATTAATATTGGTAAAATCAGAGCCTCTCTTCTTCCCTGGCATAGCAATTTTTTCACGTTCCTTATGCAGCTTTTCAATCTGCTTTGATATATAAGTTGCCGAAACACTGCTGCTTTCCGCCAATGCTGCAACAAGTCTTTCTATCTTCTGCTCTATTTCAAGCACAAGAGCAGATTTTTCCGAATCAAGACTTGCATCGTCTTCTACCTTACATTCTCCTATTATCCTTACAAGCTCTTCCTCTACCCTGTTTTCCAGTTCTCTTATATCTACCGTTATTCCGGCATCGCAGATTTTAAGATTTGACCTTCCGGAGCATATAAGATGCAACTTGTCCTCAGACTTACTGTTGTTTATCTTTATGGCATAACCACAGTTTTTGCACTTAATAAGTCCTGTAAGCCAGCTGTATTTTCCTGCATTCTGAAGTGAAATCTGTTTATTGCAAGATAGCTTATCCTGCACCTTCAGCCATAATTCCGAGTCAACAATTCCCGGATGATTTGACATAGCCAATTTCTGATTTTTGAGTGAGTTATACTTGTTTCTGCTACGGTCTCTCTGTCCTATGATATTGCAGGCATGTACTCCGTCAAATTCGGACATTTTGCTCTGAATATCAAGACCAAGAGACATATAGTACCAGTATACTTCCTTATCTGCTTTTACGTATACCGGACTATGAAGCAATCTCGAAAGCGTAACATTGTCCCATGCCTCTCTTTTAGGTCCGTGTATTCCGTCCTTTGAAAGTTTGTCCGCAAGGCTTCTTAAGGATGTCCCCTCATTCGCATAAAGCTCAAAAATCATCTTTACGATTTCACTCTTTTCATCGTTTGCCGTAAGAGCAGATACTCTTTTTCCGTCCTCGGTTATAATCTTGCTCAAATCAAATCCGTAAGGTGCAGGACCTCCGGGCCATGCGCCATTAACGAAACGATGTATATAATTATCTTTCACACGGTCTGCAGTAGTTTCCCGCTCCAACTGTGCGAAAGTCATAACGATATTCAGCATCGCCCTCCCTATAGGAGTCGATGTATCAAATTGCTCTGTAACGGACTGAAACTCCACCCCGTTTTTTTCCAGAGTTTCCCATATCCTGCCGAAATCCGAAATTGAGCGGCTTATTCTGTCAACCTTATATACGAAAATCTTTTTAACCTCTCCTTCGGATACTTTTTCCATAAGCTCCTTAAAGGCAGGACGGTTTGTATTTTTTCCGGAGAAGCCCTTATCCTTGAAAACCCTGACGTTTTCTCCGGCGAATTTTTTACACTGTTCTATCTGTCCTTCTATAGATAAGCTGTCTTTCTTATCAACACTTTGTCTTGCGTATACAGCATACATATTATTCACCTCTCAGCTTACTTCGAAGTATTAATATGCATCTTCTGTGTATAAGGTCACGTTTCTGTTCGTAATCCTTTTTATTTTTAGATACATATGTGTTTGTTACAACCACATATATCACCTCCTTCATTTTAATAATATGTAAGTGTCTTTGTAAATCATTACATATTATTTTGGTGTTATATGCGGTATTATGTTTTATATTGTAATAGCCTTTTCTTTTACTAAAAAGCTCTGAATGTATATCGGATAGTCTGCGCAATATCCCGAGCATAAGCTGAATGAAAACACTGAATTTTTTCTACCTTTTAAATTTTTCTACCATTTTCCGGATGGCTGTGCTATAATGGTATCAGAGGTGATATTGATGTCGGAACGAGAAAATATTTTAGATAAAGCAGAATCAATCTCTTTAGCCAATGCCTACAATAACTACCACAGTTTTTTGCAACAACACGGTCTGGATTCACATTCTATTTTTAATAATCCGAAGCTGTTTTTCTATGTGCTGAATGACAGCTTAAGATGCCCGGGAACCAATATAAGAATTGATATTGAAGAAGGCATTTCCCAAAAAACTGCAGCACGGTTCAACGAAAAATATTTTCCCGACAGACCGTTGGAGGAAGATGTAATAAAAACCTTAGTGAAAAATTTATATACCTATCTCTCTCAGATAGAATTATCTTCATACGAAAAGGCGCTGCTTGACTTTAAATGGAACTGCTATTTACATTACCTTCCTTATTTTGAAAATTTCGAAAATATTTCTGTTACCAATAACAAAATATATATTCATCAAATCAACGAATATGGTCAGCGCTATTCTCTCTTGCTTACCGACAGTTTAATGGAAAATATCGTCACCGACAATGGCGGTCATTATGTAGCCAGCGATAATTCCAAAACAAAACTGGCTAAGGAGCTGATAGCTCTGTATGGATACTCATTACCGGAAGCACCCGATATATATTCGGTTAAGTTTTCAGAAGGGCTTTTGACTTACCTTCCTTCTATGGAAAGTGTAAAATTCAATCAAAATATAACCAAAGACCATTCATACAAGCCCTATATAAAATCAGGATATACGCCGGAAGCCTTTAACCAGAAGCCTTCCGACAATGTATATAAGCTTCTTAAAGATGTCACAGAATCATCAGTTTATAAATTAGAAATGATATCTGAGCTTGTTGCCAGGCTGATGGTTAAAAATCTCCCTTCAAAATATATATGGGATTTAGCCGGACTCGGCAAAAATAAATTTACCAAGCTCCTGTCATTGCTTTGCGAAGCAAAAACAGCATCAAGCATATATGATAAAAAAGGCAAATATCTTTACAAAGCTCTCATAAATGACAAAGCCAATGGCTCTATGCTTCAGGCAAATGTTATGATGGTAAGCAAAAAACAGCTGTGCGAAACAAATCATTCAACCATAAACAAGCTGATAAGGGGTGCTGAAATAAAAGAAATCAGCGATCCATTTATACTAAACAGTGAAGTTTATACCCCTTTGGTAGTTTTAATTCAGTACGGATTGGACTATGATGACTTTTTCAAAAAATTCTCCTCTTGTACCATTCATCTTGGCGAATTTGATTTAACAGAATTAAACGATTCAGACCTTTGCTGGCTCAGATTATATCTTTCGGCATACGGGTTATACCTTATACACAAAGCTGATGAAGATGAAGAGGTTTTAACAGAAGATTTAATCAAAAATTTCATCAATGATTTTTGCATAAAAGCAGAACCGGAGCTATCTGATAAAAGCGGCAAGAAAAAGCCAAGATACACAACTGCCAAAGATTTTACCGAAGCGTTAAACCGTTATGCCGAAGCACTTGGAAAAGGCTCTCTTAAACTGTTATCGAATCCGACACTCCTTGCTAAAAAAGTAGAAGCTTCCGGTCTCACAAAGAAAGTCCTCAAAGCCGCCGGAAACACCAACTGCTTTATGGATACATTGATTTCAGAGGATAAGCTTTCTGAATTTATAGAAAAAAAGAATCAGGAGGATAGTTCTCAAAACAAATTCGATAATGCGATAAACTTTATATCCTCACTGATTCAATTCGAAGGTTATTCTTTTTAATATATTTTTACCGAGCGGAGCCCTTGTGTCTCTTGCTCTTGAAGCTGTTGCGCGCAGGGACAGCCTTGACTGGAAAGATCTGACGGGTGATGATATGCTTAAAAGAATTATGCCGAAGATTAAAAACGGCTCTATTATTCTTTTCCACAACGGTACGAAGCATACAGCTTCCGCCCTACCTTCCATACTTGACAGATTAGTTTCAGAAGGATATTCTTTCAAAAGTGTGGGTGATATGATTTACTATGATAATTACGAAATAGATCATGCAGGAAGGCAAAAAGCAGTAAATCGCTGAATGCGATTTACTGCTTTTACATTGTGATACTTTATAGCTTTTCTTTAAGCTTGACAGGTCCAAGGAGTCCCGAAGGCTCTATTCGCATAAAGGAGGAAATCATATCACGCTCTTTAAATACATTTGAGTTTGTAACCTTAATAAGAAGATGATTCTCACCGTCTTTTAAGGCTTCTGATACATCAAAAGTGTAGGGCGGAATAACCTTTGAGCCCAGGTTTTTACCGTTTAATGTAACTTCCGCAATTTCTCCCACATAGCCAAGGTCTAAAATGTACTTACCCTTCTTTGCATTAAACACGGTGTCATACAGAATATGGCCTGAAAAATGAGTCTTTTCTCCTCTCCCTGTTATATTAAAAAGCTTATCCGTCTCTTTGTAAAACTCAAAGTTTTCGCTGTTTATTTCAGCAAGCGAAATCTTATAATTTAGCGAAAGTTCTTCTTCCTTGCCTGTCTGATAAGCCTTCTCTTCCCCTTCGGTATCCGTTATGACAAACACAGAACCATATGGCGGAATAGTTAGCTTAACGCCGTCATCTCTCATTTCTGCATCAAAAAGTCTGTCTTCCATAGCATCGTAAAGGGCACATTTATCTATAAGCTTTGAGGTTTTAAGGGTAAAGGTTTGTGTCTTATCTATCCCCTCGTTGGTTACCATATAAATATCTTTTTTATCTCTTACATAGTGAAGAATATGTATATCTTCGCACTCGATATCAACAGAAACATCTGTGCCTGATTCTTTAAGGAAGTCTGCAAGCGAAGAAAGCGGTACAATTTCATAGCTTTCCTTTGCATTTTCAGGGCATTTATCAACAAAAACAACCCTTGCTCCCTTATTTTTCAGAGTAATAAGCTTATCCTCCGTTTCGGAGTTTATTACTTTTCCGTAGGGTACCAAAAGCGAATTGAAGCTTTCGCCGTTTATTTCAATTCTTCCGTCCTTTACACCTGCTTTATCAAGGTAATCTGACGGAATTATGTCAAAATCTATCTGATGGGTATAAATTTCCTTTGCCACGTTTTCCAGAGGAAGTCTGTCCTCCGTCATCCATATAAATTCCGCATCGTATAAAAGAGCACAGTCGGCAACGTGACGTCCGCCCTTTAAGATGCTTGAGCCTCTTTCAAGGTAGCCTGCAATTTTGCTGAAATACTTATACTGAGGGTTCTGCCCACGATAGTAAAATACGGGCGGACAATCCTTATCCTTTTCCCTTGCAGAAAAGGCGTGGGGAACATAATAATTTATTCCTCTTACCAGCATATGGTCAGAGAGCCATTTCATGGTCCTGGTTCCTTCAACCCATCCGAAAGCACCGAAAATTTCGCACATTGCCTCTCCCTTTTTTCTTTCGTCAAGGTGAGCCATAGAAGATCCAAGCTTTGCAAGCATATACTTAAAGAAGTTGTAATTCATATGTTTATAGCTTACAGGTCCTGCATTATTACAGTTTTTAACCCCGGGGATAATCTGATCCAGCACCACATCTATTCCCGACATATCCTGCTTGTCAAGTGCTCTGAAATAGTGTCCGCAACCGTTTCCTGTTGTGGCATCAATTCGGTTATCCTCAATTACGTGGCCAATGTACTTAACACCGTGAGCGTGGCACCAGTCGGCAATACGGTTACAGAAATTGTTTCTATATTCCTTTGTAATAAAATCCATATAGGCATAGCGGATTTCAGCTTCTCTTCCGTCATCAAAAGCTGCCCAGAGCCCGGGAAGCATTTTTCTTGCTTCATCACCGTAGGCTTTCTTAAGATAGTCCATGACAGAGTTTCCGTAAGGATGATGACTGAACAGTGTGCCGGTTTTTACCATAGCCTGTGATCCATTATGAAATGCGGGTTCATCTGAGAAAAATCCAATGAAAGTTTTTCCGAATTCTTCTTTAAGAGCAGCATAGTGCTTTTCGTATACCTTGTCAATAAATATCTGCACCGACTCGGGGCGGAGCATATCTATGTACTTAAGTGCCCCTAGATTTATTCCCGCTCTTGTTTTCTTTATGAAGAATACTCTCCACATACCTTCGGGAAGCGAAAAATGAACCATTCCGTCCTCGACATCATCGGTAAGGTCAATCGCCTCACCTGTCAGAAGCTCGCTTCCTTCAATATGCCTGCAGGCGATAACGGCGAGCAGCTCTTCTTCATTTCCAATATGCCTTTCCGTAAGAAGGGCTATATCGTCCATGCCGCCGGGAATATCAACGTGAACTTCCGTGATTCCCCATGCACGCATATCAAGATTTTCCTTTTCAAGAGCACCTGCGGCGTAACCGGAAGGAAAATGCTTGTCATCAAGTATCCACACAAACATATCACGCTTCTTACATTCATTTAAGATAAAACGCACATCAGAAAACCACTTGTCTTCTCCGAATTCCTCGTGAGTGCGGGACTCTAAGCACACAGCACGGATTCCAGAATTATATATAGCCTCTATTTCCTCTTTCAAAACATCTTCACTTTCTCCGTGAAGCCAGAAAAAAGGTGCAAGGCGACTTTCTCTTTCAAAAATTTTCATAATTATGTCTCCTTAAAGTTAAAGCAGGTAATTCTTTCATAATAAATATTACACTTGCATACACTTTATGTCAATACTATTCCGCTAAAATTTCTCCAAAATTCCGTTATTTTATGCAATATACCGATATATTTTATACTGACTATTTAAATAAATGCAAAACGGAAAGTGCCGGATTTCTTCTAAGTTCCAGCACCATGTCCGTTACCGAAATATGTTTTAATTCGGGATTTACATCCCTTTCAAATTTTTTTGAGGGCATTTAAGGAGCAAACCGGCAAAACTCCTAAGGAATATAGAATGGTGCACAAATTCAAATAAGAAAGAGCTTTACTCTATTTAGAGTAAAGCTCTTTTTATCAGCCTACACTGATTGTAATTTCCTGTGTTTCGCCGTTCCATTCCACGTTATAGCCAAGCTGTTCGGATACAAATCTTAATGGGATAAACGTTCTTCCCGAAACGATTACGGGAATTGACAAAAGGGTGTATCTTATATCGCCAAAAGCGGGATGCTTTACATATACAAGCTTATTGTCAATCTGAAGATGTATGAAATAAGAACCGTTGTCAATGTCTATGCTTTGATCTTCCCCGTACCAGGTTATTTCAGCTCCCATAAGTTCAAGTAAGCCTCGGAGCGGTATCATGGTGGAACCATTCACAATGAAAGGAGCGACGTCAATTTCTTTCACGCCCTCTTCTCCTTTATTTTTGTAGGAAATCTCTTTTGAACCTATTTTAAGAACATACTTTTCCATGTTTTCTTCTTCAAAAGCTTTCTTTCCTGCCAAGTCCTGATAGAAGTACATTTCACCTAAGGAGACTCTGTCTGCAAAATATTCATAAATTTCAAATTCAAAATATCTTGCCTTTACGCTATTTTCAAATTCAAGTTCGTTTATGTCAAGACTCTTTTCAAAGGTAACATCGGTTAAAACCGCTTCCCAGTTTTCACCGTCAACGCTGGCATAAAGTGTTGCCTTAAGCCAACATCCGTGAAAATCAGCGGTTTCTCTCGGCACACAGTCAATTCTCTTTACCTCGTAAACATTTCCCATATCAATCGAAAGGGTTGCAACAGTTCCATGGTCAAGAGCTACTGTCTGCCAGAAGGTGTCCTCTGCCCCGTCCAGAATTTTAGAGGGAGAATGAGTATCCCAGTCTGTGGCATTGCTCGTTGCTTTAAAGAGTGTTTTGTCTATTTTATAAAGAGCGTACTTTTCTTCATATTCCTTAAAGGAAGCATAGTCAACGGTATCCTTGCTGCTGTCCTTTTCAAAAAGATTTAATTCCGCCATTGTTCCGTAGCCGCTCTTTGTGGTGGTCGCTTCTATACGGAGCTTTTTCACCTTTATGTTTGCAGAAAAATAAATTTCATTAATCTGCGTTGAACCGGAGCAAGCATGATCTTCTTTGATAAGCGTCCATTCGTCATCATCGTTTTCCGCTGCATAGATATTTATGTTAAAGAAGCTTCCAGTTACGTTATCCTGCCTCGGAAGCAAGGATAATCCCGATATTTCCGTAGTTTCCGGAAGTATTAAAAGGATATAGTGCGGAGGAAGGTCGTGCTCCTTTATATCGCCGCCGATTGCCTTGAAGTTTGTGTGCCAGTAAGTTGACTTATCTCCGTCAAACATCTGTGATATGGTTGCACTCTGGTCAGAGCTTACAGATGCCTGCCAGCCGTTACGGCTTACGAATGAAACTCCCCTTTTGGACTTTCCGGTAGTTTTATCCTTAACATAGCACTTTGTAGCGTGTTCACCTTCTTCGCCCTCAAAATCAAGGGGATTTACCTCTTCCTTTACCTTGGCAATACCCGAGTAAAGCTCGATTTCCGCACAGGTGCCGTGATTTCCCAGGGCTCTTTCCGTCTCAATCTTTACTGCCTTTACTTCCTTTTCATCCCAGGAAACAAAGCTTGGCTTAAAGTCCTTGGCAGAGCCGGGCTGATAAGGGAATGTTCCGCTTTTTTCAAGAGTGAAGTTTTCTCCGTCGGCGGATAAGTAAACTTTATAATCCTGGAAGGAGCCAACTGCATTATCGGTTCTGGGATAGTACAAAAGTCCCGAAACCTTAGTAACTTCCGGAAGTGTGATTTGGATAAAATGCGGATACTCCGCAGGGATGGTTACGCCGTCCTTAAAACTAAACGGTGTGTGCCAGTAGTTTTTCTTATTCCCGTCAATAACAAGCTTTACAGAGTTTCCTGCAGCTTCCGAGCTTGCAGTAACACTCCATCCTGCAGTCGAAAGCTTATCTCCGTAGGGAGATTCCTCGGAATAAGTAATATCCTCCTTTACGGTTTCGCCTTCTCCGTTTTCAAAGAACTCGATTTCAGCCGCTGTTCCGTGACCGGCTCTTGACTCTGTTACGGCAATTTTTATCGCCTTCATTGAAACATTACCCCAGGAGCCAACATGTGGTGCAAATTCCGCCACATTGATTCCTGTTGCATATTCAGGCATTTCGCCTCTGTATATGAGCTTAAATTCGCTGCCGTCTTCACTTGCATATATCTCATAACTTAAGAATATCCCCGATGCGTTATCGTTTCTCGTGGTGTAACGCCATCCGGATACATTTCTTTTCTCCGGGAAAGTTACCGTTATTGTATGAGGATATTCTGCCTTTTCAACCACGGCACCGTTTTCAAATCTGAAATAGGAATGCCAGTAGGTATCCCTTGAGCCGTCAAAAGCTCTTAAAACAGAGTTAGCATCTGAGTTGCTTTCTGAGTTTGCTTCAATTATCCAGTCCTCGCTAAAAGGAATTACTGTTCCTGCATTTTCGGCAGACGATAATACTGCAAATGAGGACACAAGACAAAGTGCCAGGATTAAAGAAAGTATCTTTTTCATATTATCGCCTCCTTAATTGATATGCGAAAGTACGGCCTTGACATCTCCATCGGATACGCCGTATTTTCCGATTGCATACACGCCGTCCCCCATCGCCTTAACCTCATAGCCATAGCATTCGGAGATCAATGATGCAGGAATATAAAAGATTCCGTTTACATATTTCACGGGCGCTGAAAGTGTAGAGAACACGCCGTCTACCTTTACCTCTGTTGATTCTAAGACGGAGCAGGTCCACTTATAGTTTACGATTTCTGTCATATCATCGTTTAAATCAAAGTGGTAAGTAAAGAATTTATTGTAATTTGCATCGTACTCGGTTTTGCTTCTTCCGTAGCCCATTATTTCGTTATAGGCATCTTCGGGAATATAAAGAGTTCTGTTCATTTCAAAGGGTGTTACGGTTATATCCTTTTCGTAAACGTATCTCTTGGCACCGGATACTATCATTTTGCTTGAGCCTGCCTTTAAGACACTTGTTCCAAGCAGGTTATCCCTTTCAGTTTCGGAAATTGAAGTTTCAGGGATTTCTGTATAAACATAATTGAAGCGGCCAATGGGTGCAACGCTTCCGTCAGAATAGAACTTAAGAAGGTCTCCTTCCGGATTAACGGAATCCACCCACTTAAATTCAAGGTTAACTGCACTTGTTTCTGAAATCAGGCTTCTTGCAACTTCAAGCTGTATGTACTTTCCTGTCACACTATATTTCACATCACCTGTTATGCTTCTTTCCCATGTATTTCCGTTAAAGGAGGAAAGCTTTCCAAGACCGTCCAGATTTACAGCATGGTCATATCCTTCCCATCCTGTATTGTGATTTCTGTCGGAATTTATATAGAGATTAAGCACTGCATTTCCGTTTGTTTTTATATCCTCATGACATTCTGCCATAAAGTAGAGCTTTTCCGCATCAAAAGACACCTTTGCTGTTTTTATGGCATTGTTTACTGTTGTCTTATAAATATGAGATTCCTTTGTTCCTCTCTTCCATAAACCTACACTGTCTCGTTCATAATTCTGATCATTATTATAGAATGTTGGTCCTACCTCTGTCCATTGAGCAATGTCTCCCGATATATCAATGGTTTTTGCTCCGTCGGCAAGAGGCGTTTCTCTTACACCCTTATATTTTCTTACAAAGTCAGAAAGCAACATGTAATAGTCGTCCTTCAAAGGACCGTTGTTAGGTTCAAAGTCGCGGCTATTTTCATAGTCAAAGCAGTCAACAAAGGAATTTTTGTGACCATTGTAGCTGTCCTGTCGGAGTGCTGTCCACTCGTTCCATCCATCTATCATTACAAACTCAGGCTCAGCCTCAAGAGCCAAGGATGCCTGTTCACGGAAGAAATATGCCATTCTCTTTCCGTCTTCGGAATAATCCTCACCGAATGCTTCAGAATATCCTCTTCCCTTACAGTAGGGGTCTGAGAACACACCTGTTTCCGATAAGCCAACTTCCGTTGACTGATTAATCGCACAGCCTACAACCACAAATTCAGGACGCCCTGTTTCTTCATCCACATTTCTCAGTACCTGCGGAAAATTCTCAAGCCACATCCATGCATCATCATCAGTATCAACATTTCTTCCGCCATGAGGACGGAAAGTAAAGAAATCCTTTGTAAGAGACAATGCTTCTCTTTCTGTAAGGTTGTCGCTTTCCGTATTCTGAAGAGCCACCTTATAAGTGGAATTCGCATAAAGCAACGGCTTTCCGTCAAGATAGTACCAAATATCAGAATAGTCGTTTTCATAGAAGCAATTAAAGTAAATTGCCAGAAGTCCTCTGTATGCATTATCCGGATTATAACCAAGATTCATCATGGCAGAAATTTCCGGAATGTCAATTCCCGATGCCTTGGCATCACGGAATGCAGATGCAAGAACATTTAATGTTGTTATGTAATCCAGTCCTGCATTGGAATAATCGAAAAATATCGAGTCTATTCCCGCAACAGAAAGCATTTCAGCATGACGGCGGTATACCCAATAATCATAGCTTGTGTAAAAGCCCAAAACAGGTTCGCCCCAGTAAAACGTAGCTTCATGCTCCCAAATGGGGTCAGAGTAAACTTCCTTTGCGGAAGGCTTCTCTGAGATAATCTCAGGAATAACATTTGCTTTTTTATCCGCATCTATAAACCAGTTCCAGTAAATTATTCCAACTTCTCTGCCGTCGGTTTTAACAGCTCCCGTTTCTTCAAAGGAGGCAACTCTTCTTCCAAAATCGTCAGTTGCCGCCCAGGTATCTGAAAAGTCATCAATAATGAATGAATCGGGCACCTGTTTACTCAGTTTATCGCTTTCGTACTTTTCTTCCAAAAGTTCTATTTTTCTTATTCTTGTTTCGTTAATGGTGTTTTTACCGTATAGGCTGTAAAAATAGAGATTATGTACACCTTCAGTGGGGTTAACAGACGCACTTACGGTAATATTTTCTCCAACCTCAGTTAAGGTTACATAACCTATTATCTCTCCGCTTTTGGGATTGTCTATAATAATGGCCATGGTTACGCCGTTTGTTCCGGTAACAAGCTTGTTATATGCCGTAATTTTAACAGAATTGATTCCTGTTAAATCCACATTTTCATAACCGAAATAATAGCCTCTCTCAAGCCATTTTACCTCACTGTCAACAGTAGCTCCGCTTTTCACAGTGATTTCGCTTAAAGGAAGCTCTTTTGCGCTTACCTCTCCCATTGCAGTGAGGGATAATGCCAGTGAAAGCAAAAGAATCAAGCATAATACTTTTTTCATCCATGTTCACCCTTTCTTATTTCCTTATTTAAATTATACTGTAAAAAATTTATTTTGTAAATGTCATATACTACTGAAAATTGACTTTTTCTACTATTTTATCATTTTTATACAAACAAATTCTGTACTAAAATCATATATATAACCGTACCTCCGCCAACGCTCAAAAGAGTGTTGTGCTTCCACAAATGAAGAAAAACAACCAATAATGACGCAATTAATTCAGGTATTCCAAAAGGTGAGGATATAAAAGAAACACTCTTTAAGCAATATACAACAAGCATCCCCATAATTGCAAAGGGCAAAACCTTTCCCAGATATCGGATAAATTCCGGAGTTTTTCTTTTGCCGTTGAAAATAAGAAAAGGAAGAACTCGAAGCATCACAGTAACCAGTGCTACAACAGCTATCATGGCAACTTTATATTTATAATCCATTACGCTTCCTCCTTGGCTCTATATTTTTTCTTAAGTGAAAGACATAACGTTATAAGTATCATTGACGGAATAAGAAAATCCTCCGCTCCGAAAACAAAAAGACAAATCAAAGATGATACAACACCGATTATTGCCGGGGCGTGTTCTTTTGTACTCTTCCATTGTTCAACAAAAACAGTAACGAAAAGTGCTGTCATTGCAAATTCCACGCCTTTTGTATTAAATGAGCTTTCTCTCCCCACAAACGCACCCAAAAAGCTTCCCAAAACCCAATAACACTGATTAAACAGCGAAACCGCAAAAGCATAGCTTTTGAAGCTAAGTCCCTCCGGAGCTTTGCCTGAGCATAAGAGCGAATATGTTTCATCCGTGAGTGCAAAAACAAGATAGGGCTTTCTGTACCCCGTCTTTTTGTAATGTTCTATCATTGTTATACCGTAAAAAAGATGTCTTGCATTTACCATCAGAGTGGTAAGTGCCGCAGTTATAAGGCTTACACCACCTGTTAAAAGATCAAGTGCCACATACTGCATGGCTCCTGCATAAATAAAAACACTCATGGCAATTGCAAATAAAACCCCATAGCCTTTTTCCGAAGATATAAGTCCGAAACCAAAACCAAGAACTATATATCCCGCCATAACCGGAAGGGTGTCAAGGAAGGATCTCTTAATAAGTCTTTTCATAAAGTTACTCCCATTATATCATAAATAAAGCTTTTGTAAATGACCAATCAAATCATCTTAGGTTGATTTTTATTGACATTTCAGTTATTTCCCAATCATCTTTTTGCTCTGTATAAAATAAAGTGCTTTTGCAAGCATTTTATCAGACAGAATATGCCTCATGAAAACGCCGACTTTCATTAAAAAGCCCGGGACTATAACCTCTTTTCCGGAAAGCATCTTCCGAATCGCATACTCGGCCACAGCCTCGCTTTCAAGGATTATCCCTTTTGTTTTTTCAGTACCCTTTCCAAAAGAAACACCTGATGCCTTTTCAAAGCCGGTGTGAACAGGGCCCGGGCAAAGTACGCTTATCTTAACCTTGCTCTTTTCTCTTCTGAGTTCTTCAGCGATGCTCTGTGAAAGTCTTAAAACATATGCCTTAGATGCATAATACCCCGCAAACAAAGGTCCGGGGAAAAACGCCGCCAAAGACGCCACATTCAAAATACGTCCTGAATTTTTCTTCCTGAATTCCTCAAGAAAGATTTTTGTAAGAATATGCAAAGCACGCACATTTGTATCAAGCATTTTAAGTTCGTTTGAAAGTTCGTTCTTAGAAAACGCTCCGAAAACGCCAAAGCCTGCATTATTTATAAGTATATCGGTTTCTTTCGCATAACGTGAAAGCGTCATACATTCTTCCTCACTGGAAATATCACACTTTACCACTGTTACTTCTGTAGGAAGCGTTTCCTTTAGCTCTTTCAGAAGTTCCTCTCTCCTTGCGACAGCTATAATATCATATCCCATGTATGACAAAACCTTTGCCATATCCCTTCCAAGTCCTGAGCTTGCTCCTGTAATAAGTGCTTTCATGATAAACCTCCTTAATTTGAGATTTCATTATATAATGTAAATCCCAGTATCATAATTCCTCCTATTATCTGCATTGGCATCATTTCTTCTCCCAGAATAAACGCTGAACATAATACTGCAACCAAAGGATCTATATAACTTAAAATTGCCGCCTTTTGTCCCGAAATAAACTTAAGGGAAGAAAAATAAAGGCAATATGTAATTCCCGTATGAATAAGGCCTATTGTCAGAAGATACCCCCAACCTTTTAATGAAAGCGTTGTAAGATTAAATCCCTCTGTAAAAAGAACATAAGGCAAAAGTACAATGATTGCTGCAATAAACTGAAAAAAGGTTCTTTCAATTCCGCCCACATTTTTAATATATTTATTAAGTAAAATTACTGTAGCGTATAAAACCGCAGCACCAAGGCCCAAAGCTATTCCTTTTATATGTTCGGTATTTTCCGAATGCTCCCCAATCAAAGTGATGAGAACAATACCTGCCGTTGCACCAAGAAAGCATATCCATTTTCTAAGGTTCATTTTTTCCTTAAAGAGCAAAGGACAGGCCGCCGTAACTATAACCGGAGCAAAATAATAGCTCAACGTTGCCACCGAAACGGTGGTATACTTATAGGCCTCAAAAAGAAATATCCAATTAAAGCCCATGGCAGCACCGGATAAAAGAAGTAAAAGAAGTTCTTTTTTCATATCTTTAACTGAAACTTTTTCACCCTTAAACAAAAGAAACAATCCTATCAATACCGATGCTAGAACCGCACGGTAGAGTGCAATTTCCCCTGATGGCAGATTTATATTCTTTACGAAAAGGCCTATCGTTCCGAAAACAGCCATTGAAATTATAAGCATAACTCTTGCTTTTTTCATATCTTCACTCCTTCTAATAAGGGGAGCTGCATAAAACAGCTCCCCATTATATTATCCAAGCATTTCAAGCAGTTCTTCCGTAGAAATAAGGTATTCAGGCTCCTTTGCCTCAGTTGCTCTTTCAATGCAAATGTCTTTTGCAATAGTATATCCGATTGTCTCTGTAATTTCGGGAAGAGCCTCTCTCTTTATGATATGAAAGCCATATTCACTGGAAACAGGCTCACTTATCGCTCCTACAGAAAGTGCAAATGCCGCCTCTTCAAAGGGCTTTACCATTTCGTTATATGTAAACACATATCCGTCCTTATTACTCTCCATCCCGGGGTCTTTACCGTATTCTGTTACGAGCATATCGAAATCTGCACCCTCTGAAAGCATTTCCATAACTTTATCCGCAGTATCACTGTCTTCAACCAGAATATGCTTTGCACAAACATAATTTTTTGAATAAAAGTCTTTTACAGCTTCGCTTTTCGCTATTGTATAAACAGCAGGCAAGCTGGTGGAATAATAAAGTTTTTCATGCATAAGAGCAGAAAGTCCCTCAAGAGGCAAAGAAATATACGCATTGTCATATTCGATACTTTCCTTTATGCTCGTAATATCGTCTTCATCCAGTGCAGCTTCCGGGAAGGTATCCAATGCCTGCACTATCAATTCCGCAGTTTCAAGAGCGGTTGTCAATGCATATGCCTTATGTTCTTCATCGCTTGCATCGGATGTTTTTGCAGCTGAAGCACTTGTCTGATAATAAATGCTGTATAAAGCTTCAAGCTCCGCAAAGGTAAACACTGCATTTCCCGCTTTAAGAACTATCGGAGTATCGTCAATTATTATCTGTTTTGTTGTTGCCACATAGTTTATGTTGTAGCCGAAAGATTCCCCGATAAAACGGAGCGGCACAAAGGTTCTGCCACCTTTTATAACGGGAGCTGAATCAAGTAAAATTTCCTTTCCGTTAAAAAGAGCCTTATTGCTGTCAATGTAAAGAATAATGGTATTATCTCCGTTTACAATCTTTACTTCCTGCTTTTCGCCGTCCCATGACACAGAAGCTCCGAAAGACTCGGAAATTGCACGGACCGGAACCATAGTTCTTCCGCTTTCGTTCACAAAGGGAACTTCTTCAAGCAGGATAGTTTTTATTTCTCCGTCTCTCACACTGTTCACACGTATCCCGCCGATATTCACCTCAACCACCGCTGCCCTGCAGGTCATAAATAGCATTACAGCAATCAAAATCAATGCGAAAAGCTTTTTCATAAAAAAACCTCACTTATAATATAACATCTGTTTCATCCTTGATATAAAGTGTGCTTTCAGTCACACTACATGTGACTGCTACAAGCTTAACTCCACAGTCTTTCGCTCTTTTTAAAGCGTTGTAAAATGCTTCGTCTGCTTCCTTATTCGGAGTAAGATACTTTGCGCTATCTGCCTGTATAACAAAAACGACATAGGCTAAAAAACCTTCCTTGACACACTCTGAAAGCTCTATAAGGTGCCTGACTCCCCTTGTTGTAGGTGCATCGGGAAACATAAATACGCCGTCCTTTTCAAGTGTTACTCCCTTTACCTCAATAAAAGCCTTTCCGCTTTTTGTTTCGGCGTAAAAATCAAATCTTGATTTTTTATATGTACACTCGCTTTTAAGGTAGGTTACCCCATCAAGAAGTCCGCCTTTTTCTATCCATTCAGCCACAACTTTATTTGGTGCCTGACTGTCTATATTAAAGATTTTCCCATCCTTTACCGCTGACACAAGATCATAAAGTGTTTTCCTTTGAAGATTGTCCGATTTTTCAAGATATAAAGTTGTTCCTTCTTTAAGTATCTCTCTGCACCTTCCGGTATTTTTAACGTGACAAAGCTCCTCTTTCCCATCGATAATAACCTTTGCGATAAAGCGATTGGGACGGGATAAAAAAGTACCCTTTACAATGTTTTTATATTCCATTATACATTAAAGCGGAAAACAACAACGTCTCCGTCCTGCATAACATACTCTTTACCTTCGCTTCTGACTAAGCCTTTTTCTTTTGCTGCCGCCATTGTTCCGCAAGCTTGAAGGTCAGAAAATGCCACAACCTCAGCACGGATAAATCCACGCTCAAAGTCAGAATGGATTTTACCTGCCGCCTGAGGTGCCTTTGTTCCACGTTTAATCGTCCACGCTCTTACTTCCTTGGGGCCTGCGGTAAGATAGCTTATAAGACCAAGAAGCTTATAGCTCTTTTTAACAAGTCTGTCAAGTCCGGATTCGGTTATTCCGAATTCCTCCAGGAACAGTTCCTTATCTTCTGCGTCAAGCTGGCTGATTTCTTCTTCGATTTTAGCTGATACGGGGAGAACCTCGCTACCCTCTTTTTCTGCAAGAGCCTTAAGGCTTTCAAGATATACATTTCCCTTGCCTTCACTTGAAAGCTCATCCTCTGCCACATTTGCCGCATAAAGAACAGGCTTTGCCGTAAGCAGATCCATTGTATTAAGAATTTCTTTCTCGTCATCGGAAAGATCCGCACTTCTTGCAGGCTTACCTTCCTCAAGAGTATCCTTTATTTTATTCAGAACATCAATTTCTGCCTGATAGCTTTTGTCTCCCTTAAGCATCTTTGTTGCCTTGTCTATTCTTCTTTCCACCATTTCAATGTCGGAAAAAATCAGCTCCAGGTTTATTGTCTCAATATCTCTCATGGGATCAACCGAGCCGTCAACGTGTACAACATCAGGATCTTCAAAACAACGTACAACGTGAATTATCGCATCAACCTCACGAATATGAGAAAGGAATTTGTTTCCAAGTCCTTCGCCCTTTGATGCTCCCTTTACAAGACCTGCAATATCAACGAATTCAACAACCGCTTGAGTGTATTTTTCGGGATTGTACATCTCGGATAAAACATCCATTCTGTAATCCGGAACACCCACAACACCGACATTCGGCTCTATCGTACAGAAGGGATAGTTCGCGGACTCCGCTCCCGCCTTTGTTATTGCATTAAAAAGTGTGCTCTTTCCCACATTGGGAAGACCAACTATACCCATTTTCATAAAAAGCAATCCTTCCTTTAATGTATTATCCTATTTATTATAACTCATTTTTCTCTATAGTGCAAGATGTAAATTTTTTGTAAAAAACCAAAATTATGATTTTCTTTTTGTAAAAGTTGTGCTATACTCTAATCATAATATAAAATGAGGAGTTATTATGGATAAAAACAAAATTTTAATTGTTGACGATGATGCAAATATTTGTGAGCTTTTACGCCTCCATCTCGTAAAGGAAGGCTTCACTACTGCAATTTCCTATGACGGAGAAGATGCACTCAAAAAATTCCGTACGGAGGAACCCTGCCTTATAATCCTTGATCTCATGCTTCCTAAAATTGACGGGATCGAGGTATGCAAGGAAATAAGAAAAGTGAGCAATGTTCCGATAATAATGCTTACAGCCAAGGGCGACACCTTCGATAAGGTTTTAGGACTGGAACTGGGTGCAGATGACTACATGGTAAAGCCTTTTGAAACAAAAGAGCTTATAGCAAGAGTGCGTGCGGTTATGCGCCGAAGCTCAAATGCAGACGGAAAAATATCTTCCGATATTTTATCTTTCCCCGGTCTTGAAATTAACATCTCAAATTATGACCTCAAGGTAGACGGAGTATCCATAGATACTCCCGCCAGAGAACTTGAACTTTTATACTTTCTTGCTTCAAACAAAAATGTCGTATTCACCAGAGAGCAGTTACTTGAAAAAGTATGGGGTTTTGAATATGGCGGAGAATCAAGAACCATCGACGTACACGTTAAGAGACTTCGCGAAAAGCTTGGCAATTCTCATGACGAAGCCTGGATGCTTAAGACAAAGCACTGTGTAGGTTATATTTTTGAGGTTTACGAAAAATGAGTGTCAAACGCCCTTCAGCCAAAAGAAAAAAAAGCCTTTTTCTTAAAATTTTCTCGATAAATCTGCTCATAATATTAATAGCTTTCATCATCATGTCTGTGATATGTTATGCAAGAATAAATTCATATTTAAGGTCAGAACATGTGTCCTCCATTCTCACAGCATCATCAAAGGTCGTGGATCTTTCCAAACGCACCGATGAGCTATATAAAGAGCTTGAAATCATACAAAAGGAAAATCCCGATATACATTATAATTATAAAAAACTAATCGGACAGATAGAAGATAATTACAGAAATACTTTGTCTGTAATATCATCAAGTACCGATTTTTCCGTTATGCAGATAACTCCCGATAAAAAAATATTATTTCGCTATGCGGATATCCGAAATTTCAGCGAAGGAGTTATATTTTCCAAGGAAAATCAAAAAAGCGGAAGACAAACAGAATATATAAAAGCTTCAGATACATTTTCAAAAATGCTGTCGGGAGATTTTCCGCAGTCAATTTCCAAGGTATCTTATAACGGAGAAGATTATTTCGTTCATTGGGGAAACATGGACAGCATGTTTACAACCACAACCCTTACGGTTATGAAGCCTCTGTACGAAAACGGTAATATAAGTTCCATGCTGATTTTATTCATCCCCACTCCGCAGATAAGATTTTTGCTTAATGTTGTAGCATCAAACTTTATCTTAGCCGCAATAATCTCTCTTCTCATATCTGTGGTTTTATCCTACGCCCTGACCTACAGAATAGCGAAGCCGTTAAAGGCGATGAATGAAGCGGCCATGAAGCTTGCATCGGGAGATTTCAGTAAAAGGGTTAGTGCCGATGATAACAATATCGGAGAGATACAAGAGCTTATATCAACATTTAACGACATGGCAGAATCCATTGAGAATTCCGAGGAAAACCAACGTGCGTTCACCGCAAGCATTGCCCATGAGCTCAGAACTCCCATGACTTCCATCATCGGATTTATCGACAGCATACTGGACGGAACAATCCCCAAGGAACAATCCGAAGAATATCTTAAAATATGTTTGTCCGAAGCACGCAGGCTTTCAAAACTCACCACTGAACTTTTAGACGTTTCCAGAATTGAAAGCGGAAATGCAAAGCTTGAAATGGATTATTTTGACATCAACGAATGTATAAGACGACAGATAATAAAATACCAGGACAGAATCGCAGAAAAAAGGCTTGACATTACGGTTGAATTTGAAGAAGAAGATTGCATTTGTTTTTGCGATAAGGACTCAATAACCAGAGTTATTATAAATCTTTTGGACAATGCAATTAAATTTGCGGCCGTAGAAGGTTTTATAAAAATTTCGGTTTCAACCCGCTCGGGAAAAGCTTATGTAAGTATTGAAAATAATGGTGAAGGCATTCCGAAAAGCGAGCTGAAACATATATTTGACAAGTTTTATAAAACCGATAAATCCCGCGGTCTTGATAAAAAGGGAATTGGTCTTGGACTTTATCTTGTCAAAAACATTCTTTCATTGCATGGAGAAAACATAACCGTTACCAGTACCGAAGGTGAATTCACCAGATTTACATTTACACTGACACTTTCAAGAAATATTCACAAATAAAATGCATTTTTACACTTTATTAATATAAAATTAATAAATATATGTTATCATAAAGGTATATGAAAGGAGCATTTTTATGGATAACAATAATTTTTTTGAAGAACTCAATAACTCCGAAAAACCAAAAAAGGAAACTGAATCCCCCACACCTTCCGAAACTTCCGAAGAAATATTTTCTGATGTTTCAGAAGAAGGAAATCCCGCCCCCACTCCTATATACACAGAGAAAATAACAAAGCCAAAGAAGCCGAAGAAGAAATTTCCCGAACGACCTTTAGCCATTGCCGTTCTTACCGCATTTATTATGTGCATCATTTTCGGAGGCGGTTTATATGCTTCCAGAAACATGATAATGAAATATATTTTAGACGGTGTAAAAGAAGCAGGCTCAGCCTTAAACATTCCCGGTGCAGCTCCCGGTCTTGCTCTCGATAATGATGATGCTCAATCAGATGGACCTGCCCTTTCACGTCAGCAAATTTCAGCTCTCGTCAGTCCATCAATTGTAGGTATCTCTAACATGAGCTATTCTCCCAACAGCTTTCTTAATATAAACACATTGCAATCTACAGGAAGCGGAATAATCATCAGCAAAGACGGCTATATAGTTACAAACAATCATGTAATTTCAGATGCCAACAAGTTGAAAATTACACTTTCATCCGGCGATGAGCTTGAAGCCACTTTAGTCGGTTCAGATCCCGAAACCGATATGGCTGTAATAAAGGTAGACCCCCAGGGACACGACTTAAAAGCCGCTACAATAGGAAACTCTTCCACTATCCAGGTCGGAGATGAAGTTCTTGCAATAGGAAACCCCTTGGGACTTACCCTTGCCGGCAGCGTTACACACGGAATAGTAAGTGCAGTTAACAGAAAACTCACCGTAGAAGGAACCACCTATAACCTTATACAGACAGATGCTGCTATAAACTCAGGTAACTCAGGCGGAGCTCTTGTTAACAACCGTGGCGAAGTAATCGGCATAAACTCTGTTAAAATTTCATCCGATGGTGTAGAAGGATTAGGTTTTGCCATCCCCATTGACGATGTAAAGAGTATTATCGAAGACCTTGTGTCCGACGGTTATGTTCACGGAAGACCGGCAATAGGCGTAAGTATTGTGGAAATCACACCTCAGATTGCTTACTATTATAGCCTTCCCGTTAATTACGGACTTTTTGTCAACGATGTTATAGAAGGCGGAAGTGCTGATATTGCAGGCATTGAAATCGGAGACATAATAATCGCCTTCAACGACGAAAAGGTGACCTCCTCCTCCGAGTTTATTGCAAAACGCAATACCTATAAGGCAGGCGACACCATTAAGCTTACGGTTAACCGTGAAGGTGACGAGAAGAGTTTCAGCCTGAAGCTTCAGGAGGATAAACCTGCTTCAGCTAACTAAAAAAAGAAACCCGAAAAATTTTCGGGTTTCTTTTTTATTTAGCATTTATTTTTTCAAAAACATTCTTCCAACGCTCTTCGTGGCTTTCGTGAGTAAATATCGGTTCAAAGCCAAGAGAAAGGTAAAGCTTTATCGCAGGGATTCTTGCATCGTCTGTTGATAATACAACACTCTTATATCCTCTTGCGGCAAGAGAGTGTAGTGCTGCAAGGCAAACAAGTTTTCCTGCTCCCAGGCCTCTAGCTTCAGGTGCTGTTCCAATCATACGGAACCAGCCTTCTCCGGGAAAAATATCCTTTTCTACAGCTGTGGCTGTTGCTATATCCACGCCGTCTTTCGCTATATAAAGAACGTATTCCGGCTTGTATCCCCCGCCGTTTACTATAAAATCATTAAAGGAAAAATGAGTACCGAAAGCCTTTTCAATCAATTCTTCCCAGTTTTTATCCTGTCCCTCTATGTGGCTGTGAAATGAAAATCCCTCGGGGAGTGCCAAAGGAGGAAGATGAGTGATATCAGGCTGTCTCATAAAAAGCTGTGGTAATGCTCCCATTATCTGTAATCCACCTCATTTACTATTCTGTCTGCAGAAAGAACTTCCATTCCTTCAGGTGTGTCTCCGCAATCGGGGACATCAAGAGTTATGCCGCCTTCCATTGCACTCTTATGTGCAGTAAGGCCGGGAAGATTATATCTGGCCGCCTGCCATGCATTTGTGGGTGAAAGCTTACCTGACATATAAGCCTGGCAGAAATCGTCAACCATAAATTTATGAGTTCCGGCGTGGCCTGTACCAAGTCCGTCAAACTCCTTAGGAAGTCTTGTAATAGCCTGAATGGGTGCTTCTGTATTGCACCATGTACCGTTTACAACCTTCTTTAAGAAATCGGGGTCGTTTTTATGGGGTGTAAGCTCCATAGGATTAAGTAAATCGCTGACATCCTCGTAATCAACAAGCCCCTTTTCGTTCATTTTAAGATAGGAGTGCTGAACCAAGGAACATTCATAGGAAGCCTTTGTACAGTTGAAACTGGTGATATAGGTCTCCGGGAAATGCCATGCAACACGACGGTTTTCGCTGATTCTTATAACAGCGTTGTTGCTGAGTTTAAGAAGCATTGCTGTATTTGAGAAAGGATTATCCCAGTAGTTCATACCCTCTCCGAATATATCGGTATCCATTTTATCCTCATAACCGAAAGCCGCAACCTTAAGTGCATGAGCCTTTGCCGCAGAAAGCACCATAGAAGTTGAGTGTGTGGGATATAACATGGGAGGAAGACCTGCCATCATCTTCCACTTGTCACCTTCAGTGTACTTGAATACATCATAAAGTCTCTTCATATCATGGTTATACTGCGCCTCAGCGTATACCATTTCTCCCATTTCGCCTGTCGCATATTTCTGACGGCAGAAAATTGAAGCAGGACGGTAAATGCCGGTTTCGCCCATCATATATGTAAGACCTGTTTCTTTTACAAGACGAACGATTTCCTGAATTTCCTCTGTTTTGAGTGCCATAGGAACTGCGGAATAAACGTGCTTTCCTGCCTTTAACGCTGCAATTGCCATTACACCGTGTAAGTCTCTCTGTGTAAAGATAGCAACAGCATTGATTTCGCTTGATGCGATAACATCATCAAAGCTGTCGAAAATCATATCTGCACCGTACCACTCTTTAAAGTTTTTTGCTCTTTCGGGGAATTTGTCACACACAGCAACAAACTCAACAGCAGGATGTGCCTTGAAAAGCGGCACGAAGTTTCTGCAGAACTGTCCGCATCCGACGAAAGCTATTCTTAATTTCTCTCTCATTTTTACCATCCCTTTCATTATCTTTAATTCGATTATAGCACATTTTTTCAATTATGTAATGTACGTGTGTGATTATTTTTTTGTAAATTTGTTGCTTTTTTATTTTTTACCATTGCCAAAACATCAATAAAATGTTATTATTCTAATTGTAATATTTTACAAAGGAAGAAAATTATGAGCTATTCAGGAAAAAGAAATTATTTTTCAAGATTGCCCAATCAAAGTCTGGCGGTTACCGAGTGCGGTCTCACCATATGCGACCCCGGCCATCGTGCTTATGCCAGAATATACGGTCACTATTCCGCTCACTTTGTTTTAGAGGGCAAGGGAATTTATAACGTAAACGGAAAGGACTACCCCATCTCCGCCGGAGAAGGCTTTATGATTATCCCTGATTTACCGGCATCCTACGTTGCAGACGATAACGAACCCTGGAAATACATCTACGCTAACTTTTCAGGACCGGATGATGCGGCAATCGCTCACTATGCAGGTCTGAATAACACAAATGTAACCTTTAACTTTGACTTATCAGATGATATGGTAAGCGATTTACACTCTATGCTCCGTTGCAATGAAAAGCAGGGTGCAAAAGGCTATGACGTTACAGGGTATTTTCTTTTGATTATGAGCCGATTGATCAAAGCCAACACAGAAAAAAAGGGAGACTTCTATCTTCCCGAGCACTATGTACAAAAGGCAATATCTTATATAGAAGACAACTATCCTTATAATATTACTATAACCGATATAGCTTCGTTTGTGGGGATAGACAGAACCTATCTTTACAGACTTTTCTTAAAAAATATCAAAATATCCCCAACGAAATATCTTACAAACTACCGTTTAGAACGTGCCATAGCCATGATGGAGCATGAAAGCCTTAACCTTCACGATATTGCTCTCTCATCAGGCTTTTATGACACCTCTCATTTCACAAAAGTATTCACAACTCACTACGGAATAACCCCGGGAAAATACCGTGAACAAAAATACGAAAAAAATAAGGAGTAATTATGATGACACTTACTATCGCCTATCCATTAATGGCACTATCCATTTTGTTTTCAGTAATAAACGCCTGTCTTTTGCATAAATTCGGAAATAAAGATATGGAAACGCCCGGAGATTTATTCTTCTTTAACGGCGGCATAAGCATAATCTGGACTATAATTTTATCGCTTTGGTTTTTCATTGAAGGCGGCACTTCAATTTCTCACACCGCCCTTATTTTCGGAGTTATATACGGTGTTATTTTATGCACATTTCTCTTTTTCAAGATGCGTTCCATGGCTGAAGGGCCTGTATCCCTCTCCACTTTAATAGGAAGCTGTGCCTTTGTAATCGCCACATGGTTTGGGGTTTTCTATGTTCCCGAAGATATAAGTCCTTTTCAGATTGCAGGGCAGGTTTTACTTTTTATTTCCCTACTGCTTTGCGTTAATCCAAAAAAGAGTGGAGAAAAATTAACCTTAAAATGGTTTATTTACTCATTCCTCTTTTTCCTGGCAGGAGGTGCTGTGGGAATAATTTATAAAGTATTCGCCGCATCAGATGCCGCAGGAGAATACAACGGAATGATGCTTACAGCATCCATAGTATCGGCAATTCTCTTTTTTGTTTTTGGAATTTTCGTAAACTTATTCAGCAGGAAAAAGCTTCCTAAAATCAGGAAAAGTGCATTTCTGTACATAGTTCTTTGCGGAATTGTAAGTTGTGTTTATATAAGGTTAAACCTTTCATTGTCGGCAGTTATTCCGAGTGCTGTCTTCTTCCCTGTTTCAAACGGTGCAATGGTTATTCTCTCCACCATTACAGGAAAGCTTTTCTTCTCAGAAAAACTTAACAAAGTTCAAATTACAGGAATTTTAATAGGCCTTATAGCAATTGTGATAACAGGCTGTTCCGGTCTTTTAATGATGCTTTTCAAATAAAAAAATAAGTCGCCATTGGGCGGTACTCCTTAGGGAGAAACCGGTTTTGGCTTGTTATTTTTCGCTGATAGTGCGCAAAAAAATGCAGATATACGTCAGTATACCTGCATTTTTTATGCTTCTCTGAGTCGAAAAATCCCTAAACCAAAACTGCGC